>JAGWAU010000006.1:0-46725 GCA_021296255.1 Alphaproteobacteria bacterium | reverse complement strand
TCCGCGTCGGGCCTTCTCGGACGACCGGTACCAGGCAAGGCAGCCGTCGTCCTCGATGGTCAGATCCCCGCGCAGCGCCTGGGTCGCCTGCCAAACGCCGCCGACGGCGCGGCGGCACATCTCGCAGTGGCAGTGGACGAGTTGGCGCCGGACGGCGCTCGCCTCGTAGCGGACACCGCCGCAAAGGCAGTGCCCGGAAACATTCTTGACGGCATTGGAGTTCGGCATGACGGACCTCCGGTTCGTATGGGGATTTCCCGGACCACGGCAAACGTGACCCCTTTGCGACGATGCCGCAAGAGACCGCCAAGCGGGGCGACGTATGAGGGTTGGCGCCAGCGGATGGAAGGTCCGTCATGCGCGGCGCGTGATATCACGCCGCGAGTCGGTTAGAAAACGTGATGCTCCCCGCCTTCCCCGAACCGCCGACGCCTGCGGCCCATGTCTGACCTCGCGGTCCCCATCATCCGGCATCCCGACCCGGACAAGTCGCGACCGGTCGTCGTCAGCATCCCGCACTTCGGGACCGAAGCCATTCCGGATATCCGGCCCGAAGACTATTCGGTCCCCGAATTCGTACATCTGCCCTGGGGATACGCCGACACCTTCGCCGCCGACGTCTACGGGCGGGCGCACGACCACGGCGCGACCGTCGTCGCGACTCCCTACTCCCGCCTGTTCGTCGACGTGAACCGCCGGCGCGACGACTTCGCTTGCGATGACGGAGTTGTCATCTCAGCGCGCGGCGTATTCCGAACCCACACACGACGCGGCAAGCCGATTTTCGCGAAGCCCATGGCGGAAGCCCGCGCCGAGCACATTCTCGCGGCCTACTACGATCCTTATCACGAGGGCCTCGGTAGCGTGATCGAGGAGATGCGCAACCGGCACGACCGCCTGCTGCTGCTGGATTCGCACACGGCCAGCCCCGACCGAATCGGGAAGCACGAGGTCGTCATCGGCACGCGAGGCGGCATGACGGCGGATCGGACGATCGTCGAGCGCATCAGAGACCTCGTCGCGGCCGCGGGCGTCGACGTTCACGAGGATGTCCCCGGATATGCCGGCGGGCACACCGTGCGGCGCTACGGGGAAAACCGGCCGCCGGACGTGCACGCCGTTCAGATCGAGATCAATGCAGCTCTGCTCACGACGACACCGCGCGAAGAGCTGGTGCCGAAGATGATCCGCGGCGAGCGGCCCGGCAAGCACGCGGAGAACATCGCGCGGATGCGGCGCTGCGTCGAGGCGATCGTGAAGGAAACGTTCGGATAGAGCGGCACCTGGCTTGGACAGGGTATCCCGCTACACCGTGAACGGCTCGCCGTCGAAGGTGCCGCGGGTGGCGATTTTCTCGACCGGTTTGCGCCGCAGTCTCGTGAGTTGCTTGACCGGCTTGCCCAGGGGCACGAGAGCGCTCACCGCATATTCCAGCGGAATGTTGAGCAGCTTCTTCACCTCCGGCTCATTGGCCACCGGCACGGTGGTGATGGTGCCGCCGAAACCCGCCTGTCGTGCGGCGAGGAGGGTGTTCCAGACGAACGGATAGATGGAGGCCCCGCTGATCACGCCGATGCGGTCGAGTTCCTTGTCCATCGACGCCACGACTCGGAGGTCGACGGCGAACACGAGCACGACGGAGGCGTTGCGGTAGGGTTCGACCAGAATGTCGAGGGGCGGCGTTTCTTCGATCCGTTGCGCTGTGACGTCAGAGGGAACGATGGTATTCCAAGGGCTCTCGCCCGCATCCCGCTGCGCCGCGTAAATCTTGGCGGGCTGCTCGGCGATCTTCGAGATCCGGTCGCGAGTTTCCTGATCCCTGACGATGATCACGCGGTTCCCTTGACGGTTGCCGCCGCTCGGCGCGAATCGCGCGGTGTCCAGAATGTCGTAAATCACTTCGTCGGGCACCGGATCGCCCGTGTAATCGCGCGCCGAAAACGTGGTCCGCATGACATCGTTGAGTTCCATCAATACCTCTCCCACCTGATACGATGATTCGGCATCACTCTATCAGGTTCGTGCCTGCCGTTGCCCGGTTTCATGGAACGTGGTTTTGATTGGGCATCGCGAACCTGCCGGAGACCATGCCGTGAAGATCAGGAACCTCACCGTCAAGTCGCTGCACTGGGATCTCGACCCTCCCCTCTCGAACCCGGTTCTTACCTGGTACAAGAAGGAGGTCGTGCTCGCCTTCATAGAGACCGACACCGGGTTGACGGGTGTCGGCGAGGGCTGGGTGGCTGGCGGAACGGCGCGTGCGCTGGCCGCCACGCTCGAGGACGATATCGCGCCGGTGGTCGTCGGCAGAGACCCGCGTCACATCGCCGCGATCTGGGAAGACATGGATTTCAGCCGCAGCATCAATGCCCGCCCGGGCCTGATCCGGGCGGCGATGTCGGCCGTCGACATGGCTCTCTGGGACGTGCTCGCCCAGCACGCCGGGCTGCCGCTCTATCAGCTGCTCGGCGGGCATTCCGACCACGCCTGTGTCTATGCGAGCGCGGGCCTCTACGGGAAGGACAAGTCCGTTTCGGATCTCGCCGAGGAGATGTCGGGCTACATCGCCCGGGGGTTCACCTCCGCCAAGATGAAGGTGGGCGGTGCTCCCCTCGATGTCGACGTCGAGCGCATAAAGGCGGCGCGGGAGGCGATCGGACCCGGCCATCGCCTGATGATCGACGCCGTCTGCGGCATGACCACCCACGACGCCCTCGCGCTGGCGGAACGCATCAGGCCGTTCGACATCTACTTCTTCGAGCAGCCTGTCGCCGCCTACGACTACGATGGCATGGCGGTGATCAACGCGCGGAGCGGCATCCCCGTCGCGGGCAATGAGAACTTCATCGACCAGCGGGAGTTCCACGAGCTCCTGGTTCGCAGGTCCGTCACCTTTACCCAATTCGATCTGGCGATCTGCGGAGGCATCACGGAAGGCTTGCGCATCGCCGCGACCGCACGCCCCTGGTACAGCCCCACGACCATTCACAGCGCGGGCTCCATCGTCTGCATGGCCGCGAGCCTCCACACGGCGGCAGCTCTGTCCAACTGCGAATCCGTTGAGTATCACATGCTGCACCGCTGGCTGTTCGACCGCGCGCCCGACGGATTCCTGGCGGTCGAGGACTCACGCATCCGGCTGTCCGACCGCCCGGGCCTGGGCCTTGATCTCAATCCGGATGATTTCTGACTCCGTCGCCCCGTCCCTCTCCCATCCGCTTCCACCACCGTAACCCCGATGGTCGGATAACGAGATACGAGGGGAAGGCTCAATCCCGGGGATTGATCATGCCGGCCTGGCCGCCCGTCACATCCACGATGGCTCCGGAAACGAACGACGCTTCGTCCGAAAGAAGCCACAGGATGGCGTCCGCCACTTCCTCGGGTTTGCCGTCGCGCATCTCGGGGTTCTGGGCTATGAACTTTTCTATGCGGTCGGGCCAATTCGCGTTGATGTGGAAGTTCGTGATGACGAATCCGGGTCGCACGGCGTTTACGCGCACGCGTTGCTGCGCCACCTCCTTGGACAGCCCGATCGTGTATGTGTCCGCGGCGCCATTCGACGCCGCGTAGTGGATCCAGTAGCCGGGCGCCCCGTGCTGGGTGGCCGGCGAGGTCACGTTGACGATCGCGCCCCCTTCCCCGCCATGTTTCGGCATCATGCGCCTCAGGGCCTCGCGACAGCACAGAATGATGCCCATCACCTTGGTGTCCATGGTCACCTGAACGTCCGCGGCCGTCACCTGATCGGCCGTGGCCCGGCCCGGCACGAAACCCGCGTTGTTGACCAGGGCCGTCACCGGGCCGAGCTCCCGGTCCACCGTCTCGAACATGCCGAGAACGTCATCTTCCTTGCCGACGTCCGCTTTCACGGCGATCGCCTTGCCCCCGAGCTTCCCGATCTCTGCCACGACGGCTTCGGCGTCGGCCGACCGGCTGCGGTAGTTGACGCAGACGTCATACCCGCGCCGGGCGCCGACCCGCGCGGTTGCCGCCCCGATCCCCGTGCTCGCTCCGGTGACGATGAGAACTCCGCTCACACCTGCCCTCCTACGTTTCTGGCTAAAGAGGATAAGCTCTAGACGGCCGGTTCGCGCAAAACGGGACGCACGTGGGCCAACTCTCCGGGCGACGCCTGGATGAGTCTCAACGTCGAAGGTCCGATGATGACCGCGCTGTCGGCGTTCGCCTCGGAGATGCGCGCCCAGCCGCGGACGTTGGCGCCCTTCTCGGCCGCGACCTCTATCATCTCGCCTTCGGCCACGCCGAGACGTACCGCCGCTTCGCTGGAGATCGTAAGAAGGCGCTTGGGGCCGTCGAACATCTCGTCGTTGGCCGCGTGAACGGTCAGCGTGACCCGCGCCGCCGAAAGCGCCTTGCGTTTCCCGGCCGTACGCTTCTCGTCGACCCTGTCCCGGCCGTTTAGAACCACGCCAAAGCGCTTTTCCGCCTGCTCTTCGGTCAGGAGGCCGTCCTTCACGTCCCGCCGGACTGCCGCGGTATCGCGCATCAGCGGGTCGCCGTATCCCCCGCCGCCCGCCCCTTCCATGCGCACGATGTCGCCGGGTCCCACCGGAAACCCGGTCACCTTTCCCGGTATCGGAGACGGTTCGGCGACGGCCCCGTCGCGCAGAACCACGAAGCGGTTGGCCGCTGGATTCCTCGCCCCCTTTACGCTGTAAGGCGGAATGACGTTCTTGTCGGATAGCACCGACAAGGTGGAGTGGTCGTTGAACACGCGGATGTCCCGGCGGATTCCGAAGCCGCCCCGCCATTGGCCGTCGCCGCAACTCCCTTCCCGCAGCTCGCAACGCTCGACGCGCAGCGGGTTCTGGCTTTCGACGATTTCCGACGACTGGATGGCATTGAAGTCGCCTTCCGTGTAGACGCGAATGCCGTTGTGACCGTCGCGGCCGTGGATGGCCCCCGTCCCGCCCGAAGGGTATTCGTAGAGCAGGTAGATACCGTCGATGTCGGGATGGGGACCCGAGATGTAGGTGTGATTGGCCGAGCAGCGCGCGTCCCCGGTCATCATTTCGGGAACGATCTGGCCGAACGCGGCGGCCACCGTCGAATCGAGCAGGTACTTGACCTCCGCCATGCCGCCGCAAGGCGCGGGGAGGCGGGCATTGAGAAAACTGCCTTCGGGAACGAGCACCTCGATCGGCGCAAAGGACCCGTGGTTGATCGGCGAGTCGGGATCGAGGAAGGACTTGGCGATGGTCACGACGGCGTTTCGCGCCATCGCAGGTCCGACGTTGGTGGGCCCTGCCGATTGTGGGGATGATCCCGAAAAATCTGCGACCAGCGAGTCGCCCGCGACCTTCAGCTTGAGTTTGGCGACGAGCGGCTCCGGGCTGTGCCCGTCGCTCTCGATATAGCCTTCCGCAAAGTAGTCGCCGTCCGGAAGCTCGCCGATCCGCCGGCGTTGATAGGCTTCGCCCCGTCGTATCAATTCCTCGATGCCCTCGAGGAACGTCTCCGGACCGAACCGTTCAAACAACCGCCGGAGGTGCTCCGCCGCCTTGCGCACGGTCCCGTGCATGGTGTTGAAGTCGCCGCGCCGTTCCGTCGGGACGCGCATGTTGTCGATGAGCAGTGTCAGGAACGCCTCGTTCATCTCGCCCCGGTCGCAGATCTTCGTCGGCGTCACCCGCAACCCTTCCTGAAGGATCTCCTTGACGCGCCCGGAGATGGAGCCCGCCGACATCCCGCCGACATCGCCCCAGTGGCAGCGTACGGCAGCGAACATGACGTGCCGTTCATCGTGGAACACCGGGCACAACATCAGGATATCGTTGAGATGGGTGCCACCCGTATAAGGATCGTTGTGCAGGAAGATGTCGCCTTCGTGGATGCTGCCGGCGAATGCCTTCAGAACCTGCTGTGTCGAATAGGGCACCGCGAACAGGTGAATGGGGTGATCGTCGAGCGATTGCGCCACCTGCCGACCGTCCGCCGTGAGCAGCGCACAGGAAAAGTCATGGCCCTCGTAGATGATCGAGGAGTACGACGAATGAATGACGTTGGCGCGCATCTCCGCGGCGACCGCGACGAGCGATTCGCGAATCAACTCCAGCTCACCGAGTTCCCGCATGAGACAAATTCCTCCGAAGTCCGAGGCCATCATAGGGCCAAGGCCGGACGTGCCGCCACCTCGCGCGACCTCGCGGCCGGCGGGATTGGTCTGCTATCAAATCGATAGACCGAACCATCGGGCGCGTTTAGCCCGAGAGTCCTCACGAAAGGAACGGAACGATGCCGGACAACAAGATCGTCTCGGTGGGCCGAGGCCTGGTAGGCCGCGCCTGGGCCATCGCCTTCGCGCGGGCCGGGCACGACGTTGCGCTCGTCGGCCGGAAGGGCGTTGCCGCCGACGAAGCCTGGAGCGCGATCGACACCAATCTCAGGGACCTGGAGCGGGTCGGCGAGATCGAGTCCGCCACGGCCGTGCGAACGCGGATCATCGGCACCGACGACCTCGCCGACGCGCTGGACGGCGCCGTTCTGGCGATCGAGAGCTATCCGGAGGACCGGGATGTCAAGCACGCCCTCTTTGCGGAGATGGACCGCCTTGCGGGACCCGACTGCATCCTCTGCAGTTCCGCATCCGGCATCGGCGCCTCGGAATTCACGGAAGACCTCGACGGCCGTCATCGCTGCGTGATCACCCACCCCTGCAATCCTCCATCGTTCCTGCGCGTTGTCGAAATCTCACCCGCCCCGTGGACGGCACGGGAGGTCGTCGAGCGGTGCCGGAAGATCATGGAGGACATCGGCAAATCCACGGTGATCGTCAAGAAGGAGATCATGGGTCTCATCCTCAACCGCCTGCACATCGCCCTAGTCGTCGAAGGCCTGAGGCTGGTCGATCGGGGATATGTTTCGGCCGAGGATCTGGAAAAGGTCGTGAAAGACGGCGTCGGACCCCGATGGGCCTTCATGGGACCGTTCGAAACCCTGGACCTCAACGCTCCCGACGGCTGGCGGGAGGTGATGGGATATTTCGGCGATCTCATGAAGCGCATGTATCCGGACCGGGGATGGGATGACGATGCCGTCGAGCAGGTCGACGAATACCGGCGCCGATATCTGCCGCGCGAGCGCCTTGACGACCGTCGGGCTTGGCGCGACCGTCAGCTCATGGCGCTTGACGTCCTCAAGCAAAAATCTGATATGGAATGGCAACAATAATCTGTAAGAAATTGAAATAAAGTGGAATTTAAGGAGGCTCTCTCCAATACCACCATCTACCGGCTGCCGGGTATCCGATATCCGATCCTCCAGGCCGGCATGGGCCGGAGCGCCTGTGGCGCCCCCGCCGCCGCGGCGGTTGTCTGATGCGCCGCCCCGTCACGTCGGGATCGATCTCTCCTACCGGCGGTATCGCCTGCATCCTGCTGGGGGGCGTCTTCCTTACCACCAATGACGCGGCCATGAAGTGGCTGACGGACACCTGTCCCGTGGGTGAGATCATGACGCTCCGCGGACTCTTCGCGTTTCTGCCCGTCGCGTTCTTCGCCTGGCGCGCGGGCGGCTGGCGCTCGCTCAGGGTCCGACATTTCCACGCCCAAAGCGCGCGGGCACTCTTTTTCGTGGCCTCGTCCTTCCTCTGGGTGTTCGGCCTGACCTTCCTACCGCTCGCCGACTCCATGGCCGCGACCTTCACCGGTCCGATCATGATTACGGCGTTGGCGCCGTTGCTATTGGGCGAAACCGTGGGGTGGCGGCGTTGGACGGCCGTCCTCGTCGGCTTCGGCGGGGTCCTGCTGATGATCCGGCCGACCGGCGACGGCCTGCGCGTCGCCATGCTCCTGCCGCTCGTCTCGGTGATGGGTGGGGTCGCGCGCGACATCATCACGCGGCGGATCGCGTCGTCGGAGTCGTCGGTCGGCACCCTCGCGTTCACGACCGCCGCGGCATGCCTGTTCGGTCTTGCCACCCTGCCGTTCGGTTGGGTCGTCCCCGGCGCGCGGGACTGGTTGATCCTGGCGGTCAGCGGAGTCCTCATGGGCGCGGCGCATTTCCTCTACATCGAGGCCCTGCGTCTCGCCGAAGCCGTCATCGTCATGCCCTTCAAGTACTTCAATATGGTCTGGGCCGTCGCCCTGGGATTCGCCATCTGGGGAGACCTGCCCGACCGGTGGGTGATCGGCGGAACGATCCTCGTCGTCCTGAGCGGCCTCTACATCATGCACCGCGAGGCATTGCGCCGGCGTCAGGGAGCCACGTGACTTTGCGCACGCGAGGCGTTCGACAGGCCCGGCGCCGTGCTAGACTGCGAAGAGCCTATTCATCACTCGCAACTGCCACGAACGGGGGACGGACCCATGGCCATCACAGCCCTCAACCACGTCAACATCGTCACCGGCGACCTCGAAGCGACGAGGAAGTTCTACTCCGATGTCATCGGCCTGATCGACGGAGACCGTCCGTCCTTCCAGTTCCCGGGCGCCTGGCTCTATTGCGGCGACGAGGCCGTCATCCATCTCGTCGGCGTCGATGACCAGCCCGACGAAGGCACCGGCACGATCGACCACGTTGCCTTCGAGGCCAAGGGCATCGACGACATGATCGAGCTGCTGGACGGGAGTGGGGTTCCCTTTCACGTGCGCGACGTGCCGGGCCGCGAAATCCGGCAGGTCTTCCTGCACGATCCCAACGGCGTGAAGATCGAGCTCAACTTCCGCGGTGCCGAGGTTGTCAAGGCACGCGAAGCGGACGGCGTGCTCGAAGCCGAAGTGCCGGGCTAAGGGATCACCCGTCTCCCGCCTCGCCGTAGCCTCCGCCGCCGCCGGTCGAAAGGATGATCTTCTCGCCCTTCCCGAGGCGGTAGTGCCCGCGGCCCTCGATCACTTCCTCCGTGCCGTCCGTCGAGACACGCCGCAATTCGTAGGGGGCTCCGCTCTCGCCCCCGAGCAGGCCATAGGGCGGCACTTTGCAGCGATCCAGCATGGCCGCGAACTTGGTGTCCCCCCCCAGCATTTCGTAGATCCGCACGACGCCGTTGCCTCCGCGGTGGCGGCCGCGCCCCCCCGATCCGTCCCGCAGCGCCTGCTTCGAGACGACGATGGGATATTGCGCCTCGACCATCTCGGCGGGCGTGTTCATGACGTTGGCGAGGTTCACGCGCGTTGCGGACCACCCGTCGCGGTCGACGCGGCCCCCTTCGCCGCCGCCGTGAGCCTCGTAAAAGGACCACCAGCGGCCGTCAGGCCATTGGCCGCTGAAGATGAGCACCGACGCCGATCCGGAACCGCCAGCCGTCACGGCGTCGGGCACGCAGTGCACCATCGCCCGCATGATCGCGTCGACACAGCGCTGCGACGTCTCGTGATTGCCGAGGACGACAGGGTAGCTGTAGGGCGGACTCAGGACGGAGCCCGGGCGGGTTATCACCTTCACCGCACGAAAGAACCCGTCGGCGTGGAAGATTTCGTGCTTGGAGATGGCCTTGATGAAGAACCCGGCGGCGGTCGCGGCGAGCGACGGCGTCGCGTTCACCGGCGCCTCCACCGCATCGCCCGAGGCGCTGAAATCGAAGGTCGCGGCGTCCCCGTCGATCGTGACCTTGACCCGGATGGCGACGTGCTCCCCGTCGGGGCCGATATCGTCCATATGGTCTTCGCCTTCGTAGACGCCGTCCGGCAGGTCGCGAATGGCCTCGCGAGTCTGCTCTTCGGTCAGCTCGTTGAGCTTCTCCACGGCGGCCTTGAACGTCTCCGGACCGTGTGTCTCGAACAGGGTCTGCAGGCGGGTATCCGCTACCCGCGTAGCGGCCGCCTGAGCGAACATGTCGCCCCGGATGACGTCACGCGTGCGGATGTTGGCGAGCAGGAGGTTGAGGCTTTCTTCGATTGGCTCGTCGCCGGCGAAGAACCGGGTCGGCGGAATACGAAAGCCGTCCTGCCAAACGTCCGTCGCGTGGGCGGTATAGCTGCCGGGCGTCGCGCCTCCGATGTCCTCCCAGTGGGCGAGCGAAACCGCAAAGGCGAGCAGTTCGCCCTCGTGGAAGACGGGCCTCACCGCCTTCACGTCGGGTAGATGATTGCCGCCGACCTCTGGCAGATTGAGATACCAGATATCGCCGGGCGCCAGTCTCTCCTTGCCCACCACCTTGAGGAATTCCCGTGCCGCGAACCCCATGACACCGAGATGGATGGGGATGTCCCGGCCCTGGGCAATGACTCCGCCGTCGGCGGAAGTCAGGGCGGACGAATGGTCGCCCGCCTCGCGCAACAGCGGGGACCGTGCGGCCCGCATGACCACGAGCGACATCTCTTCGGCGATGGACGCCAGGGCCTGGCGGATCACCTCCACCGTGAAGACATCGGGTCGTTCGCTCATGGCGTTTCTCTAACCTCGATCCGGAGGTGACCGTGCGGCGTCGTGCCGAGCCGGCAACCGGGAGGCACGACGGTCGTCGACGTCCGGTCCACGACGACGAGAGGACCCTCCATGGTCCGCGCCGGGCCGAGATCGTCCCGCGCGTAGACGGGCGTATCGGCGGGACCTTCCGCGAAAATGCAGCTCACGGCTTCGATGGGTTCGGGCGCCGTGCCCGACGCCCCCGGGCGGCCGAATTCCGGATTCTCGGGATCGATCTTCGCCGCGACACGCAACGACTGAACCTCCCACGGCTCATCCGTGTGATAGCCGTAGAGCTCCCGGTGGCGCCGCCAGAACGATCCTTGAAGCTCATCGGCGCGGCTCTCCGGCATGCAGGGGATTTCGATCGCGTAGCTTTGACCGAGATAGCGCATGAACGCGATGTACTCCACGCTGACCTCGGGATTCCCGCTGCGGCCGTGCAACAGGCTTTCCCGCGCCTCGTCGGCGATTTCGGTACAGACCCGCTTGAACGCATCGGCGCTCCAGTCCGTACCTGCCAGGCGCACCGTCCGCTGGCGCGTGTAGCTCGGAGCCGCGGTCAGACAGCCGATCGCCGAGAGGAGGCTTGAATCTCTCGGCACCAGAACCGTGCCGATGCCCACGTCGCGGGCGAGTTCGGCGGCATACATCGGCCCTGCCCCACCGAATGCGATCAATGTACAGTCACGGGTATCCACGCCCCGGTCCACCGTGATCCGTCTGAGCGCCCGCGCCATGTTGGCGTTGGCGACGCGCACCACACCCCGGGCTACACGCGGCATGGGCGTATCCAGTTGACGGGCGATGCCTTCGAAGGCCCGTTCCGCCAACTCCCTGTCGATCCGGATGCTGCCGTCGGTGTGCGTGGACGGCTGTAGATATCCCAATATGACCGCGGCATCGGTCAACGTGGGCCGGCTACCCCCCCGGCCATAGCACGCGGGACCCGGGTCGGCGCCGGCGCTTTCCGGCCCCACCTGCATGCCCGCCGATCCGTGACGGACGAGCGACCCGCCGCCGGCGCCGATGGAGTGCACGGCCAGCATCTGCAGATTCACCGTCCACGGACCCACTTGCGCCTGGTCCCGGACCTCCGGCTCACCGTCCACGATCAGGCAGACGTCCGTCGTCGTGCCGCCCATGTCGATACTGATGGCGAGCGGCGCCTCGACGTCTCTCGCCACCTGACGGGCCGCTTCCACGCCCGCGGCGGGACCCGAGAGTGCGAGCGAAAGGGGCAGAGACACGGCGGCTTCCGGCGTCATCATGCCACCCGCAGAATGAAACAGTTCCAGGCGCAGGTCGGGAGGAAGGAACTCGTCCAGCGTGGCGACGTAATTGGCCACCATCGGCATCACGCTCGCATTCAACACCGTGGCGAGCGTCCGCTCGTACTCCTTGAGTTGCGGCCACACCTGATGGGACAGCGAAACGTGCGAAAAGAACTCCCGGCACAGCTCGCCCACGGATCGTTCGTGCTCGCCGTTGGCGTAGGCATGCAGCAGCGAGACCGCGATCGAATCGGCCGTGCCGTCGAGGCTTCTCAGGATGTCCCGAACCTGGTCCGCATCCAACGCAGTCGCGATGCTGCCGTCCGGCCGCATGCGAGCGTCGATTTCGAACCGCAATTCCCGCGGCACCGGAGCGGGCTCGCGGGGAAGCGCCGCCAGATTGTAAAGCACCCGTCGCGATTGCCGCGCGATGTCGAGGACATCGCCGTATCCGGCGGTGGTGAGCAGTGCCACGCGCCCCGGTTGACCCTGGATGATGGCATTGGTGACGATGGTCGTGCCGAACGTCAGCATCCGCACGTCCGCCGTTTCCAGATCCAGGGCCTCGAGGGCGGTCGAGACGGTCGCCCGCGGGTCGTCCTTGACGCTCCAGACCTTGGCGGTTCGGGACTGTCCCGTCGTTCCGTCGTGCGCCACCACGTCCGTGAACGTGCCACCGATGTCGATGCCGAGGTGCCAGTTCATAATGCTCACCCGTCCCCTCCTCGGGACAGGCATACCGTCCGGACTCCGGCTTGTCGAGACGATGCGACGCTCGAAGTCACCAGGGGATGTAGCTGACGACGATCCCCGCCGCCGCGGTTAGTCCGAGCGTGACGAACAGCCCGAGATGCCGGCCGAAGGTGAGCCAGATTGCAAAGACGGTCAGGCCCAGCGCCGAGACGTCGGTGCTGGACAAAGAAGGCAACGGCACGGATACGAGACCGAACTCGAATGCGTCGACATCCCGGAATACCACGTGCATGCCGAACCACACGGCTAGGTTGAGCACCACGCCGACGACGGCCGCCGTGATGCCGGAAAGCGCCGCGCTGAGGCTCTGGTTGTTCCGCAGCCTCTCGACGTAGGGCGCGCCGAGGAAGATCCATAGGAAACAGGGAACGAAGGTCACCCAGGTGGCAAGCGCCGCCCCGATGACGCCTGCGGTCAGCGGATCGAGACCGCCCGGGTTGCGGAAGGCCGCCAGATAGCCCACGAACTGGACCACCATGATCAAAGGACCCGGTGTGGTCTCGGCGAGCCCGAGGCCGTCCAGCATCTCGCCCGGCGCCAGCCAGCCGTAGGCCTCGACCGCCTGCTGCGCCATATATGCCAGCACCGCATAGGCGCCGCCGAACGTCACCACGGCGAGCTTGCTGAAGAACCAGCCGATCTGGGTGAAGGCATCATCCCCACCCAGGACGAGCAACGCGACGATGGTCGGCCCGAACCACAGGGGCAGGCAGACTGCGACGGTGCGCGCCGCGCGCGCGAACGAGGGCCGCGTGTGTTCGAGCCGTCCGGCGTCGAGGGCCGCGTCCGCGACGGCATCCCCGTCAGAGCCTCCATGCCGGCGCACGGCCACGAAACGATCGGGATTGAACTGGGCGCCGGCGAAGCCGATCAGCGCGGCGGCCACGACGATCACGGGAAACGGAACGGAAAAGAAGAAGATCGCGACGAAGGCGAGCGCCGCGATGGCGTACATGGCCGGATTTCCGAGCGCGCGGCGGCCAATGCGCAGCACGGCCTCGACGACGATGGCCAGCACCGCCGCCTTGATGCCGAAAAACAGCGCATCGATGAACGCCAAGTGACTGTAGAGGGCATAGACGATGCTGAGCGCCAGAATCACCAAGGCGCCCGGCAGGACGAACAGGATGCCCGCGGCCATTCCGCCCAGGGTTCGGTGAAGGAGCCAACCCACATAGGTAGCGAGCTGCTGCGCCTCGGGCCCCGGCAACAGCATGCAGTAGTTGAGTGCGTGCAGGTACCGCGACTCGCCGATCCAGCGTTTCTCGTCGACGAGAATGCGATGCATCATCGCGATCTGGCCCGCCGGACCACCGAAACTCAGCAGCCCGATCTTCGCCCAGACTCGGACGGCATCGCGGAAAGGAACGTCCGCGACGCCGGCGTCAACCTCCTGCGTCGTTGCGGCCGTCATGACCCCTCCCCCGCGTTTTCGCTCATGCGTTGCCGGCAATCGGCATAGAGGGCGTCATACACCTTCATGCCGGCATCCAACATCGCGAGATCGTCTATGTGAAGCACCGCAAGACCTCGGGAAATGGAAACGAGCCCGGCACTTTCGGGAGCCAGTTTGTAATGTCTGGTGTCGGCCCCGCGAACAATGTCCGCCAAAGCGTCAACGGCTTCATCCTGGACATCGAACTTCTTGAGGAACGCGTCGAAGCTGCAATTGCCATTCATGCGGGTGAGCTCAACGCCGTCCACATCGAACGGTGTAGCGCCCGTGACTTCGGCCACGGCGTCGACGTGCTCGGCTTCAACGTAGAGGATCGCCGCGTCCGGATCGAGAAAGCGGCGCACCAACCAGGGACATGCGATGCGGTCGATCTTCGGCCGTGCCCGGGTTACCCATCGGGTCCGGCCATCGGGACCGCGCTGCGGGAGAGATTTCCGGGTGACGGTGGGACCACCCCCCTCGACGAAACCATCGATCCCGCCGACCAGATATCGAGCGGTCAGTCCAGCGGATCGTAACAATGCCGCGACGCCTTGGCTCATCTGGTGGCCGTGGATGCAATAGGCGACCACGCCGCGATCACCGTCCAGGTCGTTGGACCATTCGTGCACGGACAGTGGATCGCGCCATATTGCGGTCGCGACGGTGATGTCGGAGGCCTCGTAAGCCTCCTGCCGCCGCACGTCGATCACGGTTGGACTTCGGCCCGACGCCAGTAGTTCTATGAGTTCTTGGGGTTCGAGAGAAAGTGGGGTATCGCCCATAAGTCGCCCTCCTGATTCAGCAGGATTGCGACGGCACTTGGGCGCGATTGCCTTGGAGTTGCGGGGAGACCGCCTTTACCCCCGCTCGGAACAATATGGGCAAGGCCTGCGGCTTTCGCAAGTCGGAATGGCGCGTACTGCCAACATCATTGGAGCGGCGGGACCTTTTCGTGCCAATCCGTTTCCCGTTGATAGGCGTGTCCGAGTGTGAACAGCCGCGCCTCGGAAAACGGGCGGCCGATGAGCTGGAAGCCGAGCGGCAAACCCTTCCGGTTGAAACCGCAGGGGACCGCCAGCGCCGGCAACCCCAGATATCCCACCGGGCGGGTCAGTCGGGCTACGCGGTGCATCAACTCCGCCGCCCGCTCCGCGTTACCGGGACTGACATCGGCCATCTCGGGCGCCGCGTCCTCGCTGACCGGCGCGTGGAGAACATCGACTTTCCCGAAAACCCGCTCGACGAACTCCACCATCTTGGGTTCGCGCATGCGCTGAGCTTCGAGATAGCGGACGGCCGGGATCAGCAGCCCGCTCTCGAGCTCTCCCCGGATTCCGTCCGAATAATCCTGGGGACGGGTGCGCAGCCACTCCTCGTGAATGGCCGACGCCTCGGCCTTGAGGCCTACCTGGGCCAGCTCGTAGATCTGCTCGAGATCGGGGATGTCGACCTCCGCGACCTCGACGCCGAGTCCGCGATAGACGTCGAGGCTCGCCATGACAGCAGCCTCCATCTCCGCGTCGACGGCGTCGTAGAAGTAACTCGTCGGCACACCGACCCGCATGCCCCGCACGTTGTCCTCCAGACGCGCCTCGTAATCCGGCACCTCGACGTGCACGGTATAGCCGTCCTTCGGGTCACGGCCGGCGATGACTTTCGTCATCCGCGCGCAGTCCCGGACGGTCCGGGTCAACGGACCCATGGAGTCCGTGGCGTAGGAGCGGGGCATGGCCCCGTAGCGGCTGACGCGGCCGTAACCGGGCTTGAGACCCGCCAGCCCGCACTGCATGGCGGGCAGACGGACCGATCCTCCGGTGTCGGAGCCCATGGCGCCGTAGACCAGACGCGCGGCGACGGCGGACCCGGACCCGCTCGATGAGGCGCCCGGCGAGTGCTCGACGTTCCAGGGGTTGAAGCAGTCGCCGAAGTGTTCGTTATGGCCGGTCGATCCGGCGGCGAACTCCACCATGTTGAGGGTGCCGGCCTGCAGCGCCCCGGCCGCCTCCAGGCGTTCGATGACGGTCGCCGTGTAGTCCGGACGCCAGCCGCGCCGAATCTTCGACCCGCACGTGCAGATCTTACCGGCACGGTAGAACATGTCCTTGTGAGCGAGCGGCACGCCGTGCAGCGGGCCGCAGGCCTCGGGGTCGCGTGCGAGTTTTTCATCCGCGGCTTTCGCCGCGTCGAGCACGTCGCCGGCTTCGACGGATATGAAGCAGTTGAGCGCCGGTTGATGCCGCTCGATTCGCGCGAGGCAGGCTTCGGTGACCTCGACGGAGGACACGCGTTTGTCCCGGATCGCGGACGCGACCTCCGTCAGGCTCAGATGCGTAACGTCGGTCATGACGAATCCCTCAAGCGCACGAGACTCGCCGGGAAATCCGCGGGTTCGCCGTCGAAGGAAAGCTCCGGCGACATCTCGCGCGCGACCTCGAGGATGCGGTCGGTTTCGGCGACCAAGCCCTTCAGGTGCGCATCGTCGAGCTCGATTCCGTATTCCTCGACGATCCGGGCACGCGCAGCCTGAAGCCGCTTCGTTTCGTCGGCCATATCTATCCTCCTCCACGGGAGGAGGATGCTAGAGCGATTCCGGTTTGGCCGAAACCGCTCCGGCATTCCTCGTCGTTCACGGCAGCGGACCCCCGGTACGCACCGGCGGCGGCGCGACGGTGCCGCGGATGCTGAGCACGCTGTCGAGCTCGGTGAGATGCGCCGCTGGTTGATCCGCTATGCGCGCAAGGAGGTATTCCGCGGCCAGGCGGCCCATCTCCGCCGCCGGGACGTTCACCGCCGTCAGCGGCGGATTCATGTGGCGGGAAATCTCCAGATCGTCGAAACCGGTGATGGAAATCTCTTCAGGGACACCGATTCCCATCCTATGGCATTCCAGCAGGGCGCCGATCGCATAGACGTCGCTCGTGCACAGGATGGCGGTCGGCGGAGAGGTCACGGCCATGAGCTGGCGGAACGCGTCCCGCCCGTCCGTCACGCCATATCTGCGCTCCACGACTCGCTCCGGCGGCAAAGCCAGTCCCCGTTCCGCCATGGCGCGGCGCAGCCCTTCGATTCGTCCCCGCGCGCGATCGTTCTCGTCGTCGAGCCCGCCGACGATGATGGCGATGTCCCGATGTCCCATGTCGAGGACGTAACGCGCCATCTTCCGCATGGCCTCGCTATTGTCGAACCCGATGCAGGGATGCTCCGCAGCGGGTTCGAAAACCCAGGTATTGACGAACGGGACGTTTCGCTCGACGAGGAATTCGGTGAGCCCCGGCGCGTGCTCGATTCCCACCATGACGACACCGTCCACGCCGCGGGCGATGAGCGCCCTGACCTGCCGGGCCTCCTCTGCGAGATCGTAGTTCGAATAGGCCATCAAGGACGTGTAGTCCGCCGCCGCGAGACGGGACTGGAACGCCTGTACGCCCGCCGCGAAGGGCGCGACGTCGAGGGTCGGCACGACGAACCCCAAGGTATTGGTCCTTCCCGTCACCAATGCCCGGGCGGAGGCGTCCGGCACATATTCGAGTTCCTTGACGGCCGAACCGACCCGCCCGCGCAGCGCCGGACTGACCGCCTCGGGTGAAGTGAAGAAGCGCGATACGGTCGCCGTGGAGACGCCGGCCACTTCCGCGACATCCGCCAGCGTTGGCCGGCGATGGCCCGGGTGGCGCCCCCCTTGTGCACCGTCTTCGCCGTGCGCAGAATCCCGATCGGTCATCGTTCGAGTGTAGCGTCGTTGACGGTGAATACGTTAGCCATTACAGTCGGGCTTGGTGTAAGCGTTTACAATGATGGCACGCATATACTTGAAAGGGCTTCATCGACCATGCTCTCGGAGTTCGCCTACGGTCGCGAAGCCGTCATCGACCGCAAGACCCTGAAGCGGTACACGGATCGCCGGAGCGACGCCAAAGGACTCTTCTTCCTGGCGCGGCATTTCCTCGTCTTGTTCGCCACCGGCGCGCTGGTGGTTCTCGGCATCGGCACTTGGTGGATGCTGCCCGCCATGATCCTGCACGGCATCGTCATGGCGCTCCTGTTCGCGCCCGTGCATGAATGTTCCCACGCCACACCGTTCAGGACGCGTCGGCTGAATGAAGGCGTCTATTGGCTGGTTTGCCTGATCTACAACGTGCCGCCGCACATGTTCCGCCACTCGCACTTGGCGCATCACCGCTATACCCAGATCCGGGGCAGCGATCCCGACATGGTCCTGCCCCGAAACTCGACGGTATGGGACTACCTCTACTATGTATCGGCCATTCCGTTCTGGATTCGGGGCGTGCAATGGTTCTTCACTCTGCCCTTCGGAAAGATCGCCGAGAAGCACCGGCATTTCATCCCCGAGAGCGTGATCCCCAAGATCAAACGCGAAGGCCGGATCATCTGGGCGGTCTACGGATCGGTCGCCGTGATCGCGGTGGTGCTGGAGTCTTGGATGCCCCTGTGGCTGTGGATCCTGCCGCGCCTGATGGGAGAGCCGTACATGCGCTGGCTGCGGATCGCCGAGCATGCCGAGTGCGAGGAAAGCGCCGATCTCACCGTCAACACGCGCACGACCCGAGCCCCCGGCTGGCTGCACGCCCTGTTCTGGAACATGTCGTACCACTCCGAGCACCACCTCTGCCCGGCGGTGCCGTTTCACGTCCTGCCGGAGCTTCACAAGGTGGTCGCCGGCGCGCTGTTCCCCGTTGCGTCCGGCTACCTGGCCGTCCATGCCGAGGTGCTGCGCAACCTCCGCACACGGACGGGCGCCACCTGGGCGGCGGAGCCTCAGGCCGAAGCCGGCTGACTATTCGGAAGCACCCCTACTCGACGGCCGCGGTACAGGCGATCTCCACGAAGTAGTGGGGAGCGGCGAGAAGCGATTCCACGCAGGCTCTCGTGGGCGCTTCGCCAGGCGGCAGCCAGGCATTCCACACCGTGTTCATTTCATCGAAATAACGGATATCGGAAATCCAGACCTGGGCCGTAAGCAGTTTCGACTTGTCCGTCCCCGCCTTCTCCAGCAGGGCGTCGGTACGGTCAAGGATGTTCCGGGTCTGTTCGGCAACCGAAGCCCCCGGTTTGTCCCGCGCCACTTGACCGGCGATATAGGCGATACCGTTGTGCACCACCGCCTGGGACAGCCTTTCGGACGTCTCGATCCGCGTGATGGTCATCGTGTTCTCCCCTGGTTCCGATGATTTCCGGCTTATGCGTAAAAGGCCCGGTCCCCCTTGATCGTGAGCCGCAGCATCTCGCGCCGTTGCCCCGGATAGTCGTTGGCCGCGTAATGCCACGTGCAACGGTTGTCCCAGAGCGCCAGCGATCCCGGCCGCCAATGGAACCGGCAAATGAACTCGGGACGCGACCCGTGCCGGTAAAGGAAGGCGAGCAGCGCCGCGCTCTCCCCCTGCGACATGCCTTCGATGTACTCCGTGTGCGCCGGGTTGACGTAGAGGACCCGGCGTCCCGTCTCCGGATGGGTGCGGATGACCGGCTGCACGGCGGTACTGAAGACGGGATCGCCTTCCGTGCGAGCATCGTCACGGGCGCTGAATTGCGAGCCGCCGCCCCGCTCCGAGTAGATGTAGGGCCCGCCGTTGACCGCCGTGAGCTTGGCCAGCCTCTCCCGCATCGGTTCGGACAGCGCGTCATAGGCGGCGCACATGTTGGCGAACAGGGTGTCGCCGCCCCTCTCCGGAACTTCGACGGCATATAGGGCCGAGGCCTTGGGCGGCGTCTCCGCGTAGGGCGCATCCGAATGCCAGACATGGCCGACGGCGTAATCGTCGTCGGGCTCCTTGGTGACCCGCATGATCTCGGGCAGGCCGTCCGGGCCGACCAGCGGCTGAAGGACGTTCAGCTCCCCGAATCGGCTGCCGAACGCCAGCAGCCGTTCCGGCTCGAGCTGTTGGTCCCGGAAGAACAGCACATGGTGCTTCAGGAAGGCGCGGTCGACTTCCGCTTGGGTGGCGTCGTCGGAAGGCTCTCTCAGGTCGATGCCTCCGACTTCGGCGCCGAGGGCGCCGGAGATCGGCGTTACGGTGATTCGTTCATAATCCGTCATGCTGCCACGTCGTGCCGCCTGCCGCCCGGGAATGCACGCTCATCATCTTCGTTCGCGCCCTCTCCGTGCAAGCGAAACCGTAACGCACGCTCCACGCTTTGCCCAGAAGACCGGACGGGTGTCGACGAAACCGCCCTACTCCGCGGCTTCCCGGCTGCGCTTGCAGCACCCCGGCGCCGTTGGCATGCTGCGCAGACCTTGGTTCAGAGCTTGTACCGACCGGAATCCCTCTCATGCCCACCCATCGGAACGTCCTCGAATTGATCGGCAATACCCCGATCGTCGAGTTGCAGAATTTTGACACCGGTCCGTGCCGGCTGTTCGCTAAAATGGAGTCCCACAATCCGGGTGGTTCGATCAAGGACCGGATCGGGTTGTCCATGATCGACGAGGCCGAGAAATCCGGCCGTATCAAGCCCGGCGATACGTTGATCGAGGCGACGGCGGGCAACACCGGTCTAGGACTCGCCCTGGTGGCGGCCCTCAAGGGGTACCAGCTGGTCCTGATTCTCCCCGACAAGATGAGCCAGGAGAAGATCTTCCATCTCCGCGCCATGGGAGCGCGGGTCATCACCACGCGTTCCGACGTCGGCCGCGGCCATCCCGACTACTACCAGGACGTCGCGGAGCGCCTGGAGAAGGAGATCCCCGGGTCGTTGTGGATCAACCAGTTCGAGAATGCCGCCAACCCCAAGGCGCACCGCGAGGGCACGGGTCCCGAGATTTGGGACCAGATGGATCACGACGTCGACGCCGTGGTCTGCGGCGTGGGTTCGGGGGGCACGCTGACGGGGGTCGGGCGGTTCCTGCGGAGCGTCAATCCGGATATCGACATGGTCCTCGCCGATCCCGAGGGGTCGATTCTGGCGGATGTCGTGCGGACCGGCGAGATTCGGAGCGACCCGGGCTCCTGGCTGGTCGAAGGCATGGGCGAGGATTTCGTGCCCAGCAACGCCGAGCTCGACGTCGCCGCGGAAGCCATCGTCGTGTCCGACAACGACAGCCTCAACACGGCGCGTGAACTCCTGCTGAAGGAAGGGATCTTCGCGGGCTCCTCGTCGGGTTGCCTGGTCAAGGCCGCCCTCGATTACTGCCGCAGGCAGACCGAGCCCAAGCGCGTCGTGACGTTCATCTGCGACTCCGGGAACAAGTACCTCTCGAAGATGTTCAACGATTACTGGATGCTCGACCAGGGGTTCCTGGAGCGCGAGACCTTTGGAGACCTTCGCGACCTCATCACCCGCCGGGCCGAAGAAGGCGGCGTGATCTCGGTGACGCCCGAAGACACGCTGCTGAACGCCTACGGCCGCATGCGCATGTATGACGTGTCGCAGCTGCCCGTCCTCGACGGAGACCGGATCGTCGGGATCATCGACGAATCGGACTTGCTGGTCGCCGTCCACAACCATGAAGACCGGTTCACAGAGCCCTGCTCCAAGTACATGACCGACCGGTTGGAGCTGGTGACGCCCGACACGGCGGTCGACGAATTGATGCATATTTTCCGGGCCGGCCACGTCGTCCTGGTGGTCGGCGACGGCCAGTTCCATGGCCTCATCACGATCTCGGACTATCTCAACTACCACCGCCGCAAATCGCTGAAGTGAGGCGAAGGTCGGACCAGCTTTCAGGAGGACATCCGTTGAAACGCGACACCACGATCGTCCACGCCGGCATCGCGCCCGATCCCACGACCGGCTCGATCATCCCGCCGATCTACGAGACCGCGACTTACGTCCTCGACGAGGTAGGCCGGGACAAGGGCTTCGATTACACGCGGTCGTCGAACCCGACGCGCCAGGTCCTCGAAGACAATCTCGCGGCGATCGAGGGCGGCGCCCACGGCATCAGCTTCGCAAGCGGCATGTCGGCGGTGGATAGCTGTCTGAAGACGCTCGATTCGGGCGATCACGTGGTCTGCACGGACGACGTCTACGGCGGCGTGACGCGCCTGTTCAATCAGGTGTTGTCCCGCCACGGCATCGGGGTCACGTACGTCGATTCGTCGCAGCCGGAGACGGTGCGCCAGGCGGTACGGCCCGAGACCAGGATGCTGTGGATCGAGACACCGACGAACCCCTTGCTGAAGGTCACCGACCTCGCAGCCATGGCGGAGATCGCCAGGGAGCACGACCTGATCTACGCCGTCGATTCGACGTTCGCGACGCCGATCTTCCTGCGGCCGTTGGAGTACGGCGCCGATATCGTCATGCATTCGACGACGAAATACCTGAGCGGGCATAACCAGATCATCGGCGGGATCGTCGTCACCAACCGCGAAGACATTCGTGACCAGCTCAAGTTCCTGCAGAAGAGCGTGGGCGCCGTGTCGAGTCCCTTCGACTGCTGGCTGACGCTGCTCGGGGTCAAGACCCTGCACCTGCGCATGGAGCGCCACGCGACGAATGCCCAGGGGGTTGCCGAATTCCTCGAAGCGCATGACAAGGTGGCGCGGGTCGCCTACCCCGGACTCGCATCCCATCCCCAGCATGGCATCGCCAAGGCCCAAATGTCCGGATTCTCCGGCATGATCTCCTTCGAGCTGACGGGGGGCATTGCCGCCGGCAAGACCCTGATGAACTCGGTGGAGCTCTGCGGCCTTGCGGAAAGCCTGGGCGCCGTGGAGACCATGATCACCCATCCCGCGACCATGACGCACGTCGACGTGCCGGTGGAGGAACGCCACGCCCGTGGCCTGACCGACGGGCTCGTCCGCATTTCCGTAGGCATCGAGGATGCGGACGACATCATCGCCGACCTGTCCCAGGCACTCGACAAGGCGGAGGCATAGCCGCCTCCGCCTGCGGCTTTCCAAGACCTAAGTGCAGCTCTGCTCCAGCAATCCACTCAACCGGTAGATCGAGATCGTCCCCCTCAGCGATTCAGTCGCCGCAAACGCCTCCCAACCCCTGCGCTCCAGGATCGGCGCGCTGGCGTCCGCCGAGCAGAAGATCTCGTCAAACCCCAGCCGCCGGGCCTCGTCCTCGATCGCCGCGACGAGCACGGTTCCAACGCCCTTGCCCCGGAACGCTTCACCCACCAGCAGGGCGGCGAGCCATGGGCCGTCCGCCCGTTCGCTCCCCACGGACTCGTCCTTCAGCGCGGCAGTGCCGAGAACGTCGCCCTGCCCATCCACGGCGACCAAACAGACGGGCAAATCATCGTGGCCGCGGCAGGCCGCGAGATCGGCCGCCGCGTCACCCGCCCCGTCGGGTCCGTACCACGGTTCCCATTCCGCGATGAACCAGTCCACGAGGGTGGATGCGGCGGCCGGGACGTCGGTCAGATGGACGATACGATACGGAGGTCCCTCACCAGGCCAGGAAGCCGCCGTCCACGGGCAGCGTGTGACCGGTGATCATCCCGCTCTCGTGTGACGCCATGAACAGCACCGCGTGCGCGATATCGGCGGGCTCCGCCTCCTTGCCCATGGGCGTGTACCGCTTGATCGTTTCGTAGAAGTCCGCTCGCGCGAACAACGCAGTCGTGAGGTCCGTCCGCACGAAAGTCGGCCCCACCCCGTTCACGCGGATGCCGTGGGGCGCCCACTCGACGGCGAGCGCCCGGGTCAGGTTGACGACCGCGCCCTTCGAGGTGTTGTAGGAAACGTTCGGATAGATCCCCCCCGAAAAACCCATGATCGAGGCAATATTGACGATACGTCCACGGGTCTTCCGGGCAATCATGTGACGCGCCGCCGCGCGGGCACAGAGGAAGACACCCGTCGCGTTGATCCCCATTACCCGTTCCCAGGCCTCGCGCGGCATCTCCGTCGCGGGCATTCGTTCGGCAATACCCGCGTTGTTGACGAGGATGTCGAGTCGACCATGGCCCGTCGCCAGCGTCTCCATGACCGCGTCCACCGCCGATTCATCCGTGACGTCGAGCCGATGCGCTTCGGCGCTGCCGCCGTCGCCCTCGATCTCGGAGGCCGCCGTCGCCGCGCCCGTCGCGTCGATGTCGAGGATTGCGACATGTGCGCCTTGCCCCGCGAGAACGCCGGCCATGGCCCGGCCGAGCCCTGTGGCGCCGCCGGTCACGACCGCGATCTCGCCGTCGAGACGGAAAGCCTTGCCGTTCCTGTGGGTCATCGCCCCCTCCTCAACGCGCCGTGTAGCCGCCATCGACCGGCAGGGTGTGGCCGGTGACCATCCCCGCCTCGCGGCTCGCCAGAAAGAGGGCTGCGTTGGCGATATCGACCGGCTCCGCCCTGCCGCCGAGGGGCGCCATGCGATCGAGGTCCTCGAGCCATTCCTGCGGAATCGGTGCCGTCAGCTCGGTCTTGACGTAGATCGGCGCGATGGCGTTCACGCGCACGCCTTCCCCGGCCCATTCCGCCGCCAACCCCCGCGTCATGCTCACCACGCCACCCTTCGCCGTCGTGTACGAGATGTTGGGAAAACGGGCGCCGATCAGGCCCATGATCGAGGCGATGTTGACGATACGCCCGCCCCCGCCCGAGATCATGTGACGCCCGGCGATCCGCGCGCAGAGAAAAACGGCCGTCAGGTTGACCTCGATCACCTTGTCCCAGCCCTCGCGCGGGATCGAGACGGCGGGCTTTCGCAACCCGATGCCGGCGTTGTTCACCAGGACGTCGAGACGGCCGTGAGCCTCGACGATTCCGGCAAAGGTCGTCTCGATCAACGCTTCGTCCGTGACGTCGAGTGTCCGCGCCTCGGCAACGCCGCCGGCATCGCGGATTTCCCGGGCCGTCTGCTCGGCCAGGTCCCCCAAGATATCGACGATCACGACCGTCGCGCCCTGCACGGCAAAGACCTCGCTGATCGCCCGTCCGAGTCCCCGGGCGCCGCCCGTGACCACGGCCACGTCGCCGTCGAGCCGGAACGGTTCCTTTGTCATGTCCACCATTGCTCCAGATACGCCAACCGAATCGCTGTCCATCATACCCGCGATACCCGCATCCCCGCCAACGGCACGATCCACATGACCGTCACCGACTGACGTCCGGCCGAAGCCGCGCTATCATGAAGCGGGAAACGGCGAACAGGCTCTGCCCGAGGCTTGGCGGCATGCTGGAAGTGATCATCGAGCGCTGGACCAACCCCGACGGATCGACGGACTATATGTGGTCGGTATGGCAGAGCGGGAATCGAATCCAGATGAGCGGCACCTATCCCACCTCCGATGCCGCCGAGGCGGACGCCTTCGAGTTCTGCACCGAGACGCTGAACGGCACGCCGGACCGGGTCAGCCGGTTGTAATGGGCGTCACAGGCCCCTTCTCAAGCACACCGTGATCAACTCAGCGTAGCCGTCGGGGCCGCCGCTTCTTTGTCGTAGAAGTTCGACTTCCGGATTGCGACGGCGCGCTCGAACGCCGCCACGGCATCCGCGCCGAGGTCGGCCTTTGGCCGCGGCTCGAGCTCGTAGTAGCCGTAACGGTCCTCGCCACGTGCCAACATTGCCGTCTCGTGCCGTCCCGTCGGGTCGACGTGCGGGGCGATGTAGCGGACGGCATATCCGATGCGCGTGTAGTCGGCGTTATTGGGACTCGAGCCGTGCACCATCGCCAGGTGATGAAGCGACATTTCCCCCGGTCGCAGAACCAAGTCGACGGCCTCGGAGTCACCCAGGTCTTCGACCAGCCGTTCCTGCCGCGCAAGGATATTCTTCCCGTCGTCCGTTTCCTCGTGCAGCAGTCGCCCGATCTTGTGGGACTCCGGCAGGACTCGCATGCAACCGCTCTCCACCGTGCTCGGACTGAGAGCGATCCAGGCGCTGACCTGATCCCGACCCTTGAGATTCGTGTAGTTGGTATCCTGATGCCACGCGGCGTAGGAACCGTCGCCGGCGTCCTTCATGAACAGCGCGCTGCTCCATACCAGAATATCCGAACCGATGATGTCTTCGACGACGTCCAGTACGAGAGGATCGTGCACCATCTCGTCGAGCCAAGTGTAGGCGAGGTGCAGCTTGAACGAGATGCGCACATCGACGCTTACCGACCGTCCGCCGCCCGAGACACGCAGGGCCTGGGCCAGCCGGCGGTAACGCTCCGCCCGTTCCGGCGAGAGCACCCGGATGGGGTAGTGATATCCTTGGTCGTCGTAGCGTGCGACTTCGCCGGCGGACAGTATGCGTCCCACGGGTCTCCCTTCCCGCTCTCTCCTGAACTCCGCGAACTTATTCGGCGGCTTGTGCCGGAGCCTGGTAGGCGGCCACCTCGACGCGGGTGTCGTTGAAGCACGCCCCTTCGCAGAGATCGGCGTGCGTGGCGGGCGCCAGGGCGCTGACCGTCTGCATGTTGTCCGAGGTCCGGAACCAGGCCCCCTTTTCCGAATAGCACACGCCGGGCCGCACCGCGTCCGTGACGATGAGGGGCAGGTGCACCTCACCACGCTCGTTCCATGCCCGAACCCACTGCCCGTCGCGAAGACCGCGCGCGGCCGCGTCGTCGGGATGCATTTCCAGCGGCGGCGTTCCATCGCTCCACTTGAGCCCGCCGAAGGTGGAGGTTATCCGCTTGTCCGATGACGGCGTGATCAGCGCGAGCGGGTGGGCCGCCTTCAGCGGGCGATAGGAGGCCACGGGTTCGTCGTACGCCTCGGTCAGATAGACGGACTCCAGCTCGACCCTGCCTGACGGCGTTCCGGGAAAGACGTTCCGGAAGGGGATTGCCTCTTCCCCGCCGAATTCCATCGGCAGCGCGGTGGCCAGGGGAAGCTCGCTCGCCTTGATCCCTTTCATGCGTGGATCCGAGCCGTCGACCGCATCGTCCATCAGCTCTTTGTCGCTCGCCTCGAAGATCGGATCGTTGAAACCGAACCGCTTGGCAAGCCTGCGGAATATCTCCGTGTTGGGAAGCGATTCGCCTACCGGTGGGATCACCGGGTCGCCGCGCTGCAGATGATGGTGTCCATAGGCGGGATACAGGTCCGCGTACTCGAAGTGCGTGCAGGCGGGCAGGATGACGTCCGCGTACGTCAGGCTGTCGGTCATGGCGATATCGCACCCGACGATGAAGACGTCCTCGCGTTCGAACCCGCGCCGGATCAGGTTCTGGTCCGGGTGCACGATCACCGGATTGTGGTTGTAGACGAACAGAGCCTTGAGCGGCGGGTCGATGTCTTCTTCCGTGAGATGCCGCCCGACGTCGAGGATGTTGAGCGTGCGAGTCCCCTCCGGGACCAGATCCGGACGTCCCAGCCTGGCCGCCGTCTTGGGGAACGCATTACCCGCGCCGGCGACGAGGCCCGTCCCCGGCTGCCCGAACTTGCCGGCCAGCGCCGGCAGCGCGAGGACGGCGCGAACCCCGCTGCCGCCGTTCCTGTTGCGCTCGAGGCCGTTGCCGACGGAGATGATGGCCTTTTCGGTCTCCCGGTAGAGAGCCGCGAACCTCCGGATCTCTTCAACCGCGAGGCCGCAGACATCCGCGGCCTTCTCCGGCGGATATTCCCGCGCCCGTTCCATGAAGGGCTCGAACCCCTTCACGTGCTCGGAGATGAAGCCGTGATCGAGTCCGCCGGTCCGCTCCAGTTCGCAGGCGATGGCGAAGGCGAGCACGACATCGGTTCCGGGCCTCGGGGCGAGATGCAGGTCGGCCTGCTCGGCAACCTTGACGCGCTTGGGGTCGATCACGACGACCTTCGCGCCGCAGGCTTTCCTGGCCTTGTTGATCTGCGGCATCAAGTGGAGGTTGGAATAGGTGACGTTGTTTCCCCACACCACGATCAGTTCGGCGTTCGCGACCTGTTCCGGCCGCATGCCGGGGGCGTTGCCGTAGGTGCCCGCATAGGCTTCGGCCTTGATGCCTCCGCAGAGCGCGCGCCGGTTGATGAGACTGGCACCGAGCCTGTGAAAGAACCGCAGGTCCATCGATGCGTACATCAACATGCCGTGCGGTCCGGCATAGTTGAGCGGCATGACCGCTTCGCGCCCGTACCGGTCGATCACGTCCGTGATGCGGTCATGGACGATGTCGAAGGCCTCGTCCCAGGCGATGCGCTCGAACGCCCCCTCGCCCTTCGCGCCGACGCGCTTCTGCGGATGGCGCAGCCGATTCCCGCCGTGCACGAAATCCGGGAAGTAGTGGGTGACTTTGTTGCAAAGCACCCCTTCCGTGAACGGGTTCACGTCGGTGCCTCGCACCTTGACGACCCGATCGTCGTCGACGCTCACGGTGAGCGAGCAGGTGTCGGGGCAATCGAGCGGACAGACACTCGGCAGTTCGGTCGTCATGGTGATCCCATCCGTGATCTGACGCGGCGGTCCGCGTCGGTTCGGTCATCGACGCCCATACTAGTACAGGACGGCGCGCCGCACATGTTTTTCGCAACTCCGCCGTCGTCGATTGACCTCCGTCGGACCATGGGCGATACAACGTCATGCCGCCCACCTACAGGCTCGCTCTCATCGGCTTCGGCAGCGTCAACCGGGCCTTGGCCCGGATGATCGCGGACGACGGCGGCAGGATGGGGGAGCGGCTCGGCTTCCGTCTTTCGATCGTCGCGGTCTCCGACCTTCTCCTCGGCTCGGCTCACGACGCCGGCGGCCTCGATCTCGGTGAACTGACCGCCCTTCCCGCCGAGCAAGGGGCGCTGGCGTCGGTTCGGGGCGGCAGGGCGGAGGCGGACAACGAAGCCCTGATCAAGAGCTCCTCGGCCGACATCGTCGCGGAGGCCACGTTCACCGACGCACGGACCGGAGAACCCGCGGGAACCCATTGCCGGTGGGGGCTCGCCGCCGGCAAGCATGTCGTCACGACCAACAAGGGCCCGGCCGCGTTTCATGGCGAAGAGTTGCGCGCGCTCGCCGCCGAACACGGCGTTTTCTTCGGCATCGAAGGAACCGTGATGAGCGGCACGCCCGTTCTTCGCCTGGCCGACAACGAGCTCGCCGGCTGCCGGATCGACGGCTTCAAGGGCATCCTCAACGGCACCGCGAACTACGTCCTGGGCCGCATGGAAGACGGCATCGCGTTCGACGACGCCGTCGCCGAGGCTCAATCCCGCGGCTACGCCGAGGCTGACCCGACCGCCGATATAGAGGGTTGGGACGTGCTCCTGAAGATCGTGATCCTCGCCGAATCCGTCCTCGGCGTGCGGCTTTCGCCCGACCAGGTACGGCGCCGGGGGATTACCGGCCTCTCGGCGGAGGACGTGGCCGCGGCGCCGCGGGACGGGCACCGCTGGAAGCTGATCGGCGAGGCCAAACTCGGCGCGGGCGGCGCCGTGGACGCGGGCGTGTCTCCGCATCGCCTGCCGCATTCGCATCCCCTTGCCGCGATCGGCGGCGCGACGAACGCCGTCACCTTCGAAACCGACTATCTCGGACAGGTCACCGTCTCGGGGCCGGGCGCCGGGCGCGTGGAGACCGGCTTTGCCCTGCTGTCCGACATCGCGGCGATCCACCGGCGCGTCGCGGATTAGCGTTTCGGTACTTTCCTCCGGCCGAAGCCCGGGAAACGGATCCTGCAAACCATCCTCGATGTCATCGGAGTCGGCGCAATCGGCCTTGCGCCGTTCGTCCTGATCGTTTTCGTCGGTGCGGTCATCAAGGGATACAGCGGCTTCGGCGCATCCATGCTGTGGGTGACGGGCCTGTCGCTGCTGTTGCCGCCCCTGGAGGCCGTTCCCATGGCGTTGATCTTCGAGATCATCTCGAGCATTCATCTGTTGCCGGCCATCTGGCGGCGCATCGACTGGCGGTCGGTCTGGCTGCTTTTCATCGGTACGCTCGTCGCGACGCCGGCAGGCGTGTATGCCCTCGCGTCGCTGCCGGTCGATCCCGCGCGCGTCGTCGTCGCGGTTGTCGTGCTTCTTGCGACGGCCCTCCTCTGGCGTGGGTTCACCCTCCAGAACGTGCCCGGCAGCGTCGCGACGATCGCCATCGGCCTGTTTGCCGGACTGATGAACGGCAGCGTCGGCTTCGTCGGACCCGCCGTCGTGCTGTTCTATTTCTCCTCGCCGATCGGCGTCGCGATCAGCCGCGCGTCCATCATCACGTTCTTTCTCGGCACGGGGGCCGCAGGAACCGGCGCGTTCGCCGTCCAAGGGTTCGTCACCGGTGACTTGTTGCTGCGGATCGTCGCATGCCTGCCGATCCTGTTCCTCGGGGTCTGGATCGGCCATCGGCGCTTCGAAAATGCCGAGCCCGAATCCTTCCGCAAGTTCGGTCTGCTCCTGTTGATGTTTCTCGCCGTGGCCCTGGCCGCGCGCGCCATCTGGCTCTAAGGTCTCGGCAACGACGCAACCTGGGGAGGTTCCGAGATGGCGGATTCCGAGCGATCGAAAAAAGCCAAGGTCCTTGGCATCAATCACGTCGTGCTCGAGGTCGGGGACGTGGATGAGGCGCTCGCGTTCTACGGCGCCATCTTCGACTTCACGCTGCGGAGCCAGTCCGAGACGGCGGCCTTCATCGACCTCGGTGACCAGTTCCTTCAACTGAGCCGGAACCGCGTCACCGAGCCGGACGACAAGCGGCATTTCGGACTCGTGGTGGACGATCGCGAACCGGTCCGCGCGGCGTTGACGGCGCTCGGCGTCGAACTGCTCGAACGGGGGCTCAACTTCCGCGATCCCTGGGGAAACCGGGTCGAGATCGTGCCCTACGACGACATCCAGTTCACCAAGGCGCCGTACGTATTGCGGAGCATGGGTACCGGCGATCTGAAAAAGACCGACAACGCTATTGCCCAACTTACGGAGAAGGGAATGGCGCCGGAGTAGGTCGCCCCCACCCTCGGTCGCTACGCTCCCTCTGCCCTCTCCTTCAGGGAGAGGGTGAAGAGCGAAGCGAGGCGGGTGAGGGTCCTAATGCGCGAAGCGCTTCATGCCGCCATCCACGTACATGACGGAGCCCGAGATCATGCGGGCCTTCGGCGAGGCCGCGAAGGCTAAGAGATGGGCGACGTCCTCCGGGTCACCGAATTCCCCGGCCGGGATGTGCTGCGCGGCGAAGGCGAGCTCGTCCTCCACGGTCGGGTAGCCCCGCTCGTTCTGCTCTGAATGGATACGGCCCGGGATGATGCAGTTCGACGTCACCCCGTCCTTGGAGTGCTCGCGCGATAGGCCTTTGGACCAGGCCTGGATGGCCGCGTTGGCACAGGTCGCGGCGTTGATGCCGAAAGGCTTCGGTGACCAGGGCAACCATGTCTTTAATCTGTAAATCCATTCGTGAACTCCCTGTGTCTTGCGCCGTCGCGCATTCCGCAAGCGCGGCAGTCTATTTGTCGACAGCTTCGAGGAATCCGTCGACAACGTCCTGGCCGACGTCGACGGTATGCTCCGGTCCCGGAAATGCACCGCTCCGAACTTCGGCGGCGAATTCCTTGAATGCCGCGACGCGCACCTTCTGCATCTCCTGGCGCATGGCGTGGAGGTCGCAGTACTGCTTGGCGTGACGCGGGAACGGCGGTTTGCCGTCACCCAGCAGGTCCTGGGCGAAAAGGAGCTGGATGTCTCCTCCCGATCCCGATCCGATCGATGACGTGACCAGCGTCGTGCGTTTCGAGAGTTCCCGCATGATCGACACCGGAACCACTTCGCACTCAACGGCCCAGGCGCCGGCATTCTCGAGGTCCTTGATGTCCCGATGGATCTGCACCGCTTCATCGACCGTCTTGCCCACCGCGCGCAGGCCGCCCGTCCAGGTGCTCTTCCGGGGAACCAGTCCAACATGACCCTCAACGGGAATGCCCGCCGCAGCCACCGCCTCGATGAATTCGAGACTCCATTGGCACATGACCGAATCAGCCCCCGCCTCCATGGCATCGAAGGCGGCACGCAACGCTTCGGTCTTGCTGGCGTAGGCCGTCAAGAACTGGGCGTAGGTCATGAACGTGTGGGGTGCCGCCCGGCGGCGTTCAAGCGTGGACTGGGGTGCCTTGGGATCGAACCGCAGCTTCATGGTATCGATCCCCGCCTCTTCTGCCGCCGCAGCCTCCTCCGGTGAGTCCGGGTGGGTCTGGGTGAGTTGCCGCACGCCTTTGAGGTCCCGGAGGTCCTTGACCGTGTAGTTTCGCAGGCCGTAGGCCCCGGTCATGGACACGATCCTTTTGAGAGGCCGATCGCCAGTAACTGGCGGAGGCACGACAGAATTTTGATCAATTGGCGCCATGGCTATCTCCCTCGTTCAGGGCGTGTGTCTTTCAGCGGGCAGAGAGATTCCGGCCGACTGGGGCTCTCCAGTTGGCTCCTCCCCATCGCCGACAACGCTGACAGGATGGAAATTTAACCGCGAATCTGGCCTCAGCCGTCATGACAGGCGAGTTCCTCTCTTGATCTAGCAAGTTCCGATCGGGTCGTCCGGGGCACGATCGGGGGCTTGTTGCAGAGTGCCCCTCGCCACGCGTCAGGCGACTCGACGTAGTGCGCCGACCTCTTGACCGGTTTCGCGGCCGTACGCGATGTCGTCGAGGATTTTCTTATACACGTTCAGCGAGCCCTCTTCATGGACAAGCCTGTCTTTGACGACCTCGTGCAGGGCGGGGCAAGGCATGGAAGGAGACCATCGGCGAGAGGTGGTGTTCGGCATGGTAGTTCATGTTCCACATCACGGTTTTCCGCTGGATCCATGCGACCCAACGCGTGACGACTTAACCAGGCAAACTGCCGCTGCCAGTGCCCGCCGGGTACTCGGGGAACAGGGCAGGGACTCCTTCATCAAGGCCCTTGAGAAGGGCGGCGTGCTCCAGGGCAAATTTACCGATTGAGTTGGAGACAATGCTGTTTCTAACTCAATCGGAACTTCTCTTACCCAATTGTTGGCCAAATTGACCAGGAATTTGGATCGCCCTAGCATGAGACGCTCGCGAAAGTGCCCGGAATTGGCACTTCTGGAAGGAACCCCCAAATGAGCATGAGCGCTACGGACTCAGCCGACCTCGCCTTTGGCAAGGACGAAGTCATCTCGCGCAAGGAGTTGAAGCCGTTTACGCGGCGCACCGACCGGCACGGTCTGACGTACCTCGCGGTGCACATGTCGGCGCTGGTTGCGAGTGGCGTGCTCCTGTACCTGTCGCTGGGTACGTGGTGGGTAGTGCCCGCGATGCTGCTGCATGCGTTCGTCATGACCAACATCTACACGCCGGTTCACGATTGCAGCCATGGCACGGTCTTCCGGACGCGCTGGCTGAATGAAACCGTCTACCGTTTTCTTTCCCTGATCTACATATGGACGCCGCTCTACTACCGCTACCGGCACGCTATGCACCACACCTACACGCAGGTTCGTGGCAAGGAACGGGATCCGGATATCATTTTGTCGGATCCGCACTGGATCTCCGGGTACCTCTACTACGCGACGACGATTCCGTACTGGAAGCGGCAGTTTACCTGGTTGGGCAGCCACGCGTTGGGCATCAAGGAGCCAGCGGACCACTACTTCATTCCGGATGATGAATGGCCGCGCATCTTCAGAGAGGCGCGGTATACCTGGGCCGTCTATGCCGCCATTGCCGCGGCCGCGATCTATTTCAGCTCCTGGGTGCCGGTGATCTACTGGTTGCTGCCCCGCTTCATCGGTGAGCCCTTCCGCCGCTGGAACAACCTCACCGAGCACTGCGGTCTTCCGGAAGGCCCCGATCTGCGGGCGAACACGCGCACGACTCTGACCTGGAAGTGGCTGGAAGCCGTGGTGTGGAACATGAACTACCACGCCGAACATCACATCTCGCCGCAGGTCCCCTTCCATGCCCTGCCTGCCCTGCACGAGAAGATCGGCGACAAGCTTCACCACGAGAGAGGCTTGATCAACGTGCACCTGAGAACCATCAGGTATTACAGAGACTTCGCACGCCAACGCGAGTCCGCCGCGCCCCGACACGCCTGACGCGAGGCCAGGGGACACCCCTCAGGAATTCCCCGCTCCCACTCGAATAAACTTCGGGATAGCGCCCTTCCGTTCAATCGCGAGCCAAGGAACAATGCGGGCGGGTCATGAGGCGCTCCAGGTAGCGGCCCAATGCAGGACGCTCGCCAAGAAGACCTTGACGGCGGCCCCAGTTCAAACACCATCCAACGATGATGTCGGTCACGGTGAACCGGTCTTCGACGAGATAGTCGTGCCCGGCCAGATGGGCGTCCAGCACCGAAGCACTGCGCTTGAACATCTCCGCGTTCTGCTCCAGCCCCGCGCTGATGCGTTGTTCCTCGGGCAGCACGAAGGTATTGACGGCGGAGTTCCACAGCCACGCCTCCATCTCAGTCAAGCAGAAGGCAACCCACTGGTCGTGCTCGGCGCGGGCGATCGTGCCGGGCCTGGAAATCAGATCCGCATCGGGGACACGATCGGCGATATAGGTGCAGATGGCCGCGGATTCGAACAGCGTCTGGCCGTCGATGACCGCCACTGGCACCTTGGCCAGGGGATGAAACCGCCGCAACTCTTCCCGGCTGGCCAGATCGTCCCGGTCGATGAATGTGTATTCGACGCCGGCTTCGTCCAGTGTCCACAGGCAACGCACCGTACGATTGCCGCCGGCGCCGTACAAAGTCACATTCATCTCACATACTCCTTGGATTGCCGACGACGCACATCCGGGGCCACCAGCGATCCCCCGGCCCCCTCACTCCACCTGCAAATTGGCCGCACCCGTATCGCAAAATATGATGGTACAGGCCATTTGGCGGCGGGACAGGCGCGGGGGTCTATTTGTCGACAGCTTCGAGGAACCCATGCGGGAGGGTCCGTGCCAACCGGTCCCCGTCCCCTCTCCTGTCTTCGGGAGAGTGACACGGTGCGGGTCACCACTCGGTCTGGGATCGACGGCTAAATCCCGGAAAGTCTCTCGTTCAATTTCAAGAGTGCTGAGAAATCCTCGGGCCCTAGTCCCGCCGCCATCGCCGAGCTGGTCGTTTGTTTGGTGACGGCACCTGCCGGCATGCTCGCACCGAGGGTATCCGCGAACACCATCGTCAGTCCCACATCCTTGTTCATGTTGGCAAGCGAAAAGCGGGCCACGAAGTCGCGTTCCTTGATGGTCGGCGCCTTGCTGTCTAAGAAGAAGTTCTGCGCGCCGCCGTAGGAGATGGCGGTGACCATGTCGTCGAAATCGAGCCCGGCTTTCGTCCCCAGCACGATCATTTCGGAAACGGCCTGGGCGATCGTCATCGTCAACGTGTTGTGGCAGAGCTTCATCGCCATGGCGCGGCCGACATCTCCCATGCGGATGATGTTCTTGCCCATGCACCGGATGACGGGCATCGCCTTCTCGCAGGTCTCGGGGGCGCCGCCCAGGTAGATGCCGAGCTCGCCGGCGATCGCCGCGGGCTGGCTCAGGACCACGGGCGCCTCCATCAGGTCGCCGCCGGCCGCGCGCACGACTTCGGCCATTTCGACACAGACGCCGGGCGTGATGGTGCTCATGATGACGATGGTCCCGTCCGGCCGCAGACCGTCCAGCAAGCCGTTCTCACCGGTGATCACGTCGCGAACCTGTTGGTCGTTCACGACCATGAGGATGGTGACCTCCGAGTCGGAGGCCACGTCCGCCGGCCGCTGCTTGATCGATGCCCCGTCTGCCTGGAGCCTCTGCAGCGGCTCCACGTCGATGTCGTAGACGGAGAGCTCGTGCCCCTTCTTGACGATGTTGCGGGCCATGTGCTCGCCCATGGTTCCGCATCCGACGAATCCAACGCGCATCATCTACCTCCCCTGGATCAACGAAACGGCGCCCGGAATCGGAGTCCGGCGCTGAATCTCCGCGAATTTCCGCGAAGTTCCGTCGGCGCGTTACGAGGCTCGCCTGATGCCCTGCTCCGCCAGCATCCGTTCGGTGTCTTCGAGCGCCTTCCCGAAGCAGTCCATCATGTCGTCGATCTGCGACTCCGTGATGATGAGCGGCGGACAGAACGCGACCGAGTCGCCCGCCGGCAGGGCCCGCAGGATGAGACCGTGCTCGTAGGCTCGGGCGTTGGCGAACGCGGCCACCTTGAGCGACGGATCGAACGGCTCCCCGGTCTTCTTGTCGGCCACGAACTCGATGGCGCCGATCAGTCCGACGCCGCGCGCCTCGCCGACCAGCGGGTGATCCTCGAAGGACCGCAGCTTCTTCTGGAAATGAGGCGCGACGCTTGCCGCATAGGCGAAGGTATCACGCTCCTCGTAGATCTTCTGTGTCTCCAGGGCGACGGCCGCGCAGGCGGGATGTCCCGTATAGGTGAAGCCGTGTCCGAACAGTCCGATCTCGGAGCTCTGTTGGCGCAGGCCCTGATAGATCTTCTCGTTGAACATCACCGCGGCGATGGGCAGGTATCCCGACGAGATCGCCTTGGCCATGGTGACCATGTCGGGGTTCAGATCGTAGGTCTGCGATCCCCACATGTTGCCGGTGCGGCCGAATCCGCAGATCACTTCGTCCGCGATGAAGAGGATGTCGTACTTCTTCAGGAGCGGCTGCACCTTGTCGAAGTAGGTCGCGGGCGGCGGAATAACGCCGCCGGCACCCATCACGGGTTCGGCTATGAACGCCGCGACGGTCTCCGGCCCCTCCTCCAGGATCTGCTTCTCGAGATTGTCCACCATGCGCGTGGCGAACTCCTCTTCCGACTCCCCGTCCTCGCCGAAGCGGTAGTAGTGCGGGCAATCCGTCTGCATGAGGTTGGGAATGGGCACGTCGAAGCCCTCCTGCACCGCCTTGAGTCCGGTGAGGCTGGACGACGCCACGGTGACGCCGTGATAGCCGTTGCGCCGCGAGATGATCTTCTTCTTTTCCGGCTTGCCGATCGCGTTGTGGTAGTACCAGACGATCTTGATCGCGGTATCCACCGCCTCCGACCCCGAGCAGGTGAAAAAGATCTTCGACATGGGCGCCGGGGCGTTCCCGATGATCCGCTCGGCGAGCTCGATGGCGGGGCCCGTCGAGCGATGGGAGAACGCGTGATAGACGGGCAGTTCCGTCATCTGCACCGCCGCAGCCTTGACGAGGCGCTCTTCCGAGAACCCCAGCGAGGCGTACCAGAGGCCTGCCAGACCCTCTATGAACTTCTTGCCGTCGTCGTCGTAAACGTAGATGCCGTCGCCGCGCTGGATGATCTGCGGGCCCGAATCCTCATGCGCCGAAGGGTTGGTATAGGGGTGCATGACATAGGCGATGTCTTTGGTCGCCGGTGAATTCGGTCGGACGGCCATGATCGGGACTCCTTGATTTGCCTTGGCGCGCGCGCCGGAACCGAATGGCGGAGCGTCGCTGCGCGAGATCGGCAAGACGCTATAGAAAGCCCGTCGCCGGCGCAAGAAATGCCGAACGGTCCGGCCGGCGTCGGCGACGGCGTGCGGCGGGACCGGGCCCGCGTTCGCGCACCGGTCCTCAGTCCTCCCGGACGACCCGCCCCTCTATCGCCGGCGAGACCACGCCGGCCGCGATGACGTGGTCGATCAACTGCCCGGCCATCAGGCCGCCGGACGTGGAGTCGATCAGCACCTCGCCGGACCGGAACACGGCATAGCCGTCTCCTCCGCGCGCCAGGAAGTCGTTGGTCGCGAGCGTGTACGTCTTGCCGGCATCCAACGCCGCACCGCCGACCGTGACCTCGGTGACGCGCGAGCCGGCCGGCCTCCGGGCGTCGAACGAGAAAGCGAGGCCCGAGACATGCGGAAACCGGGCCGTGCCGCGCCCCGACTGATCGAACCGGCTGAACTGACCGACGCCATGCTCCAGCGCCTGTCTGAGCTGGGCGCCCGTGAGGCGCAGCTTCACCGTCCTGTTGCCGAACGGCAGCTCGGTCAGCAACAGCTTTCGGGTGATCTTGGTGCCCGGCGGGTACGTCGTATCGCCCCGGATGCCTCCGCCGTTGGTCAACGCGACGTCGCTTCCCGTGGCCGCCCGCATGGCGTCGGCCAACAGGTTGCCGAACGCGGTTTCTCCCGAACGTACCGAACCGCGTCGGGTATCGATCTCCGTCGCGCTCTCGCCGATCACGGCCCCCAGGTCCCGGTCTAGGCGTTCCTGGTAGCGCCTGACCTTGGCGGCGATCACGGCATCCCCCGCGATGCCGGACGTCGAACGGAGACGGTAGCTTGGACTCCAGACCGGCTTCGGCACCCCCGCGCGGCCCTTTCTGCGGTCGATCTCGAGGTCGAGAACGCCGACATGACGCCCCTGGGACCCGGCTTTCATGACGGCCTGTCGGCCGTCGTACCAGGCGATCAGCAGATGATCGTGACCGCCGAGCACGATGTCGATCTCCTTCACCGCCTCCAGCAACGCCAGATCGTCGGAAAGTCCGCTATGGGTCAGCGCGACGACCAGATCCGCGCCCGCCTCCTTCAGTTCCCTCGTCAGGGCGGCGCCCGCTTCGGCGATGGGCGCGAACGACACGTCCTCGCCCGGACTCGAGATCTCGGCGGTTTCCGGCGTGAGCAGGCCGAGGAAGCCGATCTTGTAGCCGTCCCTCTCCACCATCATCGTGGCTCGGGTTCCGGGGAAGCCGGCCCGGTCCCTGAAACGGACGTTGCCCGCCAGCCAGGTGATGCCGGATTCCGACAGCCGTTCCCGCAAGGCGTCCGGACCGAAGTCGAATTCGTGGTTTCCGAGGACCGCGACGTCGAATCCGATGGCGTCGGCCAGGGCGATCATGTGCGCACCCTTGTCGATCCCGGACAGCAGGGACGGCGAAATCATGTCGCCGCCGAAGGTGACGATGGCGGAACCTCCTCCGGACTCGGCCCGGGCGCGTTCCTCCGACACCACCGCGGCGATCCTCGCGGCGCCGCCCTGGCCGTCTCTGCCGGCCATCCGGTCCCAGTCGTTCACGTGAACGATCGTCAGGGAGACCGGCTCGGCCACGCCGGGGAGCGGCACGACGCCCAGGACGACGAAGACTGCCGCCGCGATCGACAGGTTCCTCAAGCTGCGGACACCGTACATGCGTCGCTCTCCGTGTCCCGAGGTCCGATGCCGTTTTCCGTTTCATGGTCCGCGATGCCGGGAAACGGCGCGGCGGATCGGCACCATCATACGGGCCGGGCGAGGCGGATGGGAGAGGCCGGAGCGCTGGACACCGCGCCGCCGCGGCGTCAGGTTTGTCGTCGAGAACAGGGGCAGTCGCAGGAAGCCTTCCCGCCATGATCAAGATCGGTTTTACCCTCATCAACCACTTCACGCCCGGCACCGACGTCGATCGCGAGCTGCCGCTGATGCTGGAGCAGGTTCGCGCGGCTCGGGATTCAGGCCTTCATTCGCTCTGGCTCGGCCAGCATTTCCTCATGGGGGACGTACCCTATTTCGCGTACACGCCCCTGATGGCGCGATTGATTCCCGAGGCCGGCGACATGATGGTCGGGCCGTGCATTCAGCTTCTGCCTCTCTACAACCCCGTCGCCGTCGCGGAAGAGGCGGCCACGCTCGACGTCCTGTCCGGCGGCCGTTACGTGCTCGGCGTGGGCCTCGGTTACCGGCCGGAAGAATGCGACGCCTTCGGGATCGGCTGGAAGGAACGCGCCGGACGCCTGTCGGAGGGCGTCGAGGTCATCCGCAGGCTCTGGTCCGAAGAGACGATCGACCACGACGGCCGTTTCTACACGATCGCCGGACAAGGGACGAGCCTGAAACCCGTCCAGAAACCCGGACCGCCCATCTGGGTCGCCGCGGTCGCGGAGCCCGCGATCAGGCGGGCGGCACGCATCGGCGACGGCTGGGTCATCCTCGTCACGGTGTCCTTCGAGGAGCTCAAGGATCAGATCCCCATGTATCTGGAGGCCGTTCGGGACTCCGGCAAACCCGCTCCGCCCGACATCCCGATCACGCGCGAGATTCACATCGCCGAAAGGCACGCCGACGCCTGGGACGAATGCCGCGACGGCCTCGCCCGCAAATACGGCATCTACGCCTCGCTCGGCCTCAACTCGTCGGAAGGCGCCGGCGGTTCCCTGGAAGACTTCGCCCGGGACCGTTTCTTCATCGGGGACAAGGGGTCCGTCAAGGACGAGATTCTGCGTTACAACGAGGAGCTCGGCGTGACTCACTTCATCACGCGAATTCAATGGCCCGGCCACGATCACGGGACGACGATGAAGTGCCTGCGCCGGCTGGGGGAGATCGCGGCTGAGATCAATTGACGCCGGGCGCGCTCCCGGCGGGAACCTGGTGGGAGGAACCAATGCCCGTACCCTTTGAAGGCGGCTGCCTGTGCGGCGCCGTCCGCTACCGCGTCACCATGGAACCGCTCGGAGTCGTGATCTGCCATTGTACGAACTGTCAGAAACAGACGGCGTCCGACCGTTCTCCCGTCATGTGGGTTCCCGCCGCGGGTCTCGAGTTCATCGAGGGAGAAACCAGGACCCTGCGCGTTCGGGGAGCGACGGGCAACATGCAAAGCCGTCATTTCTGCGGCGACTGCGGTTCGCCGATCATGACGCAACCCGACGCCCGCCCCGAAATTCGAACGATCAAGGCAGGCACCATCGACGACCCGAGCTGGCTCGAGCCGTCCGCCCATATCTGGGTCGCGAGCGCTCCGCCTTACGCCCTCATCGACGACGGCCTGCCGCAGCATCCCGGCAACCCGCCGAGCATCGGCTGAGGCTTGCGCGCCGAAGCGCGCCCGCGCTTCGCCAAGGCCTCGGGGAGAAGGGGCCGGTCGGCGCGAGGATCAGTGCGAGAAGCGCTTCATGCCGCCGTCGACGTACATCACCGAGCCCGAGATCATGCGGGCCTTGGGCGAGGCGACGAAGGCGACGAGATTGCCGATATCCTCGGGATCGCCGAACTCGCCCGCCGGAATGTGCTGCGCCGCAAAGGCGAGTTCGTCCTCCACCGTCGGGTACCCGCGCTCGTTCTGCTCAGAATGGATGCGCCCGGGGACGATGCAGTTCGACGTCACCCCGTCCTTGGAATGCTCGCGCGAGAGACCCTTCGACCAGGCTTGCACGGCCGCCTTGGCGCACGTGGCCGCGTTGATCCCGAAAGGCTCCATGGTTCCCGTGATGTTGATGACGCGGCCGTACTTGCGCTCGATCATGCCCGGGACGAATTGATCCGAGACGCGCCGGACCGCCCCCCAGTTCAGGTTCATGGTGTCGATCCACACCCGTTCCTCGGTGCCGACCGGCGCCGGAACGGCGAAGCCCGCGTTGTTCACCAGGATGTCGAGCCGGCCGTACGCGTCGTCGACGGCCTTCCTGAGGTTCGCCGCCGCGTCGTCGGTCGTGATGTCCTGCTTGATCACCAGCGGCCGCGGATGGCCGGCCGCCTCGATCTCGTCGGCAACTCCGTCGAGAAGCTCTTCCCGCCTGGCGGTGATGGCCACCCGGCATCCCTCCGACGCCAGCACCTTCGCCGTGCCTTCTCCGATGCCGACGCTCGCGCCCGTGACGAGCGCTACCCGATCCTTCAGTTGCAGGTCCATCTGATGTCTCTCCCTTAATTTCGCGCCGTCTCGCGGCGAGGCTCCCGTCAAGTGTCCCGGCGGTGCCGGCGACCCATCGGTCCGTGTGTCGGTTGGGGAAAAGGGGTGCTTCCTCGTGACGAACATTCGGCTTCGAGAAGGAGCACCCCCGTGCCGCGGTCTGTGACGACCGGGAGTTTACCAACGGCCTTCGACGCCGTGAAGGCGATGCGGCATGCATCGGACGGTCGAAACGGGCACTCTCACGCGACGAGACGGTGCCCGCGGGCCAGCGACTCTGGAACGGCGATTTCGATGTCCAGCAGCATCTGCGCGAAAGCCTTGGCCTGCGGGTCCATGCGCAACGAGGCGATGCCCCCGCCGCCCAGCGCCTCGTGCAGCATGAAATTGAACGCTTGGATGCCCGGCAGCTCGTACCGCCGGACCGGGCCGTCCAGCACGTGTTCGAAATACTTCGCGACGGCGTCTTCTGTCAGGCGCGCGCGAAGCACGGGAACGAAATCGGGATGGCGGGCGATCACCCCGACATTGGCGCTGTCGCCCTTGTCGCCGCTGCGTGCCAGGGCGAGCTTGACCAGGGGCACGGGAATCGAGGGCTCCGACGGGTCGGGCAGACCCGCGCCGCCCGCGGGCGGACCCGGTTCGGGGCGTTCGGCCGGCAGGGACGGGACATGCGCCGGGATCTCGATCGTCTTCCCGCCCGCGGCGACGGAGGCCGGGACCAGGCCCTTGTCGATCAGGAACGAATGCAGCCGCACCACCGGCGAGACGCGCGGCCGCCCCCCGAAGATTCCGGTCACGCCCGGCGCCATTCCCGTGACGGCGGGCGCGATCTCGCGCGCGAAGATCTCGGCGGCCTCCCGCGAATCGTGGTGGACGGCGATCTTGACCATGACCTCGCGCGTGCCCCGCGCGCGGGCATGGGCGCCGTACGTGGCTTCGGCGCCGAGGATCTCGACGTCGGTGTCGCGGTAGTCGCCGAGGTTGCTCTCCCGAAACATGCGGCGCGTGCGCCGGAGGATCGCGTCGGCGACGGCGTCGCCCTTGAGCTTGGCGTCGATCCCCCCGATCATGAACAGGGCCGTCGCCCGATATCCGTCCATGTGGGTCGCGTTGACCTTGTAGGTCGGCGTGGCCCCAAGCCCCCTGGCGCCCGTCACCCGCACCTTGTCGGGCCCGGCGTCCTCGAACGTGACGCCGGTGAAATCACAGACGACGTCCGGCAGGACGTAGTTGGCGGGGTCTCCTAGCTCGTAGAGCATCTGCTCGCCGACCGTGCCGCGGCTGACCAGCCCGCCGGTGCCCGCCGGTTTGGACACCGTGAAACTGCCGTCGTGTTCGCAATCGATGAACGGGAAGCCGATATCGTGCCAGCCGTCGGCCGCCAGGCGCCAATCGGTGAAATTCCCGCCGGTGGCCTGGGCCCCGCATTCGACGATGTGGCCGGCGAGGCTGCCCGCGGCGAGCCGGTCGTAGTTGTCGTCCGCCCAGCCGAATTCGTGCATCAGCGGCCCCAGCACGACCGCCGAGTCGGCGCATTTGCCCGTGATCACGATCCGCGCCCCGGCGCCCAGCGCCTCGGCGATGGGCCGGCCCCCGAGATAGGCGTTGAGGCTTTGGGTGTCATCGGGGAACGGCGCTCCCGTGAACATCTCGCTCTTGTCGATGTCCCGGAGTTCGCCCAGTCTCGGCATCAGGTCGTCGCCCGTGACCACCGCGATGTCGATATCGATGCCCGCATCCGACGCCATCCTGGCGACCGCGTCCCGGCACGCCTGCGGATTGACCCCCCCGGCGTTGCTGACGACCTTGACGTCGTTCGCCACGACGTCGGCGAGGATGTCCTTCATGACGGGATCGACGAAGTCGACGGCATACCCCAGGTCCGGATCGCGGCGCCGCGCCCGTGCCAGGAGAGACATGGTGACCTCGGCGAGGTAGTCGAACACCAGGTAATCGACATGGCCCCGGCGCACCAGTTGCCCGGGGGCGCTCGGCGTGTCGCCCCAGAACCCGGCGCCGCAGCCGATTCTGACGGTTTTCACGGGCCGCTCCTTCCGGTTCACCGGCCCGGCCAGTCCGGATCGCGCTTTTCCTGGAATGCCGCGAAACCTTCCCGCGCGTCCTCTGTCATGGACATGCGGGCGACGTTGGCCTCGGCGAAGGCGAACGCCTGCTGCAGCGGCATGTCCTGCAGGGCGTGCACGCCGTTCTTGCCGTGCCGCAAGGCCGTGGGGGATTGCTTCAGGATCCGTTCGAGCAGCCAGTCCACCTTCTCGTCCAATCGGTCGGCCGGGACCACGTGATTGACCAGCCCCATCGCCAACGCTTCCTGCGCCGTAAACGGATCGCCGGTCAGGCACATCTCCATCAGCTTGCGCCGGGGGACCAGCCGCAGCATGTAGCCCAGGATCTGCATCGGGAACAGGCCGATCTTCACTTCCGGCACGCCGAATTTGGCGGTGTCCGCGGCGACCGCCAGGTCGCATCCGCACAACAGCCCCATGCCGCCCGCCAGAACGTGCCCGTTGACCCGGGCGAGCATCGGCAGGTTGCAGGCCTCGAACGCCCGAAAGACCTGGGTCAGGGCGTTGTGAGGCGCCGCCATGTCCGGCTTGACCGGAGAGGCGGAGCCCTCCGCCTTGATATCGGCGCCCGCGCAAAAGGCCCGATCCCCGGCCCCCGTGAGGACGATCGCGCGGAGGCCCGGATCGTCGTTCGCCTCGAGAACGGCGGTCCGGATGCGCTCCAGCACGCCCTCGTTGATGGCGTTGCGGCTTTCCGGCCGATTGATCGTGATCCAGCGCACGTCGCCGCGGCGCTCGACCAGAAGCTCGTGGTCTTCATTCGACATGATGGGATCGCTCCGGACTATCGATGACGGGTGGATTCGTCCGGTTTTCATAGCACATCGAGCGACCGCTTCCGTCGCGGCCGTCGGGTCGGCGGAGAAGCGGCGGCGGACCGTCGGCCCCCGGCGACGCACATTTGGGTTTCCATCCATTGACGCGGCGGCGCCGAATCGCCATACAGGTTTCCTAACCGCCGAACGATCGACCGATTCGGCGGGTAAGAAGAAGCACATGAGCCGCTCGGGGGCCGGTTTACGTCATGGAAAGCATCCTCCTGCTCGCTTGCCTTATCACGTTGGTGCTGCTCGGCGCGCCGATCGGCTTCACGCTGATCCTCCTGCCGGTGGCCTACATCCTGCTCTTCGATCCGGGCGTGCCCCTGAACCTGATCCCGACCCAGATGTTCGACGTGCTCGATTCGGTGACGCTCACGGCGATCCCCTTCTTCATGCTGACCGGCGAGCTTATGAGCACGGGCAAGATCACCGACCGGTTGGTGGAGCTCTCCGCGCGCATCATCGGGCGCATGCGCGGCAGCCTGGCCCAGGTGAACATCCTGGTGAGCATGTTCTTCGCCGGCATGAACGGTTCGGTCGTGGCGGACACGGCCACCGTCGGCTCGCTGCTCATCCCGGCCATGAAGCTTCGCGGCTACGAGCCCGAGTACGCCGCCGCGCTCACCTCGGTCAGTGCCACGATCGGCGGCATCATCCCGCCCAGCATCGCCATGGTCATTCTTGCGAACGCGGGCGGTATTTCGGTCGGCGCCCTGTTCGCCGCCGGCATCATCCCGGGTCTCCTGATCGGGCTGACCCTGATGATCATGACCTACGTCATCGCAGTCAAGCGCAACTACGAGCGCAGCGAGGAGGATTTCAGTTGGATCGCGCTGGGCAAGGCCTTCCTCAACGCATCCTTCGCGCTGGTCATTCCCGTCGTGCTGGTGGGATCGGTCATGGGCGGCATCGCCGGCGTCGTGGAGGCCGGCGCCATCACCGCGTGCGTGGCACTGGCACTCGGCGCCTTCGTCTACAAGACCGTCACCTGGAAGTCGGTCGTCCAGGCCTTCATCCGCGCCTTTCGGACCAGCGCCATCGTCTTCATCATCCTCTCCGCCGCCGGTCCGTTCAGCTGGCTGCTGACCATCCTGGGCGCGATCAACCTGCTCAGCGAATGGCTGCTCAGCTACGCCGACACGCCGATCCTGTTCGCGACGGTCCTCGTGCTCTTCATCTACTTCATCGGCATGGTGATGGACGCCGGCGCCAACATCATCGTGCTGGGACCGGTGTTGATCCACATCTGCGTGCAGGCCGGGTATCCGGCCGAACAGGCCGCGATGATCATGGTCATCGGCTTTCTCTTCGGGACCGTGACGCCGCCCATCGGCGTGGCGTACTTCACCGCCGCGGCCGTGGCGCGGGCGACGCTGGAGTCCGTCGCCGTATCGATGCTGCCCTATCTCGTCGCCTTGTTCTTCCTCTTGTTCGCCGTCATCCTGGTGCCGCCGATCACGATGTGGCTGCCGACGGCATGGGGATTCATCCGCTAGGGGATCGATCGATATGCTGGACGCCCTGAAAGTTCTCGATCTGTGGATCCGCCAGCTCCTGACCTGGTTCTGTGCGATCCTGCTCGCCATGATGGTTGTGTTCACCGTCTACACGGTGTTCATGCGCTACGTCTTCGAGAACCCGCCCCCCTGGGGCGATCAGATGGCGGTGTTCAGCTGCATATGGCTGGTGTTCATCGCCCTGGCCCTGACCACGCGGGAGAAGGAGCACATCGCGCTCGACATGCTCTACACCTATCTGCCGTTGAAGTGGTCGTTCACGGTCCAGCAGGCCTGGAACCTCATCATCTGCGCGCTCGGGTTCGTTCTGCTGGTCTATGGCTACGACACCGCGATCAACAATTTCGGCAAGTACTGGGAGCTCAACTACCTGCCCAAGAAGTATCCGATGATGATCCTGCCCACCACGGGCGCGCTCATCATGGTCGGCTCCTTCGTCGCCTTCCTGGAAGACTGGGCCAAGTACAGGAAGGGCGAGTTCGTCGCCAAGGAGCCGCTCGACGAGGCCGTCGGCGGCGCCTGACCCGAATTCATCGGAGGATCGAGGCGCCGGCGAGCGGCGCGTTCCTGAAGAAAAGGGGGCCTCTGGCCCCCTTTGAAATGATTCGCCTAGAGCGCGCCGCCCTTCTTGAGAGTGTCGATGAACGAGTCGAGACCCTGCTCGGCGAGAGCCCGCTCGGCCAGCTTGGGGTCGTAGGCACCCTTGGCGTCCGCCCAGGCACCCACGGCACCAGACCGCCAGAGTTCCATCTCGGCGTCGTTGGGCTTGTACCACTCTTCGATCTTTGCCTTGATCTTCTCGATACCGGCCGCCACCCATTCGCTGTCGAGTCTGCGGGCCATCTCGGAAAAGGCATCTGTTCCCGCTTTGAGCCACATCTTCTCGTCGGCCGTGAGATCGTTGTATTGGTTTAGATCCATGGAGAGGTGATTGCCGCCCCAGGCGCCGCCTACTTCGGTGTAGTACTTCTGCACCTCGTACATCTTGTACAACTCCTGCCACGGCACCTGGACGTACTGCCCTTCGACGACGCCCGTCTGCAGGCCTTGATAGAGTTGCAGCCAGTCGTACGGCACCGGGATCGCGCCCCAGGTCTTGATC
>JAGWAU010000093.1:1406-7888 GCA_021296255.1 Alphaproteobacteria bacterium | reverse complement strand
CGTGTTCGACCTGCGCCATGGCGTCGCCTCCATCCATTGACGGTGCGGCACCTTAAGCCGGGACTCGCCCACTCCGCAACCGACTGTCCTAGTTCAGGACCTATGAGACGGCGGGGTTTACGAGAGGGTCAACGGCAGACAAAGCTCATCCACCCAATGGCATCAGCATCGAACGCAGTTGTCGGGTCGTTGCTGGCCCGGAGTGGCAGGTTGCACATCGTCCTTCAACACGCCATTCGCACTGTAGTCGGTCAAGGCATGGAAGGGCATGAGGTCGAGGTCCAGCATGGACCGGGCGCGGTTGGCGGCATGCCCAAGGATCTCGCGTCGATCGGAATCAGATACACGGACGACGTCGAATGCTATGAACGGTTCGACGAGGTCGAATCCGGAAAAACGCAATGCATTCGCAATCGGCCAGAGGATGATGTCGAGGCTGCCATGCCGGCCGTTGTGGGCGTATGTCTCCCGGCGGCCGTTGGTTGTTAGTGACAACATTATCCTTGTACCGCTGAAGCCACCGTTTTCGAACCAGATGTTCTCAGCCGGTCGGTGCGCTACACCCTCGGAGAGCACACGCTCGCACCACCCCTTTAGCATGGCCGGCAGACCGTAGAGCCAGAGTGGAAATTGTAGAATGACGGCGTCGGCCCATATGAGATTATTGTGCTCGATGGCGATGTCCGCCGCAGTCCTGTTGCCTGACCAAGCCCTCGATTGGGCTTTGGGAAACTGGACGAGATCGCCATCTCCACAACCTTCGAAATCGGTACGGGTGAGGAGGGGATTAAATCCGTCTGTATGGAGATCCCTGAAACGTACGTGATGGCCATCAGCTTCAAGAGTAGAGCGGTAGACGTCGGCCAAGGCAGCATTGAACGAACGTCGTTCGGGGTGAGCCAGAACGATATAGACTTTCAATGGAGGCTCCTGCTGCGCCTACAGAGAATTCCAATGTGGAGGCGATGTTTCCCGAAGTCGAGGCACTTCAGGTACCGGAGCTAATGCGCTTCCGTCCAACTCTCCGAGAATGCGAGTGCGCAGGTGCTGAAGGGCCGGCCTTCGCGTTCCCGAGGCCAGGGACTACCCGCAGCCGCCACGCCGTTGCGCATCAGTTGCGCGCCCAGCGCAGGCATTAGGATGGTGCAAACGCCATAGCGCCGGTCTTCGTTGGGCTGGGTGTGGATGAGCAGAGGCTCCCCAATGTCGTGCCACGTGAGCGTGAACTCCTCGTCATTAGATACGACGCGCTCGGTCCAGTAGTAGGCCGGGTCTCCGGACTTGCCGAACTGGGCATCGCGCACCGGTGTCTCCGAATTGAGCATTCCCTGGACCGTCGTCTGCAGCCACCGAGCCATGGCGATGTTGTCCGAATAGATGCGCCAGGGGCCTTCGATCAGTTCGCTCTTGATATAGAGCACATGGCCGGGGCCTGTCGGGCACATGAGGATGCGCCAGAAGCTCGCGTCCGTGGAATTTTCGGCGCCATCAGAATCGGACAACCGGATGAACGGGTTCTCTCCCGTCAGGATGACGCGATTGGGGTCCAAGGTACTCATGGGTCGATCTCCATTCATTGGCGCCTCTCGAAGTGCCAAGCGCTCCGAAATGTGTGGAAGCCATCAGATCAAGGGAGTCGATGGTTGTCGAGGATTTCAGCGGCGCCTTCATGTCGCTATCACCGCCCTGGCCTACAACATGCGGTGCGCAATCAACCTCGTCGGCGTTCCCGCCATGATCGCCGCCGCAGCCGGACGACGGGGCCCTTTCGCCTCACACTTGGTGCCAAGAACGCGCGGCGGCGACTTCCCCCGTCACCACAGTCTCTCTCACGTCCCGGAGAAGTGCCTGGAACCGATCTCCGCCGCCGTAGCCTCGTCGCGCTTCGTACCGGCGCTCCCGGTGCTACGCGGGGAGGAGCACCCCAGAACTTTGACATCTCACACGGTCTGGGTCGTATTCTCGAGTTATTTCACGTTCAGCACGATCAGCAGCGCGGACAGGGTGAATACCGAGACCGCGGTAGAGACCACCACGGCGGCGGCCGAGCGCTCGACATACGTGCCGTAGCGCTGCGCTACGACGAACACGGGCACGCCTGTGGGGAGAGCGGCAAGAATGACGGCCGATGCCGCCCAGATACCGTCGAGGCCGAAGACCCGATATGCCAGCCACCAGGTTATCAGAGGCTGTATCGCAAGCTTTACGACCACCAGCCATGTCACTTCCTTCGGGTCGGCCCGGACCTTGCGGCTGCCCATAAAGAGCCCGGCGGCGAACAGGGCACACGGCGCGAAGGCTCCGCTCAGGATGTCGAAGAAGGTGACGGCTGCCGTCGGCAACTGTAGGCCGCTGGCAGAGGCTACAAGACCGGCCACCGCCGATGTGACCAGCGGGCTCGCCAACGCGCCGGCAAAGGGCCGGAGCAGATTTCGGGATTGACCCTTGCCCCGGTCGATCTCCGCGAAAATGATGGATATGGGCAGGAAGAACGCCCCGGTAACGACGACGCCGATGATCGCCGGGACGAGACCCGCATCGCCGAAGGCGATGAACAGTAGCGGCACGCCTACATAGCCAGTACTCGGGAACATGGTGCACATGCCGTGCAGGCCGTAAGCGGTGAGACCTCCCGGAAAGAAGCGGACGGCGACCAGCAGGCTGAGGCACAGGGTTATCACCAGTCCGCCGCCGAGCGCGCCGAGGAACGTCCAGTTGAAGAAATCCTCAAGAGACGTGCGGTACAGGGAAATGAAAGCCAGCGCCGGTGCCGCCGCGTAGTAAACGAATTGGCTTATGGCTTCGCTGGCACCCTCCACGAGCAAGCGGGTGCGAGCGGCCGCATAACCCGCCAGCATGATGGCGAAGATCGGAAGAATGACTTCGACGATGACAGACATGGACCCGCTAGGCACTTGGCGATGATGAACAGACTGTAGCCCGATCTCCATCCGGTTCGCCTACCTCGGCCATGGCTAGCGCCGCCCCGGAGGCCTGCTCGATCACATCACCTACCATGTCCACATCATGGAGATGAACGCCGGGAGCTACCGGCTCAGGCAGAGCCTCGCCCGGCACCGGCACAGTTCCGGATATCCCCGCTTGCCCGCGTGGGCCCCACAGGCCCCATAGGCCCCACCTACCCGCGGGCCGAACGCCATCCGCACACAGGATGCGTCGCCTCGCGCTCGGGGCCCGCCCATGGACTACGCGAACAAGCTCCCGCCGAACTCCTGGTACATCTTTACTCCGCCGCATGGAGTGGGCCCTGAATTGGGCCCCTTGGGCCGGACGGTTTCAGGCGGCCGATTTGATCCCGGGGTGGATTGAGTGCTTGGGACGTCCACCGCCGTCGATCCGCCACGCCAGCGGGTGGTCAGCGCGCTCGCACGTGCGTGCGAGCGGCGCGTCGGCGGGAATGAGGGTGGAGGAGCCGCTTGCGAAGGCGAATCGACACCGGTGTCACTTCGAGCAGTTCGTCATCCGCGAGATAGGCCAGCGCAATTTCGAGGGACATCCGCCGCGGCGGGCTCAGACGCACGGCATCGTCCTTGCCTGCGGCCCGGATATTGGTCAGCTGCTTACTCTTCAGTGGGTTGACGTCGAGGTCCTGCGGCCGCGCGTGCTCACCGATGATCATGCCGCCGTAGACCGGCATTCCCGGCTCTATGAACAGCGTCCCCCGCTCCTCCAGGTTCCAGAGTGCGTAAGCGACAGCCCTGCCTTGGGCACTGGAGACGAGCACACCGGCTTGCCGTCTTGGGAGCGGGCCCTTGAACGGCGAATATCCATGAAATATCCGATGCATGACCGCCGTGCCCCGGGTCACCGTGAGCAACTCGCCGTTGAAACCGATCAGTCCGCGTGACGGGCCGTGAAACAGCGCGCGCATCTTGTCCCGCCCCGAAGGCCGCAGCTCGATCAGTTCCGCGCGCCGCTCGGCGAGAGCATTCACCACGTCGCCGACGAAGGCTTGGTCAACATCGATCTGGATTTCTTCGATGGGCTCGAGCGCCACGCTGCCTTGCGGGTCTTCGCGCATCAGAACCCGGGGGCAGCCGATCGACAGCTCGAAGCCCTCGCGGCGCATCGTCTCGATCAACACCGCGAGTTGAAGCTCGCCACGGCCGGCGACCTCGAAGGTGCCGTCCTCTGCCATACCGCTCACCTCGATTGCGACATTCCCTTCGGCCTCGCGTGTAAGGCGCTCCCCGATCATGCGTGAGGTGAGCTGCGTTCCCTCGCGTCCGGCGAGCGGCGAATCGTTGATCGAAAACACCATTGCGATCGTCGGCGGATCGATCGGCTCGGCTGGGATCGGGACACAGCTCTCGGAGGCGGCGACGGTATCTGCGACCGAAGCGGTCGTGAGGCCGGCGAGCGTCACGATCTCGCCAGCTCCTGCACACTCGACCGCGATTCGTTCCAGCCCGTGCGCTCGAAGCAGTTTGGTGAGTCGGGCGACCTCGACCACCGTCCCATCCGTGCGGAGCACCGTCACCGTCTGGTTCGCTCCCACCCGACCGGAGAGGACACGGCCACTCACCAGCCGACCGAGAAAAGGGTCCGCCTCGAGAAGGCTGATCAACATGCGGAACGGCACATCCCGATCCGTCGCCGGCGCCGGGACGTGCGCGACAACGGCCTCGAAGAGCGGGGTCATATCGGTCCCGGCGATGGTCGGGTCGAACGAGGCCCAGCCGTGGCGCGCCGAGGTATACACGACTGGAAAATCGAGTTGCCTGTCGGTGGCTCCCAATGCGTCGAACAGATCGAAGACCGCCTCGTGTACGGTCTCGGGCCGGGCGTCGGCGCGATCCATCTTGCTGATCGCGACGATCGGCCGTAGGCCGAAGCGGAGCGCCTTGTCCACCACGAACTTGGTCTGAGGCATCGGACCTTCGGCCGCGTCCACCAGGACGAGCGCGCCATCGACCATGCCAAGCACTCGTTCGACTTCACCGCCGAAGTCGGCGTGGCCGGGGGTGTCGACGATGTCGATACGCACGCCGCGCCAATGGATCGCGGTGCACTTGGCGAGGATCGTGATGCCACGCTCGCGTTCGAGCTCGCCGCGATCCAGGGCGCGATCTTGCATCGGCTGGTTCGCTCGCACCGTGCCGCTCTGCCGTAGCAGACAGTCAACCAGCGTCGTCTTGCCATGATCGACATGGGCGATGATGGCGATACTGCGCAGGTTCATGGCTGGCGTCGAGTGCGAGGGTTCAAGACGGATCGGCGTGTCAACCTATTGATTTACTGGAATTGTGAAAGGTCAACATGCCGCGCCGATCATGCGAGGGGGTCGCGTTCGGCATTAAGCAGTCGTGGCAAGCTCCCACAATGCACCTGCGCCCTTTACATGTACTCCCAGCGCCGCCACCCGCTCACGCAACCGCCGATCGGACGTGTACACCAGGACGTCGGACTGTTCCGGCAAGGCGGCGATGAGTGCGAAGATGTGGTCGTCGGCAGCATCCGCACCACGGTGAAGAGCATACTCCACGCTGACGGCGGTTGCCGGCCCTGCGGCCTTCCCGGGCGGCGGACAGCCGTCGAACACGACCATCCACTTCCCTCCCAGGCGTCGCGCGAGGGGTTCAAGCTCGGCCACGAGGCGTCGCGCCACGGCACCGCGGTCGCGCCACCATCCATCCGGGCGCGAACCCATCACATTGTTGCCGTCCACGAACACGCGTATGCCTGCGCTCGGCTTCATCGCTCTCCTGGCCTCCCGAAGCGCGCCATCCAGCCTCTCGGAACGTGGTCGGAATTTCCGATGGTTCATGACAAGGTATTCGGCGTCTGGCAAGGGGGGCGGCACCCGCTTCGTTCGTGAGGCTGGCCTGTTGTTCGGCGTCCAACGTACACGCCGATCAACAATCGAGCACCTCGAAGCGCTTGTCGAAACGCTTCATCTCGACGGACCGCTTGCGCTCGGTGACCAGCGCCTTCGGGCAAATCACGAGCACCGAGGAGATGTCGGTGCGGGCATTGAGGCGGAAATCGTCGGCGGGCATCGGGGACCGGAAGTCCGGGGGGCGCGGCGGCGGCTCGGCAGGCATGCTTCAGGCGCGCGATCGGCGGCGGTCCGGAGCGCGGCGATGTCGTTTCCGGTGCGAGCCGCGATCCCCCTCATTGCTCCAGAGCCCTCTTCTCATAGACGGTTGCAATCCGCTGGCCGTCCCAAAGATAGCAAAGGTGCCGTTCCTGCCTTCCGTTGGAAAGAAGAGGGGGCCGGAAGACGGCAACGCACTCGCCGCCCTCCCGGCGAAGACTGTCGTAGGCGATGCCGTTCGAGCCGTCCTTGCGCAGTGTCCGCGCCAGGTGCTGCCCGCCTGCGTAGTTGTCTTCGTCGTAGACCAGCGGGCAATCCGGCTTCCGGCCGCGCAGGTCGTGAACGTCGCCGTCGAGGTCCACGACATGGACCCGCATGTCGAGTTCCATGCGAGGCTGCGCCGTCGCCCGCATGAACCGCTCGC
>JAGWAU010000093.1:987-1372 GCA_021296255.1 Alphaproteobacteria bacterium | reverse complement strand
CCGTAAGAGCCGTCCGAGAACCTGCTGCCTTCCGGGTTGGGGTGGGTGAAGGCCGCCATGACGATGCTGGCGCCGGGGCCGCTGACGCGGTCCTCGGGGGGGATGAGACGGATATCGCCGACTTCGTCCCGCAGGCGCGGATTGGTCAGAGACTCGAGCTCGAGAATCGCTTCGAGATCGGCTGGTTCGGTGACCCGCTCGAACAGCTGGATAGGCGGGAACCGGCTTGGGATGATGCGCCAACACGGGGTCCATCGAAGGCGGACCACCGGAATCGTCACGCCCAGCCGCCCCTCTGCGCGTCGAGGTATTGCCTGACGACGAAAAGGTCGGCGACCTGACCCGACAGCATGCGCTCGAGCGCCGGCCGTCCTCCGAACAGGGG
>JAGWAU010000093.1:0-938 GCA_021296255.1 Alphaproteobacteria bacterium | reverse complement strand
GACGCCGAGGACGTACGAGATCCGCTCCAGCGTATCCTTGGGCAGAACCGCGTTGGGGTCCTTCTTCCACTTGAAGTAGGTCGATCGCGCCGTCACGCCCAGGAGGATCATCTGTTCGTCGACCGACAGTTCCCACGATTCGGCGATGCGAAGAAACGTGCGCAGGGCCGGTCCGGAGAGGCCCTTCCGGTCGGTCGGGGACGCAAGGCGAGCTTGTACGGTCATGGTTTTATCCATATATGATTCTGAAATGTAATTTAGTTCATAAATGGACTTTCTGCAATAGCGTTCCCCGGATGAGGAGACGCCGTGCGGTCCGCAAAATCGCGCCGAGGTGCCGATTCGTGATAAGGAGTCTCCATGCGCCATACGGACGGGCATGAGGGGACGCGGGGTTGATGGACCGGTTGTATGGGCGTCCGGCGACCCTCGCGGAGAGTACGGTGCCGGGCGTGTCGGACGATCCGCCGCCGGCGCAGACGGGCAACGAAAAGAACGGCCCCCGCATCGGGGGAATGGCACCCGGGGCAGCGGCCAGGGTGCTCCGGGAGGTCTTCGGCTTCGAAGGGTTCCGGCCGGGCCAGGAAGGGGTGATCGAGACGCTCCTGGCTGGCCGCCACGCGCTCACCGTGATGCCGACCGGTTCGGGCAAGTCGCTCTGTTTCCAGATCCCCGCCCTGGTCATGGACGGGCTCACGGTGGTGGTGTCCCCGCTGATCGCGCTGATGCAGGACCAGGTGTCCGCGCTCCGGCTGGCGGGCGTCGCGGCCGATTGCATCAACTCCGCGAACGACAGGGGCGCCAACGTCGCGGCCTGGCGCCGGGCGGCGGCGGGCCGGACGCGGCTTCTCTACATGGCGCCCGAGCGGCTGATGACGGAGCGCATGCTGTCGGCGCTCGCCCGCCTCCCGGTCAGGCTCTTCGCCATCGACGAGGCC
>JAGWAU010000092.1 GCA_021296255.1 Alphaproteobacteria bacterium | reverse complement strand
CGGCGATCAGATGGCCGCGCTCCCGGATCTCCTCGAGCCGGTCGGCCGCGGCCGGGCCGGTGCCGCAAAGCCAGACGGCCGCCGACGCAAGCAAAACGAGCAGTTGAAGACCTTGCCGGCCCGGGGGCCGGACCGGTTTCCAGTCCCGCGATGTCATGCGAGTCTCCCGCCTCCACCAAAGCATCGAAACCACGCTTCGCCCGGACGGCACGAAGACGCGGAAAACGGACGACACGACCATAAGGCTGGCATATCCGCGATCGGCAAAATCTCAGTACGTCCAGATCGAGACGTTCCTCAGATAGTCCCGTGTGGTCAGGTCAAGCGGATAGAAGACCGCGCTGTCTCGACCGAACCAGCGATCATAGATTTCCAGATAGCGACCCCCGGAATCACCCTCATGGGCGAACATGCCGACCAGGTTCCTGTTGATGAAGTCCCGCCAGGGACTGTCATCCTGCGGCAGGACACAGGCCAGAAACTCCGCCGCCAGAAAGGCTGCCCTCGGCATCAGCAGAACGCTGCGCCGCGGCTCGGCCCGCGCGGCAAGCCCGAGCAGCACGACACCGACATTGGCGATGCCGTGCACCTCCGCCGTCTCCAGGCCGCGCATCGCCTGGTCCATGCTCGGATAGAGGCGCAGGATGGCTGCCGGAGCCGTGTCCTTCAGGATGCCTACGGTGGTGGTGCCCTCGACCACACCGATCGTCAGCTGATTGAGGTCGAGCCCGCGGGACGCCTGCTTGCGGTACATCATGACGCGGGTGCCGTCGCGGAAGAACGGAAGCGAGAAATCAACCAGTTCCTCCCGGTCCCAGGTCGGCGTGGTGATGCCGCATACGATGTCGAGTTCCTGCGAAGCGACGCGCTCCAACCGGTCCGCCGGGGTCACCTCGAAGAGCTCCAGGCGGACGGGACGGCCGACCGTCTTCTCCGCGGCCGCCCGGAACTCATGGAGCAGGTCAACGGAGAAACCCTCGAACGTCCCGGTCGCCGTCTTCTGGGCGAAGGGCGCCGCACTGGCCCTCGTGCCGGCGCGCATCACACCTTCCTCGGCGATCCGGTCCAGGACGCCGGCCCCCGCCGGATCCGGCATCCATGACAGCAGTAGTGCCAGCGCTACCGGTATGAACGGGGCCGGTGGGCAACCGCTCATGATGTCTCGAAAGCGGCCAGCGCCGCCCTGATCGCGCCCAGCATCTTGGACACGGATCGGCCGACCGGATCCAGATTGCGGATTTGATCGATCCGCCCGGCCGCCGCATGGAATTCCCGGGCAGACAGCAGGCTCTCGAGAATGCCGCAGGCGTCCGCCAGGGATATGAGAACCATATCCCGCACGTCCGGGATATCCGTGTCGGACAGGATTCGCAGGACCCGCCGCTTCGGCTTCAATGCCTCGGCATCGGCGATCTCGTATCGGGCGCGCCGGCGTATTCCCAGGAAGCGGCGTTCCTTCCTCTCCAGGATGCCGCGCTCGACGAGACGCCCGGCGGAGCGATCGAAAGCGTCGTTCGCCTGCGCGACCGCTTGCCGGATCCAGTGACCGGCGTCGTGGGTATCGGAGGACTGCACGATGCGGACCAGCATGGGATCGAGCAAGTCGTCCCCGACCGGCTCCGGGTCGAGCACGAAAAGTCGTTCGGGATCGGTGTCTATTCGCGATTCCAGAGTGAGGTCCAACAGAACCGAGCCGGCCAGCGCATAGTCACGCTGCAGTGCCGGCATACGGGTGAAGGCGCCTTCTGCCTCATCGAACAGGAGGAGCATGATCTCTTCGGCCAGCCTCAAGGTGCGCGGCGGGTGTTCACGGGCGATGTCAACTGCCTCCTGCAAACCCGGTTTCTCCCCTGACTTCCCGGCTTCCAGAGCGTTGGTTTCCGGTTGGTTCATGACGGCTTCTCCAGGCACGATAAAGTGTCGGCTACTGCATGCGTACCCGGACTCTGATAGCAGTCTGACATAAGAACAAATACCGATTTCTTCTGATTCTAATAACAAAAATTAGGCATCTAGGCGGTTCAGATGTGGATGCGCTCGATCTCGTCGAGGGAGGTCTCCTCGGGCACGGGCTCCACGCGGTCGAGCATGATGCCCCTCCCCTCGCACCACTCGGCGAAGCGCCGCACCGCCGCGAGGTAGGCGACGCGGGTGTTGGGGTTGCGGATGTGGGCGGTGAAGAATTCCCAGAACCTGCGCTCGGACTTCTCTGAAGCTGAGAAGAGCTCCGGCGTCGCGCCATGGTGTCGCGTGGGGGCGGCTGGGGGGCTCTTGCTCGGGACCAGGTCGGCCCGGATAAGGCTGCGTGACAGGCGGACGGCTTTCATGCGTTGCTCCTTTGCTTGCCCCGACGGTCGGGAATTCGGCACTGCTCGATAAGGTGCGACTGCGCCGCCGAGCGTTGCTTACCATTTGCGCCCCGCCCCCTCGGGCTAGGACGCGCGCGTCGGCACTCTCCATCCCTCTCCGCCTGCTCCCTGCGGCGCCGAAGCCAGCCACCAAACCAACCGCTTGACCAAGTCGGTCATCGCGCCTACGGTCCCGTCACAAGTTTGGACGGGGAGGTCGGAACTCATGACACGCCGCGTGAAGATCGGCGAAGCCAAGACGCATCTCTCGGCGTTGCTGGCCGAGGTGGAGGCCGGCGAAGATCTCGTCATCTGCCGCGGGCCGACGCCGATCGCCCACGTCACCCGCATCGACAGCGCACGGGACCGTGCCGCGCTGTGCGCCACCCTGCGCCGGGAAAGGGCCAAGCAGCAGGCCGTGACGACGTCCGAGCTCCTGTCCTGGCGCCACGAGGGACACGCCCGTTGATGGCCTTCGTGCCGGACGCTTCGGTGGCGGCCGCCTGGCTGCTGCCGGACGAGGAAGCGGAGCTGGCCGAGCGTGCGCTCGACTGCTTGGCGAATGAAGAAGCCAAGGTTCCGGTCCTCTTCTGGGACGAACTGCGTAACCTGCTGCTGGCGGCCGAGCGCCGGGGAAGGATCGGCGCACACCATGCCGACGCGTCCCTTGCCCGGCTGCGCCGGCTCCCGATCCGTTGTCCGGGCGACGCGGACGACCATCTCATCATGGCGCTGGCGCGCGCTCACGGCCTGAGCGCCTACGACGCCGGCTACCTGGCTCTCGCGATTCGGGAAGGCTGTGCCCTTGCGAGCCTGGACCGGCGGCTGATCGCGGCCGCAGCGGCCCAAGGGGTGCCGCCGCTCGGATAGCCGGGGCTCACTGAGTTTCTTATGAGGGCCAGAGAAAAACGACAATGGCTCTTCCGGGCGATCCCCGTCACCATCCAGGGTAAGCTCGGTACGCTTGTATGATGGCTTGACTGTACCAGGGAGGGATCGGGCCAACTCTGTGGCACAAGCCGACGATCTCGCAGCACGGACCAAACTCGCGGTGGGGGTACAAACGTGAAACCCATTCCCATCCTGCTCGTTTTCGCGCTGGTGCTGACGGCGAGCGCCTGCGCGCGCCGCGACGACCCACCTTCACCTCCACCTCCTATTCCGATCCCCATGCTCAAGCCCGAGTCCCAACCGTTCCGGACGCAGACGACCTTCGCCGATGGCGTGCTCAGCATTGACGTGCGGACCCCTGACGGCCGGACCCGCACCCTCGATACCGTCCGGGACTTTGAATGGACATCGGGGCTATTCCTCCCCCGTCCCGTCCAACCCAATCACTCCAGCCGTGAATGGATACTGGGGGACAACCACTACGACGGTCGGGTGTTCCTCTACGCCCTCGTCTCGTGGGACAACGCCGACCCGGCCGATTACCTCGCGGCGGGATGGTGGCTGCTCTACCCGCCGGATGTCCCCATTTGGGCGTTCGAGGCAGCCACTCGCGGGGTCTTTCTCGATGGCCCGGAACTCGATCCGGCCAACCCGCCCGACCTCCCTCTCATGGGCACGGCCAGCTATGTCGGGAGTATGGGCGGTCTATACACATACAACTACGGGCGGGCCTGGGGCGAGCTGACCGGGTCCGCCGAGATCACGGAATTCAACGGGCCGCTGTCGTTGACCGCCGACTTCGACCAGAACCGCCTCACCGGTTGCCTCGGGTGTCAGGCGCCGATTGAAACCGCGCCCGGTCGCCATCTCGCTCCGGCCGTGCCGTGGGGGGCGGACGATCCCGCGGCGTTGCCGGCCGACTACGACCTGCATTTTGCCGCATCCTTCGACGCTGCCGGCGCCTTCGAGGATACCGAGATCACCGTCACGCACCCCGAACGCACAATCACCAATGCCGCCGGGACGTGGCGCGGTCAGTTCTCGAACGTGCCCGATGCCGACGGCACCCCCCGCCGCGTGGTCGGCTCGACCGATGTCCACTTTTCCGAAGACGACGGCTCGCTCGGGCGCTTTACGGGCATCTTCGATGCGCTTACACCCACAACGCTCAAGCCCGACGAGGGCAACGTGGATTGAACTACACAACTTTCCTCTGCCTGTATTGTGAAGGGGATCGAGACCGTAGCCCCTGGCGACATCCTGGGGAGGTTGACACCATGACGGATGCCCCGCGCTACAAGTACCCGCTGCAGTTGCCGGCATCGCTGAAGGACACGGCGGCGCGCCTGGCCGAGGAGGACGGCGTGTCTCTCAACCAGTGGATCGTCGCCGCGGTCGCCCAGAAGATCGGCGCCGTCGAGACAGCGGAGGCTTTCCTCCGGGAACGGGCGGCGGGCGCTGTTCCGGGCGATCTGGCGCGCTATCTGGACAAGGCGCCGGATATGCCGCCCGATCCAGGCGACGAGCTGCCGCGCCGAAGCTGGGCTGGCCAAGGGAATGGCAGGAGGTAGATCCTCTTACCAGACGGTGGCCATGGCTCCCACCGCCACGAGCAGCCATTGCGCCACGCGGCGGTAGAGCGCTGCCGACGTGCCGCGAAAGATCCGTGAGCCAATCCAGATGGTCGCCAGGTAGGTCGGCAAATAGAGCGATATCTTCAACAGGTCGCTGGCCGCCAGGCCGCCTGCGGCTGCGAGGTAGCCAAAGCCCGCTACGGTGAGGGCGCCGATGACGACGATCAGGTTGGCCCGGATTACCGCGACGGGCTGCGTCGAGGAGATTAGATAGAGCGTGGCGATCGTACCGCCCACGCCGCCCAGCCCCGTCGCCAGTCCGCTGGCGGCGCCGACGGCGCCGTTGATCGCCGTCGTCCGGGGTCCCCGCCAGCTCCAGCCATGGAGCATGGAGAGCCCGGCGACCAGCACGAACAACCCA
>JAGWAU010000050.1:1077-40554 GCA_021296255.1 Alphaproteobacteria bacterium | reverse complement strand
CAGATGAACTGCCGATTCGTCGAGTCCTTCCCAGTCGAGGAGCGTGCGAATGATGCTGTGTGAGCAGGTCTGCCGACGGTTCAGTCCGATGGTTTTGCCAACGAGATCGCCGAAGGATGAGATCTCCGCTGGCGCCACGACCCAGAAGCAGGGGTAGCGCACGACGCCTTGCCCGACGATTACGTATTCATCCGTTTCGGCGAGGGCGGCGAAGAGGGGCGGCGTTCCCATGTGACCCATGTCGAACTTGCCGGCCAGTAGCGCCTTCGTGTATTCGGCGCCGTTGACATTGTCGTGAGCCTCAAGTGCGAGGTCGGGCGGTCCGAACATACCGCGCTGAAGTCCCAGGTAAACCGGCGCGCTGTAGGTCCCCGCCGGCGGATTTCCCCAATGCAGCGCTTGGCGTCGTGGCATGATCAGAGCCTCCGGCGAAACCATCGAACATCCTCGACTGCGCTCAATGTGTCGGGCCCGTCAGGCGATAGCAAGGAAATTCGGGTGGAAGTCCGGGACCTGCCGACGTTTGCTGGACGCCGCGCCGACGGCGGACGTATAAGAGGCGCGCGTTTAACCGGTAGCAAGCCGACACACTCGTTCCATGCACGATATCAAGTGGATTCGTGAAAACGCGGAGGCATTCGACGCGGGACTCGCGCGGCGCGGCCTCGATGCCGCGGCGGCGAGCGTGCTCGACGTCGATGCGCGCTACCGGGCGGCGCAGACGCAGGTCCAGGTAGCCAAGAACCGGCGCAACCAGGTATCCAAGGAGATCGGCGCTGCCAAGGGGCGTGGCGAGGGTGCGGACGGGTTGGTCGCGAAAGTTGGCGAGCTCAAGGATCTCATCCGCAACGGAGAGCAAGAGGAGCGCCGACTGAGCGCCGAGATCGAGGAGCTGCTGTCGCCGTTGCCAAACTTGCCGGCAGACGATGTGCCCGACGGCCTCGACGAAACGGCGAATCTGGAGGTGCGGCGGGTTGGCCAGCTGCCTAGGTTCGATTTCAATGTGCGGGACCATGTCGACATCGGCGAGGCCCTCGACATGATGGACTTCGAGTCTGCGGCGCGCATCTCGGGCGCGCGCTTTGTGGTCCTCAAGGATGGCTTGGCGCGTCTCGAACGGGGCCTCACCAACTTTATGCTGGACATCCAAACTGAGGAATTCGGGTATCAGGAGACCAAGCCACCAAGCTTGGTACGCGACGCGGCGGCTTATGGCACGGGCCAGCTGCCCAAATTCGCGGAGGACCTGTTCCACACCGATGACGGTTACTGGTTGATCCCGACGGCCGAAGTCCCGCTGACCAACCTCGTGCGCGGACGTATTCTCGCCGAGGACGACCTGCCCATCCGGCGCACCGCCTACACGTCGTGCTACCGCTCCGAGGCTGGTGCGGCGGGCAAGGACACGCGTGGCATGATCCGCCAGCACGAGTTCACGAAGGTCGAGATGGTCACCATCGCCCATCCCGATTACTCCGATGATGAGCTCGAGTTCATGACCAAGTGCGCGGAAATAATATTGCAGCGGTTGGGGCTCGCCTATCGCGTCGTCGTGCTCAGTTGCGGAGACATGGGGTTCTCGGCGCGTAAGACATACGACATCGAGGTTTGGTTACCCGGACAGGACACCTACCGGGAGATCTCGAGCTGCTCCAATTGCGGAGACTTCCAGGCGCGGCGCATGCAGGCACGGTTTCGCCCCAAGGGTGAATCCAAGGGGACGCGTTTCGTGCACACCCTCAACGGGTCGGGCCTGGCCGTCGGACGCACCCTGATCGCGGTGCTCGAGAACTATCAGCGCTCGGACGGCAGCGTCGTCATCCCCGAGGCCCTGCGCCCCTATATGGGTGGTCGCGAGGTTATCCGTGCCGCGGACTGAGCGGGACCAGTCCCGCAAGCTCCGCATCCTCGTGTCCAACGACGACGGGATCAACGCGCCTGGCCTCAGGGTGGCGGAGAGGATCGCCCGGGCGCTGACGTCCGATGTCTGGGTCGTCGCGCCCGAATTCGAGCAGAGTGGCGCTTCCCACTCACTCACGCTTCACGAACCGTTGCGCCTGCGCAGATTGTCGAGGCGGCGGTACGCCGTGCGTGGGACTCCGACGGATTGCGTCATCATGGCCCTCGATCAGATTCTCAAGGATCGGAAGGCGCCCGATCTGCTGATTTCGGGAGTCAATCGGGGCACCAACCTCGGCGAGGATGTCACCTACTCCGGGACCGTGGCGGCGGCGATGGAAGGGACGCTTCTGGGCATCTCGTCCGTCGCGTTGAGTCAGGGATACACGAGCCCACACCCCGTCAAATGGCACACGGCCGAGCACCATGCGCCCAAACTGCTGCACCGGTTGCTGAAGGAGGGATGGCCGGCGGGCGTGTTCATCAACGTGAATTTCCCCGACGTCGTGTCGGCGGGCGTGAAGGAACTCGCGGTGACGCGAGAGGGACAGCGTGATGCGGCCAATATCTTCATCGACGAGCGCGTCGACGCCCGGAACGTGCCGTATTATTGGATCGGGTTCCGTCGTCACAAGGGGGAGGTCCATCCCAGATCTGATCTGGCGGTCGTCGCGCGTGGCGGCATCTCGGTGACCCCCCTGCAGATCGATCTCACCCACCGGCGCACGAGACAAGCCCTCGAACAAGCACTGAAGTGACGGACGACACGCGAAAAATCCGGCTGATCATGGAATTGCGTCAGTCGGGGATCACCGACACCGGCGTGCTGTCGGCATTGGAGCGCATTCCCCGCGAAGAATTCGTGCTCTCCAACTTCAGCGACCAAGCCTACGAGAATACGGCGCTTCCGATCGAGCAGGGACAAACCATCAGCCAACCGTATGTCGTTGCGTTCATGACGCGCGCCCTGGAACTCGGCCCGCGGATGCGTGTGCTCGAGATCGGGACGGGGTCGGGATACCAGGCCGCGGTCCTTTCGAAACTCTGCCGGCGGGTCTATACCGTCGAGCGCTACCGCTCGCTGCTGCGTCAGGCAGAGGAGCGGTTCTGGAAGCTTGGCCTCCACAACATCGTCACCAAGTTCGGCGACGGTCATCGGGGGTGGCCCGAACAGGCGCCCTTCGAGCGGATTGTCGTAACCGCTGCCGCACCGGAGGTCCCCGAAGCGTTGAAGGAACAGCTAGCGGTCGGCGGTGTAATGGTCATCCCTGTCGGCCAGAGCGGCGCAAACCAGGATATCATTCGGATTTGCCGAAGCGAGGAGGGGTACTCCTCCGATCGGCTGCTTCCTGTACGATTCGTACCCCTCGTCGAGGGGGTCGCGGAAACAATTTGATCTGGTCCCTTCCGACGCGAGTCCGGCGATGCGGCTCATGGCTAAAATGTGCACCCCGGTTGAGGCGATGTGGGCGGGCCCATAGACTGCGCCGGCACGGCCATACGGTGGAGGGAACACTTGGGTGAGTTTGGCATTGGCCAGCCCGTCTCGCGGTTGGAAGATCCGCGCCTTTTGCGGGGTGAAGGCGAATTCGTCGACGACATGCGTTTCACGAACGAGGCCTTTGCATACGTGCTTCGCTCGCCACGGCCCCACGCGAATATCCTCGGCATCGACAAGTCCACGGCCCGGGCGTACCCAGGTGTTCTAACCGTCCTGACCGGCGCCGACGCCGTGGCCGACGGTCTCGGCACCATCCCCAACATCGTGCCGCGAAACAAGCGTGATGGCTCGCCGATGTTCGTGCCGCCCCACACCATTCTGGCCGTAGGGCGCGTCCGTTACGTCGGTGAAGGTGTCGCCCTGGTTGTGGCCGAAAGCGTCGAGGCCGCTGCCGAAGCCGCCGATCTCATCGTCGTCGAGTACGAAGACCTGCCCTTCGTCACCGGCACAGCTGCCGCCGTCGCGCCCGGGGCGCCCGTGATCTGGGATGAAGCGCCGGATAACAATGCCTTCTTTTTTGAACTCGGAGACGAGAACGCGGTCAAAGCCGCGTTCGACACGGCAGCGCATGTCGTGGAGACGGAGTTTGTGATTTCTCGAATCACGGCGAACCCGATGGAACCCAGAGTGGCCGTAGGGCGGTTCGATAGGCGCGACGGGCGCTGGACGCTCTACAGCAATGTTCAGCATCCGCATACGGTTCGGAGCATCATCTGCGGCAGCGTGCTGAAGGTTCCTGAACACCGGTTGCGGATCGTCGCAACCGACGTGGGCGGCAGTTTCGGCATGAAGGGCATGGTGCACCCCGAGAACGTCCAGGTGTTGTGGGCCGCCCGGAAAGTTGGCCGTCCGGTCCGCTGGACCGGCACGCGCAGCGAAAGCCTTCTTGGCGACGCCCAAGCCCGGGACAACGTGTCGACGGCGAGGCTCGCTCTCGACGCCAACGGCCGTTTCCTCGCGCTTCATGTCTCGACGCTCGTCAATCTCGGCGCCTATTTGTCGATCTACGGACCGCACTGCGGTACCAACAACCTCGGTGGTCTCGCGGGCGTTTACGCGACACCACACATCTACACCGACGTCGTCGGCGTCTACACGAATACCATGAACACGGGTCCCTATCGTGGTGCCGGGCGTCCCGAAGCCGGATTCGCGGTCGAACGCGTGATCGATGTGGCGGCTCAGGAGCTGGGGTTGAACCGTGTCGAACTCCGGCGCCGGAACATGATCGCGCCGGACGTCTTCCCCTATCAAACGCCGCTCACGTTCAACTACGACAGCGGCGAGTTCGAGAAAAACATGATCCGGGTCCTTGAGATCTCCGACCACGAGGGGTTTGCGGCGCGTCGGGCGGCGTCCCGCAGCCGTGGTCGTTTGCGTGGTTTCGGGCTCGCCAACTGCATCGAAATGGCCGGTCCCGGCGGCGTTGACGAAACCATGGAGATCAGATTGCACCCCGATGGGACGGCCACGGTCCTCGTGGGCACTGATGCGCAGGGCCAGGGACACGAAACGATGTATTCTCAATACATCAATGAGTTCCTGGGGCTGCCGCTGGAGGATGTCCGCATCATCGCCGCGGACACCGACGTCGTCGCGCGAGCCCGGGGTACCTTCGGCTCGCGCTCGTCCTGTGTGGGTGGTGCGGCGCTGAATGAGGCGGCAGACATCATCATCGAAAAGGGTACGCGGATTGCGGCCCACGTCTTGGAGACGGCAGTCGACGACATCGAATTCGATGACGGAACCTTTCGGGTGGCAGGTACGGACCGGGAGTTGGGAATCGGAGAGGTCGCCCGTACAGCATACACGCTCGGTGCGCTGCCGAGCGGCATGGAACCCGGCCTCGGTGCTGTCCGGACTCACGTTCCCCCGGCATCGACTTATCCGAACGGCTGCCATGTCTGCGAGGTTGAGATCGACCCGGAGACGGGCGCCGTGGAGGTGTTGACCTATCACGTGGTCGACGACGTCGGGCGGGCGATCAATCCGCCTCTCGTTCAGGGACAGGTCCACGGCGGCGTGTCGCAGGGGCTGGGGCAGGTGGTCGTGGAACAAATCGTCTACGACGAGGGATCGGGACAACTTCTCACCGGGTCGTTTATGGACTATTGCATGCCTCGGGCGGACGATATTCCCAACATGGAAATCGAACACAACGATGTGCCGACGGTCGCCAATCCGATGGGAGTCAAGGGCGTGGGCGAGGCGGGTGCCGTCGGCGCCCTGCCGGCGGTGTTCAGCGCCGTTTCGGACGCCTTGTCGGAGCGGGGAATCAGCAACTTCGATATGCCGGCGACACCGCAGCGTGTTTGGCGCGCTCTTCAAGGGCCAAATGCCTGAAATGGTGCCGAAGTCGGCGCTCTGGGCCGGAGCCGGTCAGTGCCGCGGAGATCCGGAGATTGTTGTAAACCGGGGTTGGTTGCACAACATTGCATCCAAGGGGATTGGGCGTGGGTGTCGGACCCCTCATTTGTTGTTCGTCTGGCTCTGACAGCCGATCCCCCTGGCACCGGTTCCATTGGTGCGGACCGAAGGTCCGCCGCCGTGAGCGGCCGGGAATGCCGTAGCGGTTCCAGTCGAACCGGCACCGCTCTTGGGGACCTCATCGGATCGGATGATGCCGCCACGCGTTCTCAGTCTCAGAGGGCTTTGGATCTTAAGCCTGATCCTTGCCGTGGCCGCTTGCGCACGGTCGACGCCCGCACCCGTGGAGAACAAAGGGGTGATCGGTTTCCACCCCAGGGATCAGCGTTCCTCGGGTACCGTGCCCGTCTCTGGCCGGATTGCCGACATCATCGTACAGAAGGGTGACACGGTCTGGGGGATTGCCCGTCGTACCGGCGTCCCGGTTCGGACCATCATCTCCGCGAACGATCTGAAGGCACCGTTCACGCTGTTGCCTGGAAAAGGATTGAGAGTTCCCTCCACCAAGCGGCATACGGTTCAAAGGGGCGACACGATTAACAGGATATCCCGGCGCTACGGTATCGATATGGCAAGCTTGGTCCGGCTCAACGGATTGAAGGCGCCCTACACGATACGTCTAAGCCAGCAACTACTGCTCCCGGCTACGGCGCGGCTGACCGCGCCACCCCGAAACGTGGAAGGAACATCTTCGGTCGGCGCGAGGCGGACCGCGCGCGGAGTGGGCAAGCCCCTGCCGCCGCGGGGCGGCTCCCTGTTTGCGTGGCCCGTCGAAGGACGCATCCTGGATGGCTATGGTGCCAAGGGAGGCGGACGTTACAACGATGGCGTCAACATCGCCGCCGCTCGCGGTCAGCCCGTGCGTGCGGCGGACAACGGCATCGTTGCCTACGCGGGCAGCGAATTACGCGGACTCGGAAACCTTCTCCTGATCCGTCACGCGGGTGGCTGGATCACGGCCTACGCGCACAATGAAGCGTTGTTGGTCGAGCGCGGAGATGTCGTGAGGCGCGGTCAGGTCGTCAGCCGCGTCGGCCAAACGGGGAACGTCAGGTCACCGCAGCTTCACTTCGAAATCCGGAAGGGGACGCGAACGGTCGACCCGACCCGCTATTTGCCTCGGCTCACCTCGCTACCCGTTCAGCCTGACCCTCAGTCGGCCGGCCAGATCTTGCACGAACTGCCAGGCGACGCGGCCTGAGCGGGCTCCCCGAGTGACTGACCATTCGATAGCTTCGGCGCGCAGCGATTTCTCGTCCGCGGGAATTCCGTAGTGCGCGACATAGCCATGCACCATGGCGAGGAATTCGTCCTGGTTGCACGTATGGAAGCCGAGCCACAACCCGAACCGATCTGAAAGCGACACTTTTTCCTCAACCGCTTCGGCTGGATTGATCGCCGTGGAGCGCTCGTTCTCGATCATCTCACGCGGCATGAGGTGCCGACGATTGGAGGTCGCGTAGAATATCACGCTGCCGGGCCGTCCCTCTAGACCGCCTTCCAGGACGGCCTTGAGGGACTTGAAGCTGGCATCCTGACCGTCGAAGGATAGGTCGTCGCAAAACAGAATGCACCGCCGGTCCACGCCCGCCAGCAATTTCAACAGATCGGGGAGAGATGGTATGTCCTCGCGGTGAATCTCTACCAGGATCAGCTTGCCGCCGTTGTCGGCGTTCACCGTCGCGTGGACGGCCTTGACCAATGAGCTCTTGCCCATGCCGCGGGCGCCCCAGAGCAGGGCGTTGTTGGCGGGCAGGCCAGCGGCGAAACGCCGGGTATTCTCCAGCAAGGTATCCCGGACGGAGTCGATGCCTTTGAGCAGCTTTAGGTCCACGCGATTGACCTTGGCGACCGGTTCCAGGCGATGGCTTTCGGCGTGCCATGTGTACGCCTCGGCGTTGTCGAACTCGATCGCTTCCGGCGGTCGCGGCGAGACGCGTTCGAGCGCCTCGGCAACTCGGCGGAGCAGCGGTTCCAGTTCCTCTTCGGGCATCCATTCAACTCATCTGAAAGGGCATCGCAACCTATCACAGGGCACGCATACCACGGAATTCCTCGGCCTATTGCCAATGGCGGGCCGGCGACCTACATGAGGGAGGCGCGGTTTGCATATCCGGGGTGTAAAGCTATAGTCCGGGCGAATTCGCGCTCGTCAGTCGGGGACCGTAAATGCTGATTTCTTCTGCATACGCCCAAGCCGCGGGTGGGGGGGGCGACCTCTTCACGGGCCTGTTGCCCCTCATCATCATCTTCGTGGTCTTCTACGTCCTGCTCATTCGACCGCAACAGCGGAAGGTGAAACGGCACCGTGAGATGGTGGAGGCGGTGCGCCGGGGCGATGTGGTGGTGACCGGCGGCGGAATCGTCGGCAAGGTCACGAAGGTAGGGGAAACGGACGACATCACGGTGGAGATCGCGGAGGGTATCCGCGTCCAGGTCGTGAAAGGCACTCTTTCCGACGTGCGAAGCAAGACGGAACCCGTCAGGGGCGGCGCGCCGGCGGCCGCGCAGGGACCGCAGGCGGGTGGCGGCCTGCTCGGGTCGTTGTTCGGCTTTGGCCGCAAGCGGGGCGAATAGCCTGGGTAGACGAGCACCAGGTCGCTGAATGCTCTATTTCGCGAAATGGAAAGTCGGGCTGGTCTTGGCTCTTTGCCTGTTGGGCGTGGTTTTCGCCGCGCCGAACTTCATCTCGGAGCAATCCGCGGCACGTCTCCCCACTTGGCTGCCCCACAAGCAGATTAACCTTGGGCTTGATCTCCAGGGCGGCTCGCATCTGCTGCTGGAAGTGGAGGTCGACGCCGTCATCGTCGAACGTCTCGAATCCCTGGTCGATTCGATCCGTACCGAACTTCGCCGTGAGCGCATCGGCTACACCGGTCTGGGCGTGGTGGACGACGGCCGGGCCGTGAACGTGCGTATCCGGCAGGCCGACCGGGTCGACCAGGCCCTTGAGCTCATCCGTGGCCTGGGAAACCCGATGGCGCCCGACATCTTCGGTCAGGGGGGAGGCGTCGATATCGAGGCTTCGGAGGAGGCGGAGTCCCTCGTCACCGTGACGCTGACGGAACAGGCGGTCCGCGATCGCAAGCGTGCTGCCGTGGAGCAATCTATCGAGATCGTGCGCCGCCGGGTCGACGAGGTGGGCACGCGTGAGCCCACGATCCAACGTCAGGGTGAGGATCGGATCCTGGTGCAGTTGCCGGGCGTGAAGGACCCCGACCGGATCAAGCGTCTCCTGGGCAAGACGGCAAAGCTCACGTTCCGTCTGCTGGACACCACGACCACGGTCGAGGACGCACGGCGCGGCCGTATCCCTCCGGGGTCCCAGATCCTCGAGGCCGACACGCAGGAGGAGGGTGCCGCCGAGTACGTGGTGCGGAAACGCGTCTATGTGAGCGGCGAGAATCTGGTCGACTCGCAGCCCACCTACGACCAGGGTAGGCCCGTGGTCAGCTTCCGTTTCGACGCCGTCGGCGGCAAGCGCTTCGGCGATGTTACCAAGGAAAACGTGGGCCGTCCGCTCGCCATCGTGCTCGACTCCAAAGTGATCAGCGCCCCGCAGATCCGGGAACCGATTCTGGGAGGCTCGGGGATCATCACCGGAAACTTCACGGTGCAGCAGGCCAACGACCTGGCCGTCCTGTTGCGGGCAGGCGCCTTGCCGGCACCCCTGAAAATTCTCGAGGAACGCACCGTCGGTCCGGGTCTCGGCGCGGACTCCATCCGGGCCGGCAAGATCGCCGGCGTCCTGGCGTTCGTCTTCGTCATGATTTTCATGGGCATGGCGTACGGCTTGTTTGGATTGGCAGCGGACATCGCCCTGCTGGTCAACATCGCCCTGATCGCCGGGGCCCTGTCGCTGCTGCAAGCCACGCTGACCCTTCCGGGCATCGCCGGAATCGTGCTCACCATCGGTATGGCGGTGGATGCCAATGTCCTCGTATTCGAACGCATCCGCGAAGAGATGAGAACGGGCAAGACTCCGTTCGCAGCGGTCGAGGCAGGATACAGGCGTGCCCTCACCACTATCATCGACGCCAACGTGACGACGCTGATCGCCGCGATCCTGCTGTTCGAGTTCGGGTCGGGCCCGGTCAAGGGATTCGCCGTCACATTGGCGATCGGGATCGTGACGTCGCTGTTCACGGCGATCACCGTAACGCGCCTGATGATCGTCCAGTGGCTGCGGCAGCGGCGACCGGCTGCGTTACCCATCTGAGGTCGGGCAACGAAGATGCGCCTCAGACTCGTTCCCGCCAAGACGAACATCGGATTCCTGGCTCGTCGGACCAAGGCATTCGCCCTTTCAGGTTTCCTGTTCATTGCGTCCATCGGGCTGTTCGTGACGGTGGATCTGAACTACGGAATCGACTTCGAGGGCGGCATTCTGATTGAGGTGGGCACGCCGGGACCGGCGGACCTCGGTCTCATGCGCGGCGCTTTGTCGGGGCTGGGTCTCGGCGAAGTGGCGTTGCAGGAGTTTGGCAGAGATACCGACGTACTGATTCGCGTCGAGCGTCAACAAGGGGGGTCCTCGGCGCAGCAGCGCGCGGTCGCGGCGGTAAAGGAGGCCCTGGCCGTGGAGATACCGGGCGAAATCTCTTACCGCCGGGTGGAATTCGTAGGACCGAAGGTCAGCGCGGAGCTGGTGCGCGCGGGTACGCTGGCGAGTGTTCTCGCGGTCGTCGCCATGCTGGTCTATATCTGGTTTCGTTTCGAGTGGCAGTTTGCGGTCGGTGCCGTGGCAGCTCTCGTTCATGACGTCGTGCTGACCATCGGAATTTTTGCGCTCACCCGGCTTGAATTCAATCTCTCCATCATCGCGGCGATTTTGACGATCGTGGGCTACTCGGTGAACGACACGGTCGTGGTCTACGACCGCATTCGCGAGAATTTGCGCAAGTACCGCCGGATGCCGCTGACCGAACTCCTTAACGTCAGTATCAACGACACGCTGTCGCGCACCACGATGACGTCCGCGACGACCCTCATCGCACTGTTGACCCTGTTCTTCTTCGGGGGCGCGGTCATCAAAGGCTTCACGTTCGCGATGATCTGGGGAGTGCTGGTTGGGACCTATTCGTCGATTTTCGTCGCCGCGCCTCTCCTGATCTACGTCCGTCTGCGCCGCGACGTCTCGGAAGAGGAGTCGGATGGGGACGAAGAGGCTGCAGTTGACACGGGCTGATCGTGGATATCACGCCGCAAATTCCGCAGGGACGTCAGATCATCCAGCGATACGGCGGCGGCGGATTCTTCATCGCCGAAAAGCGTTACACGGGATCGGTCCTGGTTTTCCTGGAACGCGTTCTGCCCTGGCCGGTGTCCCGCATCGACGAGATTTCGGTCGGTGATTTCGCCGATATTCGAAGTGCGTCGGACAGTGTCGACATTCTGCTGATCGGGTGCGGTCATGAGATGGTTCGTATCGCGGACGACGTCCGAACCCCTCTGCGAGGTGACGGGATCATCGTCGAACCGATGGATACGGGTGCGGCGTGCCGGACCTGGAACGTTCTTCTGTCGGAGGAGCGCCGGGTGGCTGCAGCCCTGATCGCCATCGACTAGAATCCCCTTGCGCGAGCCGTAACGTGATCGGGGGCCGCGAAGGCCCCCGATCGATCCGTTTGACCGCTCAAGGTAACGATCAGTAGAGATTCTGTGCGCTCACCATGGCATAGAGCATGGGGATCGAGAGCATCGTATTGACGCGCGACGTCACACCGGCGAGGCGGGCGGCCTTGGGCCGTTCCTCGTCGGATACCTCCACGATGCCGAGGGCCTTCTTCTGGTTCGGCCAGATGATGAACCAGACGTTGAACGCCATGATCAGGCCCATCCACATGCCGAAGCCGATGGAGGCGTGCTTGGCATCGTTGTCCATGAGACCGAGACCCAATGCCGGCCCCAGGTACCCCTGCATATAGGCCAGGATCAAGCCAAAGACGATCGTGGACAGCGCCGCCCAACGGAACCAGAACAGCGCAGCGGGCGCGATGACCTTCGATACGGCGGGTTTCTGCTCGTCAGGGATCTTCGGCATGCTCGGGGTCTGTACGAAGTTGAAGTACCAGAGCAATCCGATCCACATGAATCCGCTAAGCACGTGCAGCCAGCGAATGAAGAAGGTCCACCAGGTGTAGTCGAGTTCCATAGTCCGCTTCCCCTGTCTCTAAGCACCAATCACGTTGATGAGTATGACCATGACGACCGTTATCACGAGTCCCGAGATGATCGTTCCAGTTAGTGAGTCCAGCGGGTTCATTTGCGCTCCCTCTTGTTTATCGCCTCTTTGTCGTTGCGGATTATTCTCAACGAACCAGTCCAATTATATCACACTATCTATACCACAACATATTGTGCTGGTAACCAATATGTAGCCATGATGTTGTAAGGAGAATATACCTTGACTGTAATTCTCTCGTGAGTCGGGGCCGATATCGGCAACCGCTCGAGGTCTGTGATCGAAGCTTCTCCAGATACCTCCCTCAGCGACGATGTGCGGCGCCACGACTACGACCGCTATCTGTGCACGCTGTTCGCGCCCGAACATCGGCGTTCGGCTCTTATCGCGTTGCTTGCCTTGAATCTGGAGCTTGGGCGAATTCGCGGGCGGGTCGGCGAGCCGATGCTGGGCCGGATGCGTCTGACCTGGTGGTCCGAGACCATCGAGGGAGTCTTCGGCGGGACGCCCCGTCGGCATCCCGTCGCACTTGCCTTGGCGGGTGCCGTCGCGCAGCATTCGATCTCCCGGGATGCGCTGGAGAGTATGATTGACGCGCGGGAGCGGGAGTTTGTCGAGCAGGGGTTCCAGTCATTCGAGGCGTTGGAGCAGTTCGCGAGAGGAACTTCGGGCGCCCTCCATCGCGCGTGCTTGACGGTGCTGGGTGTGGAGGCCCCGAAAGCGGCTGCGGCTGCGGACCACGTGGGCACGGCTTGGGCGCTGATCGGTTTGGTTCGCGGGTTGCCGTATCACACCCGTATGGGGCGCGTGTACCTCCCGCAGGATGCCCTGGCTGAAGCGCAGCTCAGTACGGAGAGCTTGTCCTCTCCCGGGGCGGCCGTACGTTTGGTGCCGGTTCTCGAACCCATCGTTGAGAGCGTGTCACGACACCTTCGGCAGGCGCGGGACCTGCGGCGGGACGTCCCGCTGGAGTCCCTCCCGGCGCTCTTGCCGGCGGTTCTCGCCGACGCATATGTGAGGGAGCTACGACGGTCGAATCACGATCCGTTCGCGCTGCGGGACGAGTCGAACCGGCTCTTGCGCCAGCTACGCCTTGTCTGGGCGTCGTTTCGGAAGCGCTACTGAACGCTGACGAATGGAGGTTACGCTACGATCATCGTGTCGGGGCCGGACGGCCTGGCCCATTCCCGAGAAGCTTCCATTATTCCGCCGCGATCTTTGAAACGCCAAGCCAGGCGTCTATGCCTGCGAGGGCGCGGCGCGACAAGGCCGGTTTGCGCTTGCGCTTCGTCGTGTATTCCGCCAGCGGCGGAAACAGACCGAAATTCACGTTCATCGGCTGGAACGTGCCGGAGTCGGCGCCGCCCGTTATGTGGGCGAGGAGGGCTCCGAGGGCCGTCGTCGCGGGCGGCGGATTTGCCGGTTCACCCTTCACTTCCGCCGCGGCAAAACGGCCTGCCAGCAAGCCGATCGCGGCGCTCTCCACGTAGCCTTCGACGCCGGTGATTTGTCCGGCGAACCGGAGACGCGGCATGGCCTTGAGTCTGAACTCCGAATCCAGGAACCGCGGGCTATTGATGAAGGTGTTGCGGTGCACGCCGCCGAGGCGCGCGAAGTGTGCGTTTTCGAGGCCCGGGATAGTACGGAAGATGCGCCGCTGCTCGGCGTAGCGCAGCTTGGTCTGGAACCCCACGATGTTGTAGAGCGTTCCCAGCGCATTGTCCTGGCGAAGTTGGACCACTGCATGCGGTCGTTCGCCCGTCCGTGGATCCGTCAAACCCACCGGCTTCATGGGCCCGTATCGCAGGGTATCCACCCCGCGTTCGGCCATGATCTCGATGGGCAGGCATCCCTCGAAATAGGGCGTGATGGCTTCCCACTCCTTGAATTCGATCTTGTCGGCTCCCAGGAACGCGGCGATCAGGGATTCGTACTGTGCACGGTCGAGTGGGCAGTTGATGTAGTCGCCCCCGCCTTCAGGGTCACCTTTGTCATAGCGCGACTGGTACCACGCTTTGGAGAAATCGATGCTGTCCCGATAGACGATGGGAGAGATGGCGTCGAAGAAGGCCAGTGAGTCCTCGCCGGTCAGGCTCTGGATGGCGGCGGCGAGTCCGGGCGACGTCAGCGGCCCTGTCGCGATGATCGTCGGGTCCCGGTCCTCCGCCGGCAGGTCCGAAACCTCGTGGCGATCGATGTTTATGAGAGGCTCCGCTGCCATTGCGGATTCTACGACGTCGGAAAACCCGGCGCGGTCCACGGCCAGGGCCGATCCCGCGGGAACCCGACGGGCGTCCGCTGCGCGCATGATCAAGGATCCCGCCCGGCGCATTTCTTCGTGCAGCAGTCCCACGGCGTTGTTCTCGGTATCATCCGAACGAAAGGAATTCGAGCACACGAGTTCGGCTAGCCGACCCGTTATGTGAGCATCCGTGCCCCGCTCCGGACGCATCTCATGAATGACCGCAGGAACTCCCGCACGGGCCGACTGCCAAGCCGCTTCGCAGCCGGCAAGGCCACCACCGATGACATGAATCGGCGATCTTCCGCTCATGCCTGGAATGTAGGAGTCCGGCGTTCCGGTGTCATCCTGATCCATCGATCACATCTACGCTCAAACGCTTGCACGCACTCCTGTTCGGAAATGTGAACGGCAACAGGTGTTGGGTATCGAGGGATGGGCCGGGAAACATGGTCGATCCGCTCCGATCACGATCTCGTGAGCACGTGACCGGCATGCTGCGTTGACCCCGCAATCGGAGCCGTGGGAACATCCGTATGGCAAGAAGCCAGCCTGCACGCGTGGGACACGTTGGTGCAGCCGCATCACGCCCCGCGTCCAATGGAGGGAGCGTAAATGCGTCTGATTTTCCGCAAACTGATAATCGCCGCGTTCGTGGCCGCCGGCCCGGCCTTGGCGTGGTCCGGTTCCGCTCAGGCGGCGCCGCAGATCCTCGGCCTCGTGGCAAGTAACGGACCGATCCCCTTGAGATGCAACACTTTTTATTGCGCCGCGGATTTCACCACCTTCTGTCTGCAGCAGGAGCGCAAGGGTCCGTCCCGCAATCAGGTGTACCACGCCCACAATGGCGGTGAGGGCATCCGGGTACTCGGCGTGAAGCCATCCGGCGAGGTTGTAGAGATCGCTGACGGCGGCGCGCTCGAGATCATCGCGCCCCGCGGCCAGACCGTGGTCAACATGAGCCTTCCCAAGAGGCTCTTGGACAAACACGGCGTGGTCCGGGTCGCCATCGACATCGGGGCGAACGTTTCGTTGCTGCCTGAGGAGAAGCCCAACGACTACAACCGACAGACCGAGCAGGATATTGCGATCGCGACCGGGCCGCTGCGCGAGCTTGGCACCCGCGTGGTCGATCAGAACAGGGCCAAGGTGGCTGCCGCCGATGTTCTGAACCGTGTGGTTACGCTGCTGCCGCCGGGAAACCGCGCGGCATCGACGCGCCTGCGCAACTCGGTGTGGGACAAGGTCGCGGTGACGTTGCCGAGTGACGACGTCTATCGCTCGGCCATTTCCACGGCAAAACGGACCTTCGACAACTGCCACGTCCATACGGAGGGCTCCGCCTTTACGCGCTCGACCTCCGTGACCGGCCGCAACTCGCTGTCCCTGCGGGATTGTCTGACGGTGGGGCATGACGCGCTGATATCGCCCCTCAACAAGACGTACTGGGATGCGGTGAAGTTCGGGAGCTGATCGTCGCTCTCGTCTCCGGCGGGAGTTGGCCTGATCAGAAGCTGTAGGCCAAGTTCAGCGCCATGAAGCTGTCGCGACGGGTCGAGTAGGCGATATCGGCTTCGCCGACGCCGAACAGGGCGACCGCCTCCAGATGCAGCGACCAGCGGTCCGACAGACGCCGGTCGAATTCGGCGGTCAGCGTGCCGGTGCCGTGATCGGCGTCTGCCAGCACGCCGGCGAGGAACTCGGTGCCCTGAACGTCGTTGAGCGCCAAGCGTGCGCCGAGGAACAGATCGTTCTGGAACTGGTTGGTCGCGTCCCGACCGCGCCCGTCGCGGTTCCATTCGCCCAGCAACCCGAGGTCGGCCGTGAAGCCGAGAACCGAATAGAGCGTGTATTCGAATCCCCTGTTGCGCGCCCTCGGGGGGCGGGGCGCCGGCGCGCCCGATGGCTTCGAGCTTGAGAAGCCACGCTCCGGTGGTCACCTGGGCGTCCAGCCCGAGTTGCCGGATCCGCGCGTAGTGCGGCATCAGGACCGGCCCGCTGCCGGACACCGCGACCGGGATCAGGGCTGGCTCTCGGCTGGTGCCGTCGAACAGGCTCAGGCCAAGGTCGAGAGGCCCGATACCGTGGCTGTACCGGGCGGCGAAGTCAAAATGCCACCTACCGGCCGCGCTCTCGTATGCGGCACGGTCGTTGTCGACGACAAGCGGGCTACGCAGGCGGCCGCGGCGGCCTGGAAAGGTACGGGCGCGATGATAGGGCAGGCCGAACAGTTCTGCCGCGCCCCAATCCCCTGACCAGGTGACATGAACCATGGGCTGGCCCAGCTTGGCCTCTTCGTTGGGGTGTTCCACGAGGTCGGTCTGATTGACGATATCGACTAGGTGGCGCGATTCGGCGACGCCCCAGAACACCCGGTCGATGCCGGCGCGCAACTCCCATTCGCCGTCGCCGATCTCGCCGACCAGCAATATGTAGGCTTCGCGCAGGTCCGCGTGGGTACGGTCCGGGTCTCCGGCGTCGTAGCGAAGGAACGACGCCAGGGTGACGCTTCGGCCCTCGGCGTCCTCGAGATACAGGCGGGGCGCTGCGACGAAGCCGCTGGCGTGCGCCCGCTGGCCGGAATGCGCGGCGGCTTCCGGATACCAGCGGTTTTCGATGCTCACGTTTCCAGAGAACTCGTGTGCGGCGATCCAGGGCTCGGCCCGCGCGCTGGTACCACCCACCGGAGCGGCGATCCAGACAATGGCGAGTGCCGCGCCGCAAAGGGCATCGCGGACCGCCGTCGACACACCCGTTTCGGCGCCGGCAGATACAGCCATCGGTCGTCCGCGCCCTACTTGTGTGCCTGGATCAGCAGCGCCGTACCTTCGACACTGCGTGGCTGGTCGAACATGAAAAGGCTCTTCTTGCCGTGGCTGGACACATGACAGCACCTGACCTCCTGCAACAAATCGTCCGAAGAAGGTGCCTGCATCAACAGGGGCGTCCAAACACGGTCGGCCGATGCGCTAGGAAAACCGGACAATTCTACCTGTCATCGACATTAGATTTGGTGTTGCCGCGCCGTCAGCTCCCGCGGCAGGTTGAAGACGACGTTCTCTTCGATGCCGTCGAGGTCGGTCACCGTCACGTCGAACATGTCGCGCAACCGGTCGGTCAGACCCTTGACCAGTTCTTCCGGCGCCGAGGCGCCGGCGGTGATACCCACCGTCCGCGCCCCGTCCAGCCAAGCGGGCTCCAGACCGCCGGCATCCGGAATGAGGTAGCTGGCGGTTCCCGTTTCCCCGCCGATCTCGCGCAGCCGGTTCGAATTCGAGCTGTAGTCGGCACCGATGACCAGGATCACATCGCACCGGGCCGCCAGAAGTCGTACCGCGGTCTGACGGTTTTGCGTCGCATAGCAAATGTCTTCTACGTCGTGGCCTAGGATTTCCGGGAACCGCGCCACGAGCGCCGCGATGACCTCGCGGGTATCGTCGACACTGAGCGTGGTTTGCGTCACATAGGCGATCCGCGCCGGGTCGGCCGGCGTCAACGCCTCCACGTCGGCCGGGTTCGATACCAAATGCACCTTGCCCGGCACCTGTCCCATCGTTCCCTCGACTTCCGGATGGCCGGGATGTCCGACAAGGACGACCTCGTAGCCCCGCCGCGCATAGCGTTTCGCTTGGTTGTGCACCTTGCTGACCAACGGACAGGTGGCGTCGATCACGCGGAGGCCACGGGCGCCCGCGTCATCCTCGACCTTGCGGGACACGCCGTGAGCGCTGAACACGGCAACGGCACCGAGCGGGATGTCCGCGATGTCCTCGACGAAGCACGCACCCATGTCGCGCAACCTGTCGACGACGTGTTTGTTGTGGACGATCTCGTGTCGCACATAGACTGGCGCGCCATGGATGCGCAACGCGTGCTCGACGATGTCGACGGCCCGAATGACACCGGCACAGAACCCTCTGGGCTGCGCTAGGATCACGTGCAAGACTCGCTTTGTCATCGAAAACTCCATCCCCCGCGGCACGGTGCGGCCGCTCGCTCCCCGGCAGCTGTCAGGTCCGAGCGCCGTATGGCCGTCCACTTCTAGCATGATTTCGCCATTCGAGGTGGCTCTGAATTTGGACGGCCTCCGGTCTGGTCGCTGCCCGATGCGGCAACCCGTGGTCGAGCGGGCCTTGTCGGTCGGATTGACATGAACCCGATCGGTCCTCACACTTGACGGAGGTGAGGAGCCCGGTAGCGTGAGTCCGCCGCATCGTTCCCCGGCCACTCGAGACATCCCGCCCTATGGACGGATCGAGCCGTGGGCTCATGTCAATCGTGTCATCGCGCGGTCGGGCACGTCGTTCCTTTGGGGCATGCGGGTGCTGCCGGCGGAGCGGCGGCGCGCCATGTACGCGATCTATGCGTTTTGTCGCGAGGTCGACGACATCGCCGACCAGCCGGGCGAGATCGTCGACAAGAAGCGGGCACTGGCCGCCTGGCGCAGGGAAATCACCCGCCTCTATGCCGGACGGTCGACATGGCCGACCACGAGAGCGCTGCTGCAACCGGTGCGGCGTTTCAACCTGCCGCAGAGGGAATTCCTCGCCGTGATCGACGGCATGGAAATCGATGCGGCGCCGACCGTGCGAATGCAGACGCTGGATGACTTGTTGGACTATTGCCGCAAGGTCGCCGGCGCGGTCGGCATGCTGTCGGTTCATGCTTTCGGCGTGCCCGCGTCTCCCGGACCTGATATCGCCAGGACGCTCGGTAACGCGCTGCAACTGACCAATATCCTGCGCGACGTGAAGGAAGACGCGGGGCTGCAACGCCTGTACGTGCCTCTGGAACTGCTCGGCAGGCATGGCGTCGTCGGTGATTCATTGAACGCGATCCTGGTTCATCCGGGCTTTGCCGGGGCCTGCGGGGAACTGGCCGGACGTGCGCGCGGCTATTACGCCGAGGCCGACAGCCTGATCACGGAACTCGGTCCGCGCAGGATCCGGCCCGCCGTCATCATGATGGCGATCTATCGAGAGCTGCTCGACCGGCTGGAAGAACGCGGCTGGGGGGGACTCCATGACCCGATCCGGCTGACCCCCGCCCGCAAGATGTGGCTCGCCCTGCGGCACGGGTTCTTCTGACGGCGCCCGTTCGTGCCCCGGACCCACATCATCGGTGCCGGCGTCGCGGGTCTCGCGACCGCGGTGTCGCTGGCGCGGGAAGGGCGTGCCGTCACGCTTTACGAAGCCAGCGGTCAGGCCGGTGGTCGTTGTCGCTCCTACCGCGACGCCAAGCTCGGTCGCGCGATCGACAACGGCAATCACCTGCTGTTGAGCGGCAACGCCGCCGCGATGCGCTATCTGGACGACATCGGTGCCGGCGATGCGCTGATCGGCCCCGCTTCGGCCCGTTTTCCGTTCCTCGACCTTCGGACCGGCCGGCGATGGTGCTTACGGCCCAACGCCGGCAGACTGCCCTGGTGGACGCTCCACGCCGACCGGCGAGTGCCTGGCACCAGCGGCTGGGACTATCTGTCGGCGCTGCGGTTCGCCGTTGCCGGGGCGGATCGGACCGTAACCGACTGCGTCGGCGACGGCGGTGCCCTGTTCGAGCGGTTCTGGGAGCCGCTTGCCGTCGCGGCGTTGAACACCCCGGCGCGGGCCGGCGCGGCACGTCTGTTGTGGCCCGTGTTGCGGGATACCTTCGCCCGGGGAGAGGCCGCCTGCCGGCCACGGATCGTCAGGAACGGGCTTTCCGAGACCTTCGTGAACCCGGCCTTGAACTTCCTGCACCGGCGCGGCGCCGCCGTTCGGTTCGGGCACCGGCTGCGCCGGATCGCCTACGTCGGTGGCGCGGCGAGCCGTCTGCGCTTCGGCGCGGAAACGGTCGTGTTGCGCGGCGGCGACAGCGTGGTGCTGGCGTTGCCGCCGTTGGTCACCGCCGGCCTGGTGCCGGGGCTGAGCGTGCCGGAACAGAGCCATGCCATCGTCAACGTCCATTTCCGTTTGCCCGAACCCGCCGGCTTGGCGGCGGACCTGCCGCTTCTGGGGCTGATCGGGGGGACGGCGCAGTGGCTCTTCGCGCGCGGCGACGTGGTATCGATAACGGTCAGCGCAGCCGATTCACTGGCAACGGAACCGGCCGACGTGATCGCCCGCAAAGCTTGGGCCGACGTCGCCGCGGCCCTCGGTTTCGGGCGGGACGCGGTGCCGGTGTGTCGTGTCATCAAGGAAAGGCACGCTACCTTCGCGCAGACGCCCGAGGGCGCGCGACGCCGACACGGTACCCGGACCAAGTTTGCCAACCTGTATCTTGCCGGCGATTGGATCGATACGGGTCTGCCCGCGACGATCGAAAGCGCAGTTCGGTCCGCTCACATGGTGGCGCACGCCGTCGCCGGTGACGGGCGGATCGGGGCCGGGGAATAGGCGGGATGGCGCGGCGGTACGGCGGCGTGCCGACTCGACCCACTGGTTCGCGGACGTGTCGCGGACCCAAGGCCGCATTGCTGATCTGCCTGACCGTGGTGCACGTATTCGCATCGGCGGGCACGGCGCGCGCCCAGACGGTCGAAGCGGCGCGTGCCGCGTTCACCGAGGGACGTTTCATCGAGGCGGCCGAACTGGCCGAAAGCCTCGAAACCTCCGAAGGAGATGCCTTGGCGGCCGAAGCGTTGGCGATTCACGGCTACTACTTGGCCGAAGAGGGCGAGAAACAGGCTTGGTTCGATCGCGCCGCGGCATTGGCGGAAGAGGCGATCCGCCTGGATGCGGGCAATCCAGAGGGTTATTTGCAATGGGCTCATGCCATGGGCCGATACGCGCAGACGGTCGGAGTCCTGGAGGTGGTGGAGCAAGGTTACGTGCGAAAGGTTCGTGACGCGATAAAACATGCGCTTGCGCTGGATCCGGACATGCCGAACGCACATCTGAGCATGGCCGCTTGGCATGCCGAGGCCGTCAACGCCGGGGGGTTCATGGCCGGCCTGCTGTACGGGGCCAGCGGAAAGGACGCCCTGGCGCACTACGACAAAGCCCTCGCGCTGGCGCCCGACAGTAAGGCGGTGCTCTATGAATATGCGCTCGGTCTGTTGCTGCTGGATGGCGAGGAGAATCGTGACCGGGCGCGCGGCCTGCTGGTACGGGCGACCGCGCTGCCGTCGAAGAGTGCCTACGACCGCATCATTCACCGGCGGGCGGTCGCGCGGCTGGCGGTGCTCGACGACCGGTAACCGGGGCGAGAACGAGGCGCCGCCACCGAGCGGCCCCGCGCAAGGCCCTTTGAAGCAGGACATGGCCGATCCCGCGCGCGCAGCATGTCACGTACTGCGCCTTGGTCAGCGCCACCCGTTCCGCCAGAGGGTCGCGTCGGCGCAACTCGATGCCGAGTTTCCTGGCGATGGCGACGATCGCCGCCGCCTCCATGGCGAACCGGACGTTGCCGAGTTGGCCCGGCAGATGGTTGGCCAGCGCCAGCAGGCCATCGGTCGCGTCCAGGCACCGGTCGAGCACCCGCCGCAGCCGTGCTGTCGACCGGCCGTCGCCCAGCGCCTCGGCACCGACGCCGGCCTCGGCCATCCATTCCTGCGGCAGGTAGACCCGGTTCAACGCCCGGTAATCGTCGCCGCAGTCCTGCAGATGGTTCAGTACCTGCAGCGCGTTGCACAGGGCATCGGCTGCCGGGTATGCGGTAGCCGGCTCGCCGTGCAGGTCGACCAAGTAGCGGCCCACGGGGGCCGCCGAGAGATCGCAATAGCCGATCAGGTCGTCCCAGTCGTCATAGCGCAGCTTCGTTGCGTCCTGCTTGAACGCGCGAACCAGATCCAGGCAATGCCGATGGGTCACGCGTGTCCCGGCCAGGCTGCGGCGGATGTCGTGCGCCTTGCGGAACGCCGGATCGGTAACCTCGATGCCGCGCACGGCCCTGGCGAAACCGTCCAGGCGCGCGATCTTGTCGGCCGGCTGTAGGTCGGGGTTGTCGGCGATATCGTCGATCGCCCGTGCATAAGCATAGAACGCCGCGATATGCGGCCGCAGGCTTGTCGGCAACAGCCACGAGCCCACCGGAAAGTTCTCGTCCGCCGCCGATTTGCCCGATGGCGTCTCCATCGCAACCCACCCGTCCGCCACAGCTACGTGGATACGCGAACCCGTCGTCCGCGAGTGGCACAAGACTACCGCGAAAGAACCGTTCTTGCCATGCGCGGCGCCCCGCCGGCAGAAGAGCGCGGACCGGCGGCCGGGGGGGCCATCTACGCCCGTTTGCGGCGGGGCAAGGGACCGCTCGCGCCGTGGCCCGCGCGTTTGCGGCCGTTGCCTTGGTTCCGCTTGGCAGAGGCCCGCCGGGTACGGCTGGCGCGGGAAAGGTATTGCTTGAGATACTGGCCCGTGAAGCTGCCGCTGACCTTGGCGACGTCTTCGGGCGTCCCCGCCGCGACGATCGTACCTCCGCCATCGCCACCCTCGGGGCCGAGATCGAGAATCCAATCCGCGGTCTTGACCACCTCCAGATTGTGCTCGATCACGACGACCGTGTTACCCGACTCGACCAGGGCGTGGAGCACGTCCAGAAGCTTGCGGACGTCCTCGAAATGGAGGCCGGTCGTCGGTTCATCGAGGATGTAGATTGTGCGTCCCGTCGCCCGACGCGAAAGTTCTTTGGCCAGCTTCACGCGCTGCGCTTCGCCGCCCGAAAGCGTCGTCGCGGCTTGACCGAGATGGATGTATCCGAGGCCGACGTCGTGCAGCGTGGTGAGCTTGTCTCGGATCGACGGAACAGCGGAGAAGAAGCTGACCGCTTCTTCTACTGTCATATCAAGTACGTCAGCTATCGATTTGTCTTTGAATAATATTTCCAGAGTCTCCCGGTTGTACCGACGACCCTTGCAGACGTCGCACTCGACATAGACATCGGGCAGGAAGTGCATCTCGATCTTGATCAGGCCGTCGCCCTGACAGGCCTCGCAACGCCCGCCCTTGACGTTGAACGAGAAGCGCCCGGGCTTGTATCCCCGGGCGACCGCCTCGGGCAGTCCCGCAAACCAATCCCGGATCGGTGTAAACGCCCCTGTATAGGTCGCCGGATTGGAGCGCGGCGTGCGTCCGATCGGGGACTGGTCGATGTCGATGATCTTGTCGATGTTCTCGAGGCCTTCGAGGCGCTCGTGGCTGCCGGGAATCACGCGGCTCCCCTGCAGGCGGCGGGCGACTGCCTTGTAAAACGTCTCGATGATCAGAGTGGACTTGCCGCTGCCCGAGACGCCCGTAACGCAGGTAAACGTGCCGAGGGGAATCGCCGCCGTCACGTTCTTGAGGTTGTTCTCGCTGCCGCCGACAACGGTGACCAGGCGGCCCTTCCGCGCTTGGCGTCGTTCGGTCGGCAGCAGGATCTGCCGATGCCCGGTCAGGTACTGCCCCGTCAAGCTCTCGCTCGACTGCATGACGTGTTCGGGTGTGCCGTGGGCGACGACCTGTCCGCCGTGCACTCCGGCCCCCGGGCCCATGTCGACGACATGATCGGCGCTGGTGATGGCCTCCTCGTCGTGCTCCACGACGAGAACGGTGTTGCCGAGGTCCCGCAGGCGCTTGAGCGTTTCGAGCAGTCGGGCGTTGTCGCGCTGGTGAAGGCCGATGGACGGCTCATCGAGGACGTAGAGCACGCCCGTCAGGCCAGAACCGATCTGGGAGGCCAAACGGATTCGCTGACTCTCGCCGCCCGACAGCGTGCCGGAGGACCGGTTCAGGGTCAGGTACTCGAGTCCCACTTTGACCAGGAAGCCCAAACGTTCATTGATCTCCCGCAGGATGCGGTCGGCGATTTCCCTCTGCTTCTCGGTGAGACGGGTCGGGAGTTCGGTGAACCAGTCGGCTGCGGCGGCCACCGACATCTGGGTGACCTCGCTGATGTGCAAGCCGTTGATCTTGACCGCTAGGGCCTCGGGCTTCAGGCGCTGACCGACGCAGGACTCGCAGGGCGCGGTGCTCTGGTACCTGCCAAGCTCTTCGCGCAGCCAGGACGAGTCGGTCTCGCGCCAGCGGCGGTCGAGGTTGGGAATTACCCCTTCGAAGGGCTTGGTCGTCGAGTAGGCCCGCTCGCCGTCGTTGTAGTTCATGGTCACGGGCGCATCTCCCGTTCCGATCAAAATGGCTTCACGCACGTGTTCGGGCAACTCGTTGAACGGTACTCGCATGCTCACTTTGAAATGCCGCGCTAGGCTCTCCAGAGCTTGATCGTAGTAAGGCGACGATGCGCGCGCCCATGGCGCGACCGCGCCTTCTGACAGGGAGAGCCGGTCGTCGGGGACGACCAGCTCGGCGTCGAAGTACATGCGCGTGCCGAGGCCGTCGCACGTCGGACAGGCACCGAAGGGGTTGTTGAACGAAAACAGCCGGGGCTCGATCTCTTCGATGGTGAAACCGGAGACGGGGCAGGCGAATTTGGCGGAAAACAGAGTGCGGTCGCCGTCATCCGCGTTCTCCACGACGACGATGCCATCGCCCACGCCGAGCGCGGTTTCGATGCTGTCGGCGAGCCGGTTGCCCAGACCTTCCCGCAGAACGATACGGTCGACCACGACCTCGATGTCGTGCTTGACGTTCTTCTTGAGGGTCGGAACATCTTCGATCTCGTAGTGTTCGCCGTCGACCTTCACGCGCTGGAAGCCGCGTTTCAGGAGCTCGGCAAACTCCCGCCGATATTCACCCTTCCGACCGCGGGCGATGGGCGCCAGGACATAAACCCGGGTTTCATCAGGCATCTCCAGAACCCGGTCTACCATCTGGCTGACGGTCTGGCTCTCGATGGGCAGGCCGGTGGCGGGTGAGTAGGGGATACCGACGCGGGCGTAGAGGAGTCGAAGGTAGTCGTAAACCTCGGTAACCGTGCCGACGGTGGAGCGCGGATTGCGCGAGGTCGTTTTCTGCTCGATCGAGATCGCGGGCGAGAGACCTTCGATCAACTCGACATCCGGCTTCTGCATCAGCTCAAGGAACTGCCGCGCGTAGGCCGACAGGCTCTCCACATAGCGCCGCTGGCCCTCGGCGTAGATGGTATCGAAGGCCAGCGAAGATTTGCCGGAGCCGGACAGCCCGGTGATCACCACCAGTCTGTCTCGCGGGATGTCGAGGTCGACGCCCTGAAGATTGTGCTCCCGGGCGCCGCGAATGCTGATCAGTTTTTGCATGAACGGGGGAACGCCGAATCGGTCATGGGCATCATATGGGATGGCGGCGGCGGGATGCGACTCCGAATCGCGAACCTGCCCGCGTGCCCCGACGTTTTCATGCAATCGGCGCGGGCTCCTTGGAAAGAGGGATCCCCTTTTGCCGCCAACCTCTCGGTTCCTGCGGCTGTGTACCTTTGTAGTTCCGTCGCCACGCATTAAAGTTCCCTGCATGAACGACGAAGACTTTATCCGCCTCACCGCCTGCGAGGCGGTGGACCTTCTGGCGCGCGGCGAGGTGAGCCCCTTCGATCTGCTCGATGTCGCCGAGGCGCGGACCGCCGATACGGACGGCGTGCTCAACGCGTTGCCGACCCTCTGTTTCGATCGTGCCCGGTCGCACGCCGACCGTCTCGCCAAGGGGTCGCGGGATGTGGACAGGCCGGACTACCTCCACGGGCTGCCCATCGCCGTCAAGGATCTCAGCGACGTCGCCGGCGTGCGCACGACCTACGGTTCCTTGGCCTTCGCCGATCACGTGCCGGAGCGGTCGGATTACATGGTGGAGCGTCTCGAGGCCAACGGCGCCTTGGTCGCGGCCAAGTCGAACACGCCCGAGTTTGGAGCCGGCTCGCAGACCTTCAACGAGGTCTTCGGCACGACGACGAATCCGTGGAACACGGCGCTCACGCCGGGCGGCTCCTCCGGCGGGTCCGCCGCTGCTCTGGCTGCGGGCCAAGTGTGGCTCGCTACGGGCAGCGACCATGGCGGTTCGATCCGCAATCCCGCGAGTTTCACCTCGACCGTCGGCATGAGGCCGGGGCCTGGGGTGGTGCCTCACGGCCCCATCCGGCTTCCTTTCAACACGCTCGCCGTGAACGGTCCGATGGCGCGGACGGTGGAAGACGCGGCGTTGATGCTCGATGCCATGGCTGGTCTCGATCATCGCGACCCGCTCACCCGTCCCGCGCCGCCGACCCCGTATCGCAGCGCCGCCGCCGAACCCGTACCGCCCAAGCGGGTTGCTTTCAGTCCCGATCTTGGCCTCGGGCCCGTCGACCCGGAGGTGCGGCGGCTATGTGCTGAAGGGGCGCGGCGCTTCGTGGAGGTCGGCACCGTGGTGGAGGAGGCGTGCATCGACTTTCACGACGCGGTGGAAATCTTCGAGGTGGTCCGTGCCGTCTATTTCTCCGGCGACCGGGCGCACTTTCTTGAGCAGCACCGCGACACGTTCAAGCAAGAGCTTGTCTGGAACATCGAGGAGGGGCTGAGGGTCGACGCCGAGAAGATCACGTGGGCCGAACGGGCCCGGGGCGAACTCTACCACCGCGCCGCGGTATTCTTCGATACCTATGACCTGCTGCTCTGTCCCGCCGTGGTGGCACCACCGTTCGATCACCGCCGGCGCTACCTCGAGGAGGTTGCGGGTGTGAAGTTCGAGCACTATTTCGGGTGGCTGGTCATGGCATTCGCTATCACGCTCACCGCCTGTCCCTCGATGTCGGTCCCCACCGGGTTCACCGACGACGGGCGCCCGGTTGGACTTCAGATGGTGGCGCCGATGGGGCGCGAGGCGGAGCTTCTGTCGGCGGCGGCCGTGTTCGAGGCGCTCACCGGCCTGAAGGACCGCGTGCCGCTCGATCCGCGCGTGGGGGAGCCGATTTAGAGGGTCGGTGACGTGTTGGCGGCACGGCCCGACAATCTCTTCCTGGTCCTTCCATAGTCGGACGGACCGGCGGTAAACGGCCACGCGCGCCGTCCGTTCGTGTGGCCATGACGGGCGGCCTCCGCGTATAGTGCAGTGCCGTCGCCGGGCGCCTCTGGTGCTGTTCCTGATTTTTGGGGGAGATGAACATGGCAGGCAGCCTCAACAAGGTACAACTCATCGGCAATCTCGGGCGCGACCCCGAGGTACGGAGCACGCAATCGGGCGACCAGATCGTGCATCTCTCGGTGGCGACCAGCGAGACTTGGCGCGACCGTCAGTCCGGCGAACGCCGGGAGCGTACCGAATGGCACCGGGTGGTGATCTTCAGCCAGCAACCCGGGGACGTGGCCAAGCAGTACCTGCGCAAGGGATCCAAGGTGTACGTCGAGGGTCAGTTGCAGACCCGCAAGTGGACGGGTCAGGACGGACAGGACCGCTACACCACCGAGGTCGTGCTGCGGCCCTATCGGGGAGAGCTGACCATGCTCGATTCGCGGGGTGACATGGGCGGGGGCCGGGACTTTGGCGAACCGGATTATGGCGCTCCGATGGATGAACCGTCCGCGGCACGCGAGCCCGTTGCGGGCGCCGACATCGACGACGAGATCCCGTTCTGAAGTCTGGTTTCAGTCCCCAAACCCGTCGGCGATCTTGACGTCGACGAGCTTGGGGCCTTCCCGCTCGTAGGCCGTGCGCAATACGTCGCCCAGATCCTCGACCTTCTCCACGCGTTCCGCCCACAGGCCCATGGAGCGCGCCATTCCCGTGAAGCCGATGAAGTTGTCGTTGTCGTGGAAAGCCTTCAGGCGCTCCTTGAGGATGCGATAGCTCGAATTGTTGCAGATCACGTAGGTCAGGGGCAGCGACTGCCTGGCGGCGGTCCACAGCGCCTGTATGCCGTACATGGCGCTGCCGTCGCCGATGATGGCGGTCACCGGGCGGGTCGGATGGGCGAGGGATACGCCGATGGCGCCGGCGATCGCGAAGCCGATGCCGCCGCTGTCGAGGCCGTAGAAGTCGTTGCTGCCCTTGAACGGCAGTAATCGCGGGAGCTGCCGCGTGCTCAGCACGCCTTCGTCGACGACGATGGACTCTGGCGGCAATGCGTCGACGATCTCCACCATGGCGCGCCCCGGATCGATGGCCTCGCCGTTTTCGCGCTCGAGAATTTCCTCGCGTACCTTTGCCCGCTGGACGTTCCAATTCCGCTCGGCGATGGCGGCGAGCCGCGACTCGGCCGCGGTCGCCTGTGCCTCGGTGCGGACCGACTCGATGTGGCTCGCCAGGGCCGAAAGCGTTTCCTTCATGTCGGCCCGCACGGCCATCGCCGCGGGATAGTTCTTGCCCATCTCCCAGTCCTGTTGGCCGATATGCAGGATCCGCGCGTTCTCGGGCACGGCGTCGATCGGCGCGTAGACCGACATGCGGAAGACGTCGCCCCCCAGCGCCACCACCAGATCGTAGTTGGATAGGACGTCCCGTACCTGCTGCTGCACGCGGGTCAGTCCGCCGATGAAGGTCGGATGCTCGGAGAGGTATTGCGCTCCCGACGGCACGGACTGCTGCATGGCCGCGGCGCCGATCAGCTCCGCGAGGCGGGCAGCCTCTTGCAGGGCGTCGGAATCGGCGACCTCCTGGCCGCAAACCAGCAGCGGACGTTCCGCCGCCAGCAGCCGACCGGCGAGAGCCGTGATCACCTCCGGGGTCGGGACGGTCCGCGTGTCCACACGCGTCCGATGCCCGAGTTCGGCGGCAATCCGGGCGTTGAGCACATCGCCGGGCAGGGACAGGAACACCGGACCCGTCGGCGGGGTCATGGCGACCTTGGCGGCTCTTCGAACCACCCGCGGCAGATCTTCCGGCCGGGTAACCTCGAAGGCCCACTTGACGCACGGCGCGGCCATCGGCACCAGTTCGCCATAGAGCATCGGTTCCATGAGGCCGTGTCCCTGTTCCTGCTGTCCGGCACTGACGATGATGGGCGAGCGGCTCCAGTTTGCGTTGAAGATGGAGCCCATGGCGTTTCCCAGGCCGGGTGCGACATGCACGTTGCAGGCGGCGAGCCTGCCCGAGGCGCGGGCGAACCCGTCGGCCATCGCCACGACGATGGACTCCTGGAGTCCGAGCACGTAGTCGAGATCGGGGTGCTCGGCGAGCGCGTGCATCACCGGCAGTTCGGTCGTGCCCGGATTTCCGAACAGGTGAGTGACGCCTTCGTCCTTCAGGACGCTCAGGAAGATCGAGCCGCCGCTCGTGGTGTTCATGCCGCCATCCTTGCGGGAGCTGTGTCGGATGATCCGACCGAACGGTTCGTGGCGTCGATTCGGCCACGATGAACTGTGTAATCGGCACGTCGGCCAGTGGCAAGGTGGGACATGAGGGGTCCTCGGTTCCGCTTCGGACTCCGGTGCCCGTAATTTGCTGAAAACCACAATAATTGGTATATTTAGAGGTTAGCATTGCCCTATATGTCGCGGTTTCGCATTGCGCGCGGCATCTTCGTTCAGGCGCCGCCCCGGCGTGTTTCAAATCCTGTGACCGATACCGAAATTCCACCTCCCGAGCCGCCCGCCCCTGACGTCGCACCGGTGACGATCGAGGAGGAAATGCGCCGCTCCTACCTCGATTACGCCATGAGCGTGATCGTGGCGCGGGCCCTGCCCGACGTGCGGGACGGGCTTAAGCCGGTGCACCGCCGCATCCTCTACGGTATGCACGAGCAGAACTACACCCATGATCGGCCTTACCGGAAGTCGGCCCGCATCGTCGGCGACGTCATGGGCAAGTACCACCCTCACGGCGATCAGGCGATCTACGACGCGATGGTCCGCATGGCGCAGAACTTCGCCATGCGCCTGCCGCTACTCGACGGTCAGGGCAATTTCGGTTCCATGGACGGCGATCCGCCCGCCGCCATGCGCTACACCGAAATCCGCATGGCCGAAGCGGCGGAAGCGCTGCTTGAGGACATCGGCAAGGATACCGTCGATTTCACGGCCAACTACGACGATACGGTCGAGGAACCGACGGTCCTTCCCGCGCGTTTTCCGAACCTCATGGTCAACGGGGCTGGCGGCATCGCCGTGGGCATGGCCACCAACGTCCCGCCCCATAATCTCGGCGAAGTGATCGACGCCTGCCTCGCCTATCTTGACGATCCCGGAAAATCCGTCGACGACCTGATGGCCCATGTGCCGGCACCCGACTTTCCCACGGGTGGCCTGATCCTGGGGACCGGCGGAGCCCGCCGGGCCTACCACACGGGCCGCGGGTCGGTGACGATGCGGGCGAAACTGACGATCGAGGAGATCGCCAGGGATCGCGAGGCGATCGTCGTCACCGAAGTTCCCTACCAGGTGAACAAGGCCCGTCTCGTCGAGCATATTGCCGATCTGGCGCGGGACAAGAGGATCGAAGGGATCTCGGATCTGCGCGACGAGTCCGACCGTCGGGGCGTGCGCGTGGTCATCGAGATCAAGCGCGGCGCGACGACCGAGGTCGTGCTCAACCAGCTCTATCGCTATACCCAGTTGCAGACCAACTTCGGCATGAACATGCTGGCGTTGAACGGCGGCAAGCCGCTGCTCCACAGCCTTAAGGACCTGATCGTCGCCTTCGTCGACTTCCGCGAAGAGGTCATCACGCGGCGCACGCGGCACGATCTCGGCAAGGCGCGGGCGCGGGCGCAGGTGTTGGTGGGCTTGGCCATCGCGGTTGCCAATATCGACGAGGTCATCGCCATCATACGAAGGGCTGCGGATCCCGCCGTCGCTCGCGAGGCGCTGATGGAACGTCCTTGGCCGGTCGGCGATGTGGAGCCTTTGATCGCGCTGATCGACGAACCCGGTCGCGTGGTGGCGGAGGATGGGACCTGCCGGCTCTCCGAAGGGCAGGCGCGGGCCATTCTTGAACTGCGGCTCCAGCGCCTGACCGCTCTCGAACGCGACAAGATCGGGGACGAGCTCGAGGAAATCGCCGAGCGGATAGAGGATTTCCTGGATATCCTGCGCAGCCGGCCCCGTCTGCTCGAGATCCTGCGCACCGAGTTCGCCGAGATGCGTGACAAGTTCGCGACGCCCCGGCGCACGGAAGTCCTCGAAGGCGATTTCGAGAATAGGGACGACGAGGACTTGATCCAGCGGCAGGACATGGTCGTCACGGTGTCGCACGCCGGGTACATCAAGCGGGTCCCGCTCTCTACTTACCGGCCGCAGCGGCGCGGCGGCAAGGGTCGGACGGGGATGCCGACGCGTGACGAGGATTTCGTCTCCAAGGTCTTCGTGGTCAACACCCACACGCCCGTGCTGTTCTTTTCGAGCCATGGCCGGGTCTACAAGATGAAGACCTACCGTATGCCGCTGGCGGCGCCCAACGCCCGCGGCAAGCCGATGCAGAACCTGTTGCCCCTGGCCGGGGGTGAGGTCATCCAGACCCTGATGCCTCTCCCCGAGAACGAGGCGGAATGGGGCGACCGCCACGTCATGTTCGCCACCGCGTCGGGCAACGTGCGGCGCAACGCCCTGTCGGACTTCGTGATCGTCAAGGCCAACGGCAAGATCGCCATGAAGCTGGATGAGGGCGACCGCATCATCGGTGTGCGTCTCTGCCGGGAAGATGAAGACGTGTTGCTCACCGCGCGCGCCGGCAAGTGCATCCGCTTCCCGGTGACCGAGGTTCGTGTTTTCAAGGGGCGTGATTCGACCGGCGTGCGGGGCATCAGGCTGGACGATGGCGACCAGGTCATCGGCATGTCCATCCTGCGTCACGTCGATTGTTCGCCGGCCGAATCCCGGGCTTACGTTCGCCAAGCCAATGCCCTACGGCGGGGCGAGGAGGCCGATTCCCATGCGGAAGCCGAAGCCGCCGCGGAGCCCGATGACGGGAACGGCGACGATGAGGTGGTCCTGAGCGACGAAAAATTCGCCGAGTTGGCACGGCTTGAGGAGTTCATCCTCTCGGTAACGGAGAACGGCTACGGCAAGCGGTCGTCGGCTTACGAATACCGGACCACGGGGCGAGGCGGCAAAGGCATCGTCAACATCGTGACCTCGGAGCGGAACGGAGGCGTGGTGGCATCGGGTCCGATCGGCCGGGAGGATCAGATCATGCTGGTGACCGACGGCGGCCAGATCATTCGCACGCCGGTCGGCGATGTCCGCATTGCCGGGCGAAACACCCAGGGTGTAACCTTGTTCGACACGGCCGACGGAGAACACGTCGCGTCGGTCTCCAGACTTGAGGAGAGCACGGTCAACGGCAACGGGAGCCATGGGAACGCCGGCGACTCCAACCGGAGGGCAGCTGACGATCCTGAGGCGGCCGCCGTCGGTGCAAACGGGCAGGAATAGCTTCTTTGGCGATGACTCGGACAGGCGTTTATCCAGGCACCTTCGATCCCACTACGAACGGGCATCTGGATCTGATCGCGCGGGCGACGCGCTTGGTCGATCACTTGGTGATCGGGGTGGCCGGCAATCCCGGAAAGCACCCGATGTTCGACGTCGGCGAGCGCATCGCCATGATCGAGGAAGAGGTGGGCAGGCTCGACAACCTCAACGGGATGACCTTCGAGGTTCGACCGTTCGACAACCTGCTCATGCACTTCGCCGAGGAGGTCGGTGCCAGTATCATCGTGCGGGGACTGCGGGCCGTTTCGGACTTCGACTTCGAGTTTCAGATGGTCGGCATGAACGCACGCCTCAACGACGAGATCGAGATCGTGTTCCTGATGGCCTCGGAGAACAACCAATTCATCGCATCGAGCTTGGTCAAGGAGATCGCGCGATTGGGCGGTAACGTGACCAGTTTCGTCTCTCCGCAGGTGGCGAAGCGTTTGATGGCGCGTGCCGTCGGCGCGAAGTAACTTCTTAAATTCAACTTACAGTAATACGAGCTAACCGTATGTTATTCAGGGTTTTTCTTTCGGCCATCCTGGCATGCGTTTGGATCGGGGAGAATGCCATGGCTGGCCACCCAAAGAACACGATTTACCTTGATCTCGAGGACGGCAGAGTGGTCATCGAATTGCGGCCGGACCTCGCCCCCAATCATGTCGAGCGCGTCAAGGAATTGACGCGGGAAGGGTTCTACGACGGCGTCGTATTCCACCGCGTGATCGACGGATTCATGGCGCAGACCGGCGATCCGACCGGCACCGGCATGGGGGGGTCGGACAAGCCCGACCTCGAGGCGGAGTTTTCGGACGAACCTCACGTGCGGGGCACTTTGTCCATGGCTCGGACCAGCGATCCCGACAGCGCAAACAGCCAGTTTTTCATCGTCTTCGAGGACGCGAGCCACTTGAACGGGCAATACACCGTCTGGGGCTTGGTTGTCGATGGGATGGAATATGTCGACAAGATCAAGCGGGGTGACGGCCGCAACGGCATGGTCGACGATCCCGACAAGATCATCCGTATGCGGATCGCCGCCGACGTCGACGAGTAGATTGGAAGCGGACACGGGGTCTGACACCAGGTCCCGCGCTGTGTCATTCTCGCGTGCATGCGGGTCGATCTGTTCGATTTCGAGCTCCCCGGCGAGCTGATCGCGCGACGCCCGGTGGTGCCGCGGGATTCCGCCCGGCTCCTCGTGGTTGGCGACGAGTTCCGGGACCGGCATTTCTTTGATCTGCCCGATCTCCTGATACCCGGAGACGTGCTGGTGCTGAACGACACCCGCGTGATTCCGGGAAGACTCGCCGGCGTTCGCGATGCGCAGCGGGGAACGGCGAAGGTCGAAGTGACCTTGCTCCGCGAGCTGGCTTCGCGTGAGAGAGGCAGCGAGTGGATCGCGCTCGCCCGCCCTGTCAAGCGCCTGCGCGTGGGAGATTCCTTGCGCTTTGGCGACGCCCTCTCGGCGGACGTCGTGAGACTGGCGGCGGGCGGAACGGTGTGCCTGTCGTTTGCGCTTCCCCGCACCGAGATGCTGGCCGTGCTCGACGCCCATGGACAGATGCCGATTCCCCCCTATCTCGGCCGTCGGGCGGATGCGCGCGACACCAAGGACTATCAGACCGTCTTCGCGCGGGAACTCGGGGCTGTGGCCGCGCCCACCGCGTCCCTGCACATGACCTGCGACCTCATGTCGCGACTGGAAGGGCGGGGCATCGACCTGACCTACGTTACGCTTCATGTGGGTGCCGGCACTTTCCGCCCGGTAGTGGCGGAGGATTCGGACGATCACGAAATGGAGGCCGAGTGGGGCGAAGTTCCGACGGCCACGGCGTCCTTGATCAATCGGCGCAAATCGGAGGGAGCGCGGGTGGTGGCGCTCGGCACCACGAGCCTGCGGCTGCTCGAATCCGCAGCGCGCGACGACGGCGGGGTCGAGGCCTGTGCCGGTGACACGGATCTGTTCATCACGCCGGGGTACCGGTTCAAGACGGTCGATGCCCTGGTGACGAACTTCCACCTGCCCCGATCGACGCTGTTCATGCTGGTTTCCGCCTTCGCCGGGCGGGAACGCATGCTCGATGCGTACCGCCACGCGATGGGCGCGGGGTACCGGTTCTATTCCTTTGGCGACGCGTGTTTGCTGACTCGTGCTGCCGGCGAGGAGCGCGCCGCATGAAGACAGGCGTCGGCTTTGAGGTTACGGCCGGGGACGGCGCGGCACGCGCGGGGCGCCTCACGACCGCACACGGCACGATCCCGACGCCGGCATTCATGCCAGTGGGCACGGCGGGCACCGTCAAGGCGATGAAGTCCGAGGATGTGGCCGCGACCGGTGCCGCGGTCATCCTCGCCAATACCTACCATCTGATGCTGCGGCCCGGCGCCGGGCGTGTTGCGGCGCTCGGCGGCTTGCACCGATTCATGAACTGGGACGGGCCCATTCTCACGGACTCCGGTGGCTATCAGGTGTTGTCACTCACCGGACTGCGGACGCTGCACGAGAACGGCGTCACCTTTCGCTCCCACATCGATGGGACGGAGCACGACCTCACCCCGGAACGGGCCATCGAGGTCCAAGGGCTGCTGGGCAGTGACATCGCCATGGCGCTGGACGAGTGCACGCCCTACCCGGTCGAAAGGACGGCCGCACGCGAGTCCATGGAGCTCTCCATGCGCTGGGCGGCGCGTTCCCGGGCGAGGTTCCAGCCGAAGGAGGGATACGGATTGTTCGGGATCGTGCAGGGCGGCGTGTTCGAGGACCTGCGCCGCGAGTCGGTCGCCGCGCTCCTCGACATCGGGTTCGACGGTTACGCTGTGGGCGGGCTGGCCGTGGGGGAGGGGCAGGCGGAGATGTACCGCATCGTCGAGGCGACCGTGAACCACCTGCCGGAGGACCGCCCCCGGTACCTCATGGGCGTCGGAAAGCCCCACGACATCGTCGGTGCCGTCTCACGCGGCATCGACATGTTCGACTGCGTGCTCCCGACCCGCTCCGGGCGCACCGGCCAAGCGTTCACGCGTCGGGGCGCCGTGAACCTGCGCAACGCCCGGCATGCCGAGGATCCGCGCCCGCTCGACGAGTCGTGCGCCTGCCTCGCCTGCGCGTCCTACTCCCGGGCCTATCTGCATCACTTGTTCAAGGCCAAGGAAATACTCGGGAACGTACTGCTCTCGGCGCACAACTTGACCTATTACCAGGAACTCATGAGCGGGCTGCGTTCCGCCATTGCCGGCGGATCGCTTGAAGGCTTCATCGCCGCCTTCAGGGAGGAGCAGGCGGCGGGTGATATTCCCGTGGTCTAGGCGGGAAGCGGACTGAGGCCGAGGCGAATTTGGCGCAGATAGATGATCGCGATGGTGCAGAAGTTCATCACGTTGAAGCCGAATGCCGCCAGGAACGCGTACGTATAACTTCCCGAGATGTCGAAGATGAAGCCCCCCATCCATCCTCCGAGCGCCATGCCGAGCGCGGCGAACATGTAGAACGTGGCAATGCGCCATCCGGCTTGCTTGGCGGGGAACAGCAGGCGGATGATCAAGGGATAGCAGGGCATGATGCCGGCGAAGCCAAGCCCGAAGAGGATGGCCGAGATGTAGAGGCCCGGCAGGCTCGTGACCATCGAGAAGGCGATCAGCATGACCGCCTGGCAGGCCGATCCGATGAGCAAGGTCCGCATGCCTCCGATCCGATCCGCCAGCATGCCGTAGAGGATGCGGCTGACGAAGGCCGCGGCGAACAACGCCGTGATGAGCTCGGCGGCCCGCGCCCGCGAATAGCCGAGATCGGTGCCGTGACTGACGAGATGCACGATGGGGACGGCCATGGCCGCGCAGCATCCGATGGTCGCCAGGCACAGCATGCCCTGAACCACGTTTGCCGGGAGGTCGAGGACTCGACCGTTGACCGTGTGGCCTTCGCGGGCCCGGCCCAAGGGCGCGATGGGTGGTTTCGTCCGCAGGATCATGGCCATGGGCACCATGGTGCAGAGCACGATCAAGCCGTAGAAGAAATAGGTCTCGCGCCAGCCGTAGGCGTCGTTGAGATAGCGGAACAGGGGTGGCCAGACGGTTCCCGCAAGCCCCTGGCCCGACGCGATGACGGCCACGGCCAAGCCGCGCCGCCGGTCGAACCAGTGGGTGACGTTGGCGATCAACGGGGTGATCATCGCGGACTTGCCCATCAGCCCGATGAGCAGGCCGTTGGCGACGTAAAGGCTCCAGCGGCCCTCGGACTGGGCCGCGACCAGGGCCCCGATGCCGATCATCACGGAGCCGAACAGCACGGGCTGAAAGGCGCCGCGCCTGTCCATCCACCAGCCCATCAACACGCCACCGGCGCCGGCGCCGATCATCATCATCGAATAGGCGAGGGAGGGGACGGCCCGCGGCCAGTCGAATTCCTCCGCGATCGGTTTGAGGGCCACCCACAGGACGATGGGAGCGCCGAGGCCGATGGTGTGCATGGCGAGCGACCCGAAGGCCACGGTCCAGCCGTACCGAACTTCGACGCTGCTGTCGCGCTGAATCATTCGAACTCCGGAAACGGGCCGCGGTCGGCGGCGGATGGGTGCGGTGTACAGCACGCGGTGCATGGCGTCAAAGCGCCCGCCCGTGGATGGCCGTCCCTTCGGTGGCGTTGCCTGCCTCGTCGCACGGGACGACGTTTTCCGCGTCGTGGTTGCAGGCCTCGTACAACCCCATGATCAGGTCGAGCCAGTGACGGTTCTTCACCGTGGGGTCGACCGCATGGGGCGGGATTCGCGTCAGCGTCGCGCACCTTGGGCGCGGCGACCGTGAGAGTGGCGAAGCCGAAGCCTTCGACGACGCGGGCCGTGAGAAGTAGCATCTCGCTCTCGGCGAGCCCGCCGGTAAGGCTGGCAAGCGCTATCGTCACGCTTCCCGCAAGGATCATCCGCCTGATTCCCAGGCGGTCGACGAGTAGTCCGCCCGCAACGCCGAACACGGCGCCGATGCCGTAGAACGACTACGCGATAAGCCCGGCAACGACGCGGGACATGTCGAGATCGGTCTGCAGCATCGGCAGGGCGGGCGGCACCTTGCCGAACTGCATGCCCACGACGTAGCCAGCCGTGAGCGCAAGGGTCACGATGTCCCAGCGGGTACGCACGTGTGCCATTCGTGCGCGGATCTACGGGACGAAGCTACGAGTCGGTCGAGGATGCGGACACGCGCTCCGGCCACGAGGGACACTCTGCGCCGAACCCTTCGGATGCGCCGCGTCGTTCGTCATGACGCCTTCGACAAAGCCTCTTTCCCGAAGCTCTCGACGGCTTCCAGGGTCTCGCGCACGTCGTCCCAGGTAGTGGTGTGGTTGAGGATGCAGAGCCTGAGCGCAAACGTTCCGTGAAGAAGAGTCGATGAGACGAACGCGGGGTCGTCCCAAAATAAGTGGGCGAGCACGGTCCTGTTGACCTTGTCTAGAGTTTTCCCGTCGAGGCCGGCGTTCGCGGGATTGACCCGGAAGCACACGATTCCCAGCGATACGGGGGTCAGGAGTTCCAGGACAGGACTTCCCCGGACGTACTCCCCGGCCCGGTCCGCCAACTCCATCCCCTGTGACACCGCTCGCCGGAACTCGGCCATCCCGAAGGTCTGGACAGACATCCAGATCTTCAAGGCCCGAAACGAACGGCTCAACTGCAGGCCCCGGTCCGAGAGGTTCGGGTGGTCCGCTCCCCATATCGTGTCCTGGAGGATGTCGTGCCGAACCGCGAACGGCTTCTCGAGCGTGCTTGCGTCCTTCACCAGAAGGCCGCCCGCCTCGTAGGGCTGGAAGAACCACTTGTGCGCGTCCAGACCGATCGAATCGGCGCGCTCGATCCCGCGCAGGAGCTTCTTGCCTTCCTCGGTCACAGCCGCAAAGCCGCCGTATGCGGCGTCTGCATGCAGCCAGATACCCTCCGCCTCGCAGTAGTCCGACATCGCCTCGAGCGGGTCGACGGCCCCGGTGCTGGCCGCTCCGGCATTGGCGCACACCGCGATGGGATTGAACCCGGCGGCGCGATCCTCGGCCACCGCTCGCGCGAGCGCATCCATGTCCAGGCGGAAACGATCATCGCTCGGAAGCAGCCGTATGCACTCGGGCCGAACACCGATGATCCTGGCCGCACGGATGTGCGCGCTGTGGCTCTGGTCGCTCATGTACACGGTCGCCCGCTCGGGATGACCCGCGCTCTCCCGAGCCGCGACGAAGGCATCGAGGCTGGCTGCCGAGCCGCCGCTCGTCAAAAGTCCGCCGGCGCTTTCGGGATAGCCTAGCCACCGTCGCAACCAGTCGATGACGACCAGCTCCAGCTGGCTGGGACCGCTCGCGACCAGCCAGGTGCACGCATTGATGTTGTATCCCGCGGCCATGAAGTCGGCCAGCACTCCGGGCCAGGTGGGCGACGACGGAATGAACGCGAAGGAACGGGGATGCTCGAGCCGGAACGACAGCGGGAGAATATCGCGGGCGGCCCGCTCAAGGACCTCTTCCGCCGGCCGGCCGTCTTCGGGCGGATCCTCCATCAACTGTCGTTCGAGCACCTGGCGGAACTCTCCATCCCAGGCATCCCGGCCGGGCAGGCCCTCTTTCCACTCCACCACAAGCTCCGCCGCTCGGCGCGCGAGGTCGAGCATGAGGGTGGGAGACATCTGGAGGCCGTCGCGTACCTCCCGGCCCGCCCCGGCGGCCGATTCTTTACCACTCCGCACGGCGGCGTGTGACGCGTCCTTCCGTCGATCTGCCACGCTCTTCTCCTTTGTCGGTCCCTGGTGTGGGTAATATCTTTCGCCGCCCGGACGGCCTCACTTTGCAGCCTACCGTATCTTCCAATCGAAATAAATTTTGAGACTCAACGCCGGAAGGAGCCGAGCGAGGGTCGGGAACCGTCCCGGAACCTGGCGAACAACCAACGTCCAATTGGACCATGACGGCCCTGAAAAGCTGTTAGCCATTCTGTTTTACGAAAGGGTCGGGATTCGCAAGGATCCGTCGCTCAGAGCGGGCGGCG
>JAGWAU010000050.1:0-974 GCA_021296255.1 Alphaproteobacteria bacterium | reverse complement strand
GCCAGAACTTCCTCCGGAGTGAGGCGATCGTGCGGGTTGTCGCGGTTGAATATGTTCGTCGCGACCGGTCCTGGGATCATCTTCCGGAAAGGAGCGGAAGCGCGTCACATTTCCGGTGGGGAACGCGCGCCCTCCCCGAGTTCTCGCTGCATGAGCACCGTGTCGAGCCAGCGCCCGTGCTTGTAGCCGACGTTCCTGAGGGTGCCCACCATCTCGAAGCCGGCCGCCAGGTGAAGCCGGATCGACGCAGGGTGTTCGGACTCAGCCATGATCGCCACCATCTGGCGGAAGCCTTGATCCGTGCAGGCCTGAACCAAGGTACGAAGCAGCACGGTGCCGATTCCGCCCTGCCTCGCCGCGCGCTCGACGTACACGGAGTTCTCCACTGTATGGCGGTAGGCGGGACGGACCCGATAGGGGCCTGCGTAGGCGAACCCGCAGACGTCGCCGCCGTGCTCGGCAACAAAGCAGGGGTATTGATCCTCGATCAATAACCGCCAGCGCCGGCGCATTTCGGCCTCATCCGGCGCTACGGTCTCGAAGCTCGAGGTGCCGGCTTCGACATAGTGTGCGTAAATGGCTGTCACCGCCGCCATGTCGGCGTCGTGCGGCGGACGAACGGTCAGTGCTTCCATGTGTGCTTCCATGTCGTCGCAGAGATAGTCCCAGCGGTCCCGCAATTGCAAATGCACGGTGCTGTCGCTTCTTCGGTTGAGCATCCAGTCTCCGCCCTACCCTTGCTGGGAGGCTCCGCGCCGGCTCGGCCCGAAAGCGGCCTCTGCGGAATGCCAGTGCTCAGGCCCGCTGGCACTCGGCAGCCTGCAGTGGGCATCACGATCAATACGTCCTGCCCGATGGGCCGAACGCACCGGTTGCCAGGATGCTGCGAATCGGTCTAGCAGGCTGCTGAAAAACGATTCGGAGCGATCATCCCGGCAGTTTTGTTTCGTATGTGGCCAGTTTCCGATTCTTTT
>JAGWAU010000091.1 GCA_021296255.1 Alphaproteobacteria bacterium | reverse complement strand
CGGCGCGGGTGTCCTACGGAAGGGGAACCCGCCGGGTGAGCGAGGATCGCGGGCTGATCAACTACCTGATGCGCCATCGCCACACCACGCCCTTCGTGTTGTGCGAAATCAAGTACCACGTGAAGCTGCCGATCTTCGTGGCGCGGCAGTGGATCCGCCACCGCACGGCCAACGTCAACGAGTATTCGGCCCGCTATTCCATTCTCGACAACGAGTTCTACATCCCCGAGGCCCGTCACCTCGGCGCCCAGAGCCGGTCCAACCGGCAGGGCCGCGCCGAGGTGCTCGAGGGGCCCGAGGCGCGCCGCGTCCACGAGCTGCTCAGGAAGGACGCGCGGCTGCTGTATGCGCATTACGGCGAGATGCTGAACGAGCACGAGACCGGCGCCCCGCTCGATCCGCACCGGCGTGGCCTCGCCCGCGAGCTCGCGCGCATGAACCTCTCGCTCAACTTCTATACCCAATGGTACTGGAAGATCGACCTCCACAACCTGCTCGGCTTCCTCGATCTGCGCGCCGACACGCACGCGCAGCACGAAATCCGCGCCTATGCCGAGGTGCTGCTCGACACCGTCGCGCGCTGGGTGCCGACGACCCACGCCGCCTTCATGGACTATCGCATGGGCGGCACCCGCCTGTCGGCCAAGGGCCTCGCGGTGGTCAGGCGGCTGCTGGCCGGCGAGGCGGTCGAGCAGGCCGACAGCGGCCTCTCCCCGCGCGAGTGGCGCGAATTGATGACGAGCCTGGGGCGCGAGCGCGGCTAGCAAGACCCCGCAAGACCGTGGTTGACCAGCCGAATCGCACGGTCGGGGCGCCAGCCTCACTCGTAGCGCAGCGCCTCGATCGGGTCGAGGCGGGACGCCTTGAGCGCCGGGTAATAGCCGAAGAAGACGCCCACGAAGGCGGAGAAGCCGATCGCCAGCCCCACCGACCAGGGGGAAAAGACGAGCGGCCATCCGGCGGCCTCCGCAGCCAGCATGGACGCGCCGATGCCGAGCGCAACGCCCACGAGGCCGCCCAGGAGCGAGAGCATCACGGACTCGGTGACGAACTGGATCAGGATGTCGAGGCCGCGGGCGCCCACGGCCATGCGGAGGCCGATCTCGCGCGTCCGTTCGGTGACCGAGACCAGCATGATATTCATGATCCCGATGCCGCCGACGACCAGCGACACCGCTGCCACGGCGGCCAGCAGAAACGCCATGGTCCGCTCCGATTCGGCGCGGGCCTCGAGCATTTGCGCCACGTTCCGCACAAAGAAGTCGTCGGGCTGGCCGGGCTGGATCCGGTGGCGCAGCCGTAGCAGCTCCGTTGCCTGCCGTTCGGCGGCGGCGATCTCGGCGGCGCTCGCCGCCTTGATGGTGATGGCTCCGACATGCCGTCCGCGCACCCGAGCGCCGCCCAGCACGCGCTTCTTCGCCGTCGAGAGGGGCAGGAAGACCACATCGTCCTGATCCGAGCCGAACGGCGTTTGTCCCTTCTTGCCCAACACGCCGATGACGGTGAACGGCACGCGCTTGATCCGGATGCTGCGGCCTATGGGATCGCCCCCGGCGAACAGGCGCTCGACCAAGGTGGTGCCGACCAGCGCCACCTTGGCGGCGCCGCGCTCGTCGGCCGCCGTCATCGCTCGGCCCCGCGCCACGACCCAGTCGCGGGCCCTGAGATAGCCGGGGGTGACCCCGTAGATCGTGCTGTACCAGTTGGCGTTGCCGAGGATGAGCTGCCCGGCTCCGCGTATCGACGGGGCGGCGACGGCGATGGCATCGACTTCCTCCTCCAGGGCCCGCGCGTCGTCCTCGGTCAGCGAGATCACCGAGCCCGCCCCGCCCCGCACGCCGCCGGACACGCTGGTGCCGTTGAGCACGATGAGGATGTTCGAGCCCAGGCTCTGTATCACCTGGTCCATGCGCCGCTCGGCTCCGGAGCCGACCGCGACCATGGCGATGACGGCAGCGACGCCGATGACGATGCCGAGCGTCGTCAGCGCCGTGCGCAGCGGGTTCGCGCGTAGCGAGCCCAGCGCCGCGAGCAGCGAGTCGAGCGCCGTCATGGCGGCGGCTCGTCGGCGACCAGACGGCCGTCGCGGAAGCGCAGCACGCGTCTGGCGAAGCGCGCGACCCCGGCTTCGTGGGTGACCACGACAATCGTGATGCCGCGGACGTTGAGATCCTGGAACAGGGCCATGATCCCGGCCCCGGTCCGGCTGTCCAGGGCGCCGGTGGGCTCGTCGGCGAGGAGGAGAAGGGGGTCGTTAACGATGGCCCGGGCGATGCCCACGCGCTGCATCTGGCCGCCGGAGAGCTGTGTGGGCATGTGGTGCGCCCGATCGTCCAGCCCGACCGCGGCCAGGGCCGCGCTCGCCTTGGCGCGGCGCTCAGCGCGCCCCAGGGCGGCGTACATCAGCGGCAGCTCGACGTTGTGCCGCGCGGTTGCCCGGGCCAGCAGGTTGAAGGACTGGAATACGAAGCCGATCTTGCGGTTACGGGTGTCGGCGAGGGCATCGCGGCGGAGGCGCGAAACGTCGCTGTCGTCGAAGCGGTAGCTGCCCGCCGTCGGGGTATCGAGACATCCCAGCAGGTGCATGCACGTCGACTTGCCGGATCCCGAGGGTCCCATCACCGCGACGAATTCACCGCGCTCGATGCGGACGTCGAGACCGGCCAGCGCGCGCACGAGGTGACCGCCGACTTGGTAGTCGCGGCCCAGCCCGCGGGTTTCGATCAGCGGAGCGCTCATGGCCTGCCGACGATGACCTCGGCCCCCTCCTCCAGCTCGCCGCCCACGATCTCGCTCGAGGTGCCGTCGGACAGCCCAACGACCAGGGGGACCGCCGCGGGCGCCCCGTCCGGGCCGCGAACCCAGACCCGGACCCGGCGCGCGTCCCGGCTCGTGGCCTGCATCGAGCGGTACCTATTGCGCTGGTCATCGTCCAGGAGGTTCTCGACACGTCGTGCTGCCTGCGCCCGCAAGGCCCGCACCCCCTCGCGCAGGCTCTCGCCGTCCAGATCGCCTTGGCGCAGCTCGCGGATCGCCATGCCGGTTTCGCGGAAGATCGCGGCGACGGCAGTGCGCGTGGCGTCGTCGAGAGCCAGGGCTTCGCTCAAGCGCTCGACCATGGCCCGCGCCGCCTCCGGTCCGCGGGCGCGCGCCGCCTCCGCGGCCGGTTCCTCCACGCCTTGCGGACGGAAGCGGATCGCCGCGTCCGCCACCCTGAGCACGCCCTTGCGTTCGCCGACGATGATCCCGACGTTGGCCGTCATGCCGGGCAACAGCGATCGATCCGGGTTGGCCGCGGCGGCGACGACGGTGTAGGTGACGACGTTGGCCACCACGTTCGGCGCCTTGCGCACCTGCGTCACCGTGCCCGCGTACCGACGCTGGGGATAGGCGTCGACGGTGAACTCGACGCGCGCGCCTTCTCGTACCCGACCGATATCGGCCTCGTCGACACTGATCTCCACCTGCATGCGATCGAGGTTCTGGGCGATGGTGAACAGCACCGGAGCCTGCAGACTGGCCGCGACGGTTTGTCCGGGATCGACGTTGCGGTCGATCACCACGCCGTCGACCGGCGATCGTATCGTCGTGCGTTCCAGATCCAGCTCACGATCGCGCAAGCTCGCCTCGCGTACCTTGACCTGAGCCAGAGCCGTTTCGAGCTGCGCCTTCTGCTTGGTGGTTCGAGCGGTCACCGCGTCGCGGCGGGCGCGGGCCTGGTCGCGGACGGCGACCGCCCGATCGAGGCTGGTGTGCGCGACGATCCGTTTGTCGAACAGGGCGGTCACGCGCCGCAACTCCTGCTCGGTGTCGAGGAGCGCCGCCGCGGCGCCTTCCATCTCGGCCCTCAGCTCCTCGAGCGTGGCCTTCTGCACGGAGACGTTGGCGCGGGCGACCGCCAGCTCCGCCGCTGCCGCCCGCACCCGGGCCTCGAACGATGCCGGATCGATCCTGGCGATGACATCGCCCTTCTTCACCTGCGTGTTGAAGTCTGCGGACAGCATCGCGATCTGACCGGAAACCTGCGATCCGACACGAACCGTCGTCACGGGGTTGACCATGGCGGTCGCCAAGACCGCGACGCTGATGTCCCCGCGCGTGACGGTCGCGAGGCGATAGGGTTGCGGTTCGCGGGCAGCGTCCTGGCGGCTCAGAAAAATGGCGGTGCCGGCGACCGCGATGAGCGCGACCGTGGCCATGAACCAGCGCCACATGTCGAATCCTCGATTCAGGCGCGTCGGGGATCTGCTTTGAGGCGCCGCGTTGCGGCGCTGCTTGTCCTTAACACGAACGGGAACCGGCGACTCCGTCGTCGACCGGGCCGTGAGTGACATGGCGCTCGCCGGGAACGGGTGAGGCGCCCCGCGCAGAACTTCGGTTCCTCCGGCTTCCGCGGTCTGCCGCGGTCTACCGTGATAGCGAGGTACCGCACACCGGCACGGTGCCGTGCGACTATCTGCGCATCAAGCCCGCGTGATTACAGCGGCGCCGTCGGGGCGTGAGCCTCCGGTGAGAGTGTGAACGCTCGCTTCGCGCGAAGGTAGCCGGAGTCAATTGGAGGGCTCGACCTCGCGGGTTCAAACGAGGGCACCCGCTGCACGGCCCATCAGGTCCGATCGCAGGAATCGCCGTTCTTTCCCAATGCTCGAGTGTCTCCCGTAGCCCCGGCAGCTACCGGAGCGGTTCCGCATATCGGAACCGCCCCGGATCCTCTGTCGCTCACGGCGGCGGACCTGACGGTCCGCGCCTTAAGCGGGTGCGCCGGCCGGCCGGCAGGGCTACTGGATGACGATGCGGGGCGCCGCGCGGGCGCCGGCGCCGAGCTGGTCCTCGATCCTCGCATGGACCCGCGCCGCGATCGACAGGTAGGCGCGGGCGTGCGGGCTGTCGGGGCGCGACGTCACGATCGGCGTGCCGGCGTCGGAGGTCTCGCGGATGGCGATGTCGAGGGGAATCTCGCCGAGGAACTCGGCGCCCAGCCGGTCCGCGGTCTCGCGCGCCCCGCCATGGCCGAAGATCTCCGAGCGCTCGCCGCAGCTCGGGCACAGGAAGTAGCTCATATTCTCGACGATCCCGAACACCGGGACATGGACTTTCTCGAACATCGCCAAGCCCTTGCGGGCGTCGAGCAGGGCGATGTCCTGGGGCGTGGAGACGATGACCGAGCCGGTCAGCGGCACCCGTTGCGCCAGGGTGAGCTGGGCGTCGCCCGTGCCCGGCGGCAGGTCGATCACCAGCACGTCGAGCTCGCCCCACAGCACGTCGCGCAGCATCTGCTCGACCGCGCTCATGACCATGGGGCCGCGCCAGATGATCGGCGTCTCCTCGCCGACCATGAAGCCGATCGACATGCACGGCATGCCGTGGGCGCGCATCGGCTCGATCTTCTTGCCGTCGGGGGAGTTGGGCTGGCCG
>JAGWAU010000049.1 GCA_021296255.1 Alphaproteobacteria bacterium | reverse complement strand
GATGCCGTCGGCCCGCGAGGGTCCACTCAACCCTCCTCACCTCCAGCATCAGGGGGTGGGAGGCGTCCATCCCATTTCCTCGAATTTGCCGCCGCGCATTCGACGACTTGGACGCCCGTCAGAGATCGAGCAGCATGCGCTGTGGATTCTCGAGACATTCCTTCACGCGTACGAGGAACGTGACAGCTTCGCGTCCGTCGATGATGCGGTGATCGTAACTCAGCGCGAGATACATCATGGGCCGTGCCTCAACGGTGCCGTTCACCACCATGGCCCGCTCCTGAATCTTGTGCATTCCCAGAATGCCCGACTGCGGGGGATTCAAAATCGGAGTCGAGAGCAGCGACCCGTAAACGCCTCCGTTGGTGATGGTGAAGGTGCCGCCCGTTATCTCATCGAGCCTGAGCTTGCCGTCGCGCGCCCGACGGCCCAAGTCGCCGATTGTTCGCTCGATCTCAGAGAATCCCAAGCGATCGGCGTCGCGCACGACTGGCACGACGAGGCCCTGCGGCGTCCCGACTGCCACCCCGATGTCGTAGTAGTTCTTGTACACGAGGTCGTCGTTCTCGATCTCCGCATTGACCTCGGGAATCTCCTTGAGCGCAACGGTGCAGGCCTTCACGAAGAACGACATGAAACCGAGGCGCACCCTGTGCTTTCTTTCGAAGTCATCCCGATGTGCCGCGCGAAGCGCTATGATGGCGCCCATGTCAGCCTCGTTGAACGTGGTCAGGATAGCCGCCGTGTTTTGAGCATCCTTGAGATGCTCGGCAATGCGCCGGCGCAGTCGGGTCATAGGGACGCGACGCTCGCGCTCACTCACACCGGGGGCCGACGCAACTACGCCGCTGCCGCCCCCCGGTGTGGGCGGAGCAGCCGCCGAACTATTCTCGATAAAGGCCAGCACGTCGCCCTTCAGAATGCGGCCATCCTTGCCCGTACCGGTTATGGCTGTTGGATCCAGACCGTGTTCTTCGACCAAGCGCCGTACGGCAGGCGACAGTAGAGCATCCGCCTTGGCCAACGCCGGAACGGGAGCGGTTGCTGGAGTTGCTGGGGCAGACGGTTCCGCTGGGGCGCCCGCGCCTTCGGCGATTCGACCCAACACGGCACCAGCCTCGACCGTATCGCCCTCGCCCGCGTCGATGGCTTCGATCGTGCCGGCTGCCGGTGCCGGCACTTCGAGCGCAACCTTATCGGTCTCGAGTTCGCAGATGATTTCATCGCGCGCGACAGGCTCTCCGATCCCCTTGAACCAACGCGCGACTGTCGCCTCGGTCACCGACTCACCCAGGGCGGGAACTCTGATCTCAGTCGCCATCTTCTACTCCCGTTGGGGATGCCTAAAACGTCAAGGCCTCGTCCACGAGGGCGGCCTGTTGCTCGACGTGCAGCTTCGTCGTGCCGGGTGCCGGTGCGGCCATTTCGGCCCGGCCGACATACCGCGGACGCTTCGACCTGTGACCGATATCGATCAAGGCTTCCTCGATCCATGGATTGATGAACGTCCAGGCGCCCATGTTCTTGGGTTCTTCCTGGCACCAGACCACGTCGGCCTTCGGGAAGCGTGACAGTTCCTTGCGTGTGGCCTGCTCCGGGAAGGGATAGAGCTGCTCGACGCGCAACAGATAAATATTGCGGATTTCACGCTTCTCCCGTTCCTCGAAGAGATCGTAGTAGACCTTGCCGGAACACATCACGACGCGCTTGATCTTCTCGTCGGCGTCGACATCGCCACGATCCCAGAGCAGCCGATGGAACGAATCGCCATGGGCAAATTCGTACAAGTCGGACACGCACAGCCTGTGGCGCAGCAGTGATTTGGGCGTCATACAGATCAAAGGCTTGCGGAAATCGCGGTGGATCTGCCGGCGCAGCGCATGAAAATAATTGAACGGTGCGCTTGGCTGCACGACCTGAAGATTGTCTTCGGCGCAGAGCTGAAGGTAACGCTCCAACCGGCCTGAGCTGTGTTCCGGCCCCTGTCCTTCCTGACCATGCGGGAGAAGCATGGCAAGCCCGCTCATGCGCATCCACTTCATCTCGCCCGGTGCCAGGAATTGATCGACGATGACCTGCGCGCCGTTGGCAAAGTCACCGAATTGTGCCTCCCAGAGAACCAGGACATTCGGGTCCGTGAGTGAAAAGCCGTATTCGAATCCGAGTATCGCCATCTCCGACAGCATGCTGTCGATAACCTCGAACTGACCCTGGTCTTCACGAATGTTGTTGAGGGGGACGTAACGCTCTTCAGTGTTTTGATCGACGAGAACGGCATGGCGCTGGGAGAACGTCCCGCGGCCGCAGTCCTGTCCCGAAAGCCGGACGTGATGACCCTCTTGGAGCAGGGTTCCGAACGCCAGCGCTTCCGCGGTGGCCCAGTCGATGCCCTTGCCCGATTTGAACAACTCCTTCTTGGCGTCAAGCTGCCGCCGGATGGTCGGGTGCAGCACGATACCGTCGGGCACCGTGGTCAGCGCCTTGCCGACCGCGCGCAGCTTCTTCTGGCTTACCGCCGTCTTTCCGCGTCGGACCTCGCCATGGGCCTGGCCGATGCCCTTCCACCGCCCTTCGAACCACATCGCGCGATTGGGCTTGTAGCTCGCCGCGGCCTCGAATTGCTGGTCGAGATGGTCACGGAATTCGTTGACGAGGTCATCGACCTCCTGCCGGGTGATTTCCCCCTCGTCGACGAGCTTGCGCGCGTAAATTTCCCGCGTCGTCGGGTGTTCCGCAATCTTGCCGTACATGAGGGGTTGCGTGAACTTGGGCTCGTCACCCTCGTTGTGACCCAGACGGCGGTAACAGAACATGTCGATGACGACGTCCCGGCCGAAGTTCTGGCGATACTCCGTTGCGATGCGGGCAACGGTCACCACTGCCTCCGGATCGTCGCCGTTTACGTGGAAGATCGGCGCTTCGACGCCTTTTGCGAAATCGGAGGGATAGGGCGACGACCGGGAAAACGACGGGCTCGTCGTGAAACCGATCTGGTTGTTGATGATGACGTGGACGGTTCCGCCTGTCTTGTAACCCCGTAGGTCCGACAGCCCGAACGTCTCCGGTACGATACCCTGACCCGCGAATGCGGCGTCGCCGTGTAGAAGAATGCCCATCACCTCCTTACGGTCTTCATCGCCGCGGAAGAATTGCTTACCGCGAATGCGGCCCATGACCACCGGGTCCACCGCCTCCAAGTGAGATGGATTGGGGCTGAGGGATACGTAGATTGGCATGTCGTCCATGATGCGCTCGGCCGACGTGCCGAGGTGGTACTTGACGTCACCGGACCCTTGCCAGTCGTCGGGACGCGCCTCGAATCCCTGAAATTCACCGAAGATCTGGGCGTAGGGCTTCTCCATGATGTTGGCAAGCACGTTGAGGCGGCCTCGGTGGGGCATGCCGATGACCACCTCTTGTACGCCCATTTGGGCGGCCCGCTTGATGGACGCTTCCAGCAGCGGGATCGCCGACTCCGCGCCATCAAGGCCGAAGCGTTTGGTGCCCGGGTACTTGAGGTGGAGAAACTGCTCGAACCCCTCGGCATGTGAGAGCTGTCGCATGATCTTGCGTTTCCGCGAAGAGCTGATCTTCTCGTGATATTCCTCGCCTTCGATGCGGCGCTGGATCCACTGCTTGTCCTCGACCCGGGTGATGTGTATGAACTCGTAGCCGATGGTGCCGCTGTAGGTCTGCCGCAGCACATCGACGATTTCGCGAAGCGTCGCGGACTCAAGCCCCAGCACGTTGTCGATGAAAATCGACCGGTCCAAATCGTTGTCGGAAAAGCCATAAGACCTTGGATCGAGTTCGGGGTGGTATTCCCTGGGTTCGAGGTCGAGGGGATCGAGATTCGCCAGGAGATGCCCGCGGACGCGATGGGCGCGAATTAACATCAGGGCCCGGACCGAGTCGAGGGTCGACCGCCGGCTCTCCGGCACCGCCGCTTCCTTACCGTCGCGCTCACCGTCCTCTACGCGATCCTCGAACAGGTCATGACGTTTCCAAGGCGCGCCTCGAGCCTCCGCTAGCACCTCCGAGGCCTGGTCGCCCAGATCGGCGAAAAACTCTCGCCATCCCGGATCCAGCGATGCCGGATCTCTGAGAAAACGAGCGTAGAGCTGTTCCAGAAATCCGCTGGCGTCGCTCGTCAGGAAGGAGGTCTTATCGAGTTCGATGGACATGATCCTAACCTCGCTTCACGTGACTCGATTTCGAAACGTACGAGGATCGACCATGTCGATGAAGGGCGAATGACGACTACTTCTAGCCCTTGAGCACTTCCACCATTGTCGAACCCAGCGCCGCCGGCGAATCGGCCACCGCGATACCAGCGCTGCGCATCGCTTCGATCTTATCCTCGGCACTACCCTTACCACCGGAAATGATGGCGCCAGCGTGGCCCATCCGCCGGCCCGGAGGGGCCGTGCGGCCCGCGATAAAGCCGACCACGGGCTTTTTGATCTTGCTGTTCTTGATGAAGTCCGCGGCATCTTCCTCGGCCGTGCCGCCGATTTCGCCGATCATGACGATCGACTCGGTCTCGTCGTCACCCAGGAACATATCCAGGCAATCGATGAAATTGGTGCCGTTCACGGGGTCGCCGCCAATCCCGATACACGTCGATTGTCCCAGCCCCGCAGCCGTCGTTTGGCCGACGGCCTCGTACGTCAGCGTACCGGAGCGTGACACGATCCCGGTCGAGCCGCGCGTATGAATGTGGCCCGGCATAATACCAATTTTACATTCATCCGGCGTGATCACGCCGGGGCAGTTGGGACCCACCAGGCGGCTTGACGAGCTGTCGAGTGCGCGCTTGACTTGTACCATGTCGATCACGGGAATGCCTTCCGTGATGCAGACGATGAGTTCCACCCCGGCATCGACCGCCTCAAGAATGGCATCGCCCGCGAATGGGGGTGGCACATAGATCGCGGAGGCGTTCGCGCCCGTCGTGCTAACTGCATCCCGCACCGTGTCGAACACGGGAAGGTCGAGATGGGTCGTGCCGCCCTTTCCGGGCGTCACGCCGCCGACCATCGTGGTGCCGTAGGCGATCGCCTGTTCGGTGTGGAACGTACCCTGGGCGCCGGTGAGACCTTGGCAAATAACTTTCGTGTTGGAGTCGACCAATACGGACATTAGGCCGCCTCCTTCACCTCGGTGACGATTTTTTCCGCGGCATCGGCAAGGTCGTCACCCGATATGATCGGAAGGCCGGACTCGGCGAGAATCCTCTTGCCCAGATCCACGTTGGTCCCTTCTAGTCGGACGACCAGCGGAACATCGAGGCTGACTTCCTTGGCCGCCGCGACAACGCCCTCCGCGATGGTGTCGCAGCGCATGATGCCGCCAAAGATGTTCACCAGGATGCCTTCGACGTTCCCGTCGGAGAGAATGATCTTGAAGGCTTCGGTTACGCGTTCCTTGGTCGCGCCGCCGCCCACATCGAGGAAGTTGGCCGGCTCCCCGCCATAGAGCTTGATGATATCCATGGTGGCCATCGCCAAACCGGCACCGTTCACCATGCAGCCGATGTTGCCATCGAGTTTGATGTAGCTCAGTTCGTGCTTCTGGGCTTCGAGCTCAGTTGGATTCTCTTCCGACTCATCACGCATTTCTGCGATATCTGCGTGGCGATAAAGGGCGTTGTCGTCGAAGTTCATCTTGGCGTCCAATGCCATGACATCTTCATTCTTGGTGACGACCAGAGGATTGAGTTCGATCAGGCTCGCGTCCGTGTCGTTGAATGCCCGATAGAGCCCCATCATGAACTTGACGGCGCAACCAACCTGCTTGCCTTCGAGTCCAAGTCCGAAGGCGATACGGCGGGCGTGGTGGGGTTGAATGCCGGTCGCCGGATCGATCGACCCCATGAAGCTGGTCTCTGGGCTCTCCTCTGCGCCGTCTTCGATCTCCATACCGCCTACGGTGGACGCCATGATCGTCACTTGGCTCATCGTTCGGTCGATAAGCATGCCGAGCTACAGTTCGCGCGCGATATCACAGCCTTCCTCGACGTAAACTCTCCGAACTACCTTGCCCTCGGGCCCCGTCTGAGGGGTTATCAGAGTCATGTCCAGGATGCCGCGGACGGCCTTGATCGCGTCCTCGGCGGACCCACACACCTTGACGCCGCCGCCCTTTCCTCGCCCGCCGGCATGGATCTGTGCCTTGACGACCCAGACCGGACCCTTGATCTTGCTGACGGTGTCCGCAATTTCGTCCTCGTGAGTGACCACGAAACCCTTCGGGACCGCGACACCGTACTTCGCGAGAACGCTCTTCGCCTGATATTCGTGTATGTTCATCGCCTCCACCCGCCGGTCATCCATACTCTACCAGCGACAAAACAAACTCGACACGGCGCGTGCCTCTGCCGCCGGCTCTTGATAACACCGGCAGGTTCCGGGGAAAATCGCTGCTCCAGATGAACGTCATCGCCCAAGTTACGTCACTGCAACCATTTTTCAGCGCCGCCGTATGCGGAAGCGGGAAGACTACTTGGTACGTCTTCCGGTTGAACGGCGCGGCGCGAGCTCGGGCGCCAGCCGCTTTACGGCGTCGACCAAATTGCGGACCGACGCGACAGAGCTCTCGAAGGCTTTCCGTTCGGACTTGTTGAGGTCGATCTCCACCACGCGCTCCACTCCGCCGGCACCGATGACGACCGGGACACCGACATACAGACCGCGAACGCCATACTGGCCGTCCAAATAGGCAGCGCAGGGAAGCACCCGCTTCTTGTCCTTGAGATAGGATTCCGCCATCGCGATGGCCGAACTCGCTGGAGCATAAAATGCCGACCCCGTCTTCAGCAGACCTACGATCTCGGCGCCGCCATCCCGCGTCCGCTGCACGATATCGGCTAACCGTTCCTTCGTGGTCCAGCCCATCTTGACAAGATGGGGCAGAGGGATACCCGCGACCGTGGAATAGCGCGTCAGGGGGACCATGGAATCACCGTGTCCTCCCAGAACGAACGCGGTTACGTCTTCGACGGAGACGCCGAACTCCTCGGCAAGGAAGTAACGAAATCTAGCGGAATCCAGCACGCCGGCCATTCCCACGACCTTGTTGTGGGGAAGGCCTGTCGCTTGGCGCAGGGCCCAAACCATGGCGTCGAGTGGATTGGTGATGCAGATCACGAAAGCGTCCCGCGCATAGCGCTTGATCCCTTCGCCCACCTGCATCATCACATTCGTGTTGACTCCGACTAGATCGTCGCGACTCATTCCAGGTTTTCGCGGCACGCCGGCGGTGACGATCGCGACGTCGGCGCCTCGAATCGCCGAGTAGCCTTGTGTACCGGCCATTTTCGAGTCGAAACCCTCGACCGGAGAGGACTCGACGAGGTCAAGCGCCTTCCCTTGCGGCAATCCCTTCACGATATCGAAAATGACGACGTCTCCGAGTTCCTTGAGACCCGCCAAATGGGCTAGCGTACCGCCGATATTCCCGCCACCGATCAAGGCGATCTTGTTCCGCGCCATCCCTGACCTCCTTGGGCATGCGGCCGGTTTGGGCGGCCTGTCCGGGCCGCGCACCATAAATTGTATCCGTGGCTACCTACCCCGATTCCTGATCATGCCGCAAGCTCAACCGGTGATCGGTTTCCGGAGATGAAACACCAAGCGGCGGAATCCAGCCCCGACACGACGAGCTCGCACCAAACGCCGACCGTCGAGATGGCTTGCAATGTGGGCCGCGGTTTACATATTTTCGGCCGAATTTCTTGATTCCGACGCCCGTAGAAGGAGGGAACCGACCTGTTATGGCGGAAGAGACACTTACCTTTCAGGCGGAGGTAAGCCGCCTGCTCCACATCGTTGCCAATTCGCTCTACAGCGAAAAGGAAATCTTTCTTCGCGAGCTCGTCTCGAACGCCTCGGACGCTTGCGATCGGTTGCGCTATCTGGTCCTCACTGACCCCAAGCTCACGGAAGACGATCCCGAGTTTCGCATCACCCTGAGCATCGACAAGAAGGGGAGGAGCCTGACGATCGCGGACAACGGTATCGGGATGGACCGTGAAGATCTGGTTGAGAACCTTGGCACGATCGCCCGTTCCGGCACGCAGGCGTTCGTCGATCAATTGACCGGTGATTCATCCAAAGACGTTGCTCTGATCGGTCAATTCGGTGTCGGATTCTACTCCGCGTTTATCGTCGGAGACCGGGTCGACGTCACGAGCCGGAAGGCGGGGGGAGAGCAGGCTTGGACCTGGGCATCGGACGGTTCCGGCAAATTCTCCATCGCAGAGGCGGAACGCGACTCGCGTGGAACGTCTGTGACAGTTCACCTGAAGAAGAGCGAGAGGGAATTCCTCGAACCGGACCGGCTCCGTCATATCGTCAAGACCTACTCAGACCACATTCCGATTCCCATTCGCCTGGATGGGGAAGACGATAAGCTCAATGCGGCAGCCGCGTTGTGGACATTGCCTCGAAAGGACGTTTCGAAAAGTCAGTACAAGGAGTTCTACCACCACGTCGGACACGCCTTCGACGATCCCTGGCTAACCATTCATGCCCGCGCCGAGGGCAAGATCGAGTACACACTTCTTCTCTTCGTACCGTCCGTCAGACCGTTCGATCTATTCCATCCTGAGCGCCGCCATCGGGTGAAACTCTATGTGAAACGGGTCTTTATCACCGACGACTATGAAGGCTTGGTGCCGCCCTATCTGCGCTTCCTACGAGGCGTGATTGATTCGGAGGACCTGCTCCTCAACGTCAGTCGCGAGCTCCTGCAAACAAGCCCGGTCCTCACCCGGATTAAGAGCGCCGTTATCCGCCGAGTGCTCACCGAACTCAAGAAGAAGGCAGAGAAGGAACCCGAGGAGTTCGCCAAGTTCTGGGAGAACTTTGGCGCGGTCATAAAGGAAGGCATCTACGAGGATCCGGACCAACGAGAAAATCTGCTCAAGATCGCCCGACTCCGGTCAACCGCGTCGGGAGATGAACTGATTTCCCTCGACAACTATGTCGAGCGCATGAAGGATGGACAGGAAGCGATCTACTACATCAGCGGCGAGTCGCTGGAGGGCTTGCGACGCAGCCCGCAGCTCGAAGGATTTGTCGCGCGGGGTGTGGAAGTCTTGCTGCTGACGGACGCGGTCGACGAGTTTTGGGTGCCTGCGGTACAGCAATATGCGGACAAATCCTTCACCTCGGTTACCCAGGGAGCGGCTGATCTCGACAAGCTTCCTCTTCAGGACGGGGACGCGGCGGAAGGAGATGGAGAAGGGCCGTCCGATAGCCAGACTGCGACATTGATCGCGCTCCTCAAGCAGACACTTGGCGACGCAGTCAAGGATGTCAGGACCTCGGAACGTTTGACCGACAGCGCCGTTTGCCTCGTCGCGGACGAACACGACCTCGACATGCATCTGGCGAGAATGCTCAAGCAGCAGGGGCAGCTCAGTGAACTCGCCCCCCGCGTGCTGGAGATCAATCCTAAGCACGGCCTGATCAAGTCATTGGCTCAACGCGCGACTGAGAAGGGCGCGTCCGACGCGCTTGAGGATGCAGCTCATCTGCTGCTCGATCAGGCGCGGATTGCCGAAGGCGAACCCTTACCAGATTCGGCCGCGTTCTCTCGACGGTTGGCCGACGCGATGATGAAGAGCATCGCCGGTACGACGTAACGGTGTACGAATGTTCCATGGCGGTTCATATCGAACCTGAGGTCTGACCCTAGGTTCGCAGTTCTCAACACCGCGTCGCTGCCTCCATGGCGGATCAAGCCTCACTTGAACCGACCTTTCCCGGATCGAGTGCAGCGATGCCGGTCGGTTGTTTAACTACCGAGGGCGGAGCATGATCGGTGCCGGTCGTCTGTTGGCGCGGTGGTCACGTGGATGCAGCACTTCTTTTGGTGGTGGCCGGGGCCCTTGCGGCCGGTTTCGTCACTGGTCTTGCGGGTTTCGGTGTGGGGCTCATATCACTCGGCTTTTGGCTGCACGTCATGGAGCCAGTGGTCGCGGGTCCATTGGTAGCCATCTGCTCTGTCGCGGGCCAGATCCGGTCCATCGTCCATGTCCGTCACGACATCTCCGTCCGGCGCGTGCTGCCCTTCATCATCGGCGGTGTGATCGGGATTCCTTTGGGCGTGTTTCTTCTGAGCTACATCGACGGGCCAGATCTCAAGGTCGGCCTCGGCGCATTTCTGATCGCTTATGGCCTGTTCGGTCTCGTCGTGAAACTTGGAGCGGTATGCGCAAGGGCCGGTCCGGTCGGCGACGGTGCGGTGGGGTTCGGCGGCGGGGTCTTCGGTGGCATCGCCGGGCTGTCCGGGCCCCCGGTCATCATATGGTGCGGACTGCGAGGTTGGACCAAGGACGTGCAACGGGCGACGTGGCAGCCCTACAATTTCATCATCCTCATGCTCGTCGTTGCGGCGTACGCCTTCAAAGGGCTACTGACTCGTGAGGTCGGCGTCCTGACCCTGGTCAGCGTGCCGGCGCTTATGGTCGGGGTGCAGCTCGGCCTCGTGGCCTACAGGCGGATCGACGAGCGCGGATTTCGAAAGGTGGTTCTGATCCTGCTGCTCGCCTCCGGCATTTGGCTCGTCGCGAACAACGTCTTCGCGGACTAGGGCGGAAAGCCCCGTCAGCGAACGGCTTCGTGGGCGGCGATCGCCGACAGGTTGACGATTTCCGTCACCGTGGCGCCCATCGGAACGATCTGCGCCGGTTTCGCCAAGCCCACAAGCAGCGGGCCGATCACTGTACCGCCGCCGAGCTCGTGCAACAGGTTCGACGCGATGTCCGCCGAATGCAGTCCCGGCATGATCAGCACGTTGGCCGGTGCTGACAGGCGCGAAAACGGGTAGTGGGCGAGCAATTGGCTGTTGAGTGCCACGTCGGCGGACATCTCGCCGTCGAACTCGAAGTCGGGTTTCCGACCGGCCAGAACTTCCACGGCCTCGCGCACCCGGTCGGAGCGCTCATGCGGCGGATTCCCGAAGTTTGAGAACGACAACAAGGCAACGCGCGGCTCGTGGCCCATCTCACGCGCTACTGCGGCTGCCTGCTGGGCAATATCGGCCAATTCGTCGGGACGTGGTGATGCGTGCACCGTCGTATCGGCAATCAAGACGGTCCGACCGCCCCGCGCCACGACGATGCTCACCCCGATGACACGGGAGCCTTCCTTCGGACCCAGAGCCTTCAGGATGTCCTCGTAGACTTCGGCATGGCTTCGTGCGAGTCCGGCAACCAAGGCGTCCGCATCGCCCAAGGCCACCATGCAGGCGCCGAATACGGTGCCGTAAACGTTTACCATGCGTCGACAGTCGCGGAACAGGGCTCCGCGCCGCTGCAGCCGGCCGTACAAGTAGTCGTAGTATTCGTGGTTTCGAGGATTGATCGCCGCATTGATGATCTCGACTCCCGAAAGGGTGTCGTCGATCCCCATGGTATCCAACGCCCGGCGGATGCGCGGCTCCCGGCCGATAAGTATGGGCGTTCCGAAGCCCGCATTGCGATATGCCAATGCGGCGCGAATGACTCGCTCGTCCTCCCCTTCGGCATAGGCGACGCGTCTTGGTTCGGCCATCACCTGCTCGAAAATGCGCTGCAGGGTGCCCATCATCGGGTCGAGGCGCGCGCGAAGCTGATTGCGATAGGTCTCCATGTCGATGATCGGACGCCGCGCCACTCCCGACTCCATGGCGGCGCTGGCCACGGCCGGTGGAATTCGCGAGATCAGCCGCGGGTCAAATGGCACGGGGATGATGTAGTCGCGGCCATAGTGAAGACGCTCGCCAGGATAGGCGGCGAGGACCTCGTCCGGCACGTCTTCACGTGCGAGTTCGGCGAGCGCTTGGGCGGCGGCGATCTTCATCTCATCGTTGATGGTCGATGCACGCACATCAAGGGCACCGCGGAAGATATAGGGAAAACCGAGCACGTTGTTGACTTGGTTGGGGTAGTCTGAGCGTCCCGTGGCCATGATCGCATCGTCCCGAACCGCTTTGACCTGTTCGGGGGTGATCTCCGGGTCTGGATTGGCCATCGCGAAGATGATGGGGTTGTCGGCCATGTCTGCGACCATCTTTGGGGTCATCGAGTCGGCTACGGATAGCCCGAAGAATACATCTGCCCCCTTGACCGCATCGGCCAGGGAACGCGCGTCAGTGTTGATCGCGTGGGCCGACTTCCACTGGTTCATCCCCTTCTCGCGGCCGTTGTAGATGACTCCTTGAGAGTCGCAGAGGATGGCCTGATCATGAGGCATCCCCAGCGCCTTGATCAGTTCGACGCACGCCACGCCTCCGGCACCGGCACCGTTGACCACGATCTTGGTGTCCTGCATCTTGCGTCCAGTGAGCTCAAGGGCATTGATCAGACCCGCGACGGCGATAATCGCGGTGCCGTGCTGGTCGTCATGGAAGATCGGAATGTCCATCAACTCACGCAACCGCTGCTCGATGATGAAACACTCCGGTGCCTTGATGTCTTCGAGATTGATTCCACCGAACGTCGGACCGAGGTAGCGCACGCAATTGACGAATTCCTCGACATCCCGGGTGTCAACCTCGATATCGATTCCGTCTATGTCCGCGAAGCGCTTGAAGAGGACGGCTTTGCCCTCCATTACGGGTTTGGACGCGAGAGCGCCAAGATCGCCGAGCCCCAGCACCGCCGTGCCGTTGCTGATCACGGCGACGACATTGGCGCGGGCCGTGTAGTCGTACGCGTCGTCAGGGTTCTTCGAGATTTCGAGGCAAGGCACGGCCACGCCTGGCGAGTAGGCGAGCGTCAGATCCCGTTGGGTGGTCAGCGGTTTTGTGGGCGTGATTTCAATCTTTCCGGGCCTGCCGGCAGAATGAAATCGCAATGCCTCTTCGTCTGACACGCGGATCGTGTCGCTCATGTCCACCTCGTCCTTGTGCGATGGATTACAAAAGAGAGCCGAGTTCGACAGGTCTCTCGCAGGCCTTTAGAAAACACTAGCGGGGTTTGGCGCCGTGCGTAAACACGCAAATGCGTCGAATTGCCTGCATAACTGGTTGATTTAGCGAGTATCTCGATGACGTTGGTAGACGTTTATGCTCTCGCCTCTCCCTTGTGATACCTTCCTCGAATGACTCGGGTTGAGCCGTCCGTCCCTGTTTCCCCTCTGTATTCCAGGGCGCCGAAATTCTCCCCTGCCGCCGCCGTTGATGGACGGGTGTCTGCGGAACCGGTACCGCACAAGGAAACGGTTTCACCCATGATGGCCCAGTACTTGGCCATCAAAGACGAACATCCAGACGCTCTGCTGTTCTTTCGCATGGGTGATTTCTACGAGCTTTTCTTCACCGATGCCGAGACGGCCTCGATGGCGCTCGACATCGTGCTCACCAAGCGAGGGCGTCACCGGGGACAGGACATCCCAATGTGCGGCGTGCCCGTTCATTCGTACGAGAATTACCTTCAGCGCCTGATCCGCTACGGCTTCAAGGTAGCCATCTGCGAACAGGTCGAGGACCCGGCGGTGGCCAAGAAGCGCGGTGCCAAGACCGTGGTGAAGCGGGAAGTCGTACGCGTCGTCACGCCGGGCACCCTGGTCGAGGATACGCTCCTCGACGCGCGTGCCAACAACCATTTGGTTGCGATCGCGCGGGCAGAACGCAACTTAGCCATCGCCTGGGTCGACGTTTCTACGGGGGATGTTGCCGCAACACCAACGGAACAAGGGAGGGTGGCGGGTGAGCTGGGCCGGCTCAACCCTGGAGAACTGCTCGTTTCCGATCGGCTGGCGGAGATGCCGGAGCTGGACGAGATACTCGCGGATTGGGATTCGGTACTAACCACTCTGCCCGCGGCGCGATTCGATTCCCAGGGGGCGGAGCGGCGCCTCGAGGAAAGCTATGGCGTTGCCACCCTTGAAGGGTTCGGCGCGTTCGGTCGGGCCGAGCTGGCGGCGCTCGGCGGGCTACTCCACTACGTCGAGCTCACTCAGCGCGGAAAGCTTCCGAGTCTGAAGCCTCCTGTCAGGATCCAGGCCAACGCGGCCATGCTCATCGACTCCGCGACGCGGCGCAACCTTGAGCTCGTTCGGACGTTGGCCGGTGAGTCGACGGGTAGTTTGCTCTCGGTGATTGATTTCACTGTCACCGGGTCGGGCGCCCGGCTGCTATCGCGCAGGCTGGGCGCGCCCTCGACGAACGCAAGTGAGATCGGGGGCCGGCACGACGACGTGGCGTTTTTCGTCGGCGAAGGAAGCTTACGCGAATCGGTGCGTGACGAATTGCGGAAAACACCCGACGTGGAGCGGGCGCTCGGTCGATTGACGCTGGGCCGGGGTGGGCCCCGCGACTTGGCTGCGGTGCGGGATGGACTGCGTGCGGCTCGTGTGTTTCGCGACCTGCTGTCGGATGATGGCCTTCACGCTGTGCCGCGGGGCATCGCCCGCATCGACGCCGATCTTGGCGAGCACGATCCGCTGGTCGAAAAACTCTCTCTCGCGCTTGACGAGGACCTGCCGCTGCAGGCGCGTGACGGTAATTTTGTCGCTCCGGGATACGACGAAGCCTTGGACGAACTCCGGACACTGCGGGACGAGAGCAGGCGACACATCGCCGCGATGCAGTCGGCGTATGCAGCGGAGACGGGGATCGCCTCGTTGAAGATCCGGCACAACAACGTGCTCGGGTACTTCGTCGAGGTGACGAATACTCATGCGGACAAATTGCTGGGCGGCGGGCATGACCGGTTCATCCATCGCCAGACGATGGCCAATGCAGTCCGGTTCACGACTACGGAGCTGGCCGACCTCGAAGCGCGATTGAGTTCAGCGGCCGACAAGGCCGTGGCGCTCGAAGTCGAGATTTTCGAGACGCTGTGCCGTGAGATCGAAACACAGGTGTCTGCCATCGGGGCAGCGGCTGATGCGGTCGCACGGCTGGATTTGGCGGCTGCCTTGGCGGAACTCGCGGAGGTGCGACGATACGTACGACCGATGATCGACGATTCTCTGGCGTTCGAGATCGACGGCGGTCGACATCCCGTGGTGGAAGCCGCGTTGGAACGAACCGGTGAAGGCGCTTTTGTCGCCAACGGCTGTGATCTTTCGGATGGTCAGCGCCTCTGGCTGCTGACCGGCCCCAACATGGCGGGCAAAAGCACGTTCCTGCGTCAGAATGCCGTGATCGCGATTCTGGCCCAAATGGGATCCTTCGTGCCGGCCGACGCTGCCCACGTAGGCGTGGTCGATCAGTTGTTCTCCCGCGTCGGCGCGTCGGACGACTTGGCGCGGGGACGCTCGACCTTCATGGTTGAGATGGTGGAGACCGCCGCAATTCTCAATCAAGCGGGCTCACGTGCCCTCGTCATTCTGGATGAGATCGGTCGCGGCACCGCCACCTACGACGGCTTGTCGATCGCCTGGGCGGTGGCTGAACACCTGCACGAGGTCAATCGGTGCCGTGCCCTATTCGCGACCCACTACCACGAGCTTACGGCGCTTTCCGCGAAGCTAGAGCACTTGTCCAACCGCACCATGCGCATCAAGGAATGGCAGGACTCGATCGTGTTCCTGCACGAGGTGGCCCCCGGTGCCGCGGATCGTTCCTACGGCATTCATGTCGCCAAGCTGGCCGGTCTGCCGGGCAGTGTCGTCGACCGTGCCGTCGATGTCCTCGAGGCTCTCGAGGCTGGTGAAAAGGCGGGAGCCGCCAGCTCACTTGCCGAAGATCTTCCTTTGTTCTCGGCTGTGGTTGAAAGACAAGCGTCAAGCCCTCCGGCCGGTTCCAATCCCCTGGCGGCGGCGGTGGAGTCCGTTCATCCCGACGAGCTGAGTCCTCGTGACGCACTCGATCTCGTTTATCGCCTCGTTGCGCTGGCTCGCGAGGAGTCATCCCACAGCGGCTGAATCCACGGAATGGTGCGGGTCCGTTTTTTGAGATCTCGACGCTCTCAGTCGTAAATGACGACCGATCTGATGGATTCGCCTTCGTGCATCAGGTGGAAAGCGTTGTTGATGTCCTCCAGCGGCATGGTGTGCGTGATCAGGTCGTCGATATTGATCTTGCCGTCCATGTACCAGTCGACGATTTTCGGCACGTCTGTGCGCCCCTTGGCGCCACCAAAGGCGGTCCCGCGCCACACACGACCCGTTACCAGTTGGAAGGGGCGGGTTGCGATCTCGGTCCCGGAGGGTGCGACGCCGATGATCGTGCTCTCGCCCCAACCTTTGTGGCAACACTCGAGTGCCTGACGCATGGTGTCGACGTTACCGATACACTCGAACGAGTAATCGGCACCTCCGTTCGTCAAGTCCACGAGATAGGACGCCAGGTCTCCGTCGACTTCCTTGGGATTGACGAAGTGGGTCATGCCGAACTTTTCCGCGAGCTCCTTCTTACCCTCGTTGATGTCGACCCCCACGATCATATCGGCACCCACAAGACGGCACCCCTGGATGACGTTGAGGCCGATGCCGCCCAAGCCGAAGACCACGACATTGGCGCCGGTTTCGACTTTGGCGGTGTTGATGACGGCCCCGATCCCCGTCGTCACGCCACAACCGATGTAGCAAACCTTGTCGAACGGCGCGTCTTCCCGGATCTTAGCGACGGCAATTTCAGGCAGCACCGTGAAATTGGCGAATGTCGACGTGCCCATGTAGTGGTAGAGCTTCTCGCCACCAAGGCTGAAACGGCTGGTTCCGTCCGGCATGACCCCCTGGCCCTGAGTTTCGCGAATGGCTTGGCACAGGTTGGTCTTCCCCGAGAGGCAATATTCGCATTGTCGACATTCCGGTGTATACAGAGGGATCACGTGATCGTCAGGTTTGACGCTGTCGACGCCATTCCCGACTTCAACGACGACGCCAGCGCCTTCGTGTCCGAGAACGGATGGAAACAATCCCTCCGGATCGGCACCGGATAGGGTGTAGGCGTCGGTGTGGCAGATACCCGTAGCCTTGACTTCGACGAGAACCTCGCCGGCTTTGGGTCCGTCCAGTTGAATGGTTTCGATCGAAAGGGGGTCGCCCGCTTTGTGGGCGACTGCAGCGCGGACGTCCATGGATCCTCCTTGTCATGCTTGGGCGCATCTGGAAACCCGACCCCTGGATCTGGCCGGCAACCTGAAGAGCGCTGTTGGCAATAGTCGTTGACCGATATGATGATGCAAAACCCACTGAGACAGCGCAAGCGGTGAAGCCCCAGACCTACAACTCGACGGTCGCGACGCGTCGCGGCGTGGCAGCCTTTCGGGATCGTCACGAGGTTCTAGACGCGAAGCGGCTCACTGACGCCCTTGACGCTCTGGTGGAAGCGGATGGCGCTTCAGGCATCGGCGCGCGCGCCAATGTGCTGTCTTTATGCAAGCGCGCGCTTGCCGACGCCCAACGTTCCATTCGAAAGAGATTTGAAGTCGGCTTGTCGGGTCGCGCCACCGCTCGGGCAATTGCCTGGGCAATGGATCAACTTATCCGGACGCTATTCGGTTTTGCGGTGCGTCACGTTTACCCGCAGTCGAATCCGACCGCCGGCGAGCGGCTTTCGGTCATTGCCGTTGGGGGATACGGCCGCGGTGAGATGGCGCCGTTCTCGGATGTCGATTTGCTGTTTCTTTTTCCTTACAAGCAGACGCCTTGGGGGGAGCAGATCGTCGAGTATCTGCTGTATATGCTTTGGGATCTCGGCCTTAAGGTGGGGCATGCCACCCGGTCGGTCGATGAGTGCATGCGCTTGAGCCGGTCCGATATCACGATCCGCACGGGTCTGCTGGAGGCAAGGTATCTGTGCGGTGATGCCGCGCTCTATCGTGAGCTTCGACGGCGCTTCCAGAGAGAGATCGTGGCTTCGACCGGTCCCGACTTCGTGGAGGCCAAGCTCGCGGAACGAGACCAACGACACAAACGTTTCGGTGATTCGCGCTATGTCGTGGAACCCAACATCAAGGAGGGTAAGGGAGGTCTGCGCGATCTGCACACTCTATTCTGGATCGGCAAGTACGCCTTTCAGGTTCCCAAGGTTGCCGACCTCGTCGGCCGCGGGGTTCTGACGCAGGTCGAGTTCCGGCACTTTGCGAAGGCGGAAGAGTATCTCTGGGCCGTCCGCTGCCATCTGCATTATCTGGCGAACCGCGCGGAGGAAAGGTTGACCTTCGACGCCCAGCCGGAGATCGGACAGCGCATGCGGTACACGGATCGATCGGGTTCGCGCGGTGTCGAGCGCTTCATGAAGCACTATTACCTCGTGGCCAAGGAGGTCGGTGACCTCACGCGCATTTTCTGTGCGGCCCTTGAGGAACAGTTCAAGCGGAAGTCACGTTTCCGCCTGCCGCGCATCGGGCAGCGGGAGGAACGGCTTGATGGATTCGTAATAGAAGGAGGGCGTATCGATGTCGACGACGACGATCTGTTCCAACGGGACCCGGTTTCGCTAATCCGACTCTTCCGCCACTCGGACCGTCACGGGGTGGACATTCACCCGCGCGTCCTGCGTTTGGTCACCCGTAGTCTTCACCTGATTGACGCGTCCCTACGGGAAGATCTCGAGGCCAATCGACTGTTCCTCGAAATACTGACGTCGAGACGGGACCCCGAGACGACGCTCCGGCGCATGAATGAGGCGGGAGTATTCGGGCGGTTCGTACCGGATTTCGGGCGGGTCGTCGCGCAGATGCAGCACGACATGTACCACGTCTATACGGTGGACGAGCACACGATTCGTGCGATCGGAATGCTGGCCAAGATCGAACACGGTTCGCTGGAGGAAGACCTTCCCCTGTCGAACGAGATCATTCACAAGATTCAATCACGTCCCGTTTTATTCCTTGCTGTGCTGCTCCACGACATCGCCAAGGGCCGGGGCGGTGATCACTCCAAGATCGGCGCGGAAATCGCCTTTGAGCTCGGCCCCCGCCTCGGTTTGAGCGACGCGGAAACGGAAACCGTTGCATGGCTGGTTCGCCATCACTTGGTCATGAGTTCCACCGCCTTCAAGAGGGACATACAGGACCCCAAGACCGTGTCCGACTTTGCAGCCCTCGTGCAGAGCCCAGAGCGTCTCAAGCTCCTTCTCGTGCTTACGGTCGCCGATATCAGAGCGGTCGGCCCGGCTGTTTGGAACGGATGGAAGGGGCAGCTCCTGCGCGAACTCTACCATCGAACCGAAGAGGCGTTGTCCGGCGGCCTGTCCACGGAGCGAGCCGACGAACGCGTTGCCGTGGCGCAGGAGGCACTTAGGGCCCGCCTGCACGATTGGTCGGAGGCGGATTTCGAGACCTATTTGGCGCGCGGTCATCCCCATTATTGGCTGTCCGCAGACGCGAAGACGCTATCGCGACACGCCGAGTTGGTGCGCCACGCCGATGCCGCCGATCAGAGACTGGCAGTAGATTTCCGATCTGACTCGTTCCATGCGGTTACCGAAGTCACCATCTACACCCAGGATCATCACGGACTCTTTGCCCTTATGGCCGGTGCCATCGCGATGTCAGGTGCCAACATCGTCGAAGCCAAGATCTTCACGACGAGCGATGGCATGGCGCTCGACACGTTCTGGATTCAAGATCCGGCGGGCGGACCCCTCGAAGAGGCTCGCGCCCTGACCAAACTGGAATCAGCAATCAAACAGACACTTACGGGCGTGGTCGATCCCGGCCGCGCCCTCGCGCGCCAAGTCGGAATTCCCTGTCGCACCCAGGTATTTGAGGTGGCGCCGCAGGTTATTATCGACAACACCGCGAGCCATGTCTTTACGGTGATCGAGGTAAACGCACGTGATCGGCAAGGGCTCCTCTACGACGTGACTCGTGCCATCACCGATCTCGGCCTGTCGATCGCCACGGCGCGGGTCGCGACATACGGCGAGAGCGCAGTCGATGTCTTTTACGTCAAGGACATGTTCGGTCTGAAGGTCGCGCATGAAGGGAAACTGGATCGCATTCGGACCGAGTTGATGGCGGCGATTCGGGGTTCGGTTGACGAGACAGCTCCGGACCCGGCCTCTCAGAACCTTCAAGAAACGATGACGGCTGTTTGAGACAGTCATTTTTCCGCCGTCATCTCGCGATACGCGACAGGCCATGAAACTGCTTCCGGCAATCGCGACCGTCGGCGGCTACACGATGTTGAGCCGCATTTTGGGCTTCGTCCGGGACATCCTGATCGCGGCATACCTGGGTGCGGGAATGGTGGCCGACGCCTTCTTTGTCGCATTCAAGCTGCCCAATTTCTTTCGTCGTCTGTTTGCCGAGGGCGCGTTCAACGCGGGATTCGTTCCCGTCTTTTCCGAGATCCTGGAACGGGATGGACGTGACGCCGCTCGTGGCTTCGCCCAGTCCGCTCTAGCTGTTCTTGTTGTCGTCCTCGTCCTTTTGGTGGGGTTGTTTCAGGCCCTGATGCCTTGGTTGATGTACGGATTGGCTCCCGGGTTCGCCGCTTGGCCCGAGAAATTCGAGTTGACGGTGGCGCTGACGCGCATCACGTTTCCCTACCTGCTGTTCATCAGCGTGGTGTCGCTGATGGGGGGAGTTCTGAACAGCTTAGGACGCTTTGCCGCGGTTGCAGCCACGCCGGTACTCCTCAATCTTTGCCTCATCGGAGCGCTTCTTTGGCTCGCGCCATTCACGCCGACGCCGGGGCACGCGCTCGCGTGGGGCGTCGCCGTGGCGGGGATGATTCAATTCGTTTGGCTGATCGTTGCCCTCCATCGCGCCGACATGCCCCTACGGTTCTCCAGCCCTCGACTCACGCCGCAGGTCAAATACTTGCTGCGGCTCATGGCTCCGGCCGCGGTCGGAGCCGGCGTCGTCCAGATCAATCTCGTGGTCGATATCGTACTGGCGTCCCTGCTGCCGTCGGGCTCGGTCTCGTATCTCTTCTATGCAGATCGGCTCAATCAATTACCCCTTGGTGTGGTTGGCGTGGCTGTAGGCACGGCATTGCTGCCGTTGATCTCGCGGGAAATCAGTGGAGGCCGGAGGGATTCCGCCCTGCACCATCAGAATCGAGCGACCGAATTCGCACTGCTCCTCACTCTGCCTGCGGCTGCGGCATTTGTCGTGCTGGCGCATCCCTTCGTGTCCGTGTTGTTCGAGCGCGGAGAATTCGGGCCCCGCGAGTCGGACCTCACAGCGCTGGCCTTGCGCGCCTACGCGATCGGCCTTCCGGCCTACGTCTTGGTCAAGGTTCTGACTCCTGCGTATTTCGCGAGACAGGATACGGTCACGCCGGTGCGGATCGGCGCGATCTGTGTGGTGGCCAACCTTGTTCTCAATCTCGCCTTGATGTGGTGGCTCAAACATGTCGGACTCGCTCTCGCCACGGCGCTCTCGGCGTGGCTCAACACGTGGTTGCTCGCGCGCACTTTGTCCCGGCGCGGTGACTTCGTCACCGATGCACGATTGCGGCAGAGGCTGCCGCGGACGCTGCTGGCGATGGCGATCATGGTGGTGGGTCTCGCGGTGGCGCACGACGGCCTCGACGATTGGCTGTCGAGCACATTTTTGTTGCGTATCCTTTGCGTCGTGCTGTTGGTTCTCGGAGGTCTTGGGCTCTTCGCACTCTCCGCCTATGTGACCGGCGCGGCTCGGCCGGACGACCTGCGATCATTCCGTCCCGCTTCCAATGGTTGACCCTCTTGCGCGCAAGCGCCATAACTCGGCGCCTTGACGAGCATGAGGCAAACGATGAACCGCGTTTTCTCGGGTGTTCAGCCAACGGGGAATCTGCATCTCGGCAATTACCTGGGCGCGATACGCAACTGGGTCACGTTGCAGGCCGACCACGAATGCATCTATTGCGTGGTCGATTTGCACGCCATCACGGTTGCGCAGGACCCTGCGGAGTTGCGGGCTAGCACGCGGGAGGTCGCGGCGAGCCTGCTAGCGGCGGGGATCGATGCGAAGACGGGAATCCTGTTCAATCAGAGCCAAGTCAGCGCGCACGCGGAACTCGCCTGGATATTCAACTGCGTCGCGCGTCTGGGCTGGCTCAACCGTATGACCCAGTTCAAGGAAAAAGCTGGAAAGCATCGCGAGAACGCCAGCGTCGGCCTTTATGCTTACCCGAACCTCATGGCGGCGGACATTCTCACCTACAAGGCCACCCACGTACCTGTCGGAGAAGACCAGAAGCAGCACTTGGAGCTTTGTCGAGACATCGCACAGGCATTCAACAGCCAGTACGGCGTCGACTGCTTCCCGTTGACGGAACCGCTGATTTTCGGTGAAGCGACGCGTGTGATGAGTCTTCGGGACGGTACCGCGAAGATGAGCAAATCGGACCCGTCCGACTATGCGCGCATCAATTTGACCGACCCGCCCGATCTGATCGTCAAGAAAATTCGCCGGGCGCGTACCGATCCGGATCCGCTTCCCAGCACGCCGGACGAACTGGAGTCTCGGCCGGAAGCGGCCAATCTGGTCGGCATATTTGCGGCTCTATGTAGCGAGTCCGTGGAAGCCGTGTGTCGACGGTTCGACGGCGCTCAGTTCTCGACGTTCAAGGAGAAGTTGGCGGAACTCGCGATCGCCGAACTGACGCCAATCACGGCCGAGATGCAGCGCTTGATGGACGACCCCGCATATGTGGAGTCCGTTCTTCACGACGGTGCCGAACGGGCGCGGAACCTCTCCGAACCCGTCATTCGTGAAGTTCAGGAGGTCGTCGGCTTCTTGATCGCATAGGCTTACCGGGTCACGCTTTGAGGCATTGAAATTTATTAGGGAGGGTGGGGACCCGGTTGTCTTGTGGCGGCCTTTCATCCGTGTGGATGGCTGGCGCTGCCGGCTCGCCACGGGCATGGAGGCTGCCGCTTCGGAGGGCGTCGGTCAGCGCAAAGCCGACCATGTCGCTAAGCATCGATTAGACAAGGCCGCCGGGAAACGTCGGATCGCTGGAACGGACCGGCCGATCACCGATGACCTAGGCAAGCGTGCCTGGGCACGGATTGCATCCGACACCGGTCCGCAATCCGATGGATGAAGAGGCGGCAAGTGTCGTGCCGTTTCGGCGCGATGGACTCGACAGAGTCGCCCAAGGTACAATCAGTTCCAAGGGGAGGGCTGGTCAATGGACGCGCGAATCAGGGCGCGCCGAGACTGGAAAAATACCCCGTTCGCCCGTTGGCCGGCGGCAGGGGACTGGTCCATGATCCATCTTCAGGTGTTCGGTGGTCGGTTCGAGCGTGGCGCGCTCGGGGTTCTCGGTGCGGGCGTCCTGTGCCTCTACGCGCTGGGCGCGGGGTTCTTCACCATACCGGCCGGGAGCCCAGCTCCACCGTTAGATGAACCGCTGGCGCGGCAAGCGGACCAGCGCCTCCCAGTACCGAAAGTATCGACGCGAGCGGCGTCCGTGTCGGCGGGGCAGGTTCTGCCCGCGCCCGAGATCGTTCATCGGCCGCTGCTTGATCGCTCGCCCGAAGTCGTGGCGCTTGGCGAAATCGAATCGGTGAGTGTCGGGCTGCAGGTGATCAGCGCCACCGACCTGGATCGGCAATTGGCGACGCTGGATTACAGCCTCAGGGATATTCGAAGAGGATTCGCGTCCGTACCCCGCATGCAGCTCGCCAATCTGCCGCCGGATCTGGCCCAGTTGAACTCCGTCAAACAGCGGAAACAACTCTTTATCAAATTGATGCTGCCGCTCATCCTTCAGGCCAACGAAAAAATCCTGGCGGATCGCAACGAGCTCCTCCGCCTCTTGAATTCGCAAGGCCCCCTATCGCGTGAGGACGAGGCTTGGGTCGCGGCCTTGGCCGACCGCTACGATGCGAACCCGTCGGACCGCTCGGACCTCGTCGGTCGCGTCGACGTCGTACCTCCATCCCTGGCCATCGCCCAGGCGGCCGAGGAGTCGGGCTGGGGCACGTCGCGATTTGCGGTCGAGGCGAATGCGGTCTTCGGTCAATGGACGTTCCGCAAGGGGGCGGGTGTCGTGCCCGAGCGGCGTGACCCAGGCAAGCGCCACGAAGTGCGGTCCTTCGAGGGACTTCGCCAATCCGTATCAGCCTACATGCACAACCTGAATATCCATTGGGCTTACAAGGAATTTCGCCGAGTACGGCGTGAGCTGCGGAGTTCCAGCCAAGCGTTGACCGGGAGAAGTCTGGTCGGGACGCTCCACAAATATTCGGAGCGCGGGTTCGAATACATCGAAACGATCCGTACGATCATGCGCGTGAACGGTCTCGACGCGTTCGATCGCGCCCGGCTCCAAGGTCTCGGCAGGGGCGGCCTCGGGACCTGAAGCGGTTCCAGCTTGCATGATCTCTGCGGCCATCGCGTTCCCCATCAAACTCAGCCGCAGAAGGAGGGTTCGCCGCCTTTGAGGCGGGCCTTCAGGCGATTTGGGCGCATCATTCTGGAGAATTCCTGTGTGAACCGGGGGGTCAGGGTCTGGGTACGTGGAACTGCATGCCGAACCAGCGCCACCTGTCGTCCGGCGTGGGCATCGTGCAGTTGAAGCGCGCTCGG
>JAGWAU010000090.1 GCA_021296255.1 Alphaproteobacteria bacterium | reverse complement strand
ATCATGTGAGTGGCATGTTTCATAGTGCATGTATCACAATGCAACCGAATTCCGCCACCAGAAGTCGGCGTGAGAACCGGGCGATCATCGTTTCGCCCGCCGCGATCCACTTCTGTGACTGGCGAGCGGGCCGCGCCGCCGCCGCGCCATGTTCTCCATGCCGAAACGAGCCCTCTCCTCATCGAAGCCGAACGGGTCGAACGGCCCGCCATACCAGCGCGCCATGTCCCGGTGTTCCTCGTGCCCCGGATCGAGGACCGCCTCCAGAAAGTCCATGAAGCCGTCCACTCCGCTCACATCCTCCGGCGGGCAGCCTCAGATCGACGGCGCTGTGAATCACGAAGCGGCCGCTCTTCGGGCGCCCCTTCTTCTCTTATGGGCGTATGACGCCCGCGCTCTCACCCCCTGGGTGCGATCTCGTCCCCGCCCGACGGCCTCCCTGGCCGAGTATCACGGTTGCGCCCGGAAATCGAACTAAAGCTTGTGAGCCGGCCCGCACCCTGTCGGAGGCCGTAGGGGCCGCTCAGCAGGCGGCGTCACACCTGGCGGTCGCCCGGTGTACGCCGGATATGCCGGCGAGTCCGCAACGCTTGAGGAACTCGAGCATCAAGGCAACGCACTCCGCCGGCCGCTCGAGCTGCAGGAAGTGGGTCGTCCCGGGTATGAAGTCGTAGTCGATAGCCACCATGTCGCCGAGGTCCACGCTCGGTAGGAACGAGAACGGCACGGTGGGGTCTGCTCCGATGATCTTCGTAGGGCAGGAAAGGTTCTTGATGTCTGCCGCTAGGGCCGAGTCGTAGAGCTGATCGAAGATCTGCGCCTCGTACTCGCATGGGCAGCGCAACTGGTACCCGGCGTCTCCGCCGCCGACGGGGCGGACTGTCGTCCGCGTGATGAGATCTGCGACGCCGGGAAGCAGGCGCTCGAACGCCCGCGCACGAAGGAGAATCTCCGTCAGCTCCTCGCACGTCTCGAAACGGTCCTGGCGATGCCGGGCCTTTTCCGCCATGCGACTCGCCATTTTCCTGATGTCTTGAGACTCGCGTCCATGAGCGCAGGTCGGAGGGTCGAACAGGACGAGAGCTGAATACCCTCCTTCTTCGGCGGCCTGCAGGACCGCCGTCACCGCTGACAACGAGTGAAAGACCCCGACCCTCGGTTTGGCGCCGAAATACTGGTCGATGGCTCTAACAACGTATGCATTATCCCGGACGAACGTGGAGATGTTGTGTTCTTGGAGATCGCCGACCGGGTTCCACCCGTGATTTCGGAAGTCGTAGAGGACGAGATCGAATCGGTGGGAGAGCAACGACCAGAAGGGATAGTACGAATCCGCGGCGAGACCGTTGGCATGACTCAAGACCAGCCGAGGACCTTCCGGGTTGCCGTGCCGCCTGAGGACGATGGGAGCATGGTCCGGACCGTGCGTCTCGTACACGGCAAGGGGTTCGGAAATTTCCCAGCCCGAGGAATCGCCGTGGCTCTCGACACCGTTCTCGGATAGGGATGATCGCTGCAAGGCAGCCCTCAAGTTTGTCCTGCGGAACTGCGCCGGTCGGCTGAGCGAGTTTAGGGCATTGGTCGGACGGATCGTCAACCGGCCCCACCACCATCAAGGTGAGGGTGACGTGGCGGGCGAGGTCGAGTGGAGAAACCGATGAGATGAACTGGAAGGTGGATGAGGGGCTGGTATGAAGATAAAAGCATTGATCGCTCCTGCTGCCGGTCCGGCCGCCGCATGCCCGGGGCACATTAGTTGGGACATCCCTCATGACCGACCTCGCTTGTCTCCCGAAGCAGTCCGCGCTCGATCCCGTCGAGACCGCGAGCCGCGATGAAATCGCGGCATTGCAGCTCTCGCGCCTGCACACGACCCTGCGGCACGCCTACGACAATGTTCCCCACTACAGGCGCAGCTTCGACGAGGCCGGCGTGAGCCCGGACAGCCTCAACTCCCTCGACGATATCGCCGCCTTCCCCTTCACCGTCAAGGACGACTTGCGGCGCAACTATCCCTTCGACCTGTTCGCGGTCCCCCGCGAGCAGATCGTCCGCATCTACGCCTCCAGCGGCACCACGGGCATCCCCACCGTCGTCGGCTGCACCCGGAACGATCTCGAGACGTGGGCCGGCCTCGTCGCCCGCTGTCTTCGCGCCGGCGGCACACGGACGGCGCGGAGCCCTGGACCGAGGCGATGCGCGAGGAAATCGAGCCCCGCTTTGCCATGCGGGCGATCGACATCTACGGCTGTTCCGAAGCCATCGGCCCCGGCGTCTCGGTCGAGTGCGCGGAGAGTAAGGACGGTCCCCACATCTGGGAAGACCATTTCTACCCTGAAATCGTCGATCCCGAGACCGGCGCGGTACTGCCCGACGGCCAAACGGGGGAGCTGGTCATCACCTCCCTCACCAAAGAGGCGTGCCCGATCATCCGCTACCGCACCCGCGACCTCACCCAGCTGTTGCGGGGCACGGCGCGCACGATGCGGCGGATGCAGCGCATCATGGGCCGCAGCGATGACATGCTGATCATCCGCGGCGTCAACCTGTTCCCGTCCGCCATCGAGGAGATTGTTCTCAAGGACGAGCGCCTTGCGCCGCACTACTTCCTGGAGGTGCGGCGCCCGGAGCGCCTCGACGAACTCACGGTCGTCGTCTAGGCCCGGACCGACGCTGTCGATTCCGAGACCCGCCGGGCGGCCGAGCGCGATCTTGCCGGCCGTATCAGGTCGCTGGTCGGCATCGTCAACACGGTCAGGGTCGGGGAGCCGGGCTCAATTGAGCGGTCGATCGGCAAGGTCAGGCGTGTCTTCGACCTGCGCCACGAGAACTAGCCTGTTGATCGGGTCGACGGGAGCTCATCGACTCGTATGCATTGCCGATTCGGGCGCCAAGGTCGCGATATTCGACCGCGAGTCGAAGCCGAAGAACGTCAACGAGGTGCTCGAGGTGGATCTGCCGTGCATCGTCCGATGCGAGACACATCCCGCTCCCCAGACCGTCAACCGCCTCTTGAGCCAGGCCCCATTCCTGACACGCTCCGAGCGCCCCTCCGCCGGTCGTCGCGAGACCGGTTCACGCCGAGACCGGCCAAAGTGCGAGGTGTCCCGGAAGGGCTTCGTGCGCGGCACGCGCGCCGCTCGACCCGCTGATATTCCCGGCTTCGTCTCGGCTCTTCACGCTACATCACGGTTCTTCACGGGTCCCAGCGACGTCAGCGTCCTTATAAACCGGAGTCCACTCTAGTAGAGTCCGCTGCAAGATACTCTCGGAGGGAATGGCGCCTTGGGTTCAATTGCCGCGATCTTTCTGCCGCTAGCACTGGCCTTCATCATGTTCTCGCTGGGCCTGGGGCTGACCGTCCGCGATTTCATGCGCGTCGTCGTGCAACCGCGCGACTTCATGGTCGGCGCGCTGAGCCAGGTCGTCGTACTGCCGGCCGTTGCGTTTATTCTCGTCCTGATCTGGGACCCTGCACCGGAACTGGCGGTCGGCGTGATGATCATCGCCGCCGCGCCGGGCGGCGTGACGTCAAACCTTCTGACCCGGTTCGCCGGCGGTGACACGGCGCTATCGGTCTCGCTGACCGCCGTCATCTCGGTTCTCGCGATCGTCACGGTACCGGTCATCGTGTTCTTCGCGCTCGACCGGTTCGTCGGTGATGCCGCGGCACGGGATCTCGATCTCGTCTCGGTGTCGCTCCAGATGTTCGCCATCGTCGCCGTCCCGGTGGCTGCAGGGATGGCGGTGAAGGCATTCGCGGGCCGCTTCGCCGACGCCGTCGAGCGCCCGGCGCGCGTCGTCTCGGGCATCCTGTTCGCCATCGTGCTGTTCGGCGCGATTTGGCAGAATCGTGCCAATATCGGCACCTACTTCGCCGAGGCGGGCCTAATTACGCTGATCCTCAACGTCCTCATGATGGCAATCGCGTTCTGGGGTTCGATGCTGCTGAACGTCGGTCGGCGCGCGCGCATCGCGTTGTCGCTCGAATGCGGCCTACAGAACGGCACGCTGGCACTCACCGTGGCGGCCCTGCTGGCGTTGCCTGAGAGCTTCCAGATCCCGGCTGCGATTTACAGCCTGACCATGTTCGCGACCGCCATCGTCTTCATGCTCGTCGGCGCACGCGGCCGCGGCTGAGCAGCGCCCCGCCGCGCGCCGGTTGAGGGGCGAACCCCTCGGGGTGGGCAACATCGCGAAGCACGGCGTGGGCTTCACCGAGATGGCCTCCTTCGCATGGGATACAGCGGCAGGGGTTCTCGACGATCGGTGCGAAAAACCGAGATGGATCCGCGATCGGCTTTATTGGGACTCGGCTTCATATTGCCGTTTATGCCGTGCGGAGCGGAATTATCCGCGTTATCAGCTTGCGCAAGGCTAACCGGCGGGAGGAGAGGAGCTATGGCAAATGGCGCCAAGGCAGCTGACCTTACCGCCATGATGTTTGCCGAGACCGCCGCAAAGCATGGTGAAGAAGCGGCAATCAAAACTGCAATCTGCCTGACCGTCACACCGAAATCGGCCCTTGCGTCCCGGGAGGCGTCCATACAACCAATCATGGCCTCGCGTGTACCGCAGGAAGGGCCTTGTATTTGGGCGCGCAGCGGCTAGCGAGGAAGCCGGGCCGTGCCACGTGAGGGGTCGTTTGAGCGCGGCTCAGCGTTGCCAGGCGCACTCCGCGCGCGAGACGAATCGGCTGTTCGCCAGATAGTCGACCTCGTAGGTGCACGACCCGGTGACACCGGCATTCTTCCCGGTCCCGCCCACGAGCAAGAGTTCTCCTGCGCCTCCACCGCCTTCGGCGACGTCGCCCGCGCTTCTCTTCGAAATGAAGTACACCTCGTCCCCTGCGGGCGTCGTCAACGTGCAGGCCGACTCGAGGTCCAGGCCCGCAGCCGCGCGCTTTCCATACACGACACACGTTGTTTGACCGTGCCCCCCTTCGACGAAGGGACCGCCGCTGCTCTCGATCGTCGTGCTCGTGCCCTCCGAGGCCCCGCCGATGATCATCCCGTCCTGGTGCGTGATCGTTGTGTAGTCGGCCGTCATGCTCGAGATCACGATGAAGGTGCCGTTTTCGCCGGCCGCGGCCGTCTGGATCGCATGCGCGATTCCGATGGCGGCGAGCACCGCCGCGGCGATTCCTCTACTCAAAGACATGCCGTTTCTCCTTCGCTCTTCTTGCAATACGTCCTCGGTGCCGCAGCGGCCCCTCAGATGTGGAAGCGCTCGATCTCGTCGAGCGAGATCTCCTCGGGCAGCTTGTTGTAGAGCTGCGTGGTCCGTGTCGAGGCATGGCCCGCGATCCGTGCCGCAACCTCCAGGTCGCCTCCGTTCCGCAGGAAGCTGTACGCGCAGATCTCCTCGGGCAGATCGGCACGCCGCGCACGGCGCTTGATCATCGCGAACGCTCCATGCCGCGTCAGACCCTCCCCTCGCACCACTCGGCGAAGCGCCGCACGGTCGCGGGGTAGGCCAGCCTCGTGTTGGGGTTGCGGATGTGGGCGATGAAGAACTCCCGGAACCTGCGCTCGGCCTTCTCTGAAGCCGAGAAGAGCGCCGGTGTCGCGCGGAGCCAGCTAAGTGCTTCTTGGTCGGGATCAGGTCGGGGGACATGAACCCGGAGTGTAGGGCGAAAAGGAGTCTACAAAAAACATTATGTCAAGGTCTTTTCAGAGCCTCTGTCGCTAGCACATGATCTGTCCGGCTTAGGTAGCACGTGAGTTGTCCGGTTAGGTGTCTCGGTGAGGAGGCACCT
>JAGWAU010000048.1 GCA_021296255.1 Alphaproteobacteria bacterium | reverse complement strand
AAGGCCCGATACAAAACTGCAATCTGCCCTCACCGTCACACCCAAATCGGTCCTTGCGTCCCGGGAGGCGTCCATACAACTTCGGCATGAGCGATGACAGTTTCGATCTCGTAATCATCGGCGGCGGCCCGGGCGGGTACGTGGCGGCGATTCGCGCGGCCCAACTCGGGATGAAGACGGCCTGCGTCGAGGCCCGAAAGACCTTGGGGGGGACCTGTCTGAATGTGGGCTGCATACCCTCGAAGGCGCTCCTGTACTCTTCGGAGCTGTTCGCCGAAGCACAGCACACTCTCTCCGATCACGGCGTCAAGACGGGCGGCGTCAAGCTCGACCTGAAGACCATGATGGCCCGCAAGAACAAGGTCGTGGAGGACCTGACGAAGGGCATAGAGTTTCTGTTCAAGAAGAACAAGGTCGAGTCCGTTCAGGGTTTCGGTAAGATCACCGCACCCGGGAAAGTAGAAGTCAAACCCGTCGAGGGCGCCAAGAAGACATTGAACGGCGCCAAGATCCTCATCGCTACGGGATCCGAAGTGGCGCCGCTTTCCGGCGTCGAGATCGATGAGAAGCAGATCGTGTCGTCCACCGGCGCGCTGTCGCTCAGCGCCGTGCCAGAGCGCATGGTGGTCGTCGGCGCCGGCTATATCGGTCTCGAGCTGGGGTCTGTTTGGCGGCGCCTCGGTGCCGAAGTCACGGTCGTGGAGTACCTTGACCGGATCACACCGGGTATGGACGGCGAGCTCTCAAAGAACCTGCAACGGCTTCTCACCAGGCAAGGGCTTTCCTTCAGGCTCAGTACCAAGGTCGCAGCAGCCAAGAAGATTCGCAGCGGTGTGGATCTGAGTATCGAGCCGGCGACCGGCGGGAAGAGCGAGAAGCTCAGTGCCGACGTCGTGCTGGTTTCGGTCGGACGACGGCCGAACACCGGGGGGCTTGGGCTCGAAGACGTTGGAGTCGAGCGCGACAACCATGGATTTGTCACGGTGGACGCGCACTTCAGAACTAGCGTCGATGGGATCTACGCCATCGGCGATGTAGTACCTGGTCCCATGCTGGCCCACAAAGCCGAAGAGGATGGCGTGGCCTGCGTCGAGACGATGGCGGGAGGTGCCGGTCACGTCGACTACGACCTCATTCCGGGAGTCATTTACACGTGGCCCGAAGCCGCGTCCGTGGGTAAGTCCGAAGAAGCCCTCAAGGAGGACGGGGTCGAGTACACCGTCGGTAAATTCCCTTTCATGGCCAACAGCCGTGCCAGGACGACCGGTGATACCGACGGCATGGTCAAGATCTTGGCCGACAAGAAGACCGACCGCGTGCTCGGCGTTCACATTATCGGCGCCGAAGCGGGTACGTTGATCCACGAGGCGGCGACCGCCATGGTCTACGGCGCTTCGTCCGAGGACATCGCCCGCACCTGTCACGCCCATCCGACGCTCGCGGAGGCGATCAAGGAAGCGGCGCTCGATGCGCAGGGACGCGCGATCCACATCTAGCAGCGGTTGTTTGGGGTGGGGTCGGACCTGATGTCCGATCCAAACGAATCGAATTCTTCCTTGGTCCTTTCTCCACATGACCTACTTGCATTCGAGGACAAAGAGCTCCGGCTCTTCACCAGCGCGATAAATCGGTGAAGGCATGCGCCATCTGAGCGGCCCGTCCCTGATCGTCGCCATGTGCCTTGCCGAGATCATCGGCATGGCGAGTTTCGCCATGTTTCCTGCCTTGATGCCGGGCTTCATTTCGGAATGGGCACTCACGAACACCGAGGCTGGCTGGATCAACGGGATGTATTTCGCCGGATACACGGTGGCGGTGCCGGTCCTAGTCAGCATGACGGACCGTGTGGATCCGCGCCGGATTTACCTTGCCTCCGCGACCGTGACGGCCGTGTCAGCGTTTGGCTTCGCCTTTCTGGCGAACGGATTCTGGTCGGCTCTGATTCTGCGAACGTTGGCCGGCATCGGGCTGGCCGGCACCTACATGCCCGGACTCAAGGCGCTGAGCGACCAACTCGAAGGGACCGCTCAGAGCCGCGCCGTCGCCGTTTACACGGCTAGTTTCGGCATAGGTGCCAGCGTCTCGTTTGCCATTTCGGGAGAGATAGCTCATTGGCTCGACTGGCAAGGCGCTTTCGCCGTCGGCGGGATCTGCGCAGGCTTGGCGCTTTTCATCATTGCGGCGGTTCTCGCCCCGGTGCCGGTAAAACACATAGAGCCGGAGAGGCACCTGTTGGATTTCCGTCCGGTGCTCCGCAACCGGCCCGCGATAGGCTATGTGCTGGCGTACACCGCCCACAACTGGGAACTCTTCGGCCTACGTTCGTGGGTCGTCGCGTTCCTGGTCTACGCTCAGTCACTCCAATCGGATGATGCGTCCTGGTGGAGTCCGCCTCTGATCGCCGCGGCTGTCAATCTCATTGGTTGGCCCGCCAGTGTGTTGGGGAACGAACTCGCCGTTCGCTTCGGTCGTCAGCGCTTGGTGATCCTGGTAATGACGGCGTCGGCCATCTATGCGTGCGGGTTCGGATTCACGGCTTCCCTTCCCTTCGTCGTGATCGTCGCTCTCTCGCTCTTCTACGGCATCACGATCACCGGCGATTCCGCCTCGATTACTGCGGGTGTTGTCGCAACCGCCCATCCGGATCATCGCGGCGCGACCATGGCCGTCCACTCGTGCATCGGGTTTGTCGGGGCAAGTGCCGGCCCCATCGTGTTCGGGGTTGTCCTCGACGCAGCGGGAGGCGCATCGAGTTCTCTAGCCTGGGGACTGGCGTTCGCGACGATGGGTCTTGGCGCCGCGATGGGACCGGTGGCCGTCGCGCTCCTGTCGCGCGAGAGGGGCCGGCGCACGTAGCGGCCCACTTTCCGATCAAACCTGACGGAGTCTGGCGCTGGGGTGGGCCCGGTCGTAGACCTCGAGGAGGCGGTCCGCATCGACCTCCGTATACCGCTGCGTGGTGGAGAGAGATGTGTGACCGAGCAGTTCCTGGATCGTACGGAGGTCGCCGCCATCGGACAGCAGATGGGTCGCGAAACTGTGACGCAATGCATGCGGGGTGGCGGTTTCGGGCAGGCCTAACAGGCCGCGCAGGCGGCGGACCTGCCGTTGGATAATGCCGGGATCGAGACGGCGTCCGCGTTTTCCGACGAACAAAGGATCGTCGTCACCCAACTCGAATGGGCAGGAGTCGATATAGTCGTCGATCGCGTCACGCACGACTCTCAGCACCGGGACCATCCGTTCCTTGCCACCTTTTCCGGTGATGACAAGCATGTCACCGCTTGGTCTGTCACGCTGGTTGAGGGAAAGGGCTTCCGAGATGCGTAACCCGCAGCCATACAGCAGGATCAGAACAGCGGCATCGCGTTTTCCCAGCCAGGACTCTTCCTGCAACTGCGCAACGTCGTGCACGGAATCCGTCGCTTGCGTAACGGAGAGCGGTTTCGGGACGCCATGAGGCCGCTTTGGGGTCCGAACGGCACCGACCGCCGGGTTGTGGACCCGGTCGGTACGCTCAAGGAACTTGAAGAGACTACGGATGGCGGACATCGCGCGGGCGAGCGACGCATTGGATAGACCTTCGCTTCGCCGCTTCGCCAGATAGCTACGAAAGTCCGCCGGCTTCAGATTCGCGAGATCGCTCAGGCCAGCCGGCCCTCCCAGATGCTCTGCGAGAAAGCGCATAAACGCCCGAACGTCACGACCATAGGACTCGGTCGTACGTTGCGCCGTCCGGCGTTCCGACTCGAGCCACTGGTGCCAATCCCGCACGGCATCGCGAAGATCTGTGCCGGCAGGAACCTCGCTCATGATGGAGGCAGATCGAGCCATCCTCTAAGGCACTGTGCGACGACACGACCCAGAAAGCACAGGAGTTCCGTTCCGTGGCCCGGATGGAAGCGCCCACGCTCGCGAGATCCCAGAGCGAGAACGGCCAACGGAGCCGTGCTGTTGAGCCGCAGGCGTACCAGAGCCGACGATTTCACCAAGGTCGCGGCGCTACCAAAAAGGTGGAGTACCGCGGCTTCGTCTTCGTGAAGGACGATATCGCGGTCTTCACCAAGGAGCTCGTCGACGCATCCCTGGTGAACTACGAAAACCCCGTCCGTCCCCGCGACCTTGGCCGTGGCCGAATTCGACTCGACGCAAAGTGTGACAACGTCGATGTCGAGCAGATTCGTAAGGTCCGTGGTGACGACTTCGATCAGATGCTCGAAAGTCCGCGCCTCCAACAGCGCCAACACCGCGAAATGGACCCGGGCCTGGCTCGTCATGTTGCTACGCGAGGCGGCGATCAGATCCTGTTGTTCCGATCGCAACGCGGCAACCTGCTTCTGCAACCGATCGATCATGTAGTGCTGCATATCGAGCACACTTTCGCCCCGTCGGTGGGTTGGGGGTGTCAGCTCGGTGAGCAGATCGGGATGTGCCGTCAGAAAGTCCGGATTGTCCGACAGGTACCGCAGGACCTCGTCAGATCGCAGTACGAATTCGCGTGAAGTTGCCTTGTCAGGCCTCGAACTCATACCGAGACGCTCACATGCTGCAGATATTCTGGCCGGTCTTCTGCCAGTCAGCCAGGAATGCCGCGAGGCCCTTGTCCGTCAAGGGATGGGCGACGAGCTTTTTGATGACGGCGGGTGGGCACGTGCAGACATCGGCCCCGATACGTGCGGCCTCCGCCACGTGTCCCGGATGGCGGACGGAAGCGACCAGGATCTCGGTGGTCAGGTTCGAATAGCGGTCGTAGATGGTGCGGATGTCGTCGATCAGTTGCATGCCTTCGTGACCGATATCATCGAGCCTGCCAACGAAGGGCGAGATGAACATGGCGCCCGCCTTGGCAGCCAATAGCGCCTGAACCGGAGCGAAGCAGAGCGTCACGTTGACCCCGATACCCTCGCCCGACAGGGTCTTGCAGGCCTTGAGGCCATCCCATGTCAGCGGCACCTTGACCACGATGTTATCGGCAATCTTGGCGAGCTTACGTCCCTCGGTCAGCATGGCCTCGAACTCGGTCGCCGTCACTTCGGCGCTGACGGGCCCTTCCACGACCGAGCAGATCTCGCGCAGCACATCAAAAAAATCCCTTCCGGTTTGAGAGACGAGGGAGGGGTTGGTGGTCACGCCGTCAAGCAATCCGGTCGCTGCGAGGTCGCGGATTTCATCGGCATCCGCAGTGTCCACGAAAAACTTCATAAGCCTCGTTCCGTTAATGCCATCCCCGTGAGACCACTCCCGGCTCGGGGTGCTTGTGAGACCCCGACCTCAGGGGCACAGTGTAGACCATGGGGACAACCCGCACCAGAAACGAGGCCTCCGGCAACGCGGAGACAGTACGGGAATTCCGCGCATTTCATGAAGGTGATCGGATCAGCGTTCTGCTGCCCTTGCCGATCGGCGGCGCGTACGACTATGTGGTACCCCCCGGCCTGAACTTGGGCGAAGGGGACTTCATCACGGTTCCGCTAGGTTCCAGAGAGGTAAACGGCGTGGTGTGGGGACCGGGCGATTGGGACGTCGATGCCCGAAAGCTCCGCCACGTGACGGGACGTCATGACCTTCCCTCACTCTCGGCGGACGCCCGCGCGTTCATCGAGTGGGTCGCTGCCTACACACTGACGCCCATGGGCGCCGTGCTCCGCATGGCCATGAGTGTTCGATCTGTCTTCAAGCCCACTGCCCCCCGCGTTGCCTACCGGCTTTCCGGGCCCCCTCCCGATCGGATGACCAAGGCTCGCCAGCGGGTCATCGCCTTGCTGAAGGACGGCCCCCCGCGCACGCTTGCGGATATCTGCGAGGCCGCCGCCGTAGGTGCCTCGGTGGTGCGTAGCCTTGCGGACGGCACCACGCTTAGGCGACTCATTTTGCAGGAGGACGCGGGCTTCAAGACGCCCGACATCGCGCGGGCGGGGGTTCAACTCACGGGTAGCCAAGCAGACGCGGTCGCAACGTTGAACGAGCGTCTCGCCACCGACGAATTCAACGTCACGGTGATCGACGGTGTGCCGGGGTCCGGAAAGACGGAGGTCTATCTGGAGGGAATTGCATCGACACTACGTCGCGGGCGCCAAGCCCTGGTCTTGCTTCCCGAGATCGCGCTGACGGCCCGCTGGTTGGAAAGGTTCGAGGCGCGGTTCGGCGTGCAGCCTGCGCACTGGCATTCGGAATTGACCCAGTCGAAGCGTCGTCGGACATGGCGCGCCGTGGCAAGCGGAGCGGCGCGCGTCGTCGTCGGCGCGCGGTCGGCATTGTTCCTGCCCTTTCCCGAGCTTGGTTTCATCGTCGTCGATGAGGAGCACGATCCATCCTACAAGCAGGAAGACGGCACTATCTACAATGCTCGGGATATGGCGGTGGCCCGCGGACATTTGTCCAACTTTCCCGTGGCTCTGGTCTCGGCGACGTCCTCTCTGGAGACAGTCGTCAACATGGGGAACGGGCGCTACGGATGCATCCTTCTTTCTGAACGACATGGTACGGCCGGTCCGCCGCGCGTCGAGGCGGTCGATATGCGTGGCGTTGATCTGCCCGCCGGCTCGTGGCTGTCACCGGCGCTTGCCGGGGCGATACGCGAGACACTGGCCGCGGAGGAACAGGTGATGCTGTTCTTGAACCGTCGCGGCTACGCTCCGCTGACGCTTTGTCGTAACTGCGGATTTCGCTTCAAATGTCCGAACTGCTCGGCTTGGCTGGTGGAGCATCGTCGCGTAGGGAGTCTGATGTGCCACCATTGCGGCCTGTCGCTCTGCTTTCCCGAGTCCTGTCCCGAATGCGGCGCGGCCAACCGGTTCGCCGCGTGCGGACCCGGCATCGAGCGCTTGGCAGACGAAGTTCAGACGCATTTTCCCGACGCGCGCCTCGAGATCGTCGCAAGCGACACCCTTGCAGGACCGAGGGCGATCCAGGAACTGATTGCACGAATCGAAGATCGGGAAGTCGATATCCTGATCGGCACGCAGGTTCTCGCCAAAGGTCACCATTTCCCGATGCTGACGCTGGCGGGCGTCATCGATGCTGATCTTGGCCTCGACGGCGGAGACTTGCGCGCGGCGGAACGCACCTACCAACTGCTCTATCAGGTGGCTGGCCGTGCCGGCCGGGCTGAACGGCCGGGCCGCGTCCTTCTGCAGACCTATCTTCCCGATCATCCGGTGATGGCCGCGCTTGTAGCCGGAGACCGTCAAGCGTTCCTGGATCGTGAAAAGGAGGCGCGGCAGCGTGCGGGCATGCCGCCCTTTGGGCGTTTGGCATCATTGATTGTGTCCGGTCGTGACGAGCGTGCCGCTTCCGATGTCGCACATCGCCTCGGCAGTGAGGCGCCACAAGGTGAAGACATCTCAGTCCTTGGTCCGGCTCCCGCACCGCTATCCGTGCTCCGGGGCATGTACCGATTTCGTTTGCTTCTCAAGGTAGCGCGCAACATCCCGGTTCAAAAACTCGTCCGTGGTTGGCTGGGCAAGGTTTCCTGTCCATCCAATGTCCGCATTCAGGTCGACATCGACCCGTACTCGTTCCTGTAACTTCGGGCACTGTGATTTCGTCGGGGACACTGTTTTTGGGGTCCCTGATACCAGTTGTGCGGTAGTTGCAAGGGCAATACCGGTGTGCTAGGAAACCGCGCCTCGACGGCGGACTTTAGAGAATGTGCCGCTACGAAGAATGATCAATTAAATCAATAAGTTAGCCCGCACAATCGGGCTTCACGGAAAGTCCGAATTGGTCAGCCAAGCAAGCATCGTTTCCGGCATCGCAGGGCGTTATGCATCAGCGCTTTTCGACCTTGCTCGTGAGGAGAGCGCGTTGGACGACGTCGCTGGCGATCTCGAAGCCGTCGACGCGATGATCGCCGGGAGCCCGGATCTGATTCGCCTCGTGCGTAGCCCTGTGATCTCTCGTGAGGATCAGGGCCGGGCCATGGGCGCGGTGCTGGAGGCCGCCGACGTCACGGCACTCGTGCGCCGGTTCGTCGGGCTCGTGGCGCAAAATCGTCGCCTGTTCGCGCTCCGTGACATGGTCGCGGCCTACCGGATCTTGCTATCTGACTACCGGGGCCAGACTACCGCTAAGGTCACGTCGGCGCGCCCGCTGACGGACGAGCAGATCGCGCGGATCACATCGCAACTCGCGGGCGGTGTCGATCAGAACGTATCGCTGACCGCCGACGTTGATGAGAACTTACTGGGCGGTCTCGTCGTCCGCATCGGCTCGCGTATGGTCGACAGCTCCCTCAAGACCAAGCTTCAAAGAATACAGACTGCTATGAAAGAGGTTGGCTAATGGATATTCATGCCGCCGAGATTTCGTCGATTCTGAAATCACAAATAGAGAACTTCGGCGCCGAAGCCGAGGTCTCAGAGGTAGGGCAGGTCCTTTCCGTTGGTGACGGAATCGCGCGCGTTCATGGTCTCGATCAGGTCCAGGCCGGTGAGATGGTCGAATTTCCTGGAGGCATTCAGGGAATGGCCCTCAATCTTGAGAGCGACAATGTGGGTGTCGTCATCTTCGGCGAGGATCGCACCATCCGCGAAGGCGACACGGTCAAGCGTACCGGAACCATCGTCGACGTACCAGTGGGGAAGAACCTGCTGGGTCGCGTGCTCGATGCGTTGGGCAATCCGATCGACGGCAAAGGTCCCGCAGAGGCAGCCGAACGCCGCCGTGTCGAGGTGAAGGCACCAGGCATCATCCCGCGCAAGTCGGTCCATGAACCGATGCAGACCGGCTTGAAGGCTCTCGACAGTCTGGTCCCCATTGGGCGCGGGCAGCGTGAACTCATCATTGGCGATCGCCAGACCGGAAAGACCGCGGTCGCCATCGACACCATCATCAATCAGAAGGCGATCAACGAGGGCGACGACGAATCTCGCAAGCTGTATTGCATCTATGTCGCGGTGGGCCAAAAGCGTTCGACTGTTGCGCAGGTGGTCAAGGCCTTGGAGGACGCGGGCGCCATGGACTACACGACCGTGGTCGCGGCGACGGCGTCCGAGCCGGCACCGCTACAGTTTCTGGCGCCCTACACCGGCTGCACGATGGGTGAGTATTTTCGGGACAATGGTATGCACGCGCTCATCATCTATGACGATCTCTCCAAGCAGGCGACGGCCTACCGGCAGATGTCGCTCCTGCTGCGCCGCCCGCCCGGCCGCGAGGCGTTTCCGGGTGATGTGTTTTACCTGCATTCCCGCCTCCTGGAGCGCGCCGCAAAGCTGAACGACGACGAGGGGGCAGGATCGCTGACGGCTTTGCCCGTGATCGAGACACAGGCGAACGACGTGTCGGCCTACATTCCAACCAACGTCATCTCCATCACCGACGGACAGATCTTCCTTGAGACGGACCTGTTCTACCAGGGCATCCGCCCGGCCATCAACGTCGGGATCAGCGTGAGCCGAGTGGGATCAGCAGCCCAGATCAAGGCCATGAAGCAGGTTGCAGGCAGTATCAAGCTCGAACTGGCTCAATATCGTGAGATGGCGGCGTTTGCTCAGTTCGGATCGGACCTCGACGCTGCGACCCAGCGGCTGTTGAATCGGGGCGCGCGTCTCACGGAGTTGTTGAAACAGCCTCAGTATCAGCCTTTGCCGGTGGAAGAACAGGTCGTTTCGATCTTCGCAGGCGTCAACGGTTACCTGGACGGCATTCCCGTCGAATCGGTAACGGACTTCGAGGAGAAGTTTTTGGCCGAGGTGCGGGCTCAGAATGGCGATATTTTGGACGCCATCCGATCGGAACGGGAAATCTCCAACGTTACCGAGGAAAAGTTGCGGAACATTCTGGACGATTTCGCCCGGAAATATGCGTAAGCGTCCCGTAGGGCGATTCCGAACAATTCGATGGATTGATGGTTCATGGCGAGCCTTAAGGACCTCCGGGTTCGGATCAATAGTGTCCGCTCCACACAGAAGATTACCCGAGCCATGCAGATGGTCGCGGCCTCCAAGTTGCGCCGCGCGCAGGAGCAGGCGGAGGCGGGCCGGCCATACGCCAATCATATGCGGCGCATGATGGTGTCGCTGACTGCTGCGTTGACGAATCCCGATGATGCACCCGTTCTCATGGTCGGCCGCGGAGAAGCGAAGACACACCTTTTTGTGGTGGCGTCGTCCGAGCGAGGATTGTGCGGCAGCTTCAATACCAACATCGTGCGGCGCGCCCGTCAGCGAGCCACGACGCTCCTCCAGTCCGGCAACAAGGTCAGGATTCTCTGTATCGGCAAGAAGGGCCGCGACATGCTGCGCCGCGACCTCGGCGACCACATCGTCGATACCATCGACATGTCGGGCGTGCGGCGGCTGGGCTTTGGCGACGCGACGCCGATCGCGCGGCGCATCACCGAGATGTTCGAGGCCGAAGAGTTCGACGTGTGCACATTGTTCTACAGCCACTTCAAGTCGGTGCTCTCCCAGGAGGTGACGGAGCACCAGCTGATACCGGTCGGCGTGCCCGAGGCATCGCAAGAGGATGCCCGCGTGGAAGGCGCGGATGCGATGTACGAGTACGAGCCCGAGGAGGATGAAATCCTCGAAGATTTGCTGCCGCGCAACGTGGCGGTCCAGATTTACCATGCCTTGCTGGAGAATGCCGCAAGTGAACAAGGCGCGCGGATGACGGCCATGGACAATGCCACGCGCAATGCGGGTGAGATGATCGACAGGCTGACCCTTGTCTACAATCGTACCCGCCAAGCGATGATCACGAAGGAACTCATTGAGATTATTTCGGGGGCGGAGGCCCTTTGAGTGGTAGGGCAACCCGCGTCTCCACTCGGTAGATAGGGAGCGAGTTCATGACCGAACAGACCAACGTCGTCGGACGAATTAGCCAGGTGATTGGGGCCGTCGTGGATGTGCAGTTCGACGAAGATCACCTGCCGCCCATCCTCAACTCTCTGCACACCCGGAACCAGGACCAGACCTTGGTATTGGAAGTCGCGCAGCATCTCGGCGAGTCCACGGTACGCACCGTCGCCATGGATTCCACGGAAGGCTTGGTACGCGGCCAGGAAGTCCAGGACACGGGCAACCCGATCAGCGTTCCCGTGGGGCCGGAGACCCTGGGGCGAATTCTGAACGTCGTCGGCGAGCCGATCGACGAACTCGGTCCGGTCCAAACCAAGATGCGACTGCCCATTCACAGACCTTCTCCGGAATTCGTTGACCAGTCGACGGAGGCGGAGATCCTGGTGACTGGCATCAAGGTCGTCGATCTGCTCGAGCCCTATCCCAAGGGCGGCAAGGTCGGCCTGTTCGGCGGTGCGGGCGTGGGCAAGACCGTCATCATCATGGAATTGATCAACAATATTGCCAAGGCCCACGGCGGCTTCTCCGTCTTTGCCGGCGTCGGCGAGCGCACGCGCGAAGGCAACGACCTCTATCACGAGATGCTTGAATCGGGCGTGATCAATCTTGATGGCGAGGGATCCAAGGCCGCGCTCGTGTACGGCCAGATGAACGAACCGCCCGGCGCCCGAGCCCGCGTGGGCCTCACGGGCCTCACGCTCGCGGAGTACTTCCGGGATGAGGAAGGTCAAGATGTGCTCCTGTTCATCGACAACATCTTCCGCTTTACCCAGGCGGGCTCTGAAGTTTCCGCCCTTTTGGGCCGTATTCCCTCGGCCGTGGGCTATCAGCCGACGTTGGGAACGGACATGGGCGAGTTGCAGGAGCGCATCACGTCGACCAACAAGGGATCGATCACGTCCGTTCAGGCGATTTACGTGCCGGCGGACGATCTCACCGACCCGGCTCCGGCGACGGCGTTTTCGCACCTCGATGCGACAACCGTACTCAATCGGCAGATTGCCGAACTCGGAATTTATCCGGCAGTCGATCCTCTGGACTCCACGTCGCGAATGCTGGACCCGCGGATCCTCGGAGAGGAGCACTATGGGGTAGCGCGCGAGGTTCAGCGCGTTTTACAGACCTACAAATCGCTGCAGGACATCATCGCAATCCTCGGCATGGACGAACTGTCGGAGGAAGACAAGCTGACGGTCACACGGGCGCGCAAGCTTCAGCGGTTCCTCAGCCAACCGTTCCACGTGGCGGAGGTCTTTACGGGGCACGCCGGCGTGTTCGTGCCCTTGGAGGAAACGATCCGGGGATTCCAGGAGATCATCGACGGCAAACACGACGACCTTCCCGAAGCCGCCTTCTACATGGTGGGCACCATCAACGACGCCGTGGAGAAGGCCAAGGAGATGGCGGCCGAAGCGGCATAAAACTTGGGATCGCGAACATGGATGACAAGCTCGCCCTCGAACTCGTTTCGCCCGAGCGGCTCCTCGTTTCGGCCGAGGCCGATATGGTCGTCGTTCCGGGTAGCGAAGGCGATTTCGGCGTGCTGTCGGGCCACGCGCCAGTGATTTCGTCGGTTCGGCCGGGTGTCATCGAGGTGCACGACGAGGACAAGGAAACGGAGCGCATTTTCATAACGGGCGGTTTCGCCGAGGTGACGGCCGAAGGCCTTACGGTGTTGGCGGAGGAAGCCATTCCCGTAGCCGAGATGGACCGCGAGGACCTCGAACAGCGCCTGAGAAATGCCGAGGAAGACCTCGAAGATGCGGAGACGGACGAGGCGACGCACAGGGCGCAGGCCACGATCGCGCTGTTGACAGAGATGCTAAAAGCCGTGGCCTAACCGGCTGTTAGGGCGGTCCATCCCGCCGGAGCCGATCCAGGGCACCCGAAAATTCCGCAAGGACATCCTCGTAGACGCCTCGTTTGAACTCCACGATCAGGATGGGGAGCTCGTCGGGCTCAATCCATTTCCACTCGTCGAATTCAGCGTTGTGCGCATCGAGCATGATGTCGCCGTCGGAACCGGTAAATTTGAACAAGAACCATTTCTGACGCTGGCCTCTATAGCGGCCCTTCCAGGCTTTCTTCCTCAAGTCGGCGGGAAAGTCGTAAGTCAGCCAACAGTCACTCTCTGCGACGATCTCCACCTTGTTCGTGCCAACTTCTTCCTCAAGCTCGCGTCGGGCCGCCGACGTTGGCGTTTCTCCCTTGTCGATGCCGCCCTGCGGCATTTGCCAGGCGGGCGGGTCGATGTCGCTTCGACGAGCGACCAGAACCCGCCCCTCCGGGTTCACTAGCATCATGCCGACACCGGTCCGGTAGGGGAGATCGTCCGTCATATTGGTTTCACTCTTGCGAGACCTCCTTCACGACCGCCGAGAGCGGCGCCAGCGCGTAGCGCCTCTTTCCAAGGGCCCTGGCCCATCGAGAGACGCGCTCGATGGTGACGGGATAGGGGAACCCGACTCCAACGGCCTTCCCGGCCGACTTCGCGATACGCTCGAGCTCAAACAAACGCGCGTCGATCGCCATTCGCGAAGCTTGCAGATCGATAAACCTGTCGCTGGTGACGCTGGGCAGCTCAAGTTCGTTGGCGAGATCCGACGCGACGCTGTTTCGGGAGGCCTTGCTGTCCAGATACAGGAGACCACGGTCGTTGAGTTCGGTAAAGATGGGCTCCATGGCCTCGGCCGACGTTGTGAATTTTGCTCCCATGAAACTCGTCACGCCGACGTAGCCGGTGAATCTGTCGAGCAACCAGCCGAGGCGTGCCAAGTTTTCCTCTGAGTCGAGCGTGGTCAGCAAAGTGTGCGGACCAGGGTCTCTGTCGGGGTAGTCGAACGGTTCCATGGGCAGTTCCAGGAGCACCTCGTGTCCCGCGGCGCGGGCTTGGGCGATCCAATCCTTCAGGTTGTGGGCATAAGGAACGAAGACCAACGTCACGGCACCCGGCAACTGCTGGATCGCAGCCTCGGTTGCGGCCTGGCTCAGACCCAGTCCAGCGATCACGAGAGCAACTCTGGGGATCCCGGGATCGGTGATCTCGAAGGGCCTCGCATGGACCTGCCAAGCCACATGTCCACCGGGTACGATGACGGGTAAGGGACCCTCCGGCTCGTTCGAAACCGGGTCGGGTTGGGATGTTGGCGCAAGCGTGACTTCTCTCTCTTCCGGCAAGGGAAGCAATGGGGAGACCGGCTCCGCCGGCTCTTCGGACGCCTCGGCTGACTCGGGCCCGTCGGGCACCCGCTCGGTGGTCCTGCGAACCTCCGCGGTTCGCTCCTCGGGCTGCGCGATCTCTTTTTCCTCGTCGAAGACATCTTTGTCTTCGACGTCCTCTTCGGCTTCAGGAATTATGAGAGCGGGTGATATGTCGACGACCACGACCGGAGGCTTCCTCGCGGTTTCGTACGCTTGTTGATCGAAGAACAGCCAAGCCCAACCGACGAGGCCGAGGAAAATGCCGAACAACGCTACCCCGACGATCAACGGTACGTCGAGCCGACGTTCGCCGTCCTGCCGGTCGCGGCGGTTTCGTCTCGAACGTGAACGGGCTCGACGCGCCACCGACTGGCCTGCCCCGTCTCGGCGGCTCCCGGGACGCGCTCCTAATTGGTCCGTCGTCCGTAGAGCGTGATACCTCGCAAGAGGTCGAGCGCGCGCCCGAGCTGATAGTCCTCTGTCGCCGATGTGCCCGAACTCGTCCCCGCGTCTGGTTTGTCATCGCCGTTGTCTTCGGACACCAGTGCATTACGGAGCGACGCTTCGCTTCGTTGCGGTCGCGATTCGATGGGTTCTACACGGGATTGCACGATCTCGATGTCGGGTTCGATGCCGGTGGCCTGAATCGATCGCCCGGACGGCGTGTAGTAGCGTGAGGTGGTCAGTCGCATGGCACCATGACCGGCCAGAGGAATGACGGTCTGGACCGACCCCTTGCCGAACGACTTGGTTCCCAACACCAGTGCGCGCCGGTGATCCTGCAGGGCACCCGCCACGATCTCCGACGCCGACGCGGAGCCTCCGTTGATGAGCACGACGACGGGCTTGCCCTCCGACATGTCGCCATTGCGCGCCGAAAAGCGTTGAACGTCGTCGGCACTGCGCCCGCGGGTGGATACGATCTCGCCCCGGTCGAGGAAGGCATCAGCCACCGCAACGGCCTGTTCCAGAAGACCGCCGGGATTGTTGCGCAGGTCGAGCACCACGCCGCGCATGTTGTCGCCAAGCTTCTTCTTCAGGGACGTCATCGCCTTCTTCAATCCCGTTTCGGTCTGCTCATTGAAGGAGGTGATGCGAACGTAGGGGGCATTCCGTTCGATGCGGGAGCGTACAGATTGAATCTTGATGATGGCGCGGGTGATCGAAATGTCGAAGGGCCGCTCTTGACCGGGTCTCGAAATCGTGAGGGCGATGCTCGTGTCGACTGGGCCCCGCATCCTCTCGACGGCTTCGGTAAGTGTCAGCCCCAGGACCTGTTGGCCGTCGATCCGGGTAATGAAATCACCCGCCTTGACCCCTGCTCGGTAGGCAGGCGTATCGTCAATCGGAGAAACGACCTTCACCACACCGTTCTCCATGGTCACCTCGATTCCCAGACCGCCGAATTCGCCTTTGGTCTGCACCTGCATGTCCCGATAGCTCTTGGCGTTCAGATAGCTCGAGTGGGGATCCAGCGAGGTCAGCATGCCGTTGATCGCCTTCTCGATAAGGGTCTCGTCCGTGACCTCTTCGACATAGTCCGAGCGAACACGCTCGAAAACGTCTCCAAAGAGCTGCAACTGGCGGTAGGTGTCCGAGCTGCCCGATTGGGCCATTGCCGGTGCCGCGGAACATACCAGCCCCATCAGGACGAGATACAACGCTGAACGCTTCATCCGCTCACCTTTCTCTCGCCGGCCGCTAACCAGGGAAGCGGGTTAATCGGCACGCCGTTTCGTCGCAATTCCATGTATAGGACGGGGGCGGCGTCATCGTTCTCGCCCATCCGCCCTATGGGCTCTCCAGCCAGCAGCCACTGACCCACAACACCATCAATGCGGGACATCCCGGCTATTAGCGAATGATATCCCTCGCCGTGAGAGATGATCAAGAGTTGGCCATAACTGCGGAAAGGCCCAGCGAACAGCAAGCGGCCATCGTAAGGCGCAACCACCTGCGCCAACGCCCGGGTGGCGACGCTCAGGCCACGATTGCGGGTCCCAAAATGATTCCGGTCGCCAAATCGCGTCATCAGTCGCCCGCGCACCGGCAGGGGAAGTATGCCGTGCGCACTGGTGAAAGGCTTGCCGACTCCCGGAATGAGAGTCGTGCCGGGAGACTCCTGGGCCAGGCGCTCCTCCTCCTTCTGCAGTTCCCGCAACAACGTGCGCAAGTTCTTGGCTTCCTTCGCCAAGCGGGCGATCCGCTCCTTGGACCGATCCCGTTTGCCGAGGGTCTGCTTGTGGAGCCGGGATGTTTGCGTCAGCAGCCGATCGAGGGCCTGGCGTTCGCGCAGCAGAGTCTCGGACGTAGAGGCCAATACCGCTCGTTCGTCCGTGATACTGCGCCGAAGCGCTCGGAGCGCGGCCAACTCCGCCCGCAGTCCGTCCGTCCGGGATTGTAGCTCGGGGATCACGTTGGTCAGCACGATCGCACCTCGGACCGCATTGACGGGGTCCATCGGAGCCGAGATGAGGGTTTCGGGTGGATGGCGTCCCAACTGTGCCAAGCCCCCGATGACGGAGGAAAGCTGTCCATGCCGTTCCCGAAGGTCGCGCGCCTTTGCGCGCTCTTCGGCGCTCAACGCCTTCAGTTCGACCTCGATCTCGGAGACCCGTTCTTCATAGGTTTGAACCGACACGGCCGTATCGATCAAGTCTCCGCGCATCGACTTGAGACCCTGATTCAAGCGATCGGCTTTCGATTCAAGGCTTTGTTCCTGCTGGCGGCTCGACTCGATCTCCCGCTCGATCTGCCGAAGCTCTTGTTCCGCCGACCGGGCGTTGACCGGACCGGGGCCGAGACACGGCGCGACGTACGCGGCTAAGCCGAAAAGAAGTGCGGAATATCGGCGGTTAAGCCGAGGCACGGCTCTGCGCCAGGCCGTGATCGAGTTCCGAAGCCCCGGTGAGAACAAGGAGAGAAGTTCCCGAGACGTCGTCGGGCATCGAGAGGCCCATGAGTTCCAACAGCGTCGGGGCGATGTCGGCGAGTCGTCCGCCGCGCAAGCTGCCGACGTCGCTCGGTGCATTCACCAGGATCGCCGGAACCTTGTCCATGGTATGCGCCGTGTGGGGCTGTCCTGTGTTCCGATCGGCCATGCGCTCGGCGTTGCCATGATCCGCCGTGATCAAGAGGGAACCGCCGGCCCGTTTCACGGCATCCGCGAGCCTGCCCAGACACGCATCCACGGCTTCCGCCGCTTTCACCGCGGCGTCAAAGTTTCCTGTGTGACCGACCATGTCTCCATTCGCGTAATTCACGAGAATGAAATCGAACTCCCCGCCGTCGATGGCTTCCACCAGCTTGTTCGTAACCTCGTAGGCCGACATTTCGGGCTTGAGATCGTAGGTGGCCACGTTGGGGGATGCTACCAAAATTCGCTCCTCGCCGGCGAAGGCCTGTTCTTCTCCTCCATTGAAGAAAAACGTGACGTGCGCGTACTTCTCCGTCTCGGCAATGCGCAGCTGTTTCAAGCCGGCCCGGGACACGACCTCTCCCATGGTGTCCTGCAGGTGGACGGGCGGAAACAGCGCGGGCAGAAACGAGTCGAGTTCCGTGGAGTACCCGACCATGCCGACGGCTGCCGTGAACCGGACGACCCGCTCCCGCTCGAACGACCTGAACGCGGGATCGAGCAGTGCCGTCAGAATCTCACGAGCACGGTCGGCGCGGAAATTGACCATCAGAAGGCCGTCGCCGTCGCGCATGCCCGCATATTCCGCGATGATCCGTGGCTTGACGAACTCGTCCGTCTCACCGGCGGCATACGCGGACTCGATGGCTGATGGCACGTCCACAGCACGCTCTCCAATCCCGTCGACCAGCGCGTTGTAGGCGATCTCGACCCGTTCCCAACGCTTGTCCCGGTCCATGGCGTAGTAGCGTCCGCACAGGGACGCGACACGAATTTCCCCGATCCCGTCAACGGACTCCATGAAGCAGGCCAGATGCGTGTCTGCGCTCTTCGGTGGGGTGTCCCTCCCGTCCAACAGTGCGTGAACCGCGACGGGAGTGCCGGCCGACGCGATGAGCTCGGCGAGAGCCGTGATGTGGTCCTGATGTGAATGAACGCCGCCAGGCGACATTAGGCCCAACAAATGGCAAATGCCGCCACTCTCCTTTAGAGCATCGATGAGGTCCTGAAGGACGCTGTTGTCGGCGAGGGCGCCTCGACGCAGTGCATCGTTGATGCGCGGCAGATCCTGAAGGACTACGCGGCCGGCACCGATGTTCATATGCCCCACTTCCGAGTTGCCCATCTGTCCGTCGGGTAGTCCGACGTGGGCTTCTGAGGCGTCCAGCAGATTCCAGGGGCATTCGGCCAGCAAGCGATCATAGTTGGGCGTTGGCGCCTGAGCGATCGCGTTGTCTTCTCCGGCCTCTCGGTAGCCCCAGCCATCCAGGACGCAGAGGACGACGGGGCGCGGCCTGTCGATGTGATGCATAGGGATCATTTTATCACACTCGGATGGTCCCGCCTTTCGTTCCCGTCGCATGTCGGGCCCGCGTCACTTCGTCAGCGGCAATGTCTCCGTCACTCGGCATCGTATCCCGCTCACGGAAAGGGCGTCAGCGCGACCGGTGATAGGGATGCCCGGAATGAATCGTCGAGGCGCGATATAGCTGTTCCGTGAGCATCACCCGGACCAGCATATGCGGCCACGTCATGGCGCCGAAGGACACGATCACATCGGCCCGCTTCAAGATTGCATCATCGAGGCCGTCGGCGCCGCCGATGAGGAAGGCGATCTCTGGAATGGCTTGGTTCTGCCAGTCTTGAAGCTTGGCCGCGAACTCCTCGCTCGTGAGAAGCTCGCCGCATCGGTCCAAGGCGATCGTTAGCCCGGCACCGGGCCAGGCGTCGCCGATGAGTTTGCATTGGCGATCCCGGCGCTCGCCGGCGCTCAGCCGCCCACGAGCCTCGACTTCCTTGACATCGATCTGCCAGGGCAGCCGTTTGACGTATTGCTCGAACAGCGGAGCGGTGAGATCACGCTTCCCGCGGCCCACGGCGATGATCCTGATTCGCATGGAAAGTTAACTGACGGCCTGCTCCGACGCTGGTAGCTCCACCGACCACATCTTCTCGAGGTTGTAGAACTCGCGCACTTCCTGCCGAAAGATGTGGGCGATGACGTCACCCGCGTCAATCAGCACCCAGTCGCATCGAGGCATGCCCTCGACCCCGACCGGTCGCCACTTGTTCTCCTTGAGGCGTTCAATAAGGTGTTCGGCGACGGCACCGACGTGCCGCTGCGAGCGGCCCGTGGCCATCACCAGATAATCCGCAAGGATGGTCTTGTTCCGAATGTCTATGGAAACGATGTCGCCCGCCTTGTCGTCTTCCAGCGATAACGTCACCAGTTCCAGCAGCCCGGCCGAAGAATCAATGGCGGTATCCGCTTCGCTTATCTTCTCGTTTTCCATCCAGCGTGCTCGAACGACGTCTCTCTATGGTTCACCTGCTTCCCATCTTCCTTCAACAACTCGGTGCGCTCTCCCGCAAGGCCGTTGCGGAAGTGGGGTCGTTTGAACCCCAGAGGAAGATCCACGCCGGGGGTACTCGATCAGCCAGGGTTCCTCCCTCATGTTCGTTCAGTCGGCAACGGGCATATCGCGTCGCGGCAGTACCCGCTAGTGCTCGAAAAGAATAGGTTGGACGGTCGAAGACCGCAACGGGCACCGCCCCGAAGATTTCGATCCACCGTCGCCACTTCGTGATCTGAATCAAATTGTCCGCTCCCATGATCCACACGAAACCATGATGAGGATACCGGCTGCACAGCTTGCGAAGCGTGTCGACGGTGTATCGGGTTCCGAGTTCCGCCTCCGCCTCACTGATCCGGATACGCCGGTCGTGGGTGACGTCGCGGGCAGAATCGAGGCGTTCTGAGTACGGCGCCATTCCGGCTGTCGGCTTGAGAGGATTCTGTGGCGAAACCAGCCACCAGATCTGGTCGAGGTTTAGTCGCCTGAGCGCGAGCAGGCTGATGTGGACGTGGCCGGCATGGGGTGGATTGAACGATCCGCCCAACAGTCCCACCCGCGGACCGCGTGCGGTTCGCCGCCGAGGAGCGGTCGTCTCGATCATGCGCCTCCGCGCATCACGATGTCGCGATACATTCGTCGCGGGATCATCAGGGTCGGGTCTGCCCCGATCCGTGGACGACGTACTTGAACGTGGTCAGCTGCTCCACGCCGACAGGGCCGCGCGCGTGCAAGCGTCCCGTCGAAATCCCGATCTCCGCTCCCATGCCGAATTCGCCGCCATCCGCGAATTGCGTGGAGGCATTGTGCAACAGGATGGCGCTGTCCACCTCATTCAGGAAGCGCTCGGCCGCGGCTTCATTCCCGGTGACGATGCTTTCGGTGTGATGGGAACCGTAAGTTCCGATGTGCTGGATGGCCGCGTCGAGATCCTCGACCACGCGCACGGAGAGGATCGCGTCGAGGTATTCCGTGGTCCAGTCGTCCTCGGTGGCCGGAGTAACACGATCGTCCAAGAGTCGCGTGGGATCGTCCCCCCGGACTTCACATCCCGCGCTGATCAGATCGTCGATGATGGGCGGCAGATGAGTCTGGGCAACCGCCTTGTCGACGAGCAGCGTTTCCGCCGCGCCACAGATGCCAGTGCGCCGCATCTTGGCATTGAAAACGATGTCCCGTGCCATCTCCGGTTCGGCGTCCCCGTGCACGTAAACGTGACACAGACCGTCGAGGTGGGAGATGACCGGCATCCGACTCTCTTCGAAAACCCGTTCGATCAGCGATCGTCCGCCACGCGGCACGATGATGTCGACGTAGTCGTGGAGGCGCAGGAGCGCACCGACCGCGGCACGGTCGCGTATCGGCACGAGCTGGATGGCAGCGTCGGGCAGACCGGCGGCGGCCAGCCCCCGGCGCAGGCACGCGTGGATGGCGCGGGAGGAATGATGGCTTTCCGAGCCGCCGCGCAGGATGGCCGCGTTGCCCGATTTGAGGGATAAAGCCCCGGCATCGGCCGTCACGTTCGGTCGGGACTCGTAGATGATGCCGATCACGCCAAGGGGGACGCGCACGCGCGAGATGCGCAAACCATTGGGACGCGTCCATTCGGCGATCACGTCGCCCACGGGGTCTGCGAGCTCCGCGACCTCCTCGAGACCCTTCGCGATGCCCTCGATTCGCGTTTCGTCGAGCACCAATCGATCCAGCTTGGCCGCACCTAGGTCGGAGTCCTGAGCTGCCTTCATGTCGGCGTCATTGGCTTCGAGAATGTCTCCGGTACGGGCGCGGATTTCAGCGGCAGCCGCCAGCAGGGCCGTGTTCTTGTCCTCAGTGGACGTGCTACTCAGGGCCATTCCGGCCGCACGCGCAGCCTTGCCGAGGCGTGTCATCAGGGGCATGACGTCCTCGTCTCGTCGGGCGATTTCCGCCGTCCCGATGGCACTCATGCCTGCCTCGTTTCGCTATCTTCGATGTCTCGGGTCAACACCAAATCGTCACGATGGATCATTTCGTCGCGGCCACGGTATCCTAACAGGTTTTCGATTTCACGGCTTTTGTGACCCATTATTCGCCGGGCATCCTGCGAGGAATAAGCGACGAGGCCACGCCCGACCTCGCGGCCGTTCGGGCGGCAGACGATGACCGAATCCCCGCGTTCGAATGAACCGTCGACATTCCGGACGCCGGCCGGCAACAGGCTCTTGCCATTGTGAAGTGCCGCCACCGCTCCGTCGTCAACGATGATTCGGCCGGCTGGCCTCAGGCTGCCGGCGATCCAGAGCTTCCGGGCCGTCTGTGGATTGGCGTGGGGGATGAACCAAGTGCCGGATCTCTTATTCTCGATAGCCGCCAAGGGGTGCGGCACCGTGCCATCCGCGATGAGTACGTGACAGCCCGCGGACATTGCGATCCGAGCAGCTTCGATCTTGGTGACCATGCCCCCGCGTGCGTCATCGCTCGCGGCCTTGCCGGCCAGGGCCTCGATCGCTGGGGTGATTTCGCGGACTTCGGGAATCAACTCGACTTCGGGATCGTGTCGGGGATCCGCGGTGAACAAGCCGGCGACGTCGGACAGAAGGACGTAACAATCGGCGCTGATCATCTCGGCGACCCGTGCACCCAGCCGGTCGTTGTCCCCGAAACGAATCTCTTCGGTCGTGACGGTGTCGTTTTCGTTGATGACCGGTACCGTCCCCAGCTTGAGCAGTGCGTTGAGAGTGTTGCGGGCGTTGAGGTAGCGCCGCCGCGCCTCCGTGTCCGCGCTGGTCAGCAGGATCTGGGCCGTATCGATGCCGTAGTGGGCTAGGACTTCCTGATAAGCGTGAGCGAGCCGAATCTGGCCCACGGCAGCGGCGGCCTGACTCACTTCAAGCCTGAGGACGGACTCCTGAAGCTGCAATTGCCGCCGGCCGAGCGCGATCGATCCCGACGACACGATGACCACGTCTTGTCCGCGACCCTTGAGGTGCGCGACATCCTCGGCGAGCGCCTCCAACCACGACCGCCGGAGAGTGCCGCCTTCGGGATGAACCAGAAGGGACGAGCCGATCTTGATCACGATCCGTCGCGCTTTGCCGAGTCGGGCGGTCACGGTGACCACCCCTCAGCGGCGACGGCCAGCGCCTTGCTCGTCCGACCCTCCCGCCACGCTTGCACGGCCCGCAGCAGCCGGGTCAGCAACGCCTCGATGCCGACCCCCGATACTGCGGAAACCGCGGGCACTTCGGTTCCACTCGCTGCAGCGAGCGCCGCACTCTTCCGCGCGACGGTTTTGGTGTCAAGGGCATCGCATTTGCCGAGAACGGTAATCTCCTGTTTGTCATCGAGACCATGCCCGTAGGCCGTCAGCTCGGCGCGCACCGTCCGGTAGGCGTCGGCGACGTCCTCCTGCGTTCCATCGACCAGATGGACGAGCACTCCGCAGCGCTCAACGTGTCCGAGAAAGCGGTCGCCGATGCCGGCCCCTTCGTGGGCACCTGAAATCAGACCGGGAATATCGGCGAGGACGCATTCCGCATGCTCCCGGCGGACGACACCAAGGTGGGGGTGGAGGGTCGTGAAGGGGTAGTCCGCAATCTTCGGTCGGGCCCGGCTGACCGCGGCAATGAAGGTCGATTTGCCCGCATTGGGGAGGCCGACGAGGCCGGCATCCGCGATGAGCTTGAGGCGCAGCCATACCCATCGCTCTCGGCCGGGCACGCCGGGAGCTGCCCGTCGGGGCGCCTGATTGGTCGCACTCTTGTAAAAGGCATTCCCGCGTCCGCCCAAGCCGCCTTCCGCGAGCACGACCTTGTTACCCACATGAGTCAAGTCGGCGATCAGTGTTTCGCCGTCCTCCTCGAAAATCTGGGTCCCGACCGGCACGTGCAGCTCCATCGTCCTGCCGCCGGCGCCGGTCCGGCCGCGGCCCGAGCCCGGGCGGCCCGCCCATGCCTTGACGTGCTGGCAGTAGCGATAGTCGATCAGGGTGTTGAGGTCCGCAACCGCACGCGCCACCACGTCGCCGCCCCGGCCGCCATCGCCTCCATCGGGTCCACCGAATTCTACGTACTTTTCCCTGCGGAAACTAACGCAACCGCCGCCACCGTCACCTCCCTTCACGTGGATCTTAGCTTGATCGAGGAATTTCATGCGGGTTGTCCACGCGCGGAGCGCACACCAAAAAAGGGGAATGGCCCACCATTCCCCTCTTACGAGATCGGCGGGCAAGCTCCCTCAGGCAGCCGGCTCCACGGACACGTAGGTGTGTCCCGATCCTTTCTTCTCGAACGCGACCTTGCCCTCGATCAGGGCAAAGATCGTATGATCCTTGCCGAGGCCCACGTTCTGGCCTGGGCGCCACTTGGTGCCGCGTTGGCGGATGATGATGTTGCCGGGGATAACGTGCTCACCGCCGTACTTCTTGACGCCGAGCCGGCGCCCCACTGAATCCCTCCCGTTGCGCGAACTTCCGCCTGCCTTCTTGTGAGCCATGGCCCCGCTCCTCTAAGAGCCGTCCTTGTCGCCGCCGTCGGTCTTCTCGCGCCCACTCGGCGCCGCCTTGGTCTTCGGCTTGGACGCGGCCTTGCGTCCACCTGACTTGGCCGCACGCTTCGCGCCGGGCGCATTGATGTCGGTGATCCGCAGAAGAGTGACGTCCTGCCGGTGACCCTTCTTGCGACGGTAGTTCTTCCGGCGCTTCTTCTTGAACACGATGATCTTGTCGTCGCGCGCTTGCTCGATGACCTCGGCGCTGACGCTCGCGCCCTTGACCAGCGGACTGCCGACCGTCGTGGTCTTATCGTCGCCGACCATCAGCACTTCGGCCAGATCGAGATTCGATCCTGCTTCGACCGCGAGTTTCTCGACGGCAATGACCTCGTCCTTGGCGACACGATATTGCTTGCCGCCTGTCCTGATGACTGCGTACATGGAAGCTACCGGCTACACCAGAAATTACCTCGCCCACGACCTGTGACAGGTCTCGCGCACGGCGGGAACTATAGTCACCGCACCCGGCTAGTCAATGATTTCGTTTAGTTTCCTTCCCCTCCGCGCCAGGGCTTGGGAAGGCGAGCCCTCCCTAGCTGGGTGAGCAGCATTGAAGCGTGCGTTTGTACGAGTTGTCTGTCCGTGCGGTCGGAACGAATTGGCAACCGTCATGGTTCTGCCATAATGCGCTTGCACGGTAATACGGCGAGTTCGCGGCACGAACAGCCGGCGTTTTGGTAGAGAAAGACAAGAGAGGTGACCATGCGGGCCAAGGAGATCATGACCAAGCAGTTGGTCACGGCGAAACCCGAAACATCGGTGACGGAGATCGCGCAGATGATGATGGAACACCGAATCAGCGCGGTTCCCGTCATCACGCCCGATCAGCGCCTCCTCGGGATCATCAGCGAGACCGATCTCCTGCAGCGCCGGGAAGCCGGCATGGAAAGGCTGCCGCGGTCCTGGTGGCTGGCGCTCTTCAATTCGAAGGACCGGCTCACCAAGAGCGTCGACAAGACCGAGGGCAATCTCGCCAAGAACATCATGACCACGCCGGCCATCTCGGTTGATCAGGAAGCGACGATCGAAGACGTCGCGAGGCTGTTCCTGACGCGGAAGATCAATCAAGCCCCGGTGGTGCATAGGGGCAAGCTCGTGGGGATCGTCAGCCGCGGGGATCTGGTGTCGGCTGTCGCCCGTTCCGACTGACGTTCGCCAACGCGCGGAGAATCCGCCGCCACGCCGTCGGGACTTGTCGCGGTCCCGGCTTTGCACTATTGAGGCGGCCACCACGGAGCCGAGACGACCGTCGCTCGGAGGGGTGCCGGAGTGGCCGAACGGGGCGGTCTCGAAAACCGTTGTACGCTCTGCGTACCGTGGGTTCGAATCCCA
>JAGWAU010000134.1:497-2196 GCA_021296255.1 Alphaproteobacteria bacterium | reverse complement strand
CGAATGCGCAAAAAACAACAATATTCCTGTTCGCGGCTACGTGTCATGTGTATTGGGTTGTCCATACGAGGGGGGCATTTCAGCGGATAAAGTAATAGCGGTTGTAGAAGGATTGTTTGAACTGGGCTGTTACGAAGTGTCGTTGGGTGACACCATCGGAGTCGGTACAGTAACAGGTACGAAAAAATTGCTATTGGAGTTGGCAAAGTCAGTATCACTCGAATCGACAGCCGTCCATTTCCACGATACCTATGGGCAGGCACTACCTAACATTCTCACCGCACTTGAATGCGGTGTGTCCATCGTTGATAGTTCAATTGGTGGATTGGGCGGTTGCCCCTATGCGAAAGGCGCAAGTGGCAATGTTGCTACGGAGGATGTTGTTTATATGCTAGACGGAATGGGCGTTCAAACGGGTGTCGAGCTTGAAAAGCTTGTTGATATTTCGAAATTCGTATTCGCAAATCTGAAAAGATCGCCCGCGTCAAGAGTGAGGAATTTTTCCAAAGATGTCGAATGCTTCCAATTACTTTCCGCTCAAAGTGGAGCTGGAATACTCTTATTCGCTGGGTGCATTAAAACCATATTTCGATGCATTGGTGGAATCTCGCGCACTGGCATCAAGGTGCTCCAAGTGCGGGAAGGTGAGCTTCCCTCCTAGAATAGTCTGTGACAATGACCAGACGAAAACCGACTGGATTGAACTTGCCGGTTCGGGGGAAATAATTGAGTTCAGCACAGGGAAAGATGCAAATGGAGAAAGAGCGGCGTTTGCTTTGATTCAGATGAGTGGGGCGAGCAACTATTGCCTGGGCCGACTTGAAGAGCTCGATCTCGATGTTGGAGACAATGTGCGAATCCATGCGTTGGATATGGAAAATACACATCCCGCGCAGCGGGTTGTGTTCAAACGAATGTGAAACCATGACCTCAAGTGCGAAGGCCCACTGATCTTGCACTAATCAGTTAGCGACGCGGAAAATTCTTGTTCCATCTCATTTCTGAGTTGGTGGATGTCACTCAACTCGCCCATCCTCACATCGTTCCACGTCACCACACTTCCTTGAGTTATCGGATTGCGCAAAGCAAGACCGGACGCAAATCCGATCGGCAAAGCCTTGAGATTCAATGAAGACGCTGCCGGCAACATTTTTCCCCAGACTGTACTTCCTCCTTCGCCGTCCAACAATTCGCCAATACCTAAATCACGTTTGGCAACTGAGACGACATCTGCAGAAAATGTCATCGGGCAGCCAGCAACGCTTACACCCAGTTCCAGACCGATAAGATGGTAGGGACGATAAAGCGCGGAGTATTTGCCCGTAGAATCTGTCAACAAACCATATTCTCGAAAGCACCGCTTGACATACTCGGTTCCAGCTTCAAATACCACATACACACCCCACCGCAGATCGCGTTCCACTTCGGAACCATCACGATTCAGCGACGAAATCACTTCCACCATTCCTTTTCGGGCCAATATCCCCCCATCGGCCTGCGGTCTGAGAATCGAGCCCAGTTCGTCAACCGAACACGGAGGAAAAGCCAGACCGTCGCTTGGCGGCTTCAGTCCGGTCGCGTTTGCCACAGCTGTCATTTCTATAGCTGATTTTGTTCCATCCAGGAATGAATTGAACATCTTGCTGTTCATTCCGCCTTCTTCAGCATCTTCTTTGGTGAGGCCGTAGTAGTCCCACAC
>JAGWAU010000134.1:0-487 GCA_021296255.1 Alphaproteobacteria bacterium | reverse complement strand
GTGTCCGGTGTCGATTGATGGTACGATGGAAGATACTTGGTGCCTTTGCCGGCGCAAACAACCTCCAGCCCCATGGACCGCACAGTATCTACCTGCTCCACGATGAGTGCTGGCTGATCTCCGTAGGCGAGAGAATATATGACATTATTTGCCTTTGCCTTTTTCGACAGTGCGGCACCGACGAGAACGTCTGCTTCCACATTGACCATGACAATATCGATTCCGCGCTCTATACACATCAGCGCGTGTCGTGCGCCGACAATTGGATCTCCGGTAGATTCAACAACAACATTGACGTTTGCGTGTTCAAGCAGTCTCGTTACATCTTCCGTTATCAACGTCTTGATAACATCCTGCTCGGAAAAACCGACAGCATGAAGATTATTCCGGGCGCGTTCCAGGTTTAGATCACATACTGCAACCAGGTTCATACCGGGTGTTCGCATGATTTGCGACATGAACATTGTGGCAAATTTCCCCGCACCAA
>JAGWAU010000133.1:866-3579 GCA_021296255.1 Alphaproteobacteria bacterium | reverse complement strand
ACGACAGTTCCGGATGTGCAACTATACGCGGCAGCATCGAGTCGCGAGCCGGGTATGAGAGTTGCAGCAGCTTTGGTCAACTCAGGCTCCATCGCCTTGAGCGTCTCGACTGAGCATAAATCGTCATTGGGTACCCTTGCGACGAATATCGCGATGTCATCGTTGGCACCCAGATTGAGAAAATCACGTTCAGTCGCCAGATCGTTTGAAAGTGCAAGCAGGCCAATTCGATATTTTCCAGGACCAAGATCGAACTGGCAACGTGCACGTACCGGTTCGAAATCCAATTTCATGACAATGCCTTTTGGAAAAGTATCAGGTAGTGGATGAAATCACTATACAGTCCGATGGACGAAACGCCAGTCCGACGCGCTCACCGTGCTGTCTGAGCGACTGACCGGTATATGGCTGACAGATGGTTAGCATTTCACCGTTAGCAAGTTCAACCAGTGTATGGATGTCAGCTCCAAGATGTGCCACATCCCGAACCACGCCTTGCAAGTGGTTACAGTATTCAGAAATTTGCTGCAAATCTTGCCGATCCTCGGTACGGATACGCTCCGGTCTGATACAAACATCGTAAGCACCTGCGTCGTGGTCCGGTCGGTGTATCAGAAAGGAAATGTCCTTGCTGATGGAAAATTCAACCAGATCATCATCGCCATCTTTCCCCAACTTCCCCGAAAACCAGTTTGAACGACCTATGAATTCCGCAACGAAACGAGAAGTCGGATTCTTGTATATGTCTGTGGGTGAACCTTCCTGAACGATTCTTCCTTCGTTCATGACAACCAATGAATCACCGAGACTCATCGCTTCTTCCTGATCGTGGGTTACGATGATGGTGGTCGCATCAACTGCGGACAAAATCTGTTTCAACTCGATCCGGAGTTCCTGACGTAATTTGGCATCAAGAGCCGAAAGTGGCTCGTCAAGCAGCACAACTTAGCAAGCGCGACACGCTGCTGTTGTCCGCCAGACAATTGGCTTGGACGACGGTCAGCCAATCCTTCGAGTTTGACAAGTCCAAGCATTTCGCCCACCCGGTCATCAAGTGCGCCACGATCAAATTTTCGCCTTTTCAAGCCATAGGCGATGTTCTGTTGAACGGTCATATGCGGGAAAAGTGCGTAATCCTGAAACAGTAGCCCCACGTTTCGTTCGTAGGGTCACTCGGATTCTCAAAGCCGGCAATCATGCGAAGAGTAGTCGTCTTGCCGCATCCCGAAGGGCCCAAAAGCGACAGAATATCGCCCTTTCCCAGACTGAAAGTGACATCCTCCACCGCCGTGAATCCACCAAATCGCTTGGTAACATTTTTCAGTTCAACAACTGCCATCGAACTACTACTATGACCTATAGACCCCGCCACCGATCACGCGCTCAAGTCCAATTATCCAATCCAATACCACAATCAATACGATTGTAAACAACATCAGAATAACCGATGCTGCAGCGATTGTGAGGTCGAAATTCGTGCGCATCATACTCACCATTGCGACAGGCAGCGTATATGTATCGGGAGATGTGAGAAACAGGCTCACCGCAACATCATCCATGGAGAATGCAAAGGCAAATACCGCACCAGCGATCATGCCAGTGCGCGCAAGTGGAAATGTGACATCCCAGAAAGCCTGCCATTCATTGGCGCCCAATGTCATTGCGGCTTCGGTAAGATTTCTGCGGATGCCTGTCAGCCCGGCAAGTGTCGTTCGCACCGTATAGGGAAATGTGATGATTATATGTCCGGCGAGCAGACGCGGGTACCCCTGAAACACACCGATCAATGCGAAAAACAAAAGCAGCGCGAAACCGACGACCACTGCTGGAATCACCAAAGGAGAAAGAAACACCGTTTCTATCGCTTGCTTGCCGGGAAAGTCATAACGATCAAGAACAATGGCAGCACTCACCCCTGCAAAAGTCGATACCGCAGCCGTCAACCCGTTCAGGTAGTAAGTATCCGAGAAGAATCTCTCATACCAGTGAAACGAGAATTCAGTCGGTGGAAATCGCCCTAGATAACTACGCGCATCGAACGACATCAGGATGGAGACAACAATCGGCGCGATCAGAAATACCAATGTCACCGCGATGATCAGCCATACAAGCCACAGCCCAAGATTGTCAATTTGACGGTTTAACGCATTCATTTTCAATACTTGACCAAGCGCTTGCTGACGACGTAGGTCACCCCGTATATGATTGCAAGTGACAGTACAAGCATGATGATGGAAATTGCAGAACCACTGGGGTAATTGGAGATCTCACTGAACCTCGCGTAGATCAGATTAGAGACAAACAATATTTTTCCTTTGCCAAGAATCATCGGTACCACGAACGCGGAAAGACACAGCGTGAACGAAATCAGAAACGCCGATAGCAATCCCGGAATGCATAAAGGAACGGTAATGGAAAGATGCGCCATCCATCGGGACGCGCCAAGCGCCTGAGCGGCTTCACTGAGTCGTGGGTTGATGTTCTGGATTGTTCCGAGCAAGGTAATTGCCGCGATGGGAACCAGATAGTGAAGCAGTCCGAATATAACGATCAACTCGGTATAGAATCGACCGTTCATTGACACACCGAGTAGGCCTGAGAGGATTTTCGCAATTCCCGTCGGACCGAAAGTGAGCTGAAGGGCATACACTCTGATCAGCGTACTGATAAACATGATACCAACCAAAAAGCCAATCGCTATCTTCCGCCAGAT
>JAGWAU010000133.1:0-547 GCA_021296255.1 Alphaproteobacteria bacterium | reverse complement strand
AGATCAAGCGGCTTGCATCTGTCTGGCAAGTGACACACGCCTCACCTCAGTACCGAAAATGGAAAAAGTTCATGGAGTGCAAGCCGCGAGTCAGCGAGCCAGCACCCCATAGACTTCAAATGATACAGACTTGTAACGACTTATAGCAGCGGGACAACGTCGGTTTCAAAACGCTTGTTCCAGCCATCCAACTCTTTACCCAAATGATCCCAGTCTGGAATCACCGAATATTTCTCGGCTTCCTCTCCCGAGAACCGCAGGTGCTCGATACCATGTTCGGCAGTACCGTTGACAGGAACCTCGCCAACTTCCTGATAGTACAGTTCGCTGTTTTCCTTGTTGATCGTATAGTTGGCCAAATCGAATGCAAGCTCCTTGTTCGTCGAACTGCTCAACACCACCCATCCGCTGACGAACAGCATTGTCTTGAGCGACTCGTCGGTTTTTGTCAGGTGCTTCAACTTGGTTCCCTTGACGCCACTGAGTGTTCCCTGATCGACGAAAGTAACACAAGTCTCGCCAGTCTCCAATGAAGTAATCACGTCAG
>JAGWAU010000132.1:1683-2098 GCA_021296255.1 Alphaproteobacteria bacterium | reverse complement strand
AGCGTCTCGTAGTGACTCCCAGCGGCCACGAGGCCCGCATCCGTGGCATTCATGCCCAGGACCGGCCGGCTGAACAGGCGCGGGCGGGTCAACGCTGCGCGCTCAACCTGTCGGGGCGCGACATCGAGTCGGGAGCGGTCACGCGCGGCGACTGGATCGTCGATCGCGCGCTGCACGCCCCGACCGATCGCATCGACACGCGTTTGCACATCCTCCCCGCCGAGGCGCGGGCGCTGCGGCACTGGACACCGGTGCACGCGCACCTTGCGGCGTCGCACTCGACGGCGCGGGTCGCGGTTCTCGGCGCCGGCAGCATTGCCCCCGGCGACAGCGGGCGGGTCCAGATCGTCCTCGACCATCCGCTGCACGCGCTCGCGGGCGACCGCATCGTCATCCGAGACCAGTCGGCGACGCG
>JAGWAU010000132.1:0-1424 GCA_021296255.1 Alphaproteobacteria bacterium | reverse complement strand
GAACGGGCGATCGTTCGCGCCATCGAATCCACCGCAACCGGGGTGGATACCGGCTGGATGCGGCGTGCGTTCGGAGTCACGGACCTCGAACTCGAGCGGATTCTCGGCGCCGCCGGCGCGGTACGGGTTCCCGACACCGGGGCCGACCGATGTTTCTCCCCCTCTCACTGGACGACCCTGCACGACGAGATTCTTGCGTTCCTGGAGACCTTCCACCGCGATCGCCCTCGGCTGCACGGCGCGAACGCGAACGACGTTCGTCTGGGCCTGGCCCGCCGCGTGAGTCAGGGTGTCGTCGAGCAGGCTCTCGCCGCTCTGCTGAGCCGGGAAGCCATCGTGCGGCGCGGGGTCACGGTCCGGCTCCCCGGCCACAAGGTCACCCTCGGCACGAACGACGAACGCGTGTGGCCGCGCGTCGCCCGCGTCCTCGATCCCGCCAGGGGAAGCCCGCCGAGCTTGCGCCAGGCGTCGGAGCAACTGAAGATCGGCGAGGCGGAGCTCGGTGCACTGCTCAAGCGCGCGACGAACGCCGGTCTGGTCGTACCCGTTACCCGCACCCGGTTCGTCCCGCTCACCGCGGTGCGGGGGCTGGCGGCACATGCGGAAACCCTGGCGGGCGAATTGCCGGAAGGACGCTTCACCGCGGCCGAGTACAAGAATCAGGCGAGCGTCGGGCGCAACTTCGCCATCGAGCTGCTGGAGTTCTTCGATCGAAGCGGGTTCACCGAACGCCTCGGCGATCGCCGCCGGATCCGCCGGCCTGCCGCGGAGGCATTCGGCATGGAGGACGATACGCAGGACTGAGGAAGGGGCGCTCGGACTTCAAATCCGGTGAGACGCGTACCACGTGTCTGGTGGGTTCGACTCCCACCCTCTTCCGCCAACCGATTGCGTTTCCTGCGGGTCAACATGGTACGGAATGCGCTGATTTCCACCCACCGAAGTCTGTCGGTGGACTGTCAGCCCCACGTCGACCGGCTCGCCGCCATGTGCCGGAGCGACGGACTTCGGAATACGGCCCCTCCCTCGCCGGTCGCCGCCTGCACGGAGTACTGGCGATGGTCCGGGGGATGCAGGGAGCTTGAGACGGACTCGGACTCCGTCGGAGCGGGGGCAGACGACTCCCATGCGTGTCGGCGGCGCACTTGGAATTTTCGGAATCTCTTGCGTGCGGATCGTCGGTCGTGCGTTTCACCGCTGTCGCAGATCCCCTCATGCAGGGACCGGCACAACACGAATCCTGGCACTGCTTCGTGGTTCGATTTCCATCCTCCCGTCGGCTTTACCTTCCATCTCGACTATCCATTCCCGCCGTGCCATCAAGTGTCGAGAGTGACCCCGCTCGATCGGTCCGGCGACCGGTGGCCGACAATCGCGGTCAAGGACGAGGACGGGGGTGATGACCTTCCTTTGCCAACCTCTCC
>JAGWAU010000047.1 GCA_021296255.1 Alphaproteobacteria bacterium | reverse complement strand
TGCTCCCCACCGAACAACAACTCGCGAAACTGTTCGGTGTCAGTCGTATCACGGTCCGGGGAGCGCGGGATCTCTTCGAGAAAAGCGGGCTCGTCTCCCGGGTGCGGGGCAGTGGCACGACTGTCAGCCCACCGAAGATCACACGTCATTTCTCGCCCCTTCAGAGCTTCGAGCAGGACCTCGCCAGCCAGGGCATAGATTTCGAAACGCGGGTCCTCGCCTTTGACCCAAAGTCAACCGCCCCGGACCTTGTTCTCGATCGGTTGCGGCTTCCTTCAAACGGTCCGGTCGGATATTTGTCGCTGACGCGCCTCGTCGACGACCGAATCGTTTGCCATGATGGGCGATACTATCCGCCGGAGGTGGCCAAACGGCTAAAGCCTGAGCGCGTGATCGAACACGATGCATCCAAGGTTCTTGAAGATCTCGTGGGGTCGCGTATCGCGCAGGTGGACTGGGAAAGCGAAATCGTTTCGGCGTCCGGTGAGATTTCCGCGGCGCTCGGCGTCGCGCCCCGGACGCTGGTTCTTGCCAATACCTATACCTGGCATTCCCGGGGCGGTGAGCCGATCGAGGCAGGTGTCATCTCCTATCGCATCGATCGCTGCAAATTCCGCTTCGAGGCGTCGTTCCATCAGGCGACTCCCGGGGCGGGGAAAACGCCCGAACGTCAACGGAAAGAGCGGTAGCTGGATGTTCCAGATTGTGAGGAGCCGGGCATGGGTGCGATAAGGCTCGGCATCGACATCGGCGGCACCTTCACCGACATCACGGTCCTTGAGGAAGACACGGGCTGCGTCACCGTCGCCAAAGTCCCGAGCCGCAAGAGCGACCCCGGCGGGGCCCTGATCAACGCCATCGAGCGCGGTCTTGAACTCGCGGCGGTGGACGCCGGGAACGTCACCATGCTGGTCCACGGCACCACCATCGTGACCAACGCGGTCCTCGAGAAGAAACTGCCCCGAACGGCGTTGCTGACCACCGAGGGGTTCCGGGACGTCCTCGAGATCGGACGCCATTTCCGGCCGGATATGTATGACCTGATGCAGGACAAGCCCGAACCCGTCGTCCCCCGCGAGCGACGCTACTGCGTCGCCGAACGGGTAAACGCGGAAGGGGACGTCCTGCAAGAACCCGACCAAAACGAAGTATCGGGACTCTTCGACGTCATTCGCGACAGCGGTTCCCAAGCCGTGGCCGTCTGCTTCCTCAATTCCTTCGTCAATCCGGTGAACGAAGCGCTCGTGCGCGATTGGTTGCGGCAGGGTGTGCGGGGCGTTCACGTCGCCGCCTCTTACGAGGTTTGCCGGGAGATTCGGGAGTTTGAGCGCATGAGCACGGTCGCATTGAATGCGGCCGCCATGCCGCTGGTGACCCAATACCTCGAAGACATCACACCCAAGATCAAGGCGGTACTGCCGAATGCCAACATCCTCCTGATGCAGTCGAACGGAGGCTCACTCACTATCAACGCGGCGCGGGACTATCCCGTCCGCATGATCACCTCCGGTCCCGCAGGGGGCGCGCTGGCAGTGCAACGTCTCGGTACCGCGACCCGGCAGCCCAATCTGCTCGGCGTCGACATGGGCGGCACCAGCACGGATATCTCGCTCATCCACAAGGGCAAGCTTCGCATGACGACGGAAGGCGGCATCGACGAGCTACCCGTCAAGGTACCGATGATCGAGATCAACACGATCGGCGCCGGCGCCGGAAGCATCGCTTGGCTCGACGACTGGAACGGCCTGCACGTGGGTCCCCAGAGCGCGGGAGCGGATCCCGGCCCTGCCGCCTACCGGCGCGGCGGCACGGATCCCACCGTGACCGACGCCAATCTGGTATTGGGCCGCATGCACCCTGACCGGTTTGTCGGCGGCGACATGACGGTCGATCTGGAGGCCGCGCGGACGGCAATCGCGGAGAAGATCGCCAAACCTCTCGACATGTCGGTGGAGGCGGCGGCGGCCGGCATCATCCGCATCGCCAACGCCAACATGGAACGTGCCCTTCGGGTGAGTTCCGCCGAGAAGGGATACGACCCCCGCGATATTACGCTCTTGGCATTTGGCGGGGCCGGGCCCATGCACGCTGCCGCGCTGGCGACAGCCGTGGGCATTCCCGAAATCCTGATACCGGAACACCCCGGAGTCTTCTCGGCGGTCGGGCTCGTCATGTCGGACATTCGGCACGATTTCAGTCGAACGAGAGTGCTGCGCGGAGAGGAAATCTCCGGAGACAATCTCAATCCGCTGTTCGACGGCCTCGACCATGAGGCAAACGAAGCCCTCGAGCGGGACGGCATTGCGGAACCGCAGCGTGATCTGCAACGCTCCGCCGATTTCCGTTACGTCGGTCAGGCTTACGAGGTGAACGTGCCGGTTCCGGCCGGCTCGCTCGACGAGAACGCGGCGGCCGATGTCATTCGGAGATTCCACGAACTTCATCAGCAACTGTACGCCCACCACCACCCGGACAAGCTCGTCGAGTTCGTCAGTGGCCGGGTTGCCGCGATCGGCTCGACGTCTGCGCCGGAGCCGCAAAAGCATGCCGCGAGCGGTGGCGGCGGCGTGGCGCCGAAGGAAACCCGTCCCGTGTATTTCGATGAGACAGGCGACTATGTGGACACGGCCGTATACGACCGGGAGTCGCTGTCTTCAGGCAGCGGATTCGAAGGTCCGGCCATCGTCGAACAGACGGACTCCACGACGGTGATCCATCCGGGCCAACGCGCCCGCATCGATGAACTGGGCAATCTGTTGGTCGCGATTGGGGAGTGATCTGATGCGCGTCGATCCCGTAACCCTCGAAGTCGTCAACAACGCGCTGGTCAGCGTTGCGGAGCAGATGGCCGCGACCATCCTGCGCACGTCGTACTCGACGGTTATCCGAGAGATGCTCGACTACTCGACTGCCGTTTTCGACTTGAACGGAAGGATCATCGCGCAATCGTGTCGCATCCCCATCCACCTCAATTCGATGTCGCGCTCGCTTCGCACGACACTGGATGAGGCGATTCCCGTCGACGAATGGCGCCCCGGCGACATCATCATCACGAACGATCCCTACAAAGGCGGCCAGCACCTTCCGGACGTACAGACGTTCCTGCCGGTGTTCGCCGGCAACGAGCTCGTCGCGATTTGCGGGACGCTCGGGCACCACCTCGATATCGGCGGCATGCGGCCCGGAAGCTATGCCGGGGATGCCGTTGAAATCTTTCAGGAAGGGCTGCGAATTCCCCCCATCAAGCTGTTCGAGGAAGGTCAAATCAACGAGCGGCTGTTTGCCGTGATCGAAGCGAACATCCGGCAGCCGGCAATGACCATCGGCGACCTCCGGGCCCAGACGGCGGCTCTCGAAATCGGGCGCGACGGCGTGCTTGAACTGATCGAACGCTATGGCGTGCACACCATCATGGATTGCCTGGAAGAAGCCATCGAAGCGTCGGAAGGTCGGCTGCGGGACCGCCTTCTCGAGATTCCCGGCGGCACCTACGAATCTTCGTATTTCGTGGACGACGACGGTGTGGTGGACGAACACATCAAGATCGTTACCAAGGTGACCATCGAGGACGGAACGATCCACATCGCCTTCACGGGCACCGATCCCCAGCGCCGTTCACCCATCAACGCCACCCTGTCGTCATGCGAATCGGCGGTCTATTTCGCCATCCTTTCCATCATCGACCCGTCGATCCCCGCCAACTACGGTGTTTACAAGCCGATCCGGATCACCGCACCCGAGGGCACTGTCGTGAACGCCTTGCCGCCCGCCCCTGTCGTCGGCCGGAACGCGATCACCCATACCATCGTGAACTCCCTGATGCGGGCGCTGTCGGAGGTCATCCCCGAACGCGTCACGGCAGCCTACTACGGCATGTCCAACGTGCACATCCTGGCCGGAGATGGCGGAAACGGCCGCGACAGCTGGATCTTCTTCGACATCGAAGTCGGCGGCTGGGGCGCCCGAAAGAACAAGGATGGCCTCGATTGCTATTCCCAGGGCATCCACAATCTGGCGAACACCCCGATTGAAATGGTGGAGGCCACCTATCCGCTCCGCTACAAGCGTTATGAATTCATCCCGGACACGGGCGGGGCAGGGCGGCGGCGGGGAGGTCTCGGTGTGCGGCGGGATATCGAATTCCTCGACCAGAGCGGATCGCTCAACACCCAGTTCGACAAGTTCAAAGTGGCTCCGTTCGGCTTGTTCGGGGGCAAGGAAGGCGCCACCGGCAGCATGGTGATGAACCCCGACGGACCTGATTCCGAAGAACTCCACTCCAAAACCGTCGATTATGGGTTCAAATATGGCGACGTCTTCAGCATGCGAACGCAGGGCGGCGGCGGTTTCGGCCCGCCGAAGGAACGCGACCGGGCCTCGGTCGAACGCGATCTGCGGGAAGAAAAGATCTCGGCCGCCAGCGCCCGAGACGTCTATGGCCTGAAGGGTGTGTGATCATGAAGGTCGAATCACTCGAGACCATCATCGTCGAACTGCCGGGGCGGTCCGCCTACGGCTGGCGTTCGCTGGAGGTTCCGATCGGCCGATATGTCATCCTCAAGCTGACGACCGACACGGGGATCACGGGCCTCGGCGAGGCACCGGCCATCCTCAGCTGGGGCGGAGAACACGGCCGCTATTTCGGCGAAGATCCCCAGATCGTCTGCTACCTGATCGACGAAGTCCTGTCGCCTCTCCTGATCGGCGCCGATCCGAGGTCGACGCGGTCTCTACTCATGCGGATGGACGAGGTCGCCCGGGGATTCCCGTACACAAAGGCGATGATCGAGTCCGCGCTGTTGGATATCGTCGCCAGAGACATGAACGTGCCGCTCTACCAACTTCTCGGCGGCGCCATGCGCGAGCAAATTCCGATCTGCCACAGCGTCGGTCTCGCGGAACCGGAAGACGCCGCGGCCGAGGCGGCGCAGGTCGCCGCCGACGGCCTGGGTTACATGCAGATCAAGGTGGGGGGCGACCCGGCCAAAGACACAGAGGTCCTCAGCGCGGTCCGCCAAGCCGTCGGAGACGACGTCCATCTTTATCCCGACGTCAATCGCGGCTACCGCAGCGTCAAGACGGCGATCGCAGCCGTCAGGGCCATGCAGGACGCGGCGATGATCTGTGCCATTGAGCAGCCGGTCGAGGGAATCGATGCCATGGCGGCGGTGGCGGCCGGCGTCGACGTCCCCGTCATCGTCGACGAAGGATGCTGGTCGCCGCAGGACGCGCTGGAGATTGTGAACCGCCGTGCGGCAGACATCATCTCGATCTACTACACCAAGGCCAGTGGCCTGCTCCGCTCCATGGAGATCGGGGCGATCGCCCGGGCGGCTGGACTGCCGATGAACGTCAACGGCTCGCTTGAGGCGGGTGTGGGGAATGCGGCAAATTTGCACCTTGCCGCGGCGCTCGACGGCACCGTGATGCCTGCTGTGATCACCATCAACACGTTGGAAGGTCGGGAACAGACCCAGGTCGGCGGCGTCTTCTATACCGACGACATCATCACCGAACCCTTTGCCTATGCCGACGGTTGTTTGACGGTTCCCGACGGGCCGGGACTGGGCGTCGAACTCGCCCCCGACAAGATTGAGAAATATCGAGCCAAATAATCAACGAACCGGAGGCCTCAAGAGAGGCGCCGGCGAGTCGTAAATGGAGGACCAATGCCAGCCAAGTTCGGCGTCACATGTGGCGGTGACCTGTGGAGCGCGGATGACATCCGCGCCGTCGAGGAATCCGGTTACGATTCATTCTGGACGGGTGAACATATCGTTTACCATCGGCCCATTTTCGAAGCGGTAACGACACTGACCCGGGCGGCAGCGCTCACCTCTCGCATCAAGGTCGGACCCGCAACGCTCTTGTTGCCCCTGCGACATCCGACGATGGTGGCCAAACAGTTCTCTTGTCTCGATGTCCAATCGGATGGGCGCGTCCTGATGACGATCGGTGTCGGTGGCGACTACCCGCGCGAATTCGCGGGCTGCGAAATCCCGATGAAGGAGCGGGGTCAACGTGCGACCGAAGCCATAGAGATCATGAAGAAATACTGGACCGGAGAGCGCTTCGATTACGACGGCAAGATCTTCCATCTGAAGGATGTCGACATGCATCCGACTCCGGTTCGACCGGGCGGTATCCCGATCTGGGTCTCGGGGCGGCAGGACGGCCCCATGAAACGGGCAGCGCGAATCGGCGATGGTTGGCATCCGTACATGTACACGGCGGACCGCTGCAAGATCTCGTTCGACCGGGTCGTCGAATACGCGGGCAGTTACGGCCGCGTGCTTCCCGACGACTACGCGTGGGCGTGCTTCATCTACGTCAGCCTCTATGACGATATAGAGGAAGCGCGAAAGTGGGGGGTCAAGGAGCTTTCCTACCGCTATGATCAGGATTTTGGAGAACTTGTCGACAAGTACTGCGCCTACGGCCCACCCGAACGTGTCATCGACTATCTCTCCAAGTACGTGGAAGCGGGCGTGAACTATTTCATCCTCGCTCCGATCATGCCCCCCGACGACCGGCGCGCGCACCTCGACCGTCTGGCCAAGGACGTGCTGCCGGCGTTCGAAAAGATGGAACCCCCGAAGGTCTCATGACGGTTTCCGCGGCCGACAAGCTCATTTCAGATCGGCTGTTCGACGTTGCGGAACGCGATCCGACCCGCGAACTCGTTTGCGACCAGATCCACGGACGTGTCACCTATGCGCGGGCCGCCGAGCAGGTCGAGCGGCTTGCCTATGGACTGCGGAACCTCGATATCGGTCATGGCGACGTCGTGATCATCCAGCTACCGAATTGGGCGCCGTTCCTGATCCTGCACGTGGCACTCACGGCGATCGGCGCCGTTACGGCGACGATCCCCATCGTCTACCGAAAGCATGAACTGACCGGAGTCATCCGGTTGACCAAGGCCAAGGCTCTCGTCGTCCCCCGCGGGTTTCACGGTTTCGACTATGCGGCCATGGGGGAAAGCCTGCGCGAGTGTGTGCCGACGCTGGAGCACGTCATCCACGTGGGCGGCGACATCGAGTCCGCAAGTGACGTCAGTTACGAGGCATTGATGCGGGAGCCGTGGGAGGCCCGTGGCGATCAGCCATCCCTGGCAGGACTGAAGCCCACGGCGGGTGACATCACCGCACTCGGTTTCACCTCCGGTACGACCGGAGATCTCAAGGGAGCAGTGTACGACACGCGAATCCTGCACGCCACCAACATGGGGTTCATCGAACGCTATGGCTTCAACGAAGGCGATCGTATATTCGGCTGTTCGCCCATCGGCCATGCGGTCGGGTTCACCCATGCACTCCGCATGACTCTGACCATTGGCGGCAGCATCGTGCTGCAGGAACGTTGGGACCCGGCCCGTGCCCTTGAACTTCTGCAGCAAGAGAAATGCACCTTCATGGCGGCCGCGACCCCCTTCCTGATGGACTTGGTTTATCACTCGGATCTGGAGAGGCGCGGAAGCCTGTCGTCGGTGAAACTGTTCCTTTGTGGCGGCGCCTCGATCCCCCATCAGCTCTTGCGGGATGCCCAGACCGCCTTGCCTTACACGTTCACGTCGCCACTCTGGGGCATGACGGAGTGCGGCGGAGTGACCACGTGCCCGTATGACGCGCCCCGGGAGAAGCTGTTCGAGACCGACGGACTGCCTTGCAGCTCGATGGAGCTCAAAGTCGTCGACCAGGACGGCAACGAAGTTCCGAGACGCACCGACGGGGAGCTTATGGCTCGCGGCGCTATGGTAACGCGGGGCTACTACGGCCGCCCCGACCTGACCGAGAAAAGTTTCCTCGAGGACGGATGGTTCCGTACGGGTGATCAGGCCTGGATGGACGAGGACGGCTACATCAAGATCACCGGCCGCATGAAGGATCTCATCATTAGGGGCGGGGTCAACATATCGCCTGCGGACGTCGAAAGCGTCCTCTTCTCCCACCGCCGTGGTGGGTTTGCCGCATCCGCGATTGGGGGAGGGCAGCTGCGCTTTCGTCATTCTATCCGAGGGTCACGGCCTGGACCTCGCGGAGGTTCGCGACTGGATGGCGAAGGCCGACGTCGCAAAACCCAAATGGCCCGAGCGGATCGAGATCGTCGACACCTTCCCGATGACGCCGTCGGGCAAGGTCCAGAAGTTTCGATTGCGTGAGATGATCGCGAGCCAGACCGCGCAGGAAGCAAACGCAGAAGCCGTAACTTGAGGCGGGATCTCGAATGGCGCTTCGGCAATCAACGGACGGACCTGTGCACGCCGGCATGCCGCCCGCGCGCGATGTCGGTTTCCTGGAGCGCTTCTTCGCGCCGAAAAAAGTCGTCATCGTAGGATTGTCTCGTTCGGCGATCGGCGCTCCGGTGAGCGTGCTCACGACCCTGAACGACTACGGCTACGGGGGAGAGATCTACGTGATCAATCCCAACATGACCGCGGCCGATTCGGACGGCTTCAATGTTTGCGCGAACCTCGATGCGCTTCCGCAAGACATCGATCTCGCGGTGGTCAGCGTCGCCCGGGAGCATGTCCAAAGTGTCCTGGCGGGCTGTATCGCCAAGGGAATCAAGGGTGCCGTCGTCATCACGCAAGGATTCGCCGACGCGGACGAGGAGGGTCGTCGCCTGCAGGAGGACATGCTGACTCTGGCGCGGGCCAACGATCTGCGCGTCCTTGGCCCCAATACGATCGGCGTCGCCGATGCGTTCTCGTGTTTCACGTCGTCGTTCATCGAACTCGCAAACGACAAGACGCCTATCGGACAGGTTTCTCAGTCAGGTCTGTTCATGATGGGGCATCACCTGATCAACAACGAGCCCGCCGGCTTCTGCATGTCGATCGACCTCGGTAATGCCAGCGATATCGATCTCGTGGATGTGCTCACGTACTTCGGACAGAACGACAGGATCAAAGTCATCCAATGCCATGTGGAAGGTATCGTTGACGGCCGCGCTTTCGTGGAGACGGCATCACGGGTCTCGAAGGAGAAACCCATCGTGCTCCTCAAGGCGGGTCGCAGCGACACCGGGCAGGTTGCGGTCGCTTCCCACAGCGGTGCCGTGGCCGGCGAAAACGAGATGTACGACGCGGCATTTCGCAAGGCCGGGATCATACCCGCTCGGAATTCGGAAGAGCTGCGCCTGCTGTCCAAGGCGCTGGTGACCTACACGCCGCCCAAGGGAAAGCGGGTCGCGGTCGTGAGTTTCTCGGGCGGCGGTGCCATCCTTGCCATCGATGCCATCGAGGGCGCGGGCTTGGAGCTTGCCAGTCTTTCGGAGGAAACGATAAGCGGCATCAGGGATCTGTTTCCTCCCTGGCTGACCATCGACAATCCGGTCGACATCTGGATTCCGGTCGCGCGGGATTTCGACGCCTCCTTTCCCCGCATCCTCGAGCAGGTGGTGCGCGACGACGCCGTCGACGCCGTCATCTGCATCTATTGCTCCTACACCCTGCCCAAATACGATGCCCTCGACGCCTCCCGATACGTCGGCGAGATCGCGTCGCGGTTTCGGGAAAAGCCTGTTCTCTGCTGGACCTACGGTCTCGACATCGCCGGTTTCAGCAAGAGGATCGAAGATGAGGGCACGGCAATGGTATTCCCCTCTCTGGACTCCGCGGCCGCCACGATCGCCAAGATGGCGGATTACGGGGCCGTCCGCAGCGCGGCGAGTCGCGGCGCCCCGCCCCGATTCGACGTGGACGACGGGAGCACGGACGAACTGCTGGCCTCCGCGGTGCAGTCCGGCTCTCCCTACCTGTTCACGGAAAGCCTCGAGATCCTTGACGCTTACGGCATCAACTCGGCTCGGTGGGAACTGGTGAAAAGCGACGGCGAACTCGCGCGGAGGGCCGCCGAGATCGGATATCCGCTCTGCATGAAGGTGGTGTCCGCCGACGTCATTCACAAATCGGATGACGGCGGCGTCCGGCTGGACATTGCCGACGATCGGGCACTCCTGGAGAACTATCACGGCATGCGCGAGGATGTCCTGCGTGCCAATCCGGGGGCGGCGATCGAGGGCATATTGCTTCAAGCGATGGCGCCCAAAGGCAAGGAGATCATGATCGGTGCCAAACGGGACCCCACGTTCGGATCGTGTCTGATCGTCGGAACGGGCGGCATCTACACGGAAGTTCTCGATGACTACGCGTTCCGCCTGGCGCCGGTCGATGAGACCGAGGCGCGCGGCATGCTGGCCGAACTGAAGCTGTATCCGCTGCTGGAGGGGGTACGGGGCGAAACACCCTCGGACGTGGACTCCGTCGTCGACACACTTCTGAGGGTGTCGCAACTGGTCTCGAGTCATTCTTCGATCAAGGAGATCGATATCAATCCCTTGATCGTCGACGAAAGTGGGTCCGTTGTCGTGGACGCACGAATAATCGTCTGAGGCGGTGGATCGATGCAGCATGGCACGGCCCCGTCCAACCTTCCCTTGCCGGGGGAAGGGGGCAAATGCACGGCTATTTTCTCCTCCCTCCCTGAAGGGGGTGTATTGTGTTTTTGCGCAGCGCGATAATTCGCCCAGGGAGGTGATCGTTTGACCGTCGGAGACTGGAAGGAGCCGGAAGGCGAAAAATTTGCGCTCGGAACCGTCGAGGAGCAGGCGCGCTGGCAGGCGGAATACCATCGCCTTGTTCGGGATACGGTGGAGCGGGAGCGCGCGGGCCGAGGAACGGATGTCGATGTCGATCTGCGGACCATCGGCATGCGGATTCCGCGCAACGATGCCTTGTACAAGGTGCGCGGCCGGGCCCGCTACGCGGGCAACATCGAGATGGAGGGCATGCTCTACGGACGATTCGTCCGCAGCCAATACCCTCACGCACGTATCCTGAAGATCGATATCTCCAAGGCCGAGACGGCACCAGGCGTCAAAGGCATTTTGACTGCTGCGGAAATTCCCGACGATCGCCTCCTGGTCGGTCCGATTTCGGACGACACGCCGATCCTGGCCCGGGACAAGGTACGCTTTGCCGGGGAACCGATCGTTGCGATCGTCGCTGAGACCGAACAGCAGGCGGAGGCAGCGTGCCTGCTTGTCGAGGTCGACTACGAGCCGTTGGAGACGGTCATCACGCCGGAACAAGCGTTGGCCGAGGGTACCGTCAGAATCGATCCCGAAGACGGCAACGTCATCACCGACCTGCATCATAGCCAGGGCGACATCGAAATCGGCTTCACGGAAGCGGACATCATCCTGGAGAACGATTTTGAGACCGAGCCCATTGACCATTGTTTCCTGGAGACGCCAGCCGGCGTCGCCTTCGTAGACTCGGACGACGTGCTGACCGTTCTGGTCTGCACGCAATACCCTCACTATCACCACAAGCAGCTTGCCCGTGTCACGGGCCGTCCCATGGAGCGGGTGCGGGTCGTCCAGACGGTGGTGGGCGGTGCTTTCGGCGGCAAGATGGACAACACCGTCGAGTGCGCCTCGGCGTTGCTGACCCTCAAGACCGGCCGGCCGGTCAAGATAGTCTTCACCCGCGAGGAGGTCTTCACGGCGACGACCAAGCGCCACGCCATGAAGATCCATCAGCGCCTGGGGGCCACGAAGGACGGCCGTATTACGGCGCTCGACGTCCGTAATCTGTTTGATGGCGGGGCCTACCGTTCCTACAGCATGATCTGCAGTGGCCGGTGCGTGATCCATGCCGGCATGCCCTACCGCATCCCGAACCTCAGGGTGCGCCACACGGCAGTCTTCACAAATCACGCGCCGAGCGGCGCCATGCGGAGCTTCGGCGTGGTCAAGGTGGCATTTGCGATGGAATGCCAGCTCAATGAATTGGCCGACAAGTTGGGCATGAGCCCGATCGAGATTCGCCGCATCAACGGTTTGGTCGATGGTGATCACACCAGCACGGGCCAAACCCTGACGGACGTCGGCCTCCTCAAATCGCTCGACGCCATCGAACCGATCTACGAGCAGCGACAGAAGGACCTTGCGGGTCAATCGAACGGCACGCGGCGGCGCGGCCTCGGAATCGCCTGCCTGGGCTATGGAATCGGCTACAGTGGAGTCCGCAACCCGTCGACGGCGCGCGTCCGCGCCGAGGCTGACGGCACGGTGACCGCCTTCTGCGGGACACCCGATATCGGCACGGGGTCCGACACCTCGCTTGCCATGGTGGCCGCCGAGTCCGCAGGTATCGCCGTAGACCGCATCCGGGTGGTCAGCGGCGACTCGACGAAAACCGACGATTCGGGACCGACCTCGGCATCCCGCACGACGTACTTCTCGGGCAACGCGGCGCACATCGCCGGCCAGGACTTCAAGCAGCAGTTCGAGACAGCCGTCGCGAACAAGCTCCATGCACCGCGGGAAGAAGTGCGATTGCAGGAGGATTCGGTCATCGCCCGCAACGAACGCATGACCTTCGAGGAGGCCTGCCGTCTGATCGGCGACGAAATCGATGGAATCGGCGGCTACGGCAAGTTCGATCCCGACATTGCCGTGAATATCTTGACCTTCGAAGGCAATCCTTATCCCACCTATGTCTTCGCGACCCACTTGGTCGAGATCGAGGTGGACACGGAGTTGGGCACGACCGATCTTCTGAAGGCTTGGTGCGCCCATGACGCCGGCACGATCGTCAATCCGACGGGTGCCGAAGGGCAGATCGAGGGCGGTGTTGCCATGGGGGTCGGTCAGGCGCTGTGGGAACGCGTGGTGCGCCAGGACGGTTACATCATGAATCCCCACTATCGGGACTATTTGCTGCCCGGCGCCAAGGACGTCACGCAGGAGATCGAGAGTATCTTCGTCGACACCCATGATCGCACCGGACCCTACGGCGCCAAGGGTGTCGCCGAAGTAAGCCTGATTCCGATACCCGCGGCCATGGCGAGCGCGGTCGCCGATGCCGTGGACGCACGTCCCAGCCACCTGCCGATGGATGCCGAATACATGCTCGGTCTCCTGAACGGAAACGGCGCATGAGCTGCCGGTACACCGCGGCACGCACCACGGCCGAAGCCGTCGAAGCTCTGGTCGCGGCGAAGGGAGAGGCGCACGTCATCGCGGGCGGCGTCGCGCTGGTCATCCTGATGAACGAAAAGCTCGTCGAGCCGAGTTGGCTCGTCGATGTCTCGCGGATTGACGCCCTGCACGGCATCGACCGGTTGTCCGATGGAACGGTTCGAATCGGCGCCGCCGTCACTCACCGGGAAGTGGCGGAGTCGGAGATCATCGCGGAGGCCTTCCCCATGATGTCGGAGATGGCGGCCGAGATTGCCTGCGGCCGGATCATGAACAAGGGAACGATCGGCGGAAACATATGTTTGGCCGATCCGCAGGGCGACCCCCCGATCACCATGCTCGCTCTCGATGCGACCATGCGGACCGTAGGTCCCGACGGCAGGCGTGATATTCCCGTGCGTGAGTTCTTCGTCGACCTCTACGAGACCGCCCTTCGCGATGACGAGTTGCTGCAGGAGATCCTGATCCCGCCAATGAAACCCGGGTCGATCACCGCATTCGGGAAATACGCCGCGCGCAAGGCCATGGACTATACCTCCACGATCAGCGCTGCGGTCCGCCTGATCCGAGGAGCCGGCAACGGACGCATCGAAGAGATCTCGCTCGGCTTGGGAGGCGTTGGGCAAACGCCCGTCTATTCGGAAGCGTTGGAGGAGATGCTTACGAACGTGCGCCCTTCCGACGAGGTATTTGGCCGAGTGCGCGAAAGGCTTTTCGCCGTAATGGAGCCGATCGAGGACCATCTCTATTCGGCCAACTACAAGCGCCACGTCGCAGCGGTGACGCTGCGGCGCACCGTGATGAAGGCGTTCTCCGGGACTTGGGAGGGGGAGGGGGTCCTGATCCGATGACGGTGGACGTCACCCTCAACGTCAACGGCCGGCCGCACTCGCTGTCGGTCGAGCCGACCGAAACCGTCGTCGGTATCCTCCGCGAGCGGTTGGGCCTGACGGGTACGCACAAGGACTGCAGCATGGGCGTGTGTGGCGCCTGCACGGTCTTGCTCGACGACAGACCGGTGAGCTCCTGCCTGCTGCTCGCACCCCAGGCGGACGGTCGAGAAATCAGGACCGTGGAGGGTCTGGAACGGGACGGGCGGCTGAGTCCCCTGCAACAGGCTTTTCTCACCCACGGCGCCGTGCAATGTGGTTACTGCACGCCGGGATTCCTCATGACGGCGACGGCGTTGCTGGAAGAGAACCCAAAACCGACGCGGTCGGAAATCGTGGAGGCCATCAAGGGGAATCTGTGCCGCTGCACCGGCTACAAGAAAATCATCGAAGCCGTGGAGTCGGTCACGGGATAGGCGAGTCCAGAGCATGACGACACCCACGATCAATCACGATACCGACACCCTGGTCGTCATCGACGTCCAGAACGACTTCTGCCCGGGCGGTGCACTGGAGGTCCCAAATGGTGACGAAGTCGTGGCACCGATCAATGGACTGATGGAGCGGTTTCGTCACGTGCTGCTGACTCAGGACTGGCATCCGATCGATCACATCTCGTTCGCCTCCATGCACGAGGGACGCAATCCTTTCGAAGTAATCCAAGTCGACTACGGCCCACAGGTCCTTTGGCCGAATCACTGCGTTCAAGGCACGTCCGGGGCGGAATTCCATGCCGGCCTGAACGTCGATTCGGCGGAACTCGTGATCCGGAAAGGTTATCGACAGACTATCGACTCGTATTCCGCTCTGTTCGAGAATGACCGCAGTACGTCCACCGGACTCGCCGGGTATCTCCGCGACCGCGGTTTCGAACGATTGTTCATGGCGGGACTGGCGACGGACTACTGCGTCGCATATTCGGCGCTCGATGGCCGCAGGGAAGGATTCGAGATCATCGTGATCGACGATGCCTGCCGCGGCATCGACCTCGAAGGTTCCGTAGAAGCAGCCTGGCAGCAGATGACGGATGCGGGGGTGGAGCGAATCGATAGTCGGGAACTGGCCGGCTGAGCCGAGGACAGAGAACCGGGGTGAACAAAAAGGTCCCGGAAGACGATTACGTCCTCGAGGAGCAGGTCGGTCACCTGCTGCGCCGGGCGCATCAGCGGGCCAGTGCAATCTTCACCGATCTGATCGGGAAAGACGGCCTGACTCCCGTTCAATACGCTGCCCTCGTCAAAATCCGTGACCTCGGAAACGTTACCCAAAACCATCTGGGGCGCCTGATTGCCACGGACCCGGCGACCATCAACGGGGTGGTATCCCGCCTCGAGGAAAGATCCCTCATCGCACGCCAACAGGATCCCGAGAACCGTCGTCGCGTTCTTTGGCGCCTGACACCGGAAGGAACAACGTTGGTGGACCGCGTCATCCCGGTCGGAGAACGCATCAGCAGAGAGACCCTCTCGCCTCTGTCCGAGGAGGAGAGGGCGGTCTTTCTGGAATTCCTGCATCGGTTGAAGTGAAGCGGACCGTCTGCGCGATGGGAGGATAACATGCGCGAAATCGTCGAAGACGTGCTTACCTGGACCTGGTTTTCGGAACGTCATGGATATGATTTCAACGGCCATCTGATTCGACATTCGGACGGCAACCTGTGCATTGACCCCGTCGAACTCGACCATTCGACGCTTGAGGAGCTCGCCGCCGAGGGTGTCGCCCGCGTTCTGCTCACCAACCGGAACCACTCACGTGCCGCGAACAAAGTTCGCGGCAGGACGAGGGCGCCGACGGCAATTCACCGAGATGACGCCGCACACGCGCAAGGCGAGGGAGCCGAGATCGACGAAGACTTGGTAATTGGAGACACCGTCGGCCCGTTGGAGGTCGTTGACGCGTCCGGCAAATCACCCGGGGAAGTGGCGTTTTACTGGCCGGAGAGACGAACTCTGATCGTCGGCGATGCGGTGATCGGCAACCCGCCCGGCGCGTGCGCCCTACTGCCGGATCGCGTGGTGGATGATTGCCGACGCCTGCAAGAAAACGTTCGAAGATTATTGGAGTTTGATGTCGACACTCTTCTTGTTGGGGATGGCGTATCCATCTTGACAGGTGCCAGGGATCGCCTTGCGGCCTTGGTCAAGTCATTTGATACGTGATCGCTAGTGGCGCCTCCGACGACCTTGACGGTTTCCCAACCAGTTCATACTGCTTGCCGGCGGACATGGGGAAATGACACGAAGGCTCGCGGCTTGCGCAGGCCAGGGTGGAAGAAAGCATAGCGGCATGACCTCATCGCGGAACGCGGCAGACATCCGCGTCGCGCTCGACCATCCGGTCATCGATGTGGATGGCCATATGCTGGAGTGCTATCCCGTCCTCCTCGACTTCGTAAGGGACATCGCGGGCCGCGAAATGGCGGCCCGTTTCGCGGATCGTTTGAAGGCCAGTGACGACACGGCGTGGCACGCCGTATCTCCCGAGGAGCGGCGGCGGAGGCGAATCGCGCGACCGCCGTTTTTCGCCAATCCCACGCGCCATACGTTGGATCGCGCCACCGCTATGCTGCCCGCGCTGTTGAGGGAGCGTCTTGACGAATTTGGGTTCGATTTCACGATCGTGTACCCGACCCTGGGTTTCTATCTTCCGTCGGAACCGGATGACGAGGTCCGACCCGCGGTATGCCGGGCCTACAACGCCATGGTGGCGGACATCTTCGGCGCCCACGCGGATCGCATCACCCCCGCGGCCTGTATTCCCACGAACACGCCCGAAGAGGCGATTAAAGAGCTGGAGTACGCGGTCGACGAGCTGGGCCTGAAGGTCGCCATGATCGCCAGTCTCGTCCATCGTCCCATCGTCGCGGCAGCGGAATCGGGAACGGCCGCCTTCGCTTTCTGGCTCGACTCTCTCGGTCTCGACAGCGAGTACGACTACGATCCGTTCTGGTCCAAATGCGTGGAGCTGGGCATCGCGCCGACGGCGCATACCTTCGCCATGGGCACCGGAACCCGGCGCTCTACGACCAATTACATGTACAACCAGATCGGCCACTTCGCGGAAGCCGGGCAGGCGTTCGCTAAAGCCCTGTTTTTCGGAGGGATCACTCATCGTTTTCCCAACCTCAACTTCGGCATCCTGGAGGGCGGCGTCGGCTGGGCTTGCGATCTTCTGGCAAGCCTCGTGAGCTGCTGGGAGAAGCGGAACGGAGAGGCCGTCACGCTGTTCGATCCGTCCGCGATCGATCGCGCCGAGCTGGGCAACCTCTTCGACCGGTACGGGGGCGACAGGTTCAAGGGCCGTCTCGAAGGTTCTCCCGGCGCAGCCCGGGCGTCGCTCGGCTACGCCGCCTGGAGCATCGATCCGACGATCATGGAGGGGCAGGCCAGCGACGCTGACCTCGCCCTCCTCGACGACTTCGCCGCGGCCGGCATCACCAGGGCCGAGGACATCCTCGACCGCTTCGCGAAGCCGTTCTATTTCGGCTGCGAGGCGGACGACCCCATGACCTCCATGGCCTTCTCGGAGAAGACGCTGCCCTTCGGCACGAAGCTGAAACCGGTGCTCGGCTCGGACATCGGGCACTGGGATGTTCCCAACATGAAGGAGGTCCTGAAAGAAGCCCACGAACTGGTCGGGAAGGATTTGATCTCGGAAGACGATTTTCGGGAATTCACATTCACGAATCCAGTGAAGTTGCATGGTGGGATGAACACGAATTTCTTCGAGGGGACGGTGGTCGAGGACGCGGCGGCGGCCATTCTGACTGGAGAGGGAGCCGGTGCCGTGGCGGCCTGAAAGGAAACGGACGTTGTCAGACACTGTCCAAGTCAACATCGGAGATGATCCCGCGTACATCGGCCGGCCTGTAAAGCGCGTCGAGGACCATCGATTCCTCATGGGACAGGGAAATTATGTCGACGACAATGGCTTTCCGAACGCCGCCCACGCCGTTTTCGTCCGAAGCCCTCACGCCCACGCGGAGATTGTCGACATCGCCAGGGACTCCGTGGAAGGAATGCCCGGTGTGCTTCTGCTGCTGACGGGACGGGACTGGGAGGAAGAAGGCTTCGGCGATCTCCCCTGCCTCTGGCGGGTCGACTTCTCGGACGGGCGGCGCATGAATGAAATCACCCGGCCCGCATTGGCCCTGGACAAGGTCCGTCACGTCGGCGACACCGTCGCCGCCGTCGTCGCGGAAACACTGCCCGAGGCGCGGGACGCTGCCGAGGCACTGGATGTGACCTACGAACCGCTACCCGCCATCGCGGACACGGCCGCCGCGGTCGAATCCCATGCGCCTCTAGTTCATCCGGAGATCGGGTCGAACATGGTGTTCGAGATCGATCTCGGCGACCCCGACGGCGTGGCGAAGGTATTGGAAGAGGCCCCTCATGTGACCTGCCTCGACATAGTCAACAACCGCATCGCGCCGGCGCCGATGGAACCGCGCGCCCTGATCGGCGATTACCGCCAGGGTGACGCCTCCTACACCCTCTGGGCGCAGAGCCAGAATCCCCACCTCCTGCGCCAGTGGATCGCCGACAATTCTCTCAAGGTCCCGGAGCACAAGGTCCGCATCGTCTCCCCGGATGTCGGCGGGGGATTCGGCCAGAAGATCTATCACTACCCGGAAGAGGCAACCATCCTGTGGGCCTCCCGGGCGCTCGGGCGGCCTGTCCGATGGACCGCCACGCGGTCCGATCACTTCGCCGTCGACACGTACGCGCGGGACCATGTCACGCGGTGCGCCATGGCCTTCGACGGAGAGGGCAGGATACTGGCACTCGACGTCGACACGATCGCGAACGTCGGCGCCTATCTCAGCGGGATGGGCGCCGGCATACCCGGCGCTTTCTACCCACCGCACGTCACCGGACTTTACGATGTTCCGACCGCCCGCTGCCGGGTTCGCGGCATCTATTCCAACACGACGCCGGTGGATGCCTATCGCGGTGCCGGACAGCCGGAAGCCGCGTTCACGTTGGAACGGCTGATGGATACGGCGGCCCGCGACTTGATGATGGATCCGCTGGAACTTCGGGCGAAGAACGTCGTCCCTCCCGGCCGGTTTCCCTTTACCAACGCCATCGGCAGACACTACGACTCGGGTGACTATCCAGGCTTGCTCCGGATGCTCAAAGACGTTGCCGGATACGACAGGTTGCTGAAGGAGCAGTGCAGAGGCCGTGATGACGGATTGCGCATGGGGATCGGACTCTCGGGCGTCGTGGAATCGACAGGCGGGCCGTCGAGCCGAATCTCATCCAAGGTCGGCCGGCGCGTGCCCGGATACGATTCAGCCTCGGTGCGTGTCCATCCGAGCGGCAAGGTCACGGCATTTTGCGGCGGGCATTCCCATGGTCAGGGTCATGCCACCACGTTCGCACAGATCGTCGCAGAGATGCTGGGCTGTGACATCGGCTCGGTCGAGATCGTCGAGGGAGATACCGATCGTACCCCCTTCGGCCTCGGAACATTCGGCTCACGCACCTTGCTGACGGCCGGAATGGCCGTCACGCACGCCGTCGACAAGGTGATCAAGAAGGGTCTGAAGATAGCCGCGCATCTCATGGAGTGCGATGCCAAGGACGTCGTCTTCGAGTCGGGCCGGTATACGATCGCAGGCACCAATCTGAGCGTCGGGTTCGTGGATGTCGCCCGAACCGCCTATCACATCGACAACTACCCGAAAGACCTGGAACCCGGGCTGGAAGAAACCGCGTTCTATGATCCGCCAGGCCGCGCCACGTCTTCTGGAATCCATCTTTGTGTCGCTTTGGTGGACCCGACCGATGGTACCGTCGGATTGCGGGACTACTGGTCAGTCGACGATGTCGGACGCGTCGTCAACCCCATGGTGGTCGAGGGTCAGATCCAGGGGGGTGTCGCTCAGGGCGTTGGCCAAGCCATTCTTGAACATTGCATCTTCGATGAAGACGGTCAGTTGTTGACCGGGTCGTTTCTGGACTACGCCGTGCCACGGGCAGACGATCTGCCGTCCATTGGAACCGAATTCCAGGAAACCTTGTGCACGGACAACCCGCTCGGTGCCAAGGGCGTAGGCGAGAGTGGGACCATCGGCGCGCCGGCCGCGGTGGTCAACGCGGTCGTGGATGCGTTGTCGGAATTTGGCGTCCGTCACATCGACATGCCGCTGACACCGGAGCGGGTCTGGAAAGCGGTCCGCGACGCGTGCAGCAAAACGGCTGAAACTCCTGCCTGAGCAGGCTTCGGTTCGCTGGCCGGGGAGTTGCGTAGCGGCCTTGACAGCGTTCATGATACCTTTCTAGTGTTCGTGTACGAACACTAGATTGTAATGAGGCCGGGTGGCGATGGGGACCTACTTGCGCCCCAATGCTCTTGATGCCGCGCTTCAGGCACTCAGCGCACGCGACTGGACGATCCTGGCGGGCGGAACCGACTTCTATCCCGCGCGGGTCGGCCGGCGCATCGATGAAGACATACTCGACATAACGGCGATCGCCGAGCTTCAGGGCATCGCCGAAGCGGACGATCATATCCGAATCGGAGCGACGACGACCTGGAGCGACGTGATCGCGGCGGACCTTCCACCATCTTTCCGGGGCCTCCAACTGGCGGCACGGGAGGTGGGGGGCATGCAGGTTCAGAATGCCGGCACGGTTTGCGGGAACGTATGCAACGCTTCGCCCGCGGCCGACGGCGTCCCGCCACTCCTGACACTGGATGCGGTTGTCGAAATCGCATCAGCGTATGATGAACGACGCGTCGCGTTGGCCGAATTCATCACCGGCAACCGGCAAACCGCCCTGTCTCCCGGTGAACTCGTCACCGGCCTGTGTATCCCCAAGCCGACCAGACCCTCGCGGTCGACGTTCATCAAACTCGGTGCCCGGCGCTACCTCGTCATTTCAATCGTCATGGTCTCCGTGATCCTTGAGGATACCGGAGACGGAAAAGTGGCCGCGGCCCGTATCGTCGTCGGTTCCTGTTCCGAGGTCGCCCAACGGCTTGTGGATCTCGAGCGGATGCTGATCGGCCGGCCCCTACATGCCGATTTGGCAAACGTCCCGCAGCCGGATCACTTCCGCGCCTTGACCCCCATCAACGACGTGCGTGGGACGGCCGCCTACCGGCATGACGCCGCCCTGACCTGCGTACGCCGGGCTCTCGCCGAACTCGGGGAAAGAGGACCGGCCGCCGCCGCACGATCCGCCGGATTCACGATCGGCAAGCGGTTACCGCCACCGGCCGGCGCACCCATTGCGTTCGTCGTGAACGGTGAGACGGTTCGAGTTTCCGCACCACCGGTCTCGCGCCTCGCGGATGTATTGCGCGAGGAACTCGGACTCACGGGCACGAAGGTTGGCTGCGATGCTGGAGACTGCGGCGCCTGTACGATCCTGATGGATGGCCGCCAGATCTGCGCGTGCATGGTGCCGGTCGCGCAGGCCGCGGGTCGACGGATCACTACCGTCGAGGGCCTCGCGGCAAATGGCACGTTGTCGCGTCTTCAGTCGGCATTCGATTCCCAGGGTGCCGCACAATGCGGTATCTGCACGCCCGGCATGCTGATGGCGGCCAGCGATCTTCTGTCCCACAAGGACGGGGAACTGGTCACGGAGCAGGAGATCTGCGACGCGCTGGGTGGTGTGCTCTGCCGATGCACCGGATACCGTAATATTGTCGCCGCCGTTCTCACGGCCGCAAATGACTCCGTATTATCGGAAGATGCCGAGCCGGCGGCCGGCGCCGCGGTCGGCGCGCGGCTCAAGCGCCTCGACGCTCCGGAAAAACTGAGAGGGGAAGCGGTCTACGGTGCCGATCATGTGCCGGAGAACACATTGTGGTTGCGCATCATCCGGTCACCCTATGCTCACGCCAGCTTCACGCTCGGAGATTTCGACGACCTCGTCGACCGGACGCCCGGCCTGGAGCGCATCCTGACGTGGGCAGACATTCCCGGAAACAATGGCTTCGGGATCTATCCGGACATCAAGGACCAGATGGTTCTCGCGAAAGACGTCGTTCGGTACCCGGGAGATGCGGTCGCCGCACTGGTGGGCGAGAGGGACGCGGTCGAGTCCATCCACGACGAAGACCTCCCCATCGATTGGCAACCTCTGGTACCCGTCACCGGCATCGCTTCGTCGCTCGCTGAGGAAGCACCGCAGCTTCACGCCGGCTGTCCCGGCAACGTCCTGACCCATGGACGATTGAAGAAAGGTGATGTCGATGCCGGCCTCGACCGCGCGCATGTGCAAGTCGGCGGCAACTGGGAAACGACATACGTCGAGCATGCCTACATCGAACCGGAAGCGGGCTATGCGCTGCGCGTGGGCGATCGCATCGAAATTCATGCATCGACTCAGTCTCCCTACATGGACCGGGACGAGGTCGCCCAGGTCATGGGTTTCGAGCCCGACCGTATCCGGATCTCGCCCACGGCCTGTGGCGGCGGGTTCGGCGGCAAGCTCGATGTTTCCGTACAGCCGATCCTGGCGGTCGCCGCGTGGCATCTGGAGCGACCCGTTCGCTGCGTCTATACGCGGCCCGAGTCGATGGCCGCCTCCACGAAACGGCACCCCTCGCGGATATCGGCTAGGGCGGCCACCGATCGGGAGGGCAAGCTGACGGCCTATCGATTTGAAGGAGATTTCGACACGGGCGCCTATGCCTCTTGGGGACCCACGGTGGCCGATCGGGTGCCGGTGCACGCTTCCGGACCGTACGCGGTTCCGGCCGTCGAGGCGCACTCCCGCGCCATTCATACGAATGGCCCCCCTTCGGGCGCTTTCCGGGGTTTCGGCGTGCCCCAGGCTTCGTTGGCGCACGAAGGCCTGATGGACGCCCTGGCGGACAAACTGGGAATGGACCGTCTCGAATTCCGCCTGCTCAACGCCATCCGCGCGGGAGACGAAACACCCACGTCACAGCGGCTGATCCACAGCGTGGGCCTCGTTCAGTGCCTAGAAGCCCTGCAATCGAGATGGCGAGGCTGGAAAGCGCTCGCGGCGGAATTCAACGTGGACGGCAACGCCCACAGACGCGGTGTCGGCATCGGATGCATGTGGTACGGCATCGGCAACACCTCGATGTCCAATCCCTCGACCATGGAAGTGGGCATCGATCGGCGCGGCCGGATCACCCTCTACAACGGCGCGCAGGAAATCGGTCAGGGCACCACTACCATCATGATTCAGATCTGTGCCGACGCGCTCGGCGTGCCGGTGGATGCGTTCGACCACGTGATGGGCGATACCGATCTGACGCTGGATGCCGGCAAGTCCTCCGCCTCGCGGCAAGCATTGGTCTCGGGCAACGCGGCGCGCCTCGCCGGCGAGGACCTGCGGGCGCAAGTACTCCGTCTCTCCAACGCCAGCCCCGATGCGCACATTCAGTTGAAAGGTGCCGAACTGATCGTGACCGACGGAGATGCCACGCGCCGCGTCGATCTGTCGCGGCTCCCGGAAATCGACGGTAGCGACGTGCTGAGAGGACGCGGAACTTTTGATCCGCCGACGACCCCGCTCGACGGCAATGGTCAAGGCGAGCCCTATGCGACCTACGGATTCGCCGCACAGATCGTCGAGGTGGATGTCGACATGGAGCTCGGCCTTGTTCGTCCTTTACGATTTGTCGCGGCGCATGACGTGGGCCGGGCGATCAATCCAACGCAGGTGGAAGGTCAGATCCACGGCGGTATTGCCCAAGGCATCGGGTTCGCCCTCATGGAGGAGTACATCCCCGGCCGCACCGAGAACCTGCACGACTATCTGATTCCAACCGTGGGCGACGTGCCCGACATCGAATGCATCATCATCGAGGACGAGGAACCGCTTGGTCCGTACGGCGCCAAGGGGATCGGAGAGCCCGCCTTGATCCCGACGGCGCCCGCCATCCTGAGCGCCATAGACGACGCGGCAGGCGTGCGCATTCGAAGCTTGCCGGCCACGCCCGACCGGGTCCGCGCCGCCTTGCTGGAACGGAAAGGGGGCTGAACCATGTCAGACAGGCCGACCCATACCAAGTTGGATACCACCGGCACCGACACTCTGGAAGCCGCCTTGCGCGACAAAACCGCGGGGATGGTCACGTGTGACGCCTGTCCGGTGTTGTGCCGGATACGGCCGGGGCGGACCGGTGCCTGCGACCGCTACGGCAACATGGACGGCGTGCTCACCCGCATGGACCCCATGGCGGTGATGCGCAAGGCCACGGATGCGTCGGGAAATGCCGTTCCCTTCGCCGGAGAGGGCGACTGGGACGGCACCGTGCTGCGCCCCGCGGATACCTTCATCACCGGGATCGGTTCGGGAACCACGTACCCGGACTACAAACCCGCGCCGTTCATCGTCGCGGGCGAGCATCGGGGCATCGACATGGTGACGGTCGTCTCCGAAGGAATCTTCAGCTACTGCGGCCTGAAGGCGAAGATCGACACCGACCGTTACGTCGGACCCGAGACCGCACCGGTTCGCTGCGAAGGAGAGCAGGTGGGGCACGTCACCACGGCCGAGTACGGCTCACAGATGCTGGCGCTCGGAGGCGTCCGGCATTTGACGGGAGGCAGCAAGAAGGAGGGGACCGTCACCTGTCGAATGATGCTCGATCTCTGCAACGGAGAGGCCGTCGACTTCACCGTCGAAGGCGGCGCGAGCCTCACGCTGCAGGCCGGCCAGCCTCCGATCATCGACGATCTCAAGGAGGAGCGCATGAGGGTCGGCTGCGGATCCGCCACCATCGGCATATTCGCCAAGCAGTGGCACGGCCATGCCGACGAAGTCATCGTCGTCGACGACCATATCACCGGCGTGCTGAGCGAGCATCAAGCCGGCCGCTTTCTGGGAATGGAGCCGTCCGGAATCCGGGTCCGCGGTCGCCGCTCGACGCCCGGGCGCTACTTTCAGGTCGCGGAGCCGGGGAGCGGCTGGGGTGGCACGGACGTCACAGATCCCCTCGCAATTATCGAGAAGATCGACCCGAAGAAGGCGCACCCGGGATTGCGCCTTCTCATGGTCAGCACGACGGGAGAGGATTCCGCGTACTTCGTTCTCGATGAGGACTTGGAGCCGGAACCCGCGGCCATGCCGGAGCATCTCGACATGGTCGTGAGTCGGATCGGCGAAAACTGCGAACCGGCCCTGACGTCGATTCTGTTCATGGCGGGCGCGGGAGGTAGTCTCCGTGCCGGCGTCACCGAAAACCCGGTCCGGTTGACCCATTCGGTACACCGGACATTGACACGGGTCACTTGCGGCGGAGCTCCGGCATTCGTATGGCCCGGGGGCGGTATCACGATCATGGTAGACGTGACTCGCTTGCCGGCAAACGGGTTCGGATACGTTCCGACACCGGCCATCGTGGCCCCCATCGAGTTCACCTTGGGTCGAGACGACTACGCGGCACTCGGCGGACACACGGACAGTATCCGCGAGCTGGAAGACATCGATGCGGACGGTGTACGCCAGGAAGCCTGGTCCGGCGGGTCGCCCTGGCCCCTCGATGAAGCTTCATTCCTCGGGGCGAAGGCATGATGGACCGACCCAGGTCCGCCATGCTTCCGGACGGGCTCCGCCTGCATCTCCATCACGGTCCGATCGATCTCATCGTCGAGGCGTTCGGCGCGAAACCGGAGGTCGAGGCCGCCTATCGACAGGTGGCCGGCTTCTTCGACGGCGTACTACATCGGCTCGTGGACGAACTCAAATTGTTGCGGACCCCAATGTCCCAAATCCGGGAAGAGTTCCACGGACCCGTGGCTCGGCGTATGGCCGCTGCGGTTCGGCCCCATCGGAAAGTCTTCGTGACCCCCATGGCGGCGGTGGCGGGGGCCGTCGCGGACGCGGCACTGGCGGCCGCGATAGAAGATCGCACCTTGAAAAGAGCGTATGTCAACAACGGTGGGGACATCGCGCTACATCTGGCGGCAGGTGAGAGATTCACGGTCGGCATGGTGTCCGATTTCGATGCCCCCGCCCTGGACGGCCGAGCGGAGGTCTCCTTCGAAACACCGGTACGCGGCATCGCGACCAGCGGTTGGCAGGGGCGTAGCATGTCGCTCGGCATCGCCGATAGTGTCACGGTGCTTGCACGTACGGCGGCGGATGCGGATGTCGCGGCGACCTTGATCGCCAACACCGTCGACGTCGATCACCCGGCGGTACGGCGGGTTCCAGCCGTGAGCATCGAGCTCGACAGTGACCTGGGCGAGCGCCCCGTCACGGTCGATGTCGGAACTCTCGACTCCGCTTCCATCGATACGGCACTTCAACGGGGCGCCGATGCCGCCAGAAGTATGCAGGTGACCGGGAGGATCGTCGCGGCGGCCCTCACCTTGAAGGGCGAAACCCGGATCGTTGGCTCACACGCCATCGAAGGGCGACGGGATGTCGCCGCGTACCGCAACATTGGACCCGTACAAAAAGGCACGCCATGCGAAATCACATAATCGGCGTCGACGTGGGCGGCACGTTCACGGATTTGATCGTTGCGGACACGGAAGGCGGAGAACCGCGTATCGCGAAGGTACCGAGCACGCCGGAGAACCAAGCGTACGGCGTTCTTGCAGCGATTGCGGAAACCGGCGTCGCACTGTCGGACGTGAAAGTCGTGGTGCACGGCACCACCACGACGACAAACGCGGTGCTTGAGCGGAAGCTGTCCAAGGTCGGGCTCATAACTACGACAGGATTCCGCGACGTGCTGGAGTTGGGTCGAAGAACACGTCCGAACGCCTACGGCTTGAAGGGCGTATTCGAACCTTTGATTCCACGAGAGCTTCGTATCGAGGTGGAGGAGCGGATGGACGCGCAGGGTCGAGTGTATCGACCCCTTGATGAAGAAGGTGTGCGACAGGCATGCCGGACGCTACTTGACCTGGACGTTGAGTCGCTGGTGATCCATTTCCTTCACTCTTACGTCAATCCGTCCCATGAACGCCGCGCCGCCGAAGTTGCGGCGGAACTCTGGCCCAACGACTACATCACGATGGGCCACGCCATCCTCTCGGAATATCGGGAATACGAACGGGGCACCACTGCCGCGGTCAACGGATCGGTTCAACCGATCCTGCGCCGCTATATCGATCGCCTGTCCGAAGAACTGCGAGAGAGGGGATACGCCAACGATCTCCTGGTCATGCAGGGTAACGGCGGCACCGTCTCGGCACGGATCGTCTCCGACGCCGCCGTAAACACGGTGATGTCGGGCCCGGCGTCGGGCGTGATGGCCGCTGCCCACACTGCGGGACGCGCAGGGTTCATGGACGTCGTCACCTACGACATGGGTGGGACGAGCTGCGACGTGGGCATTATTCGGGACGGCATCCCCCAGGTCAGCTCCGAGCTCGAGCTCGCTTATGCCTTGCCGATCCACGTTCCCATGGTGGACGTCCATACCATTGGCGCGGGCGGTGGATCCATCGCACGGATCGACGATGCGGGTATGCTTCAGGTAGGGCCCGAAAGCGCTGGCGCGGTGCCGGGACCCATCTGCTACGGCCGCGGCGGCGAGCGGCCGACGATTACCGACGCCAACCTCGCCCTGGGGCGACTCAACCCTGACGCGCTGCTGGCGGTGGACTCGCCGGTCACGCTGGACCACGTGCGTGGCGCGATCTCAAAGGACATCGGCGCACCGCTGGGGCTGAACATCGACGAGGCCGCCAGCGCCATCCTGCAGGTGGCCAACAATCATATGGCCGGTGCCTTGCGGATGGTGACTCTCGCACGCGGACAGGATCCTCGCGACTTTGCGCTGTTCGCATTCGGCGGCGCCGGCCCCTTGCACGTCGTGGCCTTGGCCCGCGAACTCGGCATTCCCAAGGTCATCGTTCCCATCCGTCCCGGTATCACCAGTGCGATCGGCTGCGTGGTCGCGGATGTGCGGCACGACTACGTCAACACCGTCAACGCCCCCCTCGACGTACTCGACATGGATTTGTTCACGTCAATTCTCGAAGCGCAAATGGCGGAAGGCCGGGAGACCATCGAACGGGAAGGGATCGAAGTCGAGGATCTGCGTTTCGTGCACGACGCGGACATGCAGTTCGTGGGACAGAGCCACATCCTCACGGTCCCGGTTCCGTCGCCCAACACAACCCGCGACGAGCTGCGCAAGATGTTCGAAGAGGTGTATTGGGACCGCTTCGCCGTCGATCTTCCGGAGATCAAGGCGGTGCTCGTCAATCTGCATACCGCCGTGATCGGCCGGAGAACGAGCACCGAGCTCGCCGCGCTGGCAACCCGCGGCAAAGACGGCGGGAACGGATCGGGTGTGAAGCGCTATGTCTGGTACCGGAGCGGGTGGCAGGAAACACCCGTCCTTCATCGTGAAGATCTGCCGCCGGGAACCGAATTCAGCGGGCCCGCGATCGTCGAGCAACTGGATACGACGACCGTTATCGAGCCAGAATGCGACGTACGCGTGGACGCCGCCGGCAACCTCGTCGTCACCGTCGGCGCGCTCGCCGGAGATTGGAACGAGACCAGATCATGACATCGACTATCGACCCCGTGACTCTCGCCGTGATCCAAAGCGGTCTGCAACAGGTCTGCAATGAGATGGATCTGGCCTTCGTGCGTTCCGCCTTCAGCCCGGTCATATCCGAAGCCCTGGACCGATCCGACGGCATCTATCACAAGGATACGGGCGACCTGATCGCCCAGGGAGAACTCGGCCTGCCGGTCTTCGTGGGTACCATGCAGTTCGGCACGCGGGAGGTCATCGAGCGCGCCAAGGACCTGAAGCCGGACGATATGTATATCGTCAACGATCCCTATCTTGGCGGCACGCATCTGATGGACGTGCGCTTCAACAAGCCGTTCTTCTACGAGGGTGAGATGTATGCCTGGCTCTCCAACACGGGGCACTGGCCGGACACGGGCGGGGGCGTGCCCGGCGGCTTCTCCGCCAACGCCACGGAGGTTGAGCAGGAAGGACTGCGGCTGCCGCCGGTCAAGCTGTTCAAGGAAGGCGTGATGGACGAGGAGATCATGGAGATCATCTTCTCGAATATCCGATTGGCGGATCAGCGCATCGGTGACATCAAGGCACAGGCCGCGGCACTGACCGTCGGCGAGCGGCGTTTTACGGCCCTGCTCGACCGCTACGGGAAGGACACCGTCGACGAATGCATCGTCGAACTGCGCGCGCGGGCGGAACGGCAGATGCGGACCAAGATCGCGACGATTCCCGACGGCGAGTACCACGGCGTGGCGTACGTCGACTCCGACGGAGTCGTTGACGAACCACTCGAGATCGACATGAAGATCCGCAAGACCGACACGGATCTCTACTTCGATATGTCGGACTCGAGTCCACCGTGTCTCGGCCCCATGAACAGCGTAATCGCCACCACGCGATCCGCTATCTATCTCGCGGTCAAGCACATCTTTCCCGAAGTTCCGATCAACGCCGGAACTTACGCGCCGCTTCACATCGAAGATCCGAAAGGCACTTTTCTCTATGCCGAGTATCCGCGTCCGGTCTCCGGTTGCGCGGCCGAAGTGAGTCAACGCATTGCGGAGTCGGTGTTCGCCGCCCTGACTCCGGCGTTGCCCGATCTCCTGTTCGCCGCGCCTGCAGGCACGAGCGGCAACTTCGCGCTGGGCGGTTACGACCCCGAGGAGGATCGCAGCTACATCATGTATCTGTTGAGCGGTGGCGGGTATGGCGGAAACGCCGACGCCGACGGCATCTCGAACGGCTGCTCTACCATCGGCATCTCCAAGACCCAGCCGGTCGAGATCGTGGAACAGCGCTACCCCGTGCTGTTCGAGGAGTACTCGCTGCACGAGGGCTCCGGCGGGGCCGGCAAACGACGCGGCGGCTTCGGCATCAACTACGAGGTGACATTGCGGCGCGGAGAGGCCAGGGCCTCCTTCGTCATGGATCACGGGCGCACCGGTCCCCAAGGTGTGCTGGGCGGCTCGGACGGCGACGTCAATAAGGTCCGCGTAACCCGCAACGGCAAGACCCATATTCCGCCACACCTGTCCAAGGAGCAGGACATCCATATCTCGGCGGGCGACCGCGTCCGCGTGTCGACGCCGGGCGGCGGCGGCTATGGCGATCCGCTCGACCGCGATCCTGAACTCGTGCGCGACGACGTAAGCCGCGGCTATTACACGGTCGAGCAGGCCGCCGAACTCTACGGCGTTGTGCTGTCGGCGGATGCTCTGGATGCGGCTGCCACCGAGAAGCTCCGGGCCGAACGCCGTGTAACCGCTCGTGCGGCGGAGTAGGGGAGGGGAAGACGTTCGAGCCATCGGGGCTCTTCGTCCCATGAAAAAGAGAGAACGCCAATGGCTCGGCATATTCAAAGATCGGGAGGGATACTCCCTTGGCTCGGTCTTTGGCTGTTGTTACCCACCTCCGCGTTCGCCCATGCCACGGAGCGCGGGGTCATCCTGCTGCTGCCGACCGACCTGTATATCGGCGGGGGTGCCGTAGTCGTCGCGCTGACGTTCGTACTGATGGCCGCGGTCCCGGCGACCGGCCTCAACGCGCTGGAGCGCGCCCGCTGCAAACTTGGCTCAGCGCCGGCTTGGAATCCGCTCATGCCGAGCGCGGCCACGCTCGTCATCGTCCTGGCGCTCATCGCTACCGGTTACTTGGGAAACCGGGACCCTCTCTCCAATCCGCTTCCTCTGATGCTCTGGACCATATGGTGGGTCGCGCTCACGTTTCTTCACGCGATCTTCGGGAACCTGTGGGCTTTCCTCCATCCGTGGAGGGCTCTGCATTACTTGCTGACCGCCCTGACGCCCCTTGACCGCTGGAGGCAAATCCCACCCATGTCGTATCCCGAAGCCGCGGGATATTGGCCGGCGATCGTCCTCTTCCTGGCGTTTGCCTGGTTCGAACTGGTCTATCCCGCACCGCAGGATCCGGCACTGCTGGCGCACGCCGTGATCGTCTATTTCCTGATCACGGTTACGGGCACGCTGTTGTTCGGCCTCGAGACCTGGCTGCGCTATGGGGAGATCTTCTCGATCTTCTTCCGCATCGTCTCGTGGCTGTCCCCCTTCGGCTTGGATGAAGAAGGGAGACGTCGGGCTACCTTCATCACCATTCCCGGCATGCGTCTGCTGGACGTGGGCGTCCTCCCGCTAAGCGGCATGGTTTTCATCCTATTGGCCCTTTCCTCCGTCTCGTTCGACGGTTTCTCGCGAACTTTTCTCTGGCTCGACTTTGTTGGCGTAAACCCGCTGGAGTATCCGGGCCGGACCGCTCTCATCGGAATCAATTCGCTGGGACTGGCGGCGGTCTTCGGCGCCCTCGTGTCCGTGTACTGCCTCGCCGTAACCCTGGGACACCTGCTCGCCAAATCCGATGTGCCGATCGGAACGCAACTGGGATGCTTCGTGGTGGCGATCGCGCCGATCGCCTTCGGCTACCACTTCGCCCACTACCTTCCGGAGCTCCTTCTGGACAGCCAGTTCACGCTGCGCGCATTGTCCGACCCGTTCGCGCTCGGCTGGAACTTGATCGGCACCCGCGACATGCACGTACACGCCTCCATCGTAACGAACCGTACGTCCATCGAGCTGATCTGGAACTTCCAGGTCGTCGGTATCGTGGCCGCTCACGTGGTCGCGGTCGCGATTGCCCACTTCCTGGCCATCCGTCTTTATGCGAGGCCGCGAAGCGCCGTACTCAGCCAGATTCCCATGACCGTCTTGATGATCGCCTACACGATGTTCGGTCTCTGGCTGTTGTCGACGCCGGCTGCCGGGTAAGTAGCTGATAAATGTACGAAAATTCTCACGAGTAACCAATGAGCGAACTTGGCGCGTCGCTCCCATCGTGTTACCGTTCGAGCGTCGTGAACGACAGCTCACGTTCTGCGCGGAGGATGCAGCGATGACCAAGAAAGAGACCGACAACAAGACAACCCAACTGCGTCGTCAGGGTGTCTCCCGACGCGGATTGTTCAAAGGCGCCGCCCTGGCGAGTGGCGCGGCGGCTGGCGGACTCGTCAGCGGCATCATCCCAAGTCCCTTCACGCCCCGGGCGGCTTCGGCGACTGACAAGCCTCTCAAGCTCGGATTCCAGGCGCACCGAACCGGAATCGGCGCCGGATACGGACGCTGGTACGAGCGCACCACCAAGGCTGCGGTGAAACTGATCAACGAGACCGGCGGCATCGGCGGCCGGCCGATCGAGCTGATCGTCGAAGACGACGGTACCGATCCCAAGCGCGGGGCCGAGGTCGTCGAGAAGTTCGCGAACCTGCACAAGGTCGATTTCGTTTTCGGCACGCTGTTCTCGCACGTCGTGATCGGCTCGGCGCCGCGTGCCGGCGAATTGAAGATGCCGTACTTTGTGGTCAGTGAGACCCCGGCGGTTCCCAACGGGCAGTTCAGTCGCTACGTGTTCCAGGCCGGCACCTCCGACGTGCGCTCGCAGATGACCGCTATCGCCAAATGGGTCCTGGACAAGCTCGGCAAGAAGGTGACCATGATCTTCCCGGACTATGCCTTTGGCTATGCTCACAGGGACTACTTCGGAGCGGCCGTGAAGGCCAATGGCGCGGAGATGAAAGAACTCATCCCGATTCCACCCAGGGAATCATCGTTCACCAAATACTTCCCACGCATCCCGTCGGATACGGAACTGCTCTACCACGTCATGGTGGGTCCCGGTGTTCTGACCTTCGTGCGCGAGATGGGCGAGCATTTCGGCAACAACCGGCCGCAAATCTTCGGCTTCATTGACTCGCTGGAAGGCGTCAACATCGCGAGCCCCGGCCTGGAGTTCCTGGAGGGCACGTATTTTTGGGAAGGCTTTCCACGCTACGCCGACGGCCTGCCGACCCGGGCTGCCGACTTTTACCGCCAGAAGGTGGGCATGACGGATACCGGCACCTACGTGGACGACCCCAAGGACACTGCCTATGCCTCGCACATGTTCGGCTGCTGGGAAACGCTCTTCGCCATCAAGCAGACGGTGGAGCAGAGCGGCTACGTGGATCCCACGGCGAAGGACAAAGCGGCATTCATCGAGACGCTCGAGAACATCCGCTGGTTCAATGAAGGGATCGAGCACCCTCAGGGCCACAAGCTGTTCCGGGGCGGAAGCCACCAAGCCCACGCGGAACAGTATATTTCTCTAGTCGAGAATCAGAGGTTGAAGGTCGTACACAAGACCTCGATCGAGGATTCCCTGTACGAGCCCGAATACGATTACACGAAGCAACCTCTGTAGGCGGCTCGATCACGACGGTTCGGCGAACTCACCCCCCGTCCCGGCCTTCCCTCGATGCAGGAGAGGCCGGACGGGGGGGCGTGAACGCCGGCGGGACGAATGGTTCGAACGGATCAAGAAACGGTTTTCTTATTGAGACCTCATCTTAGAAAATCCAGATAACGGTCTTTGTTTGAAGGAAAAATTCAAACCCGCGCGAAAGGAACTTGCGAAGGGGCGTACCGCCATCCTTTATCATCACAACGGAAGGCGTCGGAGTGGTCACCGCAAGGAAATCCGATGCTGAATGTCCCGACTGCCGCCCGCACGCTGCAACCAGTCGATGCGCGGGTCACTCCCGGCCTCGATCCGGGGCGGGGCCGATGCATGACGGAACGGGCAAAGGGAGGGACACCATCATCTCGCTTCATCTCGCATAGTCTCGCTTCGTAAAATATCCTGGTTCGAATGAGCCTCGGCCCCCATCTGTTTCTGGCTCTGCTTGAGGGTACGGTAACCGCGCTCGTCCTGGCGCTCACCGCGCTCGGGCTGTCGCTCGTTTTCGGCGTGATGCGCATCGTCAACATCGCGCACGGCGAGTTCTTCATGCTCGGCGCAGTGCTCGCTTGGTGGTTCGGCTCGCTGGTGGGCGGCTCCGCGCTCGTCGGTTTCCTCGTCGCGTTGATTGCCGGGCCGCTGGTCGTCGGCGCCATCGCCGTCGCATCCGATTGGCTGATCCTGAGGCGCATCGACTACGACCCGGAAAGCACCATCGTGGCCACCATCGGACTGCTCTACATCATCCAGCAGATCGTGTTGACGTTTTACGGCGGCGACGCGAAGTCCGTAGAAGCTCCGATCTATTTCCGGGTCTCGTTCCCGTGGTTCGGCTACTCGGGTTACAAATTGATCGTGGCGGGAATGTCCGCCCTGTTGCTGATCGGAACGTGGATCGTCATTTCCCGGACCCAGATGGGTCTCTACATGCGGGCCACACAGCAGGACGAAGAGATGGCCCAGGCCTACGGCGTTCCCGTACGGCGTGTGTATGCCCTGGTCTTCGGATTCGGAGCGGCGCTGGCCGCAGCGGCCGGCGTGCTCGTCGTGCCGATGCAGCAAGCCCACTACCTGATGGGCCTCGATCCATTGCTGCTGTCATTCATCGTCGTGATCATCGGCGGCCTCGGCAATCTGCGGGGAACGCTCGTCGCCGCCTTCGTCATCGGCATCACGGACGGCGTGATCTCGGTCTTCTTCTCGCCGACGTTGGCCAAGATACTCGCCACGTTGCTGGTGGCGCTGGTACTCGTGATACGGCCCGGCGGATTGTTCGGGGACGAAGAGGCATGAGCCGCCGGATTTCGGGCAAGGTTCTCGTCATCCACCTCGGCATCATCGCGCTGCTGCTGGTGGCACAGTTCTTTCTGTCCCCCTACCACCATATCAACGTCGCGCGGATCATGATCTTTGCGGCGTTCGCGTTGGGCTACAACGTTCTGCTGGGTTACACGGGCCTGCTGAGCCTCGGACATGCCATGTTCTTCGCCGCTGGCGTCTATGGCGCGGGGCTACCCGTGTTCTACCTGCAGTTCAATGCCCTCGAAGCGTTCGCGACCGGCGTCGTCTCGAGCTTTCTGCTGGGCGTCACATTCGGACTGATCGTCATCCGCACGAGCGGCGTGTCGTTCTTGATCGTCACGCTCATGTTCGCGCAGGCGGCGTTCCTCACCACGCTCTACTTCAACGAAATCACGCTCGGAGATCAGGGCATCGTGATATCTCAGGTGCTTCCACCCCTTGAGGTGGGGGGAGCCGTGCTGGAATTCTCAGATCCGGACGTGAAGTACAACGCCGCGCTGCTCTTGTTCGGCATTACCTTCCTTGTCTGCATCGCCATCGTATATTCGCCGATCGGGCGCGTCTTCGTGGCGATCCGGGAAAACGAGGCGCGCACCCGCATGCTGGGCTACAACACCTACAAGTACAAGCTGGTGTCGCTAGTGATCTCGGCCACCATATCGGGAGCCGCGGGCGCCATGTACGCGCTGTTATTCTCGTACATTGGTTCCACTTTCGCGTCCATCGAGTATTCGATATTTCCGCTTCTGTGGACTCTGGTCGGCGGCATGGGAACTTTGATCGGTCCCGTCCTTGGGACGGGGCTCATGTTCTATCTCGTCGATATCGCGAGCGGCCTGACCGAGAGCCACCTGATCGTCGTCGGCATCGTTCTGGTCGTTCTGGTGCTTTATTTCCCCAAGGGACTCATGGGCACGATCCGCGAAAAGTGGTTGCCATGGCTACCGTGACGCTGCTCGAAACCATCGGCCTGAGCAAGAACTTCGAGGGCCTGCAGGCTGTTGACGATGTAGAGCTGGTCATCCCGGCTGGCGAGATCAGGGCCGTCATCGGCCCCAACGGCGCGGGCAAAACGACGCTGGTCAGCCTCGTCAGCGGTCGTCTCAAGCCGACCCAAGGTTCGATTCGATTCAAAGGCGAGGACATCACCGGCCTGCGGGCGTGGGATCGTGTGGGTCGGGGGATCGTCTACACATTTCAGGTCACAAGCATCTACGCCAACCTGAGCTGCTACGAAAACGTGGCCTTGGCCGTACAGCGACGCATGATGGGAGGTCTGCGTGACCGCCTCGTGCTCGCGGAAGAGCGGGTCACGAAGGGTATCGAGCTGGCGCTGTCTCGGGTCGGCCTGGCGGACGAGATGCACCGCCAGGCGGGCGAACTCCCGTACGGTCACCAGCGACTCCTGGAAGTCTCGATGGGATTGGCATTGGAGCCGGAGCTGTTGATCCTCGACGAACCCACACAGGGCCTCGCCCTGGAAGAAATTTCCGGCTTCTGCGATCTAATCCGCGCGATTTCGAAACGCGCGACCGTGCTCCTGATCGAGCACAATATGTCGGTCGTCCTCGAACTGGCCGAGCTGATCACCGTGATGGACAAGGGAATGGTCATTGCCGAAGGAACGCCGTCCGAAATCGAACGAGACCCCGTGGTCCAGCGGGCGTACTTGGGAACTGATGCTGCGGCTTGAGAACGTCAACTGCTACCACGGCGCCGTTCAGGTCTTGAAGGATGTGTCCTTCGGCGTCGGCGCGGGCGAGATCGTCGGCCTGTTGGGCCGAAATGGCGCCGGTAAGACCACTACCCTACGCACCATCATGGGGCAGATCAAACCGCGGTCGGGCACCATCAAGATGGGCGGCAGCGAACTGACCGGTCTGAGTCCGCACGACGTCCCGAAACACGGTGTCGCATATGTCCCTCAGGGACGGAGACTGTTCACCGGACTCAGCGTCGAGGAAAACCTCCGGATGGGCCTGCTGGTCCAGGAGAGCGGACAGGACACTCTCGATTGGGTGCTGGGCCTGTTTCCTATCTTGACGGAGCGTATGCGCCAGCGTGCCGGAACACTGAGTGGCGGCGAACAGCAGATGCTGGCGACCGCCCGGGCCTTGTGCCTCCGACCACGGCTCCTTCTGCTCGACGAACCGAGCGAAGGACTGATGCCGACGATCGTGGCGACGGAAAGATCACGGCGTCGGCATTCTGCTCGTAGAACAGAAAGTGGAAGCGGCGCTGCAGGGCGCTGACCGCATCGTCTTGATCGAGAACGGATCTGTCGCGAACCAGGCGACGCCGGGAGAGCTCGAGAAAGACCCAGAGCCACTCCATCGGTACGTCGGCGTGCGGCGGTAAGAGTGCCGCTGAAAAGGAAAGGGGCCGGCGATTTACCGGCCCCTCGATGTCCTGCGTCCGTTGAATTCTCCTCAGAGGCCGGATCCCTTTTTGATCTCATGATCGGTCAGGCGTGTGATGCGCGCGCACTCTTTCAACTTGTTGTACATCGGCGCGAGTTCCGGATCTTCGCCCATGATGCGGTCCCCGATCTTGGCTGTCCGGGCCATGAACTCGTCGCGGTCCGCCGTGGACAACCGGATCACCTCGCCGCCCTTGCTGCGCCACAGGTTCGCGGCGCGGCGGTCATAGCGGATAACCACGTCTTCCATGTAACGCTCAAGCTCCGCACCCACGTCCATCACCGCCTTCTGCAGGTCGGGGGGCAGTGAATCGTAGAACTTCTTGCTCATCATCGCCATGTCGGGGATGTGGGTGTCCTCGACCAGGGTGATGTACTTGGCGACGTCATAGAACTTGAGCGCCGCGAGCACGACGATGGTGCTGCGGATACCGTCGATCTGTTTGCGTTGCAGGCCGGGAATGGCATCGCCCATGGGCATCGGAATGCCCGTGCCGCCGAACTCCTCGATCACGGCGCGCTCCACGTCGGTGGCCAGCACGCGGATCTTCTTGCCCTTGAAATCGGCCAGCGTGCGGATAGGCTCGAGCGAGGCGTAGGCGGTCGGCCCATAGTCGAAGATGGCTACGCCGATCATGCCTTTGTCCTCGGTCATTCGCATGAAGTCGTTCCGGAAGTGCGGGCAGCTCAGGGCCCGGGAGATGTGGGCGATGTCGTCAAACAGGCCTGGCACGTCCGTCACCTGATAGCGCCGGTCGACACCTTTGAAGAAGCCGGGCGGCAACAGGCTGATCTCGATGGTACCGATCTGCACGCCGTCCACCATCTCGCCGATGCCACCCAACTGATGGCCTGGGAAGAGCTGGACGTCGATGCGTCCGTTGGTCACTTCCTCGAGGCGCTGCTCGTACTTCCGTCCGAATTCGTGGTGGATTTCGTCAGTCGGGAAAATAGCGACCTTGATCACGAACTCGGCCGCCGCCACCGCTTGCTGGGGCCCAAGAATCAAAAACGTCGCAAATGCCGCGCTCAACAAGGTAATCGGTAAACCGGAGACTACTCTTGAAAATGTCCTGGACATCTGGAGCCTCCCTTCGTCCCATTCTAGGTGTGGTTGGCAAGTTGAGCTTAGAGAGCGATATCGGTACTGTAAAGCGCGTAGAGCCCCCTTAAGCCTTGTTTTTCCGTGTGTTTTGCGATCCGGAAAAGCAGTTGGCGCGTCGAAAACGGCGTGCTCGGAATGGGGTCGTCGTGGGGAGGAGCTGCCGCCGCCATGAGTGACGAGTCCGGTTCCCACACCGAAGACCGCTACCGGCGACTCGAAAGAATCGCCTTCGCGATCCCCCGCTTCATCTGCGGCATTCTCGTACTGGCGATCGTCGCGGTCTCGGGCGCCAACGTAGTCGCCCGATACTTCTTCCTCGCACCTTTCTTCTGGGCCGAAGAAGTTCAGCGCTACATCCTGGTCTGCTTCGTCTACATCGCTGCCATCCTCGTGACCTGGGACGGGCGCCATCTCAAGATGGACATTCTGTCCCAATTCCTGCCGAAACCATGGAAGGAGATCGTGAGCTTCGCCTCTACGGTCACGTTCATCGGCATCTGCGCCTTTATCGTCACCCAGTCCTGGCAGGTTACCGTTCTCCAGGTGCAATTCGACAAGCACAGCGTCGCCGCCGAGATCCCGATGGTGTACCCGCACTCCATGGTGCTCATCGGCTTCTTCTTCATGCTGGTCGCCGTCGTGGTCCGCTTCCGGGCCAACGTGCTCGGCGAGATGGACCGGACACACGACGACATCTCGGAGGTGAAAGAAGGCAGAACCATCGATCATGGCGTGTAGTCCCACAATGTCCCGCAACATCCCGGAACGGGGAGGCGAGCCGTGGGCTGGGTAATGGTCCTCCTGCCGATCAGCCTCCTGATCTTCGGCTTCCCGGTCTTTCTCATCCTCATCGCGACCTCCGTCGTCATCCTCACGTTCTTCATGGACGTGTCGATGAACATCGCCCACATCAAGATGTTCGGCAGCGTCGACAAGCTCGCGTTCCTGGCAGCGCCCTTCTTCATCTTCGCCGGCGAGCTGATGAGCCGCGGCGGCCTCTCCAACCGCATCGTCTCCTGGGTTCTCTCCATCGTCGGCGGCGTGCGCGGCAGCCTGCCCATCACCGCGGTGGGATCGTGCGCCTTCTTCGGCGCCATGTCGGGGTCCGGTGCGGCGACGACGGCCGCCGTGGGACAGGTGCTCTACCGACCGCTGCTCAACAACGGCTATAGCGAGAGCTTTTCCGCCGGCGTGCTGGCCTCGTCCGGCGCCATCGCGGTGATCATCCCGCCCTCGATCGCCATGATCATCTACGGCGGTTCGGCGGAGGTGTCGGTGGTGAAGCTGTTCATCGCCGGATTCCTGCCCGGCCTGCTGCTGTCCGCGCTGATGGCGGCCTACATCTATCTCTACGCGCGCCGCAACAACATGGGGATCACCCAAGGCTTCGCGTTCCGCGAATTCATCCGCGCCTCAGGAGCGGGCTTTCTCGCCCTGATGACGCCGCTGATCATCTTGGGCGGCATCTATTCGGGCATCTTCGATCCTACCGAGGCCGGCGCGATCGCGGGGATCTACGCCATCATCGTCACCATGTACGCCTACCGGGAGCTCGATTGGCGCGGCGTCTGGGAGGCGGCGATTCGCACGGCCTACGTATGCGCCCAGATCTTCATCATCATTGCCGCGGCGGGCCTCTATTCCTGGCTGCTGACGATCAGCGGCGTGCCGGCCGCTATCGTCGGATTTATCGAGAACATCGGCGCCCCGCCCTGGGTCATTCTTCTGGTCATCAACCTGCTGCTGCTGATCGTCGGCTGCCTGCTCGACCCGACGTCCGCAATCATCATCCTGACGCCTCTGCTGCTGCCCATCGTGCTGGCCGCCGACATCGATCTCATCCATTTCGGCATCATTATGGTGATGAATCTGGAGATCGGCATGTTCACGCCGCCCTTCGGGCTCAACATCTTCGTCGTGCAATCGGTGCTGAGGGCACCGCTTACCGCGATCTATCGCGGCGTCGTGCCGTTCATCATCATCAACATCATCGCGCTCGGAATCATCACCTACGTGCCCGAGGTCTCGCTGTTCCTGCCGCAGTTGTTGGGTCCTTAGGCCGCCCGGCCCGGCCTTGCCGCGGCTTCCTCCTTCAGCAGCCGATCGATAATCCGGCGGGCGAGGAGAGGGCCCGCGTCGTAGCCGATATCGACCATCGGCGCATCAGGGTCGACGTTGATGTTTCTCTGTTGCGCCTCGAACACGGCGATATCCTCGCCGACAACATTGTGGCACTGCTCGTAGAACTCGTTCACCTCGTCCATGTCATCGGTCCAGAGCCTGTGACCGAGGTGCCAGAAGTAGTGAGTCGAGTCCTCGGTCGACGGCGTGATGCCGTGGCAGACCCAAAAGTCCCAACGTTTCTCGCCCTTGCCCTGGCGGGCACCGGTCCCGGCCGCCGCTGAACCGTTGTTGATGCGGAAATAGGAGGGCGGCATGAACTCGGAAATCTGCCAGCGGTCGATGTTGGAGTCGTAGTTGCCGAACTGCCGGTAGGTCCTGGCGGCCGGAACATCCATTGTCCAGCGGGAGACCTTGACGCGATCCCCGTCCCGTTCCGTCTCGACATCGGCAAGGTTCGCGACGTGCATGCTGCCGACGGTCGAAGCATGTACCGTGGCGAGGTGCGAGAGGTCGAGCAGGTTGTCGATGACGAGCTGGTAATGGCCCTGCACATGGCAATGCACCTTGGTCACGCTCCAGCCGTCTTGGAAGAGCATGCCGAAGAATTCGGGGGCCTCGGACTCATCGGCGTCCCCGGCCTCGCCCATCCAGACGAAGACGCAATTGTCGCGCTCGACCACCGGGTAGCTCTTGACCTTCATCTGCGGCGGGATGCGCTCCTGACCGGGGATTCGCACGCAGGCGCCCGTGTCGTCGAACTCGAGGGCGTGGTAGTGGCACTGGATGACGTCCCCAATCACCTTGCCCATGGACAGCGGCAGCAGGCGGTGGGCGCAACGATCCTCGAGCGCGACGGCCTTGCCGTCCCGGGTCCTGAAGAGCACCACGGGTTCACCGAGCAAGACGCGGCCCATCGGTTCGCGGGTCACCTCGTCCGAGTAGGCGCCGACGTACCAGTAGTTCTTCAGAAACATCCGTCCCTCCTATGCCGCCGCTTCTCTACTCCGACCCTGCGGCACTGGTCCCGCGGCCTTCTTTTTCGCTGCCGCTTCCTTCTTCAGCAGGCGGGCGATGATCTTGCGGGCTTGCAACAGACCCTGGTCAAAAGAGATCTGCACCCTCTCGTTGACGTTCTCCGGCGTCGCGCCCTCCGGATCGCTGTCGAGCGAACGCTGCTGCGCCTCGTAAATGGCGACGTCCTCCCAGATCACCTGGTGGCACTGACGGTGGAACTCCGGCCGGCTTTTCTTCGAAACGGCCGACAACTCGTAGGCGATGGCCCAGAACTGGTGGGTCGACCGGTCGGTTTCCGGTGTGATGCCGTGATAAACCTGGAAGCCCCACTCCCCCTGATCGCAGACCCGATACTGACCGGGTTCTCTCAAGCCCGTGCCTTCAGACCCGTTGTTAATGAGGAAGTAGGCCGGCGGCCGCCACTCGGCGAGCTGCCAGCGGTCGAAGTTGCCCGGATGGGACCCGAACTCCGCATAGGTTCGCGCCGCCGGCACGTCGATCATCTCGCGCGTGACCCGCAGCATGTCGCCGTGACGCTCGTGAATGACTTCGGCATCCTCGGCCACGGGCGTATTGCCGATCGTCGTGTTGTGCAGAAAGGCGACGTGCGAGAGATCGAGCAAGTTATCGATCAACAGCAAATAATTCGCCTTGATGTGCAGATGAAGCTTGGTCACCCCCCATTCGGGATGATCCAGGCGTGGGAAGTCGATGATCAGGGATTCGTCGGCATCGTCCGGATCGCCCATCCAGACGTAGATAAACGCGTGGCGCTCGATCACGGGATAGGACTTGACCCGCGTCCCCTTGGGCACGCGCACCTGGCCGGGAACCTTTACGCAGGCGCCGGTGCAGTCATAGACCAGACCGTGATAGCCGCATTGGATTTCGCTGCCAACGATCTTGCCCTTCGAGAGCGGCATGCGACGGTGGGCACAACGGTTCTCCAGCGCGACGGGCATTCCATCCTGTTTACGGTAGAGAAGTACATCCTCGCCGAGCATCGTCAGGGCCAGCGGCTCGGTGCCGAGTTCGTCCGACCACGCTGCCGTATACCAGTGATTTCTCAGGAACATAAGCCCGATCCTTCAGTTCGCCACGACGCGCACACGTGCGGATTTCCCGGTTTTGCGGCCGGTTTTCTTGCCCGCCCCGGCGACGCCATTGCGCCTACCATTCTCCTGTTCCGCCAGGAGTCCGTCGATGATCTGACGTGCGGCCGATAACCCGCCATCGTGGACGATCTCCACCTGCGTGTTGATGTCCCGCGCCGACGTCTCCGCCGGATCGCGATCGATGGACTCCTGCTGGATGGGGAACAGCACGGAATCCTCGATGATGATCTGATCGCACTGAAAACGGAATTCCGCGATGGTTCGCGCATCGCCCATGCCCGGATCGAAGGCGACGTAACGATACTGGTGGCAGCGCTTCTCCGTTTCCGGCGTGAGTCCGTGATAGACGTAGAATCCCCAATGGCCCTGGTCCTCGTACCAGTCGCCCTCGGGAATGCCGTGACCCGCCGGCGCCGAGCCGTAACTCACCCGGACATACGTGGGTGGCCGGAACTCGGAGACCTGCCAGCTATCGATGTTCCCCTCGTAGCCACCGAATTGGCGGAATGCCGGCGCCGGCGGCACGTTCTCCATCCAGCGCAGGACGCGCACCGAGTCCCCGTCCCGGACGATCTTCACGTCAGCGGTCTCGGAAATCTCGGGACTCCCCGTGGTCGTTCCGTGAACGTAGGCAAGGTGGGAGAGATCCAGCAGGTTGTCGATGACGAACTGGACATGCGCATCCATGTGGAACTGGATGTTGCTGACCTGCAATCCCGTGCGGTCCAGCATGCTGTAGTCGGGAATCAACGCCTCGTCGGCCTTCTCGGGGTCTCCCATCCAGATCCACAAGAAGCGGTGCTTTTCCACGATCGGGTAGGCCCGAACGCCGACCTTGGGCGGAGGACGCTTCTGTCCGGGAATCCTCGTGCATTTGCCCGAGCAGTCATATTGAAGTCCGTGATAACTGCACTCGACGGTGTCGCCGATCAGGCGGCCCAGCGACAGAGGCACCCGCCGATGAGCACAACGATCCTCCAGGGCGACCGGCGTCCCATTCTCCGTGCGAAACATGACGACGGCCTGGTTCAGGAAAGTCCGCGCGAGGAACTCCCGCCCCAGTTCATGTGGGAAGCCCGCCGCGTACCAGTGGCCCTTCAGGAACATGTGTTGTCCGTTTACTTGATCTCGGCGGCGGCCCCACGGTCGATGACCCAGTCAATCCACCACTCACCAAGGCTGCGCACGAGCGGTTCCAGGGTCGACAGACGTCCGGGCGTCACAAAGGGGGAGAACAGCCCTTCCTGTTGCACCGCGGAAATGTTGTTGTCTTCACCGACCGACCGACGCCAGCGCTTGTAATAATACTGGACTCTCTCGTCGAAATCGGGACGCGCTACCGTCTCCTTCGGAAAGCACGCGCCGACATTCACCTTGGTGCTGCCAGGCCCCTGAGGATGGAGCTCGATGTACCAGACACAGTCGGTCGTCGACGCGAGGCAAGTGGACGGGGCAACGCAGACGAAGTTCGTTCCCTCCGCGGCATGGCCCTTCAGCGTGCTGATGCGGGGAAAGCCGTGATGGGCATCTTCTTCCAGCAGCGCCCTCGTGCCGTCGTGGCATTCGCGCATGTCGAACCAGTTTCCCTCGGTCGGCACGTTCCAGAACTGCACGTCCTTCAGGTCGAGGCTCGTCGCGTGCACCCAGGGCACGTGATAGTCCTCCATCGCGTTCTCGATGTGGAGCTTCCAGTTGCAGGCGACGTCGTAGCTCCAATGACCGGTGAGTACCAAGTCTTCGTAACCGTAGGACGCCATCTCCACGGGCAGGTTGCCGAGATAGTCGGACAACGGCTCGGCATCGTCATCGAAGTTGACGAACAGAAATCCGCCCCACGTCTCGAGGCGTAGAGGCACCAGCCCGTAGTCGGCGAAGTCGAAATTCGCCGTTTTATCCATCCCCGGGGCGGCGAGCAGGGCGCCGTCCAACCCGTACGCCCAACCGTGATAGGGACAAACGAAGCTCTTGCAGTTGCCCTCCCCAACGGCAATTCGTGTGCCCCGGTGCCGGCAGCTGTTTGAATAGGCGTGGACCGCTCCGTCATTGCCACGGACGAAAATGATAGGAACTCCCACATACTTGACCGTATAGAAGTCTCCCGGGTTGGGAATACGGTCGGCCCGGCCGAGAAGATTCCACACCTTCATGAACATGTGCTCGACTTCGGCGCGGTAATACACCTCGGAGGTGTAGCACCAGGGCGGCAGGGTCTCGGCCTCCTCAAGAGACAACCGGACTTTGTCGTACGACGCGGGATCGAACATCACATCGGTAGCAACGGACATCTACGGACCCTCCATTTGCCGCGACTGAAGCGGAGTTTGAACCGTACTCCGAGACCACAGTATATCCTGCGGCATGAAGTTTGATCAGGTGCAACCCTAAACGGGCCGCCTATTGCGCATGACGCGAACCCTTGAATTCTGGGAGACCGCGCTTCGCGACGGTCAGCAGAGCCTTTGGGCGACGCGCATGACCATGCCCATGATTGCACCCATTGCCGATACGATGGGCGGGTGCGGATACTGGTGCATCGAAGTGATGAGCGGCGCCGTTTACGAGGCGTCCTATCATTTCAACGCCGAAGATCCTTGGGAGCGTGTCCGATTGATCGCTCGCGCGTCCCGCGTAAACCATGTCGCCGCCATCATCCGAGCTCTGAGCGTGTTCGGATGGTCGACGCTGCCAGACGAGGCGTTTCCGTTTGCGATGAACGTGCTGGCCGGCAACGGGATCACGCTGGTCAATCTGTTCGATGGACTCAACGATACGGCCAATATTACGGTTCCCCTTCAGGCAGCCAAGGAACGGGGTCTGCACGTCGCGGCGACCCTGATCTTCACCGAAAGCCCGATCCACACCGATGCGTACTACGTCGCCAAGGCGAAGGAACTTCTCGCCTTGGGAGCCGACAGCATCATCCTGGAGGATGCCGCCTCCCTGATGACGACGGCGCGACTGCGGGTGCTGATCATGAAACTAAGGTCCGCGATCGGAGACCAGGCCCTGTTTCATTTCCAGACTCACTGCGCCTCCGGCCTCGGCGCCCTCAACGCGATCGAGGCCATGCGCCTCGGCATCGACGTGGCGCAGACGGCAATATCTCCGCTTGCCGACGGGACTTCGAACCCGCCGACGGAATTCATGGTCCGGGAAGCGGCCGAATCGGGACTGCAGGTTCGTCTCGACGTCGATGCTCTCGACCGGATCGCCCGTCATTTCCGGGAGCAGGCCGCCCTTCAGGGTAAACCCCTCGGCCGACCCGTCACACCCGAGCCTTCGCTTGTCCGACATCAGGTGCCGGGGGGCATGCGCAGCAATTTGGAGAGCCAGCTCCAGGCGCTCGGCATGGCGGACCGGCTTCGCCACGTCCTCGACGAGATTTCCCGCATTCGTGAGGAACTCGGTTGGCCCATCATGGTAACGCCCATCTCGCAATTCGTGGGTGTCCAGGCTCTGCTCAACGTCATCGAGGGAGAACGGTACAAGACCGTGCAGGCCGACTTGGCGAATTACGTGCTGGGGTGGTTCGGCAAAGTGTCAGGCCGAATTGATCCGGACGTCTTCGACCGATTGAGCGGCGGGCGAGAGCCAATTTCGGAACGTCCCGGTGCACGGGCAGAACCGGTCATGTCCCGGTTGCAAGACCAGGAGGGACCATTCATGTCAGACGAGGACCAATTGGCCGCACTACAGATCGCCCGCCCCGTGCGAGAGCGTTGGGAAACTGCGCGCCGCCTGCATCCGAGTCGATCGGTCATGCGAACACCGGTCGCGACGCTGTTGCGGGAGCTGACCCACCGCCCCGAGGTGAGCTACGTCTTTCTCGGCAAGGGTGCGACGACGTTCAACTACCAGAGGTGAGCGGCTACCATGCCCCGGCGACCAACCGGGGAGGGGACACGATGGACAAAACGTTCACCATCGCGCTGGAACGGCTCGATCGCCATGCGCCGTTCTTCATGGGCACCGTGGACTGCCCAGAGGGCGTATCGTTCCGTGCGCTCGAAGTCGGCGTTGGCTTCGATCCTGGCCGTCGAGACGGCATGGACCGCCATGGACGTATGTTCCGGGATCGGGAGTTCGACATCTGCGAACAATCGCTCGCATCCTTCATCATGTCGCGGACGCGGTCCGACGAACTCATCGCAACGCCGGTGTTTCCCCGCCGTCTGTTCAGCCAGATCTGCATGTTCGTAAACGTCGATGCCGGGATCGACGAACCCAGGGACTTGATCGGCAAAAGAGTGGCCGTATGGTCCTTCCAGACCACGCTCTGCGTCCTGGCGAAGGGCGACCTCAAGAGCGAGTACGGCGTGCCCTGGGAAGAAGTACACTGGTGCATCCAGCACCATGAGGAGATCCCTTGGGAGGGGGAGGGCATCTCGATTCAGAACATTCCGGATGGCAAGGATGCCGGCGAGATGCTGGTGGCCGGCGAGGTCGACGCCCTGTTCCATCCACTACCGCCTCCCGCCGTCCTGCGCAATCCCGGGCGGGTACGCCGCCTGTTCTCCGACTCGCGCACCGAGTCGCTCAGGCATTTCGGGAAGTTCGGCTACTGCCCCATCATGCATCTGCTGGTGTTTACGCGTGAACTCGTGGCACGAGAGCCCTGGCTGCCCAAGGCGATGATCGACATCTGGGAGGATGCCAAGCGCAGGACGGACGAGTTCTACGATGACCCGGCCTTCTCGATGTTGATGTTCGCCAGAAACGAATATGAATGGCAGCGCGACAACATGGGCCCCGATCTGTTTCCAAACGGCCTCAAGGCGAATCGGGCCAATCTCGAGCAATTCATCGAATATGTCGCCGATCAGCGGTTGATCGACGCTCCGATCCCCGTCGAGAGCCTGTTCGACGACTCCGTCCTGGACACGTGACCAAGACTTAACGGATTGGCGACGCGAGAGAAATTCGATTCAATTCGTACAATATCGAGGGAGATAGAGACTCACGGTTTCAGAGTGCCATGCCTCGACGAACTCATGTCTCGGTGAGCATCTGGTCATAGCGCACCACTTCGTGGGCCGCGACCGGATCCTGACCGCCGCGGATGGCAGCGATGATCCGCTCTTCGGTGCCTTTCACGAGTTCCGCTGTTTCGAGAACGGCTTCGATGCGGTCCCGAGGCACGATGAGCACGCCGTTCTCGTCGCCGAACACCAGGTCGCCCGGCCGGACGGCGAGGCCCGCGAAGGTGACCTCGATGCCGTAGCCGGCGCTCGACGAGCGCGTGCGAATCGACGTCAGCGCGGGTCCGGACGCGTAGCAAGGAAAGTCGAGGGCCTTGTATTCGTTGATATCCCGCATGGCACCGTCGCTGACACATCCGGCGACGCCATAGTGTTTCGACGTGGTGCCGACGATGCCGCCGAAGCTGTTCACGGTAGGCCGACTGCCATTGTCGATGACGAGAATGCTGCCTTGGCCGCCGGCCACGACGGCACGCAAGGTGTCATAGGCGGCTGATTCAGGCCCTTCGCCGGGTGGCACGAGTTTGAGGGTTTGGGCCGGCCCGACAATCTTGCGGCAGTCCGGCCACAAGGGCAGCACGCCTTCGGCGGCCCCTTCAAGGCCGTTGCGCTCCAGCCCGTCCGCGACGTCAGGACCGGCCAGCGCTTCGAAGCGTTCGACGATCTGGGGATCGATTTGCATAGCCATACCCGCTGTCCCTCGCTGGTTTCCGCCGTGGCAGCCTAACCCATGGAGTCCAAGAAAGAATTATGCGAACCCGCTTACCTTGCTCCACGGACGGCCGACTCGCTAAACAAAGGCATTCGCTGGAACCGCACAAGGAGAAATGGCATGGCGGGAGAACGCATCGGATTCATAGGTCTCGGCAACATGGGCAATCCCATGGCGATCAATCTGGTGTCGGCGGGATATCCCGTTATCTGTTACGACATCGCGGGTACGAAGGAACGGGCGCCCGCAGGGGCCGAAATCGCGGACTCCGTTACCCAGATTGCGGGAAGCTGCGAGTTCGCAATCATCAGCGTGGCGACCCGGCAGGCGGTCGAAGAGATCACGGAAGAACTGGCGGCAGCCAACCACCGGACCGTCTCGATCGTCGTCGACACCTCGACCATCGGCTCGAAAACCGCCCGCGCCGCCGAGGCCCGCTTGGGGGCCGTCGACGTCACCTACATCGACTCGGCCGTCGCGGGCGCATCGGGCGGCACGGGAATCGGCCCGGCGGCGGCGCAAGCCGCGACCCTGACGTTCATCGTTGCAGGCAAAACCGACGCCGTCGAAACAGTCCGCCCGGTGCTTGAAAAGATGGGACGCAAGCTGTTCCACGTCGGTGAAGAGCCGGGTCAGGCACAGGCTATCAAGCTGATCAACAACTTCCTGATCGGCGCGGCCATGACCGCGACGAGCGAGGCGATGAATTACGGCTTGAGCCAGAACCTCGACATGAAGTCGATCCTCGAGGTGATCAATGTCTCGAGCGGCGCCAATATCGCGACGTCCTACGTCTTCCCCACGTGCATCGAACCGGAGACCTACGATGTCGGCGCAGCGGTCGAGATTCTGGTAAAGGACGTAGGCGTCTATGTCGAGGAAGTTGAAAACGGAAACTTCCCAAACGCCGTAGGCTCCGTAGTCAACAAGATTTGGTCGGAAATGGGCAAAAAGATGCCGGGAGCGGATTTCACTCGCGTGTTCCCCTTTATTCGGGATGGCGGGGAAGGGTAGGTCGAAGCGGGGAAAACCACCTTGGCGCCATCGAAACAGACCTCGTTCCAGCGTACGATCACGGTTATCCCGCGTCGGATGACGCTGCCTTCATGATCGGAACCACCTTCATCATCGACGGCGGCATGGTACTCTGACGGTGCGGTCTTCTCGTCTTGTCGGCGGGAAAGAGCTGTGGTTGTAAAGACTTCTGAATTCTGACCGTTAACGCTTTGAAATGAGGACGAAAAT
>JAGWAU010000005.1:245980-287063 GCA_021296255.1 Alphaproteobacteria bacterium | reverse complement strand
CGTGCTCTTCGGGACCGTGCTCGCGCTCGACGACGCCGCTCTGACTCTGCTCTGTTCCATCGCGACCGTTTCGGTCTTCGCGCTCGCGGCCCTGTTCCGGCCACTCGTGCTCGAATGCGCGGATCCGCAGTTCCTGCGCTCGGTGAGCGGGCTCAGCGCCATGACGCATTTCGCGTTTCTTGCCCTCGTCGTGCTGAACCTCGTGGCCGGCTTTCACGCGCTCGGCACGCTGATGGCCGTCGGCATCATGATCCTTCCCGCCGCCGCCGCGCGCTGATCGCCGTCGCGATCTCGGTTGCGATGCTCTCGAGCCTGATCGGCCTTCTTCTCTCCTACCACTTCAGCCTGCCGTCCGGGCCGGCGATCATCCTTGTCGCGGGTCTCGGCTACGCTCTGTCGCTGGTCTTCGGACCGGTGGGCGGTCTCGCCGGGCGGGCCCTCCCGCGCCGCTATCTCGAAGCCTGAAAGGAGTTCCGATGCTCGCCCGCAGAGCGCTTCTGATATCCGCCACCGCCGTCTTCGCCGTGTCGCTCGCCGCTCCGGCCGTCGCACGGTCCGACAAACCGATCCCGGTGGTCGCCACCTTCTCGATCCTCGGCGACATGGTGAAGCGCATCGGCGGAGAGCACGTCGCCGTCACGACGCTCGTCGGTCCCGACGGGGATACGCACGTTTACCAGCCGACCCCCGCCGCTGCGCGGGCCGTCAGCGATTCTCGTCGTCAACGGGCTTCAGTTCGAAGGCTGGCTGGACCGTCTGATCGACGCCTCCGATTTCGATGGCATACGCGTAGTGGCAACCGACGGGATCGAGCCGATCGCGTTCGACGACGAGCACGATCACGGCGGCAGCCTCGAAGTCCACGCCGAAGAGGCCGGGCATGACCACGATCACGACCACGAGGCGCGTGCTGAGGCAGGCCACGACCACGATCATCATGGCGCTTTCGACCCCCATGCATGGCAGAGCCTCCGCAATGCAGCGGTTTATGTGGACAACATCACCGAGGCGCTCGCCAAGGCCGATCCGGGGAATGCCGGCGTGTTCCACTGGAATCGTGAGGCCTATGCGGCTGAGATCGAAACTCTCGATTCAGAAATCCGCGAGATCGTGGCGAGCCTGCCGGCCGACCGCCGCACCGTCGTTACCTCGCACGACGCGTTCCGGTATTTCGGTCGCGACTACGGGCTTGCATTCATCGCGCCGCAGGGGCTCAGCACCGAGTCGGAGGCGTCCGCAAAGGATGTCGCCCGCCTCATCCGGCAGATCCGCGATGGGGGCATTCGCGCCGTCTTCATCGAGAACATTGGCGATCCGCGCCTCCTGAGCCGCATCGCCGACGAGACCGGAGCCGCCATCGGCGGCACGCTCTATCCTGGCGCGCTGTCGGCACCGACCTACCTCGACATGATGCGGCACAACGCGACGACGCTCGCGCAGGCGCTGACTTCGTAAGGCTCGGCGCAGCCTGCGGAAGCCGGGATTCGGCCGTTATCGCGGCGGCTCGGTCGAGGGCGCGACCTTCGATGGATTGAACGACGCGATGCTCCGATGGTCCTGCCGCGCGGCGCGCGGCCGACGAGCGGATCGAGAGGCTTGAGGCTGGATCGGCGCGGACACTGACGGTATGACTGGAGAGACCGAGGAGAAAATCCTGCGGTTTCCGAATATTCTTCAGGTAAAACAAAGGATTGCGGCGAATTAGACAGAAACTTTGATCGAATGTCGGTCCTGGCCGTAGCGAGCCCCCAATCTGAACCGCCATGGTTGCGGGGTGCCGGGTGATGCGCCCGTTTCCGTGGATCAGTTCAGGGCGCTCTTGATCGATCGGGCCGCCCGCTTGGTCGCTTCGCGGCCGTCGTCCAGGACGGCCGGCATGTTCAGAAAACCGTGGATCATCCCGCCATAACAGACGTGCTCGGTCGCGACCCCCGCAGCCGTCAAGGCGTCGGCATAGGCCTTGGCGTCATCCCGCAGGGGATCGAAGCCGGCCGCGACAACAAGGGCCGGCGGCAGCCCACTCAAATCCTCCGCGAACAACGGGGACGCGTCGGGGTCCGTCCGAGATGCGTCGTCGGGCAGATACAGATCCCGGAACCACTCCATGGCGGCACGGGTGAGATTGTAGCCCTCCGCCAGTTCGGTCATGGACGGCAGCGACAAGGTCATGTCGGTCACGGGGTAGATCAACACCTGGAGCCGGATGTCCGGCCCGCCTTCGTCGCGGGCCCGCCGACAGACGGTCGCGGCAAGAGTGCCGCCCGCAGAGTCACCGCCCACGGCCAAGCGACTCGTGTCCGCGTCCAGCGCGTCACCGTTGGCCGCGACCCAGCGGAGGGACTCCCACGCGTCATCGAGCGCGGCGGGGTACGGGTGTTCCGGCGCCAATCGGTAGTCTACCGAGATCACGAGGGCGTCGGACTGTATGCAAAGATAGCGGCAGGGGATGTCATGGCTGTCGAGGTCGCCGAACACCCAGCCGCCGCCGTGGAAATGGACGTAGACAGGGAGCTTCACGCCATCCCGGCCCGTCGGGCGATAGACACGCGCCGGGATGTGTCGGTCCGACACCTCAAGCATCCGGTCGGTCACCTGCCCCACCGGCGGCGGCTCTCCTTGTGCCGGCACCTGCCGGCTTCGAAACGCGGCGCGTGCCTCCTCTACCGGCATCGTATGCCAGGGTGGCAGATCGGCGGCCGTCGCCGCTTCGATCAACGCTTTCGCCTGTGGATGGAGGCCGGTCATGGCGATCCCTTCTTCAATCGAGGAATTCCCGGATTGCCGCGGACGCCGCGGCCGGCTGGTCGATGTCCGCCAGATGGCCGGCATCGGAGATGGTCCTGATTCGGGTCTCGCCGCCGATGCCTGCGACGAACTTGTCCGCGTACGACCGCGGGATAACCCGGTCCCGGTCCCCCCACAGGAGGAGCGTCGGAACGCGGACTCGGTGGAGGCGCCGTGCGAGCCGGGTATCGCCAAGAGGCCAGAGGATACGTGCCGCCGCCTCCTGCGCCCGCGACAGCGTCACGAGCCATTCGACCCGATCCCGGTTCTCCGGAACGCCGAATACGGCCCCGTAAGCGTCGGCATTGGCGCTGAGGCACTGTCCGATGTCCGGCGGCCGGACCGCGAACGGGTCGACGCCGGGGTCGTCCTCGTCGAAAAGACCGTACGGCGAAATCAGAACGAGGCGCCGCACGAACGCCGGCCAGATCGCCGCGGCGTCCGCCGCCACGGCCCCGCCGACGGAAATACCCACAAGGTCGGCGCCGTCAAGGCCGGCACCCACCAACAGCTCGTGGGCCACGATCATCCAATCGAGGTGGGAATCGAGGATATCGTGCCCCAGGGCACCCGGAAATCCCGGCAACGAAGGCACGACGACCCGGCGCGTCCCGCTCAATGCCTCCATGAAGGGCGTCCAGCGCGGCGCGCCGCCGATGCCGGGCAATACGCCCAACGGCTCCCCGATACCTTTCTCCCAAACGCGACAGGCGAAGCCGTTGATCTCGACCGACCGTTCTTCGGGTCCGCTCATACCGCGACCGCCTGCGGCAAGGTCCGCTTCTGCCGCGGCATGGGGTTCGGCCACCAGTGGTGTTCCCACTCGTCTTCGAACAAGCCGGAGATCTGGGGCATGACACGCTGCGCGAAGAGGTGCGTGTTGTAGTTGGCCGTATCCCGATCCATGTTGCCGAACTGCAGGAGCGTCATCAGGTTCCCGACGTTGAGATCCTCGGCGATCTCCCGAAGACGGTCGGCCACCTCGTCCGGTTCGCCCAGCACGAGATAGCCACGCTCGACGATGTCTTCCAGCTTCGGCGCACCCATGGTGCCGAGGGCGGCGACGCCGCCGCCGGGGCGCGCGGCGGCGATTTGACGGCGGATGGTCGACTCGGTGCGGTACCCCGGAGCGTCGGTAAACCCGGGATAGAGATGGAGGCAGCGCGCGTAGAAATACTCAGCCGGTTCGCGATAAATCCGCTCTGCTTCGGCATGCGTCTCCGCGACTCCGACGAACTGAAGATAGCCGGAGCGGAACGGATTCTGTTCCTTTCCGCCAGCGTCGGTCTCGCGCTTGTAGGCGTCGAGAACGCCCTGGGCTGCGTCATAGCCGAAGTAGGACAGCGCGCAGAACACGTAGTCGTTGTCGACGCACCAGCGCAGGGTTTCGTTGGCGCCGCCGCCCGGAATCCAGACCGGAGGATGCGGCTTTTGAACGGGGCGGGGCCAGATATTCACGTAACGCAGCTGGTTGAAACGGCCGTTGAACGAAAAGACGTCCTCCTCCCGCCACGCGCGCATGATGACGTCGTGGGCTTCGAGATAGCGCTGGCGCAACGTGCTCGGGTTCTGGCCATAGGCGAAACAGGTGTCCATCGGCGTGCCGATGGGAAAGCCCGCGATCATTCGGCCGCCGGAAATGCAATCGATCATCGCCATTTCTTCAGCGACGCGAAGCGGCGGGTTGTAGAGAGCGAGAGAGTTTCCGAGGATGAGAATGGCCGCGTCCGTGGTCGCCCGCGCGAGAGCCGAACCGACCAGGTTGGGTGACGGCATGAGGCCGTACCCGTTGTTGTGGTGCTCGTTGACGCAGACACCGTCGAATCCGACATCGGCCGCGAACTCCAGTTCATCGAAGAAATCGTTGTACATCTGATGTGCGCGCTGCGGGTCGAACAGCGTGGAGTCGATATCGACCCACACGGAATGGTGGTTGTCCCGGAAATCGTCGGGCAACTCCGTATAGGGCATCAGATGAAACCAGAGGACCTTCATCGCGTGAACCTCAATGCCTGCGTTCGAGGGGAGCCGAAGGATCCATTGGAAACCCCGCTCAAGCAAACCGGGGGCCGCTCGATCCCAATGGCCCCGCCGCGATTGCAGCGATCGGGTTCAGGCCGAGATCAGGCCGCGCGTTCCGTCGTCGGGTCGATCATCTTGCGGATTTCGGTCACCTTGGTGGCGGGGAAACCGCTGATCTCGGCGTGCTTGTGGATCAGCTCCTCGCTGTCGGCCAAGTAGACGCAGAAGGTCTTGTCGCCCGCCACGTAGGATTCGACCCATTGGATTCCCGGGCCGAGTTGACGCAAAACTTCGTTTGACTTCTTCGCGGCCTCCCGCAATTGCTCGCGTTCGGCGCTTCCGATCTCCGGAATGTCTCGCTCTATAATGTACCTCGGCATTTCGCTCCTCCCTTGATTGGCTTCCATCGTATGGCGCCTCGGCCGCCATGTCACGGCCTCGACTCTACATGGTTCGGATACGCCGATCCGCTCGTGCGGGCAATGGAAATTGTCATCCGATATTAAAAAATTTTCACATTTTTCGAAATGATTTGATAGATATGGAAAATGATTTTTCGATATCCTGAGGATTTAGAAATCCAATTCCAATAAACGTTGAGGTCCCGTGGACGCTATCGATCTGAAGATCCTCGCCTGCCTGCAGGAAGACGCGACCCTTCCCCTCGCGGATATCGCCAAGCGTGTCGGGCTCTCATCGACACCCTGCTGGAGAAGGATTCAGAAACTGGAAGAGGCTGGCGTGATCCGGAAGCGCGTGGCGCTGCTGGATGGCGCCAAATTGAATTGCGGTGTAACCGTATTCGTCTCTGTCCGGACCGACCAGCACACGGCGGCGTGGCTGAAGAAGTTCGCGGGCGCCGTCGCGGACTTTCCGGAAGTGGTCGAGTTCTACCGTATGAGTGGCGAGATCGACTATCTGCTGCGCGTCGTCGTACCCGACATCGCCGCCTACGATTCGTTCTATCAACGCCTCATCGAAGTGATCGATCTGTCGGATGTCAGTTCCAGTTTTGCGATGGAGCAGATCAAGTACACGACGTCTTTGCCCCTCGACTACGCCTGAAGCCGGCTTTGACGACCAAGCATCGACGGCCGGATTTCCCTCCGGCATACCAGTACGGATCAGGTACGACCCCGCGGACCCGACCTTTCCCGGCGCAAGCCGATCCCTATCTCATCACCGGCATGACGTACTCGGCACCTTTGCGCATGCCCGTGGGCCAGCGCGAGGTGATGGTTTTGAGTTTGGTGTAAAACGACACGCCCTCGGGGCCGTGCATGTGCAGATCACCGAACAGGGAACGCTTCCACCCCCCGAAGCTATGGAAGGCGAGTGGCACGGGGATCGGGACGTTGACGCCGACCATGCCGATCCTGCAGTCGTTGCTGAACGTCCTCGCCGCATCTCCGTCGCGGGTGAAAATGGCGGCGCCGTTTCCGTATTCGTGCTCGTTGACGATCCTGAGCGCCGAATCGAAGTCCGGCATACGGACCACCGACAGCACGGGACCGAAGATTTCTTCCTGATAAATGCGCATCTCCGGCGTCACGCTGTCGAATATGCTCGGTCCCATGAAGTGACCGTTCTCGTAGCCTTGCAGCGTGAAGCCACGCCCGTCGACCACGAGGTCGGCCCCTTCCTCGACCCCCAGATCGATGTATCCCCGTACACGCTCCAGATGCTGAGCGGTAACCAGGGGGCCCATCTCCGACTCGCTGTCCGTTCCGGGGCCCACCTTCAGGGATTGGGCACGCGGGACGAGACGTTCCATGAGGGAATCGCCGGCATCGCCGACCGCCACGGCGACCGAAATGGCCATGCAGCGTTCTCCCGCCGACCCGAACGCGGCACCCATGAGCGCGTCCGTGGCCTGATCCATGTCCGCGTCGGGCATGACCACCATGTGGTTCTTCGCCCCGCCCAGCGCCTGCACCCTTTTCCCCGAGGCCGTACCGGTTCGGTAGACGTATTCCGCGATGGGCGTGGAGCCGACAAAGCTCACCGCCGAGATGCCCGGATGGCCGAGAATGGCGTCGACGGCCTCCTTGTCTCCATGGATGACGTTGAACACCCCCGGCGGCAGCCCTGCCTCCGCAAGCAGCCCGGCCATGAAATTCGCGGCCGACGGATCGCGCTCCGAAGGCTTCAGAACGAACGTGTTGCCGCAGGCGATGGAGACGGGGAACATCCACATGGGCACCATCGCGGGGAAGTTGAACGGCGTGATGCCGGCGCATACCCCCAGGGGCTGACGCATGGAATACATATCGACGCCCGTCGCCACGTTGTCGGAGAACGCGCCCTTCAGCAGATGGGGAATGCCGCAGGCGAACTCGACGACTTCGAGCCCCCGGGCAATCGAACCCACGGCATCGGAGTGCACCTTGCCGTGCTCGGCGGTGATGATGCTTGCCAGGGCGTCCATGTTGTCGTCCAGGAGAGCCTTGAACTTGAACATGATGCGGGCCCGTCGGAGCGGAGAGGTGGCGGACCATTCCGGAAAGGCTTCCGACGCGGCGGAAACCGCCGCGTCGACGTCCGCCGCCGTGGCCAAGGGCACGCTGGCCGAGAGTTCACCAGTCGCCGGATTGTCGACCTCGGCAAAGCGGCCGGCCGCCCCCTCCACGAATTCCCCGCCCACGTAATGGCGCAATGTCTCCATGTCTCGGCTTCCTCCCTGAAGTCTGTTCCGAATCGTCAGGCCGCCAACGCGTCGAGCGGCGGAACATATTGCTCACCGGTATCACGCGCCACGGCCTCGTACGTTACCTGTCCCCGGAAGATGTTGAGTCCATTGCGGAGGTGGGCGTCATCTTTCATCGCGGCCTTCACACCCTTGTCCGCCAAAGACACGACGAAGGGCAACGTGGCGTTGTTGAGGGCGAACGTGGAGGTCCGGGCCACGGCGCCGGGCATGTTGGTCACACAGTAGTGCACCACCTCGTGTTCAACATAGGTGGGATCCGCGTGCGTGGTCGGACGGCTCGTCTCCATGCAGCCCCCCTGATCGATCGCCACATCGACGACTACGGAGCCGCGTTTCATCTTCCGAACCATGTCTTCCGTTACCAGTCTTGGCGTGGCGGCACCGGGAACCAGGACCGCGCCGACGACGAGGTCGGCCGCGGTCACGTGTTCTTCGATCGCGTCACGGGTGGAGTAGATGGTGTTGAGGGTCGGCCCGAATTGAAGGTCGAGGTCGTACAGCCGGGAGAGCGAGATATCGATCACCGTTACACCGGCCTCCAACCCCATGGCCATGCGGGCCGCATTGGTTCCGACGATGCCCCCGCCCAGCACGACGACCCGGCCCACGGGGACACCCGGAACGCCACTCAGAAGGGTGCCCCGCCCGCCTTGCTCCAGCTCGAGACAGTGGGCACCTGCCTGAATGGCCATGCGCCCGGCGACCTCGCTCATCGGAGCGAGCAGCGGCAAGCCGCCACGATCATCGGTGACGGTCTCATAGGCGACGGCGATGCAACCCGTGTCCTTGAGACGGCGTGTCAATTCAGGGTCGGGAGCCAGATGGAGATAGGTGAACAGCACCTGGTTCTCCTGCAACATGGACACTTCAGGCGCCAGTGGTTCCTTGACCTTTACGACGATGTCGGCACGAGCGAATACCTCCTCCGCGCTGTCCAGGACAGTGGCGCCGGCGGACTCGTAAGCGCCGTCCTCGAGGCCGATCTCCTTTCCGCAACCCTTCTGGACGACGACCTCGTGCCCATGGAGCACCAGTTCCCGCGCGGAGGCTGGGGTCATCCCGACCCGGTATTCATGCGTCTTGGTCTCTTTTGGAATACCGATTCGCACTTCGTCCCTCCGGTCCCCGGCGCAGCCCGAAATTCCCTGCCGCGACGAACCCGACCCGATCCTTCGATCGCGCTCCCCACGGTATCGACGATCCCGCCGGCCGTGACTTGCGTGAAACTCGCTGGCCGGCGCCAGGCTCTATCGACCCGGCTACCGTAGCCAATTGGCTTCCCGATTGTATAGTGACTCGCTCGCCGAAAGACGGTCGCAAGTCGTCCCGGTTTCATCAAAAATATCAATGAGATAGTTGCCAGAGGCGCGTCAGGCTCACGACCGTCGAGAGGGCTTCCGAGGGAGGCGCGGCCGACAACGCGGCGCTCGACCTTCCGCGGGCCTCGGTGGAGCGCGTCGATGAGTGCCCCAATGACACCGTGCATTCGCGTTTGCAAGGATTCTCTCCGGTACCGGGAGGGGCACGAAACCCGGCACCAACAACCCAGAAGGGCGGATCATGACCGTTCATGATATTTCCGAAGTATGCCCGAGGTCGTACGACATCAAAGCGCCCTACTCCGGTTATTGCCTCGGCAAACTGCCCTCCGAAGATGCCGAGATTACCCATGTCGGACCTGATACGCCCTGCGGCGAGTACATGCGGCATTTCTGGCAGCCGGTCTGCCTCTCCGAGGAGCTCGGCCAATACCCGCTGGCCATCCGCATCATGGGCGAGGACCTCGTTGCCTTCCGCGACAAGTCCGGCAGGGTCGGCGTCCTGCGCCGCCACTGCACCCACCGCGGCGCTTCGCTCGAATACGGATTGATCTCAAAGCACGGGATCCGCTGCTGTTACCACGGCTGGCAGTTCGACGTCGACGGCACCATCCTCGATACGCCCGGGGAGCCCAGCGGTTCCCGCATCCATCCAAGCCTCAAGCAGGGCGCCTACCCGGCCCATGAGCATTGGGGTCTGGTCTTTGCCTACATGGGGCCGCCCGAGGAGAAGCCCGACTTCTCGGGGTTCGAGGATTACGGCACGCCCGAGGAAGGGATAATCCCTTACTCCACCTGGCATCCCTGCAACTGGCTGCAATGCCACGACAATTTCATGGACCCGATGCACGCGGTGTTCCTGCACAGCCGCATGACGGGCGATCAGCTCACGCCCGCTTGGGGCAAGATGCCGGTGGTCGAGTGGTACGAGACTGGCGGTGGCAACGGCATCATCTACGTCGCCACCCGGCGCATGGACGACCAACACGTGTGGAACCGCATCAACCACGTGATCCTGCCCAACTATTGCGAGGTCGGCACCGCCTTCGAGGAAGGCGACAAGCAGAAATACTTCCAGCGCAACACATGGAACCGTTGGCTGGTGCCCGTCGACGACACCCATAGCGCTGGACCTTCGGCTGGCGTCATTTCCGACCCGGCGTCGACGACGGCAAGGGAGACCCCAAGGCTTGCGGCCGCGACAGTATCGACATCGGTGCCCACCAGCACCACGGCGGGCGCACCTACGAGGAACGGCAGCGCGCTCCCGGCGACTGGGACGCCCAAACCGGTCAGCGGCCCATTGCTATCCACGCCCTGGAGCATCCCGGCTGGACCGATACCGGGGTCATGATGTGGCGGCGCCTCTTGCGCCGGGGCATCCGCGGCGAGACGCCCTCGGCGACACCGGATGGCGTTTACGGCCCTCCGGAACGGAAGGTCGGATCACTGGCTCACGACTGCATCTTCAAGATGCCGCTTCGCCATGGTGTCGACGACAACGAGGCCATGCGTGACATGGGCCGCCGGGTAACCGAGATCGTCATGGCTGCCGAGGATCTGCCTCACGACGAACAGCAGGCCGTGGTCATTCCACGGCCCGAGGAACTCCAGCGCCAGATTTTCAGGGAGTAGCCCGCACCCCTCGCTCCGCCGTCGATCATGCGCGGCACATCGAAAAAAGCCCCTCGGCGACACGCGGGGCTTACGTCTCCAACCAATTCGCTAAAGGAAAAGCGCCATCGAACCGATGTATTTCCGTCCCCGGGAATTCGGTTCACGCAATTGTCGATTCAGATCACTTGGCTGGAACTTGCGGCATGAAGCCGAATTCCGTTGCTGCCCAGCTGATCACGGCGAGTATGCCCAGGATGACCACGAGCCATATCACGGACGACTTCAAGGACGTCATGATGCTGTGTTTTCCTGAACTCTCGCCTTCAGACACACCTCGGATATTGGTGTCCGCCTCTTCGTTCGGCACCGACATGGAAGTATTCCTTTCCAGAAAGAAAGGCCCGACGGTTCCTCACGCAAAGTTGCTGACGCCAGCAGAGTGAGGATCCGTCGGGCCGATTTCAGCTTAGACCCGTTCTGCCGGCTTGGCCATCTGAAAGACGCCGCGGCGAGACCTGAATTCCCGGGCGTTCGCGCCGGAGAAGCGGGCGAGACAGGCGAGCCACTCGATTTCCGCGCGCGGCACTCGACAATGGTGAGCGGGCGCTATACGGAAGGAGCCCGATGGAAACAGCGCACCGCACGCCGGAAGAGAGATTCGCGCACCTGGCGGGCTATCCTTACGCGCCCAACTACGTCGACAGACTCCCGGGATACGAAGGCCTTCGCGCCCACTATGTCGACGAGGGTCCGTCAGACGCGCGACACGTTTTTCTGTGCCTGCACGGCGAACCGACCTGGGCCTATCTTTACCGCCGGATGATCCCCGAGTTTCTCACATCGGGAGGGAGGGTGATCGCGCCGGACTACTTCGGGTTCGGGCGCTCGGACAAGCCGGCCGATGAAGGTGTCTACACGTTCGAATTCCACCGCCAGTTTCTGATCGCGTTCATCGAATATCTGGATCTGCGGGGCCTTACGCTCGTCTGCCAGGACTGGGGCGGGTTGCTGGGATTGACGCTGCCCATGGAACTTCCGGATCGATTCGACCGCCTCATCGTAATGAACACGATGCTGGGAACCGGTGACGGCCCCCTGAGCGAGGGATTCCTCGGTTGGCGGCAGTGGGTTCGGGACAACCCGGACCTGGCGGTCGGCCGCCTGCTCAAGCGTGCCTGTCCGCACCTGACCGATGACGAAGCGGCCGCCTATGAGGCGCCTTTCCCCGACTCGCGATACATGGCGGGGGTTCGACGGTTTCCGGAGCTGGTCCCCGACAGACCTGATGCCGAGGGCGCCGCCGTCTCGCGCCGCGCCCGCGGCTGGTGGCAAGAGGAATGGCGGGGCCAGTCGTTCATGGCCATCGGAATGTCGGATCCGGTCCTGGGAGGCCCGGTCATGCTCGGACTGCACCGCCACATCCGGAACTGCCCTCCGCCCTACGAGATGAGTGACGGCGGCCACTTCCTGCAGGAGTGGGGGGATGTCGTGGCCCGCGAGGCATTGGCGCAATTCGCGCGCGGGTGACGTCCGCATCGAGCCAAACAACGTCTCTCGTGAGTCAAGGTACCTCCAACCACTCAGCGCCGGACCCGGGCGGCGACCGCGTGCTGCGCGGCATCGTGTTCATGCTGCTCGCGGTCACGCTGTTCTCCTGCCTCAACGCGTCCGTGAAATTCCTGTCGGACGACTATTCGACCACGCAGATCCTGTGGCTGCGGTACACGGGTCACATCATTTATGTCTTCATACTCTTGGCGCCCCGCCGTGCCCTGGGAGCAGTGCGGTCGAACCGGCCCGGCCTCCAACTCTCGCGCTCCGTTCTCATGATCGGCGCCACGGTCAGTTACTACATCGCGCTGCGGTACGTGGCGTTGCCGACGGCCGCATCCGTCAACTTCACGTCGCCTCTGATGGTGGCCCTCCTCGCGATCCCGCTTCTGGGCGAGCGTGTGGGACCGCGTCGGTGGCTCGCCGTATTGACGGGGTTCGTCGGCGCTCTCGTCATTGTCCGGCCGGGCTCCGATGTCATACACCCGGCGGCGTTGCTGGTGTTCGGGACGGCATTCTGTTACGGGCTCTATCAGGTTCTGACGCGGAAGGTCGCGCCGTACGATTCGTCGGAGACCAGCATCATCTATACGGCGCTGCTCGGGTTTGTCGTAACCAGCATCGTCGTGCCTTTCGACTTCGAGCCGCCGCGCGACCGGGTGGATCTTCTCGCGTTCTTCGCTCCCGGGTTCTTCGGCGGACTCGGCCATTTCTGCCTCGTCAAAGCCTATGAAAACGGTCCGGCTTCCGTGATCTCGCCATACAACTACACGCAACTCGTCGGGTCGGTCACTCTGAGCGTCGTCGTCTTCAACGAATTCCCCGACTTCTGGACCTGGGTGGGGTGCGGCATCATCATCGCCAGCGGTCTCTATCTCATGCATAGAGAAAGCCTGGCACAACGATCACGGGACGCGGCGACGGCAAAGACCCGAGCGGACGGCAATCGATGAGCGTGGATATACCCGACGGGTACGAACCGGAGCCTGGAGACAACGCCTTCGCCACACTGGTGGGACCATTCTTCCAGAAGACGGAAGAACACGGGGTACGGTTTCTGTTCAACGCCGGGGAAAAGCATCGAAATCCGCGAGGCGTCGTTCATGGGGGCATGCTCGTGACGTTCATGGACAACCTGCTGGCCCACACGATCGTCCACGTGATCGGCGATGTCAGGAAGGCGACGATGAGCCTCTCCTGCGATTTCGTCGGGCCGGCCTATCCAGGCCAGCGGATGGAAGGCTGGGGTGAGGTGACCCGCGCAACGCGAAGCGTGGTCTTCGCACGGGGCTCGATTACGGCCGACGGGGCGACGGTCGTCACCGGCTCCGGAGTCTGGAAACTGCTCGGCAATGCCGGATGAATCCGGACTTTTCGGAATGTGCTCGAAGGAGTCCCAGCAAAAAATCGAATGTCATTTCGATATTGAACATCGTTCATAGAAACGGAAGATCGTTCATCATTCCAAGTGTCATGTAATAGCCTCGACCGAGACCGCCGGTCCGCCATCCTTATAAACATGACGTCTTCGCTCGGCGCGCTGCCGAGTTCGAAGCCGGCCTTGCGCGGCCCTCAAGCTCACGAAAAAATGAGTCGTCTGTATTTTGAGTATGATACTCCCATAATACACAATATAGTGTGTTTCGCCGTGTGGATTTCGATGTCGGGTCGGCGAGAGAACCATGTTGATGTAGTTGTGGGCAGTATTTTGAACGTTGATCAGAAATTTTCCCGATCATGACGTCGACCCGGTGAACCCATCCGCCGCTCGGCCGCCACACCAACGGTGACCCCGATGTCAGAAACCCGGACCGACTCTCCAGGCGCTGCCCGCCGACAATCCGTTCGGGCGTTCAAGAAGTCCGTAATCCTCGACGCCGCTCAGCGCACCTTGGACCGCGACGGCATCGAAGGTGCGACTATGCGGGCCATCGCCAAGGAAGCGGGCTATACGCCAGGCGCTCTTTACGCCTACTACCCGAACAAGGACGACGTTCTCGCGGGTCTCTTGTGCCGGTCGCTCGGCCGGGTCTCGCGGACCATCCGGCACGCCATGAAGAAACGTGGACGAGGTCCTGCGGATCCGGTCGAACTGGCTTCCTTGCTCAGTGCCCACTACCGGCGGGAGACGGGAGAATTCGACCTCCTTCTCACGGTTCTTCAGTCCCGGCGGATCAACCACCTGTCGCCCGGCATGGCCCGCACTTTGAACGGCAGACTGATCGCCGCCCTTTCACCCATTGCCGAAGCGCTGGGGGCCGCGGGCCGGTGGAAGGCACGGCCCGCCGGCGAGGCGACAACTCAGGCGGCGGGCCTGGCGTTGGGCATCTTGCTGTTGGAAAACTCAGGGCGCCTTTCCGCCCTGGAGATGGATGGCGTTTCCCTGACCGCCGGCGGTTTCGCCACGTTGCTTTCCCGGGAACCGCCATCGACGTCATCGAAGGCGGGGGGCGCCGCGACCGGCGACATCGGAGCCATGAAATAGCTCACTGATGCCGGTTCGGTACGCTGCCGCTCACGCCGCATAGAGGTGACGTCCCTCGGAGATCAGGGTCCGCAGGTAATCGGGCGGACCGAACCTCGGGCCGTGGATTGCGGCCAGCGCCTCGCAGTCGGACACGAACGTCTCGACACCCACCGAATGAACCATGGACAGAACGCCGCCCAGATACGACGGGAACCCCCATCCGAGAATCGATGCGACGTCGGCGTCCTCCGGCCCCGACACGACACCTTCCTCAAGGCAGCGCGCGGCTTCCAGCCCCTGCACGAAGAGCAAGCGTTTCTTCACCGCCTCGGTATCGGTCTGGAATGCGGCCCGCGGGTAGATATCGCTCAATCCCGGCCACAGGCTCTTGCGGCCGTCCTCGGGGTAGTCGTAGAAGCCCTTTCCCGCCTTCCTCCCCGGACGTCTCAACCGTTCAACGAAGGTCTCGATGACGGCGTCGCCGCTCCGCTCGACGAAATCATCGCCCAGTGCCGCCTTCGTCTGATTGAGAATGCGGTGCTCCAACTCCAGCGAGACCTCGTCCGAGAGCGCCAGGGGACCGATCGGCAGCCCCGCCAGTTTTGCCGCATTTTCAACGAGCGCCGGACTCACGCCCTCCGCGAGAAGCGTACGTCCCTCGTTGAGGTAGGTGTTGATGACCCGGCTCGTGAAGAAGCCGCGTGAATCGTTCACGAGGATCGGGGTCTTGCGGAGTTGCCTGGACAAGTCCATCGCGGCAGCGACCGTATCGTCGGATGTCTTCTCCGCCCGGATCACCTCGACGAGTTTCATGCGCTCGGCGGGAGAAAAGAAATGCATGCCGACGAACCGTTCCGGACGAACGCTCGCCTCCGCGAGTCCGGTGATGGGAAGCGTCGACGTGTTCGATGCGAAGAAACCGTCCTCGCCGACGGCGGCCTCGGTCTCGGCGATGACGTCGGCCTTCACGGCCTGATCTTCGAACACGGCTTCGATGACGAGTTCACAGCCCGCGAGCACGGCGAAATCGCTCGTCGGCGAGATCCGCCGGAGTGCCCGGTCCCGCTCGGCTCGCGTCATTCGGCCACGGGTGACGTTCCTGTCGAAAACGCTCCCGCTGTAGGCTTTTCCCTCGTCCGCCAGGTCCGGCGTGGTATCCACCAGCACCACCTCGAGGCCCGCCTCGGCCGCCGCGCAGGCGATCCCCGATCCCATCATGCCGGCGCCCAGTACGCCGATCTTCGTGAAGGTTCGACGCTCGATGTCCATGGGCCGGCGTTTAAGCCGGTTGGCGTCTCCCATGCTGAAGAACAACGACCGGATCATGTTCTGCGCCGCATCCCCCGCGGCAAGATGCGCAAACTGGCGCGCTTCGATCTTCAACCCCGTGTCAATCTCGACCTGACACCCTTCGTAGACGCACGACATGATGGCGAGGGGCGCCGGGTAGTTGCCCCGCGTCTTTTCGCGCATCCTGGCGATGGCCGGTACCAGCAGCATGTAGCCCTCCGGACTCTGCACCCGAGGGCCCGGCATCGCGAATCCGCGCTCGTCCCACGGCTTGACGGCGTTGCCGTCCTCCTGCAGCCACTTCCTGGCGGCATCCAACAACCCGTCGGACGAGACCACCGCGTCGACGAGCCCCGCCTCCAGCGCTTCCGCCGGGCTGTGGCGCGTCCCTTCCAGCAACAGGGGCAACGCCTTCGCGATCCCTATCATCCGCGGCAGGCGCTGTGTCCCACCAGAGCCCGGCAACAACCCGATCGAGACCTCCGGCAGGCCGATCTGCGAACGCGAGTTGTTCGCCGCGACGCGGTAATGACACGCGAGGCAGAGCTCGAATCCACCACCGAGCGCCGTACCGTTGATGGCGGCAACGAACGGTTTGCCGCCCGTCTCGATGTCGCGCCATATCTGCTGGAGCTGACGGCACCGACCCATGTGCACCCGAGGGTCGCGCTCCCCCAAAAGCACGGTCAGGTCGGCGCCGGCCATGAAGTCGTTCTTCCGCGACGTCACGATCGCGCCGCTGACGGCTTCGTCGGAAATCGCCCGCCGGACCGCTTCGCCTATGGCCTCCGTCGATTCGTCGTTCAGAACGTTCATCGGCCGATCGGCCATATCGAGGGCGATGGTCGCGACGCCGTCGCCGCCGACCTGATAGTCGATCATGGTGTCCTTCCGGGTTCCGGACGACGGGCTCAGACGCGCTCGATCACCATGGCGACCCCCATGCCGGCCCCGATGCACAGAGTGCAGAGGCCGGTCTCGAGATCGCGCCGCTCAAGCTCGTCGAGCAGCGTTCCCAGTATCATGGCGCCGGTCGCCCCGAGCGGGTGGCCCATCGCGATCGCGCCGCCGTTGACGTTGATCCTGTCGTGCGGCACCCCGAGGTCCTGCATGTAGCGGAGCACGACCGCCGCGAACGCCTCGTTGAGCTCGTAGAGGTCGATGTCGCCCGTTTCCATCCCACCACGCGCCAGCACCTTCCGCGTCACGGGAGCGGGCCCGGTGAGCATGATGCTCGGTTCGCTCCCGATGGAACCGAAGTTTCGGATGCGCGCCCGCGGTTTCAGTCCAAGCGAATCGCCGATCTCCCTGGAACCAACGAGTACGGCGCCCGCGCCATCGACGATGCCGCTCGAATTGCCCGCGTGATGCACGTGATCGATGCGTTCGACCTCCGGGTAGCGCTGCAGGATCACCGAATCGAAACCCAAGTCTCGGCCCATTTCCTCGAACGCCGGATTCAGCGCGGCCAACGCCTGCATGTCCGTGTCCGGGCGCACGTGCTCGTCACGGTCGAGGATAATCGCGTCGTTCTGATCTTTCACGGGCACCACGGACTCCTTGAAACGTCCGTCATCCCAGGCTTCCGCCGCGCGCTTCTGCGATTCGACGGCGTAGGCGTCCACATCGTCCCGGGAAAATCCGTATTTGGTGGCGATCAGGTCGGCGGAAATTCCCTGCTGTACGTAGTACGTCTTGAACGCGACTTGAGGATCCGCGAACCAGGCGCCACCACTCGACGCCATCGCCACGCGCGACATCGACTCCACCCCGCCGCCGATGGCGAGATCGGCTTGTCCCGCCATGACCTGGGCGGCCGCCATGTTCACCGCTTCGAGCCCCGAGGCACAGAAACGGTTGATCTGCACGCCCGAGACAGATTGATCGTAATCCGCCATCAGCACGGCGGACCGGGCAATGACGGCCCCTTGCTCGCCGGCCGGTTCCGAGCATCCGAGCACCACGTCGTCGACGCATGATGTGTCGAGATCATTGCGGTCGCGCAGAGCGGCGAGCGCCGCCGCCGCCAACCTGACGGGCGACACTTCGTTCAGAGCGCCTTTCGGCTTGCCTTCCCCGCGCGGCGTGCGAACGGCGTCATAGATATAGGCGTCGGTCATGGCTCACTCTCCGTTCCGGTCATGGGCTGACCGATGTGGCGCGATCCGGGGCATCGGCGCTCATCCTAACGCCGCCGCCGCCCCGCGCAAGCAAGGGGCCGGCCTACAGCGTACGGCGGATCGGCTCTTTCATGACCTCATGCGTGTTCTGCGCCGAACGGTTTGCGCGCGATCACCGCGAGACTTTCTGGAGGTCGCGCCCGTCGGCGATGCGTGTTTTGCCGGTGAGTGCATTGGACGCGAACTGGGGCCAGAATGTCCGGCCGTGCGGACCTTCGAACCCGATGGAGCCCGAAAGGTATTCGACGCAGAGGTCGACGATCCCGCCGTCCTCCTGATGCCAGACGACCCGCTCAACCATGCGCTTACGGTAAGCACGCGTGTCCCGTTCCTGGACGTACCGCCCCCAGAAAAAGGCACCGGCGCCGATGGCGAGACAGATCAGGGAGCCCTGCCAGAGAACCGGACCGAACATGGACGCAAGCGCCGCGCCGATGACGGCCGTCACCGCGCCGGTACCGAGCAGGATGATGCCGAAGCCCCGGTACATGTGGAAATTCGACAGGCTCGGATATTTGACTGAATGAAAGAACGGGTCGGGGACCAGCAGAACATCCCCCTCCGTCACCGCGTCGCGTATGTCTTCCCAATTCTTCCAGATGTCCTCGGCCGCCTTCCGGGCGGGACCCGAAAGCTCTCTGTTGAAGGTTTCGTCAATGCGAACACGTATGTATTCGAATACCGGCTTGACGAACGGCTCGACGTCCTCTTTGCCCTCGTCGTCCGCATCGTCGATGGACGAAGGTTCGCTCATCCCGTTGCCGGCACGCTCAGACGACACCTTCGGCCTTCAGTCGCACCACGTCCGCGGACGTGTAGCCGAGTTCGGACAGAACTTCCTCCGTGTGTTCGCCGTGACCCGGCGCATGCCGTTCAACGGTGAACGTATCGTCGCTGAACTTGATGGGGAAGGCGATCTGTTTGACGGGACCGTCGGTGGGGTGCTCGGTGTCGACGAACATTTTCCGGTGCTGAAGCTGAGGGTTCTCCATTGATTCGGCGATGGTCAGAACCGGCGCGAGACAGCAGTCGTGCTCTTCGCCGACGGCAATCCAGTGTGACTGGGGCTTGGACCGGAACAGTTCCGCGACCTCTTCCCTCGCCGCCCGCGCCGAATCGCCGGAGAGGACGTGCTTTTCCTTGAGGTCCGGACGTTCAACGGCATCACAGAAGACATGCCAGAACTTCTCCTCCAGCGCGCCCAGCGACATGTGGCGACCGTCGGAAGTCTCGTAGATATTGTAACACGGGAGCTCTCCCGAGATGAATCCTTCTCCGCGCTCCAACGGACGCTGGTAGGCCAGCATGTTGCTGAACGCGATCACCGCGTGGGCCAGGGTGCAGTCGGTCATGGATACGTCGACGTACCGCCCCTCGCCGCTGGAACGGGCGTCGACGAGCGCGCCGAGAATGCCGACGGCGGCGGATGCACCCCCACCCAGAACATCCGCGATCTGAAAATTCGGTACGACGGGCGGGCCGCCGGCAATGCCGATCTGATCCGTCACGCCCGCATAGGAGCAGTAGTTGACGTCGTGGCCGGCCCGCAGACGGTAAGGTCCGTCCTGCCCATAACCCGATATGGCGCAGTAAACGATCCGCCGGTTGGCCTCGCGGACGGCCTCATACCCTATGCCCAACCGGTCGACGACGCCCGGCCGAAATCCTTCGACGACGACGTCGGCGTCCTTGGCCAGCGACATGAAGATGTCGTGACCGGTCTCCGATCGCAGGTTGAGCGTGATCGACCGCTTGTTGCGGTTAAGGCAAAGGAAATACGGGGAGTGAACCACTTGGAGCGGCTCTTGCCATCGGACGTAGTCGCCCGCGCCCGTGTCTTCGATCTTGATCACGTCGGCGCCCATGTCTCCGAGGTGCAGGGTGCAGATCGGACCGGGAAGCAGGCGGGTCAGATCCAGGACCCGCACGCCGTGAAGCGGCTTTTCGCGCATCGACGTCCGGTCTCAGAACTGCTCCGCCTCGAGCGCCATCATGGCATCCTTGCCCGACATGATCTTGGACAACAGTGACGATGTGTCGGGAAGCATTCGCGTGAGGAAGAAATTGGCGGTCGCGAGCTTCGCCTCGTAGAACGCGCGCTCGTCCGTCCCCCGGCCGAGCGCGTCTCGTGCCGTCTGCGCCATCCGCGCCCACAGATACCCCACCACCACCAAGGCAAACAGGCGAAGGTAGTCACGGGACCCGCCGCCCGCCTGTTCGGGATCCTTCAGACCCTGTTCCCCGATCCACGCGGTGGCCAGTTGCAGTCGTCCGAAGGACTTGCCCAGAAGACCCGCCATATCCCTGAGGTCTTCATCCTCGGCGGCATCCGCGATGAACTGGTCGATCGGATGGAACACCTGCCGCAGCGCGCGACCGTAGTGAGCCGGGATCTTGCGGCCTACGAGGTCGAGGGCCTGAACGCCGTTCGTGCCCTCGTAGATCTGCGTGATCCTGGCGTCCCGCACGAACTGTTCCACTCCCGTTTCGCGGATGTAGCCGGCACCGCCGTGAACCTGGAGGCCGAGATTGGCCGTCTCGAAGCCCATATCCGTCAAGTAGGCCTTCACGACGGGGGTGATGAGCGAGACCAGATCTTCGGCGTCACGGCGTGCCCGTTCATCGGGGTCGTGGCGTGACATGTCCAGCGCAAAGGCGGTCCACAACGCCAGGGCGCGACCACCCTCGGTGAACGCCCGCATGGTCATGAGCATGCGTCGCACGTCGGGATGAACGATGATCGGGTCGGCCGCCGAGCCCGGTGACGTGCTGCCCGACAGCGCGCGGCCCTGAAGCCGTTCTTTCGCATATGCGGCCGCGTTCTGATAGGCGATTTCTCCCAGCGCCAGACCTTGGACGCCGACGCCCAGGCGAGCCCGGTTCATCATCGTGAACATGGCGCGAAGGCCTCTGTTCTCTTCGCCCAGCAGATAGGCCGTGGCGCCGTCATAGTTCATGACGCACGTCGCCGACGCCTTGATGCCCATCTTCTGTTCGATCGACCCGCAGGTGACGGCGTTGCGTTCTCCAGGCCCGCCGTCAGGCCCGGTCAGGAACTTGGGAACGATGAACAGACTGATGCCACGGGTCCCCGTCGGCGCGCCACTGATGCGCGCGAGAACCAGATGGATGATGTTTTCCGTCAGATCGTGTTCACCCGCGGAGATGAATATCTTCGTGCCGGTGATGCGGTACGTCCCGTCTTCTCGTGGTTCGGCCCGCGTCCGGAGGAGCCCCAGGTCGGTGCCGCAATGAGGCTCGGTCAAATTCATGGTGCCGCCCCATTCGCCGGTGAACATCTTGGGCAGGTAGGTCTCGCGTTGCGCGTCGTCGCCATGGGTGTCGATGGTGTGTGCCGCCCCCATGGTCAATCCCGCGTAGGTCTCGAAGGAGAGATTGGCCGAACCCGCCATTTCGCCCACGCTCGTTGCGACGATCTGGGGCAGCCCGGCGCCGCCATGTTCCGGATTGCCCTCGAGACCGACCCAGCCCGCCTCGCGATAGGTTCGGTAAGCGTCCTTGAACCCGTGAGGCGTGGTGACGACACCGTCCTCGAAGTGGCATCCCTCTTCGTCGCCGCTGCGGTTCAGCGGAAAGAGAACTTCCTCCGCCATCCGGCCGCCTTCTTCCAGCACGGAATCGACCGTTTCCCGCGCCGCGTCGGCGAAGGCCGGGATGTTCCGGTATCGCTCGACCTGCAACAGCTCATGCAACACGAACCGATGGTCGCGCAAGGGAGCGTGATAGGCGGTCACGACCGGTCTCCTAGTTCCGCAGGGGCTTGCCCGTGTCCAGCATATGCTCGATCCGATCCAGCGTCTTCGTCCGGCGAATCAGTGCCATGAACGCCTTGCGTTCCAGGGCGAGCAACCGATGCTCGTCGAGGCTTCGCGTAACGTCGGTCTCGCCACCCGTGACCACGTCCGCCAAGGCGCCTGCGACCACGCGATCGTACGCCGTCGCCTTTCCCCGCCGCACCACATCGTCCACGACGAGCGTCAAGGTCGCCCGTCCGCTCGGACCGGGAAGACTGATCTCGGGAGACGGAGGCGGTTCGTAGCCTTCGACCAGAGACAAGGCCCTGGCCTTGGCGTCCGCCAGCACCCGGCACCGGTTCATGGTGATGCCGTCCTGCGGTCCCAGGTAATGAAGATCGAGGGCTTCCCGGGCCGACCCCGACACCTTGGCAAGGCTGATGGTTTCGAAGGTGTCGAGAACCGGCGGCATGGGCCCGCCGGGGCGGCCTTTCCGCGCGAATGTGCGGGTGATCAGTTCCTTGGTGCCGCCCCAGCCGGGGACCAGTCCCACGCCGGTTTCGACCAAGCCGATGTAGGTCTCGGCATGCGCCTGCACGGCATCGCAATGCATCATGATTTCGCACCCGCCGCCGAGCGCCATGCCTGCCGGCGCTCCGACGACGGGGAAAGGCGCATACTTGAGCGCCAGGAACGCCTGTTGCCCCTCCGACAACTTCCGTTCGATCAGCGCCCACATCGCGGCGTTGGCGGCGAACAGGGCGATACCGACGTTGGCGCCCACCGAGAAATCGTCGCCGTCGTGGCCGATGATCAGCGCCTTGTATCCGCGTTCGTGTATGGTGGCGGCCTCACGCACCATGTCGATCGTGCCGTCGTCGATGGCGTTCATCTTGGTGTGAAACTCGAGGCAGGCGACCCCGTCGCCCACATCCCAAAGGCTCGCGGATCCGTTCCTCGTGATCGGCTCGCGGTTGCGCTTCATGTCCGCGAGGCGCCACGCATCGGGCGACGCCTCGAACGTGCCGTACTCGCCCTCCGGCGAAAGCTGCTGAACGTCGCGCTTCACTTGGCGGTAGAGCGGGCGCCCCGCCGCGGCGTCCAGCAGCGGGGGGATCTCCCGCCCCTCCGCCTTCAGTTGATCGGCGAACCAGTCGCAGCCGAGTTGATCGATCATCTCCAAGGGACCGAATTTCCATCCGTACCCGGACGTCATCGCCCGATCGATGTCGGAAATCGCCTCGGCCACGTCGGGCACCAGCGACGCGGCATAGGCGAGCACTCTGGACAGCACGTGCCAGGCGTACCGGCCACCCTTGTCGGGATGCTCCACAAGCGCCCGCAGTCCGCTATCCTTGGTGGCCTCGACACTGTCCAGGCGGGGTTTCGACACGGCGCGATACTCGCCCGTCTCGATGTCCCGAGCCTGAAGTTCGCGGGCCGTGCCGTCACGCAGCATGCGGTAGAAACCACCCTTTCCCTTACGGCCGATGTAGCCGTCCGCAACCATGTCGGAGAGCAGGGAGACCAGCGGCCCCTCCGTGTCGAATTCACGACAAAAGGCGTCTTCCGGGGGAAGCATCGCGAGCATGGTGGCGTTGACCTTGGGTGCAAGGTCGATGCCCGTCAGATCGACAAGCCCGAAGATCCCCGTCTTCGGGATGCCCATTGGCGGACCGACGACGGCATCCGCTTCCTCGACGGTCAGTCCCAAGGCAATCGCCTCGCTCATCGCGACGTAGGACCAGTAGATGCCGATTCGGTTGCCGATGAATCCCGGGGTGTCTTTGGCGCGCACGACCTCCTTGCCGAGGCGCACGTCGCAGAATTCACGGATCGAGTCACTCACCTCGGAACGCGTGTTCGGACCCGGCACGAATTCCAGCAGACGCATGTACCGGGGTGGGTTGAAGAAGTGCGTGATCGCGAAGTCGGAGGCAAAGGGCTCGGGCATCCCCTCGACCAGGCGGGAAAGCGGGATGGTCGACGTGTTCGACGTCACGATCGATCCCGCCTTGCGGGCGGAGTCGGCAGCCCGATAGACTTTCTGCTTGACGTCGAGGTCCTCGACCACGGCCTCGCAGATCCAGTCCGCGTCGCTCAGTAGCCCGGTGTCATCCTCGAGATTGCCCGGCGTGATCAGCCGTGCCGAACTTCGGTGCATGAACGGCGCCGGCGTTGCCTTCAGCATCGCCGCGATAGCGCCTTCCGCCAGTTCGTTCCGGTTGTCCGCTCCTTCGGGGACGATATCCAGCAGGACCACCGGTACGCCGGCGCTGGCGACATGCGCGGCGATGGCGCTTCCCATCTGCCCGGCACCGATCACGGCCGCCTTGCCGATATCGGGCATTCAGCAGGCCTCAAGGACCGTCGCGATGCCCTGTCCGCCGCCGATGCACATGGTCGCCAGCGCGAGCTCCTTGCCTTCGCGGTTCATGATCGACGCCGCTTTACCGGTGATTCGCGCGCCGCTCGCCCCGAGGGGGTGGCCGATCGCGATGGCGCCACCGTCGAGGTTGAGCTTGTCCTGGTCGAACCCCGCTTCCTTGATGACGGCCAGCGATTGGGCGGCAAACGCTTCGTTGAGCTCGATAACGTCGATGTCGTCGATCGTCAGTCCCGCGCGTTCCAGTGCCTTCCGGCTCGCTTCGACGGGTCCGATGCCCATGATCTCCGGTGCGCATCCGGAGACCCCGATACTCCGAATCCGTGCCATCTTCTCGAGGCCGTGCTGGTCGGCGTAGTCCTCGCTGCACACCAGCACCGAGGACGCGCCGTCGGTTAGCGGCGAGGACGTACCGGCCGTTACGGTCCCTTCGGCGTCGAATGCGGGCTCGAGCGTGTCGAGCGCCTCTTGATTCGTACCCGGCCGAATGCAGCCGTCCTCCTCAACTCGAAGGTTTCCGAAGACGATGGGGACGATCTCGTCGTTGAGCCGGCCTTCCCGTTGAGCCGCGTGAGCCTTGGCGTGGCTTGCCACCGCGAACTCCTGCTGTTCCTCTCGATGGATGTCATATTTCCTGGCGAGGTTCTCGGCGGTGATGCCCATCGCCACGAACGCCTCGGGATATTTCTCCGCGAGACCCGGATGAGGCAGGAAATTGTATCCTCCCATGGGTACGCGGGTCATCGATTCGAGACCCGCGCATACGAACGCCTCTCCGGCGTTCATCTTGACCGCGCCCGCGGCCATGTGAATGGACTGCATGGAGGACCCGCAGAAGCGGTTGACGGTCGTACCGGCCGTCGTCACGGGCAACTCAGACAGAAATCCGACGAGGCGCGCCACGTTGTCGCCTTGCTCCCCTTCGGGGAACGCGCAGCCAACGATGACGTCTTCCAGGTCCTCCCGGTCAACGCCTGCTTCCTCGATGAGCCCGCGGACGACTTGGCTGGCGATTTCGTCGGGCCGGACCTCCGCCAGTGCACCCTTGCGCGCGAACGTGAAGGGGGAGCGCGCGTAGCCCGCGATTATGACGTCGGTCATTTGTCATCGTCCTCCCGTTGCGAAAACTCGGCTCACGTGGGGCACCCGGAGTCCCCATCGACAACCTGTATCATGTGCGTTTGCGGCCGGCGACTCCCGGGGATCACATCGCGTCGGCCGCGGAAACCTGACCGTAGGCCACCAGTGGCGCGAACTGCCGCCGGCCGAGATCGTTTCCCGGGCCGATGCCCCGCCGCGGCCGAACGTCGAAGCGCTGCGTGGCATAAAGCCGGGCGACGACGGCCTTTCGCGCGTCGCCTTCCGCGAGGTCTCGGCTTGCTTCTTCCAGAAGAAGCGCCAGAGACATGGTGTCGGCGAGAAGCGACATCAAGCGCCGGGCGTGCCTTTCCCCTTCCTTGCCGTCCGCGGAGACGTAGTCGACGGCATCCCGGCAATCGTCGAGAGCTCCGCCTACCGTTCTGCCGACATCGCTCAATTGAGGCGTGGCGGCGTCAGTGATGCCCTCGATCCGAGTCACGAACGCGGCGAATCCGGGGTACCGATTCCCGAGAAGTCGCAGGACCTCGAGCGCCTGGACGTTCGCCGGTCCCTCCCAGACGGTTGTCACCTGCGCGTCCCGCAGCAGGCGGGGTGTGACGAAATCATAGGTATAGCCGTTGCCGCCGATGATCTCGATGGCGCGCCTGGTGGCGGCAACCGCGTCCTCCGCCGTCTGGAATTTCGCCAGCGCCGTGATCAGCCGCATCCAGGGACGGCGCGTGGCATCGTCGATGGGCAGGGCGTTGGCGTCGTCGAATGCATTCGCCGCTTCCAATGCCAGCGCCAGGCCCGCTTCCAGAGGGATCAGTATTCGCAGGATCTCGTCCTGGACCGTCGCGTATTCGGTGATGACCCGACCGAAGGCTTCGCGACCACAGGCAAACGCCATGGCCTCGAGAAACGCGCGCCGCTGCAGGCCGACCGACGCCATCGAGTTGTGCAGGCGGCTGAACTCCAGCGCCTCCATCATCAGCTTGAAGCCGTCGGGGGGCGGGGCGACCTCATGGGCCAGCGTGCCCTGCAAATCGATTTCGCCCGTAGGCACGCCGACGGTGCCGAGTTTCTCCTTGAGGCGGCGTATCCTCATCGGATTGGGGCGGCCGTCCTCCAGGCGCGTGGGCACGAGGTAAAGGCCGAGTCCCTTGGTTCCCTCCGGAGCGTCGACCGGGCGGGCCGTGGCCAGCGCCAGCCCACCGTTTGCGTTCGACGTGAACCACTTGAGGCCGTCGAGACGGAATGCGTCTCCGTCACGGCACGCCACCGTACGGGTCGCGCCGACGTCACTGCCGCCATGGCGCTCGGTCACCCAGGTGCCGCCGGTCAGGGCGCCGCCGTCGGTCCGCGTGAGGTCGGGCACCATGCGCGCCCGCAGTTCCTCCGGTCCGAATCGGTCGAGGACGTAGGCAACGGCGCCGGTCATCGTCACCGGGCAGTGCAGAGACACGTTCGTCTGCGAGAGCAGGTAACCCATGACGAAGGTGATCAGGAACGGTGCCGGGTCGTCGCCGTAGTTCAGCCCGACGATGCCGTGTTCATAGACTTCGCGGCTGGTCTTCTCCCAGGCCGGATTGTGAACGATCCGATTCACCAGAGATCCGTTGCCGTCGTACGCCTCCAGACGCGGCGGCGCGAAGCGGTCGGTATGTTCGGCCTCCGCGTCCGCGGGACCGCCGACCCAGGCGCCGAACCCGGTCAGAACCGTTCCGAACCGTTCCTCCAAGCCACCGGCGAAACGCCCGATCGCCCGCCGAAGATTGATGTCGATCCGGTAGAGGTTTTGACCTCGTATCACCGGTCCGTATCGGATCATGTCGACCTCCAGACCCCGGAACTGCTTAACGTCGAGGTGGTCCTTCCGCGCAAAAACTAGCGACGGGCCGAGCCTATTTTAACGCGGCAATACCGGATAAAATGCTTGTTGACTCCGTTCGAGAAAGCGTGGTGGAGGGAGGTTCCGGTGTTGAAGACCGCAAAGCATGTCAGGTCGACGCCGCTGCCGGCGCCCCGTCCTCCGGCTGCGGCGTCGGCGGGGCGGGCGCAGAAAGTGCAAGACCGACCGCCGCGCTTGCGACACGGCCGATGAAGACTCACGCGCGTGTCGTCGTTGTCGGCGGCGGCGTCATGGGGGTCGGACTCCTCTATCACCTGACCAAGGAGGGGTGGTCGGACGTGGCCCTGGTGGAGAAGGGCGAACTCACCTCCGGCTCCACGTGGCACGCGGCCGGACTGATCCCGCATTTCATCGCCAGTCTCAACATGGCCAAGGTTCACTGCTACGGCTCCCGACTGTTCCAACGGCTCGAGGCGGAGACCGGACAGGCGACCGGCTGGCACGGCTGCGGCTCGGTCCGCCTGGCGACCAACCGGGACGAGGCGGATTGGTTTCATTACGTCCAGGGGGTGCTGCGCTGTGTCGGCGCGGAGTGTCATCTGATCGGGCCGTCCGAGATCGCCGACCTCCACCCGCTGCTGGATACAGACGGTGTCGTGCTCGGCGCCTACACCCCCGATGACGGTCATACGGACCCCGCCAGCAGCACGATGGCGATGGCGGCCGGCGCGCGCGCGGGAGGAGCAGAGATCTACCTCCACAATCGAGTCGTCGACATCGGCCGGCGGGCCGACGGGAATTGGGACGTGGTCACCGAGCACGGCACCATCGTCGCCGAGCATGTGGTCAACGCCGCTGGCGGTTTCTCATCCCAGGTCGGAGCCATGGTCGGTCTCGAGGTCCCGATCGTCAACATGGTTCATCAGTACCTGGTGACAGAGAATCTCGACGCCGTGTCGGCCCTGGACAGGGAGCCGCCGGTGGTTCGCGACCCGCGGGCCTCGTGCTACTACCGCCAGGAGCAGCAGGGTCTGATCATCGGCCCCTACGAGACCGACGGCGCTCAGCCCTGGGCGCTCGAGGGGATCGACTGGTCGTTCGATACCGAACTGCTGCCGCCGGATATCGACCGTCTGGTTCCGTGGCTGGAACTCGCGGCCAAGCGCATTCCGGTGTTCGAGAACGCCGGCATCAAGCGGGTCGTCAGCGGACCCATCACCCATACGCCGGACGGCGGGTTCCTGATCGGTCCGGCCTCGGGATTGCCGAACTTTTGGATGTGCTGCGGCGCCGGTATCGGCATTACCCAGGGCCCCGGCGCCGGGAAATATCTGGCGCAGTGGATGGTCCACGGCCAAACCGAGATCAACGTCCGCGAAATGGAGACCAGGCGATTCGGCAAATGGGCAAGCGGCGGCTACAGCGTGTCCAAGGCCGTGGACGAGTATCATCACATGTACCAGGTGCACTTTCCGGGTGAGTTCCGTGAGCCGGGCCGGCCGGTGAAGACCACGCCGATATACGGCAAGCTCGCGGCGCGCGGCGCCGTGTTCGCCGAGACGTTCGGCTGGGAGCGGGCGAAATGGTTCGCCGCCGCCGGCGTCGAGGAGCGCTACAGCTTTCGCCGCACGAACTGGTTCGCGCCGGTGGCCGAGGAATGCCGGGCCGTGCGCGAGCGCGTGGGCGTGCTGGACCTGTCGAGCTTCGCCAAGTTCGACATCACCGGTCGCGATGCGGCCGCTTTCCTCGACCGCATCATCGCCAATCGCGTGCCGCAGCGGAACGGCCGTATAGCCCTCGCGCATGCGCTTACCGAGCTCGGCGGCATCGAGTGCGAGTTCACGGTGACCCGGTTGGACGAGAGCCGCTTCTACCTCCTTTCGGCCGCTGTCGCTCAAATCCATGACTACGATTGGCTGGTGCAGCACAAGGACGAAGCCGAGGACGTCACGGTGGAGGACGTCACCGGCGATTACGCCGTCTTGCTGGTAAGCGGCCCACGTTCGAGAGAGTTGCTGGCCAAGCTGACCGACGCGGAACTCGACAACGAGGCCTTTCCATGGTTGTCGGCGCGCGAGATCGAGACCGCGGGAGTCCCGGTCCGGGCACTCAGGGTCTCCTATGCGGGCGAACTCGGTTGGGAACTTCACCATCCGATGGCCCGCATGGAAGCACTCTATGACGCCGTAATGGCTGCGGGCGAAGAGTACGGCATCGCCGACTTTGGCTTGTACGCCGTCAACTCCCTTCGTATGGAGAAAGCCTACCAGGCCTGGGGGCTGGAGTTGACGACCGAGATCACGCCGTTGGAATGCGGTCTGGACCGGTTCGTCGACCTGAACAGCCCGTTCATCGGCAGGGACGCGGTCGCCGAGCGCGCCGGCAAGGGCGTGGACACCCGCCTGGTATACCTCTCCGTGGACGCCGCGGATGCCGACGCCCACGGGAACGAGCCGGTCTACGCGAACGGCCGCGTCGTGGGCCTCACGACCAGCGGCGCCTACGGGCACACGGTAGGCCAAAGCATCGCATTCGCTTTCGTCGAACCGGACCGCTCGGAGCCCGGCACCGAACTCGAAGTCGCGATCCTGGGCCGCCGATGTGCTGCAAGGGTGCTCGACGAGCCACTGTACGATCCCCTGAACCAGCGGCTGAGAGCGTAGGCGGGCTCGCCTCGAGCCGGCGAGGATATCACCGTCCTCTCCCGTCATTGCGACCGGCGACGGTGTTGGCGCGGGAATGGTCCGCCGCGTGAACCGTACTCGACGGATGCAATCATTTAGATGCGATCATTTCCCGATTTGTTTCGTCTGCGACAGATTTGTTTTGTCCGCGACAGTTTTGTTTTGTCAGAGACAGAATTGTTTTGACGGGGGAAAGAATTTGTATTGACGGTGATTGATTCTCCCCACGAAGATCGCGTCACACGAAGATCGATCGCGAGGGAGTATCCCGGAATGAACGAGATCGCAACGATGGCCGAATTCCGCTTCGGCCCCCGCTATCGCAAGTCGCCCTTTTTCGAGGCCACGCGCCGGGCCGGGTGCAAGTCCTGGGGCATCTACAATCACATGTACCTTCCGGACTACTACGACGATCCGGTCGAGGAATACCGAAGTCTGACCAATGACGTCACGCTGTGGGACGTAAGCGTCGAGCGCATCGTCGAGGTCACGGGGCCGGATGCGTCCGAATTCACCAACCGGCTGACGCCTCGAGATCTGACCAAATGCGCGGTCGGGCAGGGCAAGTACGTGCTGATCACCGCCGAGGACGGCGGCATCGTCAACGAACCCGTGCTGCTGCGGCTGGGCGAGAACCAGTGGTGGCTGGCGCTTTCCGATTCCGATGCCGGCCTGTGGGCGCGCGGCTATTCGGTGAGTTCGGGACTCGACGTGAAGGTTCGCGAACCCGAGGTCTACCCGGTCCAGGTGCAGGGTCCGAAGTCCAAGGACGTGATGACCCACCTGTTCGGCGATTCGGTCATGAACATCCGCTACTACTGGACCATGGAGACCGACCTCGACGGGATTCCGGTGGTCATCAGTCGTACCGGCTGGAGTGCCGAGATCGGGTTCGAGATCTATCTCCGCGACCCGAGCCGCGGCGAGGAGCTATGGGAGCGGATCATGGAAGCGGGCGAGCCGTATCGCATCCGACCGATCGCGCCTTCGCAGATCCGCCGCATCGAGGCCGGAATGGTCCGTTACGGCGCCGACATAACCATCGAGAACAATCCGTTCGAGGTCATGGGGCTCGAACGGCTGGTGGAAGACCAGGACGCGGACTACATCGGCAAGGAAGCGCTGATGCGGATCAAGGCCGAGGGCGTGAGCCGGAAGCTGGTCGGCTTCATACTCGACAACGACGAACCGGTCCGGGGATTGCCGGACGCGGCACCTGCCTTCAGAGACGGCGAGGAGACCGGCCGCGTCACTACGATCGTCTGGTCGCCGCGCATGGAACGGAACATCGGTTATGTCTGGGTACCGATCGAATTCGCCGCCCCCGGCAACAAGCTCGAAGTCCGCACGTTGACCGGTACCGCCATGGGTCAGACGGCGGCGCTGCCCTTCTTCGATCCCAAGAAGACCATGCCCAGTCAAGGCCTTTCCGCCGATTGAACCGATTCGCGGCAGGGAGTTTCCCATTCGCCCGCCGGCGCGATAATGGAGGAGCCATTTATGGGCCGTGCGGGCGAATGCGGCGGATGAGACACTCGGCGACCGGTCTTTCAAGAGGCGAGACGCAAATACTTTCTTCTCCAGCAATCTGAAGTGCGTGTATGGTTCGGCTTGCCGCCATCAGGCGGTCCGCTTCCGATGAGAGGTTGGATACGGACCGAGCCTGAGCGTCGCCGCGGCCACGATATTGTGATTGGCTCGCATGGGGCGCATGAACCATATGATGGCCCCGGGCAGACCAACCAGCGGCTCAAGCGAACAAACTTACGCCGATGGCCACGCTTGACATCACATTCGCGGCGGCAGGCGGCGCGGGGATCGTCAGTTTCCTGTCGCCCTGCGTGCTGCCACTGGTGCCGGCCTACCTGTGCTTCGTCGCGGGCACGTCTCTCGACCAGGTCCTCGAGGATGGCGCGGTCGAACGGTCCATGGGCCGCCCCGTGGCGCTGGCGGCGTTCGCGTTCGTTCTCGGGTTCTCCACCGTGTTTGTTCTGATGGGAGCTTCAGCCTCGGCCATCAATCGGCTGGTCCTCGAGTACATCGAAATCGTCGCCAAGGTCGCGGGCGCCGTCATCGTGCTCTTCGGCCTGCATTTCATGGGCCTGCTGCGAATTCCCCTGCTCTATCGAGAGGTCCGGTTCAATCCGGCCGCGAGGCCCTCGGGACTGATCGGCGCCTACGTCATCGGGCTCGCGTTTGCGTTCGGCTGGACGCCCTGCGTCGGCCCGATCCTTGCGACGATCCTGACCATCGCCGCCAGCCGCGACTCCCTCGGCTATGGCGTGTCCCTGCTCGCCGTCTATGCACTCGGGCTGGGGATACCGTTCATGATCGCCGCGCTCTGCCTCAATCCCTTCATGAATTTTCTGCGGCGCTTCCGGCGGCACGTCCGCAAGGTCGAGGTCGCCACCGGCGCGCTGCTGGCACTGACGGGCATCCTTATTTTCACCAATACCCTGTCGACGTTCGGCTTCCATCTTCTGGAGGTCTTTCCCGTTCTCGGAGAGATCGGCTAGGGCGATTCAAGCCCGGCTCGAACGGCCATGGTCCGGCATCCGTTACCGGGCTGAATTCAACACGATCACGCCGGCGGCTACGAGAACCGCTGCCGCAATCCGCCTCCCGCCAAATCGTTCGCCGAGAACGAGCGCACCGATCATCGCGGCGAAGATCACGCTCGTCTCGCGCAGCGTGGAGACCGCCCCCATCGCCGAGACACTCATCGCCCAGATCACCGTGCCGTAGGCCATCATCTGAAGCGTGCCTCCCGTCACGCCCTTCAGGAACTCGGCCTTCAGCAAGGCGCGCACTTGGCCGCGCCGGGTGATCTGGGCAAACACCGCAACGGGAATCCCGTCGATAAGATACAGCCAAGCGATGTAGGCGAACGCGTTTCCCGCGAGACGCACGCCCAACCCGTCGACGACCGAATAGGCCGCGATGCAAATCGCCGTCGCCGTCGCGAAAAGGACGGGGCGGGGATCATTCCTCCAGGGCAGTCCCCTTTCGAATGCGAGGCTGATGATCCCGAGGCTGGCGACACACACTCCGACCCATGCGAGGGGTGCCAGGAACTCACCCGCGAAAAGGGCGGCCGAGCCGGCGACTAGCAGGGGCGACAGACCGCGCGCCAGAGGATAGACGTGGCTCAGATCGCCGACACGGTACTGCTGAACAAGGAAGAAGTAGTATGCCGTGTGAAGCACGGCCGACGCGGCCAGGTAAGGCCAGCATCCCGGCTCGGGAATCCCGACAAAGGGCAGCGCTACGGCTCCGATGAGCCCGGCCACTCCGTTTACGATCGCGAGGGTCACCAGTCTGTCGCCGCCGACTTTGACGCACGCGTTCCAGCACGCATGCAGAAGTGCCGCCATCAGAACCAGCGCGACGACTTCGATCTGCAGCGGCATTCCTCGCCAATCGATCCGGGGGTCGGGGTGCGCCCGAGAGGCGCACGGGAAGATCACCCACCCAGGAACAGCCGGCCGACCTCCGGATTCTCCAGAAGCTCGTCGCCCGGGCCGGCAATGGCAATCTGTCCCGACACCAGAACGTATCCGATATCGGCGAATTCCAGGCCCTTCTTGGCGTTTTGCTCCACCATGATGATGGTCTTGCCTTCGGTGTTCTGAAGATCCCCAAGGATCTCGAATACCATGTCGATGAAGCGCGGCTCCAACCCGATCGAAGGTTCATCCACCAGCAGTACGTCGGGCTGCATCACCAGGGCGCGGGAGATTTCCAGCAGGCGACGCTCGCCGCCCGACAGGACCCGCGCCGGCTGTTTGCGGCGCGCGGCGAGACGCGGGTATTTGTCGAACACCCGCTCGGCGGTTTCCTTTGCCCGCGCCGGCTTCTCGAAGAGAAAACCGCCCATCCACAGGTTCTCTTCGACCGTCATGTCAGGAAAGATGGACTTGTCTTGAAGGATGTAGGCGATACCGGCATGGCGAAGCTTGTCCTTCGAGCTCATCGCCGTGATGTCCCGCCCGTCAACCGAGATGGTGCCGGAGAAGATGTTGGTGAAGCCGAAGATCGAGTGAAGGATCGTCGATTTCCCGGCCCCGTTCGGCCCGATGAGGCACAGCGACTGGCGCTTCGCCACCTGAAGATTGAAATCATGCAGGATTTCCATCTTCCCGTAACCCGCATTCAGGCCGTCGATGCGCACGTACGGCGCATGGCCGCAAAGCTCGGCGATACGTTCCTGACCCGGCCGTTCGCGGGCGAGCTTCTGCGCCTCGCGGGTGACGTCGTCGACGGACAGGATCGGCACATCGGCCAAGCCGCCGATGCGGCCGTGGCCGACCGCCCGATGATCGGGGGCGGCCACTAGGAATCCCCCGTCTGGATATGACCACCGAGATAAGCGTCGATGACTCGTTGGTCGTTCTGGATCTCCTCCGGCGGTCCTTGGGCCAGTAACTGACCGTTGGCCAGGCAGTAGATATGCTCGGCCAGCCCCATGATCACGGGCATGTTGTGCTCTATGACGAAGAGCGTCACGCCGAGCTCCTGGTTAGCTCGCTTGAGCCGGTCGATCAGGCCGTTGATGAGGGTGGGATTGATTCCGGCCGTGGGCTCGTCCAACAACAGAACCTTGGGCTCATTCATCAACGCCATGGCGAATTCGAGCAACTTCTGCTGGCCGAACGACAGATCGCCCGAGATCAGCCGGCGTTTCGAATAAAGCCCGACGAATTCCAGCAGAGACTCCGCACGGTCGGCGACCTCCGGCGGATAGGTCGCGAACATGTCGCCGAAGCTCTCGTTGCGGTGCGACAACGAGATCAGCATGTTATCGACGCAATTCATGTTCGAGTAGATGCGGGTTTGCTGGAACGTCCGCAGCAAGCCCAGGCGCGCGATCTGCTGGACGCGGAGCTTCGAGATTTCCTGCCCCTCGAAGAGAATGGACCCAGAGTCGATGGGGTGGAAACCGACGATCGAATTGAACAAGGTGGTCTTGCCCGATCCGTTGGGGCCGATCAAGCCCGTGATACGTCCTTCCGGGACATCCAGCGAGATCTCCTGGTTGGCGATTACGCCGCCAAAGGCCTTGGAGACGTCGGAAACCTCGATGAGGGCGGTCATGGGGGAAACTTTCGGCTGCCGGCTCACGCCGCCTCGCGTCGAGCGCCGTCGTCGGCCCCGTCCTCCGAGGCCTCTTCGACGACAAGACCGAATCTCTCAGGCCATTTCTCCTGGGCCCACCCGAGAATTCCCTGCTGGAAGAAGACGATATTGACGATGATGAGGGTGCCGAGCGCCACCCACTGCCAGCCCAGCATGTAGGTCCAGGTCGTCTCCTTGATCAGGTGGAACACCACGGCACCGAGGATCGGACCCCAGAGCGTACCTTTGCCGCCCAGCAACGCCATGACGACCATGAAAATACCAAAGGTTACGGTGGGGAAGGCGACCTCCAAAGGCTCGATGAACCCGATCATGTTGCCGAAGAGACCTCCCGAAAGTCCGAGAAAGAACGCCGCGACCGCCCACGCCGCCGTTTTGTAGCGCAGGGTGTGAAGCCCCATGCCCTCGGCCTTTTCCTCGTCGTCGCGGATGGCATTGATCGCCAGCGCAAAGCGACCGCGATAAAGCCACTTGAGGAACACGAACGTGAAGATCGCGAACAAGAAGCAGAGGAAGTAGAAGAGCAGTGCCCGCTCGTCGGGTTCGCCCGGATAGATGGGCACCGTGATGCCGCCGCCGCCGCCGAGATAATCCCAGGTGCCGACGAGCTCCCCGGCCGCGATCGCGACGCCGAGCGTGCCGATGGCGAAATAGGGCCCGCGCAGACCGAACACCGTCCAGCCGAACAGGACGGCAAACAGGGTCGACCCCACGGCTGCCGCGATCAGGCCCAAGGTCAGGCCCGTGAAGTATTGATCCTCGGTGAGCTCGATCTTGACGGCGCCGAAATGGGCCGTGTACTCCGCGACGTCGTAGTAGAGACCGATCTGGACGACGGCGCAGATGTACATGCCGGCGCCGAAGAAGAAGATGTTGCCGAGCGAGTTGTATCCCATCTGCCCGCCCATGATGTCCCAGGTGAGGGCGAACAGGATCATGATCCACAGCACGGCCAGCTGGAAGGTGTAGTTGGGGAACAGGAAAGGTCCGACGACCCCGAACAGAAGGATGGCGCCGTAACCGGCCACCTTGCGGTCTGGGGCCGTCATATCACCGCCTGCCGATGTCGGCGCTGCTGCAACTGACGAATGACCAACACCAGGATGAGCATCCCGACCACCAGGGCCTGTTGATACTCTGCGCCAAAGACGAAACCGCCGAACTGCTCGGTGGCGCCGAGCCCGAGCCCCGCCGCAATGACACCGGGCAGGTTCCCGAGACCCGCCGCGGTGACGATGACGAAGGCGCGGATTGAATGTGCCAGACCGAAATACGGCTGGATCACCCATATCATCGAGATGAGCACGCCGGCGGCGCCGCAGATCGCCGCGTTGAGGGCGAAGGTGAAGGCATAGACACGGTCGGTATCGATGCCCATCACCCGCGCTGCTCTGCGGTCTTGGGCCGTGGCCCGGATGGCCTGGCCCATGCGGCTGTATTTCATGAATACGACCACGATCCCCGCCAGGATCACGGTCAGGATGAACGAGATCAGTTTGATATCGGCGACCGTTACCAGACCCTCGAAGAGGAAACGCGTGTCGAATCCGGATTCCGCGACCCTGACCTCCGGGCCGAACAGCAGGTTGAGCAGCTGCTGCAGAACGATCGCCAGGCCGAACGTCGCCAACAGCGACGTGAACATGTCCCGGTCGACGACGCGGCTGACGATGACGCGGTAGATCCACCAGCCGAATCCGAACATCAGAACGATCGCCACCGGCAGGCCGAAGATCGGGTGGATGGCCGGTTTGATGAATTGGAAGAAGGTGATCTCCGAAATCGGAAGCCAAAGGAATCCTTCCGGAATCCCGATCCACACCGGAAGATCGATGGACAGCACGTAGGCGATGTAGCCGCCCATGATGACGAAATCGCCCTGGGCCAAGTTCTTGACGTTCATCACCCCCCAGACGAGGGCGAGACCGTAGGCGGCCAGCACGAAAATCGCGCCTATGAACAGCCCGTCGAGCAACAACTGGATGTTGAGGACGGGTGCTTGAGCGAGCAGCGACAGGTTTGACATGATCGCCTGTCCGACAGCGTCTTACACGCGGCGCGTCCGCCCCTGCCGGCCAGCGGGGGCGGACCTCACCACGACTGCTCCAGACCCGCTACCGTGGCTTAGCTGCCCGGCACCTTGCGCGGAAATTCGACCGGATGCGACGCCCACTTGGACGGCGCCACCACGTTCAGCTTCCCGTCCTGGATCTGACGCAACACCATCGGCTTGGCGATGTTGTTGCCGGCTTCCGAGAACTTGATGTTGCCGTAGAAGGTCGACATGTTGGTTTCGGCAAGGGCCTGCCGCAGCTTCTCCGTATCGAAGCTCTGGGCCCGCTCGAACGCGTCCTTCCACACCATCACGGCCGCGGAGGCTTGGGCCGCCTGATAGGGCACGTTCTTGTAGCCATCGAACGTGGCCTTGAAGAGCTTGTCGTAATCAGCCGCCGAGCCGAACAGGTCGTCGCTGTAACTCAGCGTCTCGGCCCATTGCGTCGGGCACAGGAAACCGTTGGTCGCCGCACCGAAGTTCTTGATCACCTTCGCCGACTCGCAGTGAGTCATGGCGATCATCGGCACGTCGATCCGCATTTCCTTGATCTGCCGGGCCGCCGTGGCGGCGCCCTTCGAATGTCCGGACACCACCAGAATGTCGGGCTTGACCGCCTTGACCTTGGTCAGCGTCGCCGACATGTCGCTCAAGTCGCGAGGCAGCTTATCGTCAATCACGATCTGCATGCCGTACTTCTTTGCGTCGTCGACCACGCCAGCCCGGACGTCGAGCGAGAACGGATCGTTCTCGAACGCCATGGCGAGTTTCACGTCCGACGGCTTACGGCCGTTCTTCTTGGCGATTTCTGCGGCGAGATCGATCGAGCTTGCGAGGTACTGTTCGGAGGTGGACAACACGGCGAACAGGTACCTGTAGCCCTGCGTGAACAGCGAGCGAGACGCGCCTTCGGCCTCCACCATCGGGATCTTGTACTTCTCGGTCACAGGCGCGACCGCCTTGGTCAAGCCGGACGAGTACGGGCCCAGCATGAATTTGACGCTATCCTGCTTGATCAGGCGTTCGGCAAGCTGAGCGCCACGCGCCGGGGTCGATTCGTCGTCGTAGTACTCGACTTCCAGCTTGTACGACTTGCCGCCAACCTTCACGCCACCCGCCTTGTTGATCATGTCAACGGCAAGGTTATAGCCGTTCGAGGCATGGATGCCGTTAGTCGAGTATTTGCCGGTAAAGGAGATCGCCGAGCCGAGGATGATCTTGTCTCCCTCGACCTTGGCATCCGCCGGACCGGCCGTGGCCAGACCGACCGCAAACACGCCGGCCGCGGCGGTGGCCAGGGACACTTGTGGTGAACGCTTCATCTTGATTTCCTCCCAAGTTGCCCAGGGTACGTTCCCATCCGCACCTCAATTCGACCTTAACAAGAGTGAAGGCACGAATATCGAAGAATATCCTATTTTTCTCGGGTAGTGATGGCAAAGCGCAGTCCGTGGGCCCAAGAGACCCGAAAGCAGGCCGAAGACCGGTCGGTATGCCGGCGAGAGAAGCCACAGTCGATCGGTCCCGGGAAGAGAGGAGCGTTGTGACGGGAGAGGGGTCGGACTCGAACGTGAATTCACCCGCCAGCCGTTCCGGCGGCCCGAGGGCGCGGCTCTACACCATCCTCGAGGCGCCGGGAGACCGCGACCCGCTCAACCGGATCGTCGATGTCGGGTTGGTGCTGCTGATCGCCCTGAATGTCGGCGCCGTCATTCTCGAAACGGTCGAAACCATCGGGAGGGCCTACGCGGAGTTCTTTTATGCCTTCGAAGCGCTGTCCGTCCTCGTCTTCACGGCGGAATACGGGCTCCGGGTCTGGGTGTCCGTCGAAAAGCTGCAAGCCGCTCCCATCAAGCCATGGCGTGCGCGGCTCCGATATATGGTGACGCCGCTCGCCCTGATCGACCTCCTCGCCGTCGCGCCCTTCTATCTGACGACGTTTATCGGCATTGATCTCCGCTTCATGCGGCTTTTCCGGCTGCTGCGCATCCTCAAGCTGACGCGACATTCCGCGGCGCTCTCCATGGTGGGGACGGTAATTTATTCGGAACGGCGGGCCTTGACCGCATCCGTGACGGTGATGCTCGTGCTTCTCGTGGTGGCCTCGGGCCTCATGTATTTCGCCGAGCGGAGGGCTCAACCGGAAGCCTTTGCCAGCATCCCGCACGCCATGTGGTGGGGGGTCGCCACGCTCACGACGGTGGGCTTTGGCGACGTCACGCCCGTCACGGCCGTCGGCAAGGTGCTCGGAGCCGTCGCGATGGTGCTGGGCATCGGCATGTTCGCCATGCCGGCGGGAATCCTGGCTTCCGGGTTCTCCCAGGAGATCAAGAGCCGTGACTTCGTCATCGAGTGGCGGATGGTGGCCAAGGTCCCCGTCTTCGGCCGACTCGAGGCATCGCTGATCGCGGACATCGTCTCGATGCTGAAACCGCAGGTCGCCATCCAGGGAGAGGTCATCGTGCGGGAAGGCGAGCAAGCGGACTGCATGTACTTCATCGCGTCGGGCGAATGCGAGGTCGACGTCTCACCAAAACCCGCGATCCTCGGTCCGGGTGACTTCTTCGGCGCGATCGAATTGTTCAAACACGATCGCCGTCACGCCACCGTTCGCGCCCGCGCGACATGCCAATTGTTGATGCTGACGGGCGACGACTTCGACGATCTGCTCGGGCGTAGCGAAAACCTGAATCAAGCGATCATGCGGATTGTGAACGATTCGCCAAGTCATCAAGGCCATCGAAAAATTGACAACGATGCTGATAAATGATCACTACACCTATCGCATCACATGGTCGGCCGAAGATGGCGAGCATGTCGGCCTGTCCGCCGAATCTCCGTCGTTGAACTGGCTTGCACTTACCCCTGAAAAGACATTGGCCGGCATCGCTCGATCAGGGCGCGCGGGCACGTCGTGAACGGGGACAAGCGGCCCTGTCTCGACCGGTTCGCGCGGGCCGGACTACGATTCATGAACCGAGCAGGAGGACATCAATGCCCAGGATGGCGCTCGCCGTGGAAATACCGGTTCGTCCCGAGCATCGCGACGCCTTCGAAGCCGAGCTCAAGGACCACGCGGCCAAGACGCTCGCCGGCGAAGAAGGCTGCATGCAATTCGAGGCCCATGCCTCGCTCGAGGATCCGAACCTGTTCTTCATCTACGAGGTATACGCGGACGAGAAAGCGCTTGAAGCGCACCGCGCGAACCCACAGCTCGCCAGCTACCGAGGGGCGACCGCCGACATGGTGGTCGAACGTCGGCTCAGGGAGTGGTCGGTGCTCTGACGGGGATGACGGACGGTCAGTAGAGCTTGGTGCGGTAGGCCTCCTCGACTGCGGCCTCCGCCACCTCGGGAGATTTCACGCCGGTCTGATCGGCCAGGATGTGCCCGAGGCTCGGAAAGGACTTGCGGTCGATGTGCCGCTCCGGGTCCCAAAGCTTCGAGCGCATCAGCGCTTTGGCGCAGTGCAGGAACGCCTCGTCCACCTTGACGACGAGACCCGTCCTGGGCTGCTTGCCGTTGACGGAAAGCGGTTCCAGCAGGGAGTCATCCGTAGTGATCGTGGCCTTGCCGTTGACCCGCAACGTCTCGTTCATGCCCGGCACGAGGAAGATGAGGCTGACGTTGGGGTTCTCGACGATGTTCGACATCGAGTCGACGCGGTTGTTGCCGAGCCGGTCGGGGATCAGCAGGGTTTCGTCGTCGAGCACCTGAACGAACCCCGGCGCATCCCCCTTCGGCGAACAGTCGGCCGAGCCGTCGGCGGCAGCCGTCCCCAGCACGCAGAACGGCGAGAGGCCGATAAAGGCGCGGCAGTGCTCATCCAGTCTGGGCAATACTTTGTTGGCGGCGCGGACGTTCGGCTGCCCGTACAAGGCCCGCAGTTCGGCGGCATCGATAGTCCGGTAGCTCATCGCTTCGTCTCCTTCCCTGCCAGTATCGCCCAAAACGGTGCAACCGCACAGAGGGGCATCCCCGATGCCACGCCACGTTGCGACGATCGAGAGTTTGACTGCTATGTGGTTATCTGGTCCGTGTTCTGTTTGAGGCTGCATTGTCAATCGACTTTCAAGATTGACCCTCCGGGTGCCTGTTGGCCCATCGGGGCAACCGGGCCGCGGACACGGCCGGTACCGGAGGCGCGAAGGCGGATGGCGCGCGAGCACCGCCAGCGGAAGCGTATCGTCCGGGCGCT
>JAGWAU010000005.1:243015-245881 GCA_021296255.1 Alphaproteobacteria bacterium | reverse complement strand
CGGGCGCTCCGTCCTCGCTGGCCACTGCGGCACCGGGCCGGGACCTCGAGCGGACCCTGGGAAGGCCCGCCCGGCGGATCGACGCAGCCCACATCCCCCCGCGCGGTCAGGCGGGGGGCGATTTTCGCGTTCGAGGGTTTGAGTCCTTCCTCCGCTAGCACCCGTCCCGCGCGCCACATGACTCGCGCCGCTCTTCGCGGGTGCAGCCCCACGCGTTCCAGTGTGTCCGGTCGCGGGCGGGGAGGCGTGACGCCGGACGGAACTGGTCTCCGGTGAAGTAAGCAATGGGAAGCAAGGCACCTTGCGTCATGCCGTCTGGGATTTCCAGGAGCGTTGCGGCTTCGCGCTCGTAGGTCAGGTGAAGAGAGGTCCACGCCGAGCCCACCCCTCGAGCGCGAAGCGCCAGCATCAACGACCACGCGGCCGGCAAAATCGATCCGTACATGGTAGCTTGGGCCATTGGTGACGCATTCTCCACCCGTCCTTCGATGCACGGGATGACGTGCACGGGAACCTCGTGGAGGTGTTCGGCGAGGTAAGCGGACGACTCGAACACGCCCTGGCTATAGATCCCGCGCATGCGTTCCAAATGCGCGGCTGCTGCCTTCCTGTAAAGGTCGGCCAACCCCGCACGTTTTGCGGCGTCCGTCACCACAACAAAATGATACAGCCCCCGATTGCCGCCGTTGGGTGCCTGGAGCGCTATTTCGATACACCGCTCGATGACCTCGGGTTCGACAGGACGCGTTAGATCGAGGCGCCTGCGGACCGAACGGGTGGTAGTCAGGAGGTGGTCGACGGTGGCGAGGTCCATACCGCTTCTTCCCGGCGCTTGGGGTCATTGGTCGCGACCCCTACCGGCCGCGCGCGCAACTCAGGTGGATAGAGCGCCCCGTTGTCGTGTGTGCGGAGAGAATGCCCGTCTCGACTGTATCGGCGGGGAGGTCGCGGGTTCAAGTCCCGCCGCCGTGCGCCGTCCTCACCTTTCCTCGCTGCCACCCGCCCGCCGAATTCTTGTTTGACTGCGTGCGCAGGACGATCGAGGAAGACCTGCCGAACGAAACGGATTTCCTCCGGCGCTACGACCAATTCACGAAACCCCTTCAGGCGATCGCTGATATGCCTGATCGCACGGGCGACTTGCTGTTCCGGTTTCTGCATCAACATGGCGGGTGCCTTTCGCGGCGGGCGCGAGAAAGAGAATTCGAGGCGCTGACGTATGAAGAGACAGAAAGGATCGAGCGTCTTTATGCCGACATATTTGGACCACCGCCGTTCTCCATGCCCTCGCCCACACATTCCTGATACAATGAAGGTGGCCGGGTTAGGCTGATCACGGGGCACGCCATCGCCTTCTTGCCCCGACTGGTGACCATCATGAAGCTCTACGATTTCGGTCCCGCCGCCAGTGCCCAAAGGGTCCGCATGTTCGTCGCGGAGAAGGGTCTTGACCTGCCCGTGGTCGAGGTGAACGTGCTCGAACGAACCATGTTCGAGGAACCCTATCGTTCCATGAACCCGTTCGCCGTCGTCCCATTCCTCGAACTCGACGACGGCACCTGTATCGGCGAGTCGGTGGCCTGTCGATCGTGACATCAAGGTGCCCGGCGATCTGAGGGGCGTGAAGATCCGCACGACCAAGAGCCCGGCGGAGGCGGTCGCGGTGCCCTACGACTGGACCCAGGTTTACACGGGTCTGCAGTCCGGAATCATCCAGGGCATGTTCAACATGGAATGTCACCTCGAGATGAGTGATTTTCACGAGGTGATGGGCCGGAGCACGCATGTGGACGGCGCCTGGCATATCCAGATGACGGTGCAGAACGCCGCGCGGCGTGAGGCCGAGTTGCCCGACTGGGCACAGCAGGCCATCGACCGCACGGGCGCGTACCTCGAGTACGCCATCCTCGCGCAGGACAAGGAGGCGACGAAGCTGGGGCCGGGTGCAGATCTACTACCCGACGGCGGAAGAGATGGCCCTCTGGCGCCAGGGGGCGGTAGGTGTGTGGGCCGAGTTCAAGGGGTCCTACGACCCCGAGATCGTCCGCCGGGTCCTCAACGATCAGGGCAACACGGCGTTCATAGAAGAGCTTGAAGCGGCAGGCGCGCTCTAGGCATTCAGGCTAGTCGCGGAATCAGCACGGGGGTCCGCCTGCCGGGCTCCCGTGCTGACGCCCAATCCACTAATAAGACGTTCCCGCAATTGGTGAGGGGTGCCGCGGTCTCTGGCGGCAGTGCCCCGGCAGGGTGGCTCCGGCCTGCATCGGAAAACGCTAGTGGTCTTTCTGATGTCCGGCGGAGGCAGCCGGAGAAACTCAACCAAACGGTCTGGGCGGCCTACGGCCTCGAGCTGGTGGCTGTGGACGGTACGCGCATCAAGGCGGTCAACAACCGCGACCGCAACTTCACGCGCGCCAAGCTGCAGAGGCACCTACAGCGCATCGACGAACAACCGGACCGCTACCTCGAACAGACGAACGAAGCGGACGCGCAGGACGCCGATGGCGGTACGCGAGCCGTTGCGCATCTGCAAGAGAAGATGGCGTCGATGCGAAAGCGCAGGGAGGTGTCGGAGGATCATCGGCGCACGCTTGACGAGAGCGGCGGGGCGCAGCTGCCGCTTACGGACTCCGACGCCCGGGCGACGCAGGCTGGCACCGGGGTCGGAGTGGGCTACAACGCCCAGTTCGCAGTGGATACCAGGCACAACTTGATCGCCGCGCTCCGGCACCGGGCCGGGATCTCGAACAGACAACAGGAAGCCCGGCAGGACATGCCATGAGTAATGGCACGACAACACGTGAACCCGAGAAGACGGCCCGAGCGGGGATTGCGGCACGGTGCCGGCTCTGGCTCTGGCTTCTGC
>JAGWAU010000005.1:222718-242982 GCA_021296255.1 Alphaproteobacteria bacterium | reverse complement strand
ATGTGTGTTTGAGTGAGCGCTGGGTCGAGGTGGTCACGAAGGAGTCGAGGACCGTGCACTTCCTCCGCACGGTATACGCCAAAGAGCAGAAGGAGGCGGAACGCGAACTCCAGGAGAAGCTGGCGGAACAGCGCCGCATCGAGGAACAAGAACGTGAGCGGGCCGAAGCAGGGCGGATGGAAACGCCGGCTGGGCCGGTGATCGGCCGGACCTTCCGGGACTGCCCCTCCTGCCCGGAGGTGGTGGTGGTTCCGGCGGGGTCGTTCACGATGGGCTCGCCCTCCCACGAGAGAGGTCGGGACGGCGAGGAAGGCCCGATCCATCGGGTGACGATCGCCGAGCCGTTCGCGGTGGGGAAGTACGAGGTGACGTTCGCGGAATGGGACACGTGCGCCGCGGCGGGCGGCTGCGGCGGGTACAGGCCCGACGATAGGGGTTGGGGCCGGGGTGATCGCCCCGCGATCAACGTGAGCTGGAACGATGCGAAGGCTTACGTTGGCTGGCTGTCGGAGAAGACGGGGGAGTCCTACCGCCTTCTGTCGGAGGCGGAGTTGGAGTACGCGGCCCGGGCGGACGGCGACGCGCAATTCCTGGGGGGACGAGGTCGGTCGGAACCGGGTGAACTGCTCCGTTCGCGTTCTCCGTGGCGGCTCCTGGAGCCACGGACCGCGACTCCTCCGCTCGGCTTACCGCAACAGGAACGGGACCGGGACCGGCAAACGGTACGAGAACACGGTCGGGTTCCGCATTGCCCGGACGCTCGCGCGGTAGCGCGAGTTACCCTTGGCCCTCGGTCCTTTTACGGAAAGACCGAGGCGATTGAGGCCGATGCGGCGAACGCTGTGGAGACGGGGGGCTGCTGTTGCTGCTGAACTCGGTCGGCGCCCCGCTCGCTCATATCGAAGTGGCTGATATCCGAAAATGGTGGATAACGGACTGAGGACGGGCGCCGGACAGCTCTATGGCGCGTTGCATGAACCGATCCGCTTCCATGGTCACGAACAGTCTCCGATGATTGCTCTTCAGCGGCCAGAGAGGACAGGGCGGCCCAGGGAGTCGGACACGAACGATCACGGACTCGAGCCGCCATACTCCAATACCGGATTTCGATAGACGGTGTGGTAGTGTCCGTGGCCGCCGCGGGCACCGCCGCCTGTCGAAAGGAGTTCGATGATTACGGTGGGGCCCGTTGGGGTGTTCACGTCGTTGGCGCCGGTCCAGGCGAAGGTTGTCCGATCCAGTTCGGCCTCGAGCTCCGCCATTCGGCGCTGAGCGTTCCCGGAAGGCTGAATCGAGACCCAGTGACTGATGGCGGCCAGGAGCAGGCCCTTCTGGTTCGCGGTCATGTCGGCGGCGCTCACGCCGATTGCCGGAGGGACGACACCGTCTTTGCCGGGGCCGGTAAGTAGCTCATCGGGCACTTCGCCGGCATCGGCCGCAGCCTTCTGTACGGCGTCAAGCGCGTCGTAGAGCGCGTAACCTGCCCGATGCATGTCGACCACTGCTTCGTACGCCACCCCGTTGTAGGAGAAGACTGCCGGCGAGGTGCCGATAAGGCTCGGGGACATGGAGGTGACGCGGTTGCCTTCCACGGACAGGTTCAGCGCCAGGTGATGCCCGCCGAATTGCCATCCCCAGGGAGAGTTCGCGGACGGGCCGCCAAAGAACGAGATCCAGTAATTCTCAGGGGACCAACCCCTCAATCTGGCCGTCCAGGCATCGCTCAGAAGGGCCTCGGCGGCCAGGGCGTCCATGACCCTGCGATAGCCTGCCTCGCTGAGCGAGGACGCCAGGAAATCGAAGAGCAGCCTGCGCTGATCGTCCGACAACTCACTGATGGACATCCCGGCGCGCTTGACATACCTGGCGGGAAGGTTGGACCAGCCCGCGCGCTCCTCGGCGTCGAGGTCGTACATGAGCTGCGCCCTGGTCGCCTCGTCGAAGCTGGCGAGAAACACTTGGGCGGCCTGCAGCGAGGCTGCGGCGCTGGCCTCGCCAAAAGGCGGATTGTACTCCGGGATCGGCACCAGCTCGGCATGTTCGTGGGTGGGCGCCTCATGCGCCGGACAAGGCAGAGCCAAGCTAAGTGTTAAGGCCACCACAGCCAGGTACTGCAGTGTTTTCACGACAGTTCCCCCTTTTTGCGGGTTTTCGGTGAGAGGCCGTCACAGGATCTGAAGATTGAGAATTATTTTCTTCAAAATTTTATCTCACTGATGTTTTCACACAGTCTGGGTCGTTTGTCGGACGCCCCAGCTACCCGGCGGGATCACCCACTGGATGTCAACCACCCTTCTCCTCCATCAGGAATCGTACGATCATCTCGACGTTCTCGGCAGAGTCATAGACGTCGTGCGCGGCCTCCCCTTCGATCACGACAGATTGCGAGCGAGGGCGGCCGTCCATGAACTTCCCGCAGTGCCCCTGCTGTCCCCGCGTGCGGTCCGCGCCGTACCACGGGTCTCCGGACTTGACGATGGTGAGCACGGGGATGTGCGGCGGCGCGGCGATGCCTTCGACGATGGCCGCCCCGTGGCACGTCCATTGGGTGATGACGCGGGCGCGGAACTCGTGACCTCTGTAAAGCGCGGCGGCGACGCCGCCCTCCGACGTGCCGACGAGGAACAGATTATCGCGATCGACCCAGTCCAGCGCCGACATCCGGTCCAGCGCGAAAGCGATCTCGGTTTGCCGGAAGTCGTAGACGAATCTGCTGAAGCCGCCGGTCTGCATTTCCGGATCGCATTGCAGCGGCCGGAACCGGCGCGCCAAGCTGTCCGGAACGACGACCGCGAACCCCGCTTTGGCGAGGCGTTCGAAAAACGCGAAGTTTCCGATTCCCGTACAGCCGTGCATGTAGAGCACGGTGGGGAGGCGGACGCCGTGTCCGTAGCGTGCGATCCGCTCGCGCATCTCGCGCTCGTTCATCCCGGTGATCACCGGCCCGGCGGATCCCGCTGGCGGAAGGGCGACCACGGCCTCGTCCCACGTACTCTCGATATCGGAACGCCCGCCAAACCACGCCACGTTTCCGCAACCGGCCAGCAAGCCCAGTGCCACCGTGGCGACGAGGGCACGTCCCCTCACGGTCCGTACCGACTTTCTCATCATGCGGTCCCGGGCCCGAGCATTCGGCCTGCCTTTACCCACCAGGCCGGGTGAGCTTCCGCCACCTCGGTTTCGGCGGACTTCGCCGCGCCCCCGTCAGCGAACAGGCCGAAACAGGTGGCCCCGCTCCCCGACATTCGCGACAGCAGACATCCGTCGAGCGCGTGTAGCGTGCCGATGACTTCGGCGATCTGGGGTGCCAACCGGACCGCCGTATCCTCCAGGTCATTTGATCGCCGCGAAAGAACTTCGGTCATGGCAGCGGCGTCGGCAGGTGACTCCTGAAACCGCGCTTCGACGGACCACGCGGGATCGTGGCGCCGGAATACCTCCGCCGTCGCCAGGGGGACGCCGGGATTGACGAGCAGGAGCCAGGCATCGGGCAACGCCGGAGCCGGACTGACGATCTCTCCCACCCCCCCGACGTAGACCGGTGACCGGACCAGGCACGCGGGGACGTCGGCCCCCAATCTCCTGGCAATGGTCTGAAGTTCGCTTTCGGAAACATCCAGATCCCACAGCTTGCAGAGCGCCCGAAGCGTGGCGGCCCCGTCCGAAGAACCACCGCCGAGGCCCGCGGCGACGGGCAGGTTCTTGCGCAGTGTGAGCGACACGCCCTCGTTCTCGCCCGACGACTCCGCCAGCGCGCGGGCCGCCAGGATGACGATGTTCGCGCCCCGGTCGACGGCCTCCAACTGCCGGGCGAAGGGCCCGACCAGCTTCAACCCCAGGCGGTTTGCCCGCGACACCTCGATCTCGTCGAAGACGTCGGCAAACACGATCAGGCTGTCGATGTCGTGATATCCGTCCGGGCGACGGTTCAGCACGTGCAGGTAGAGGTTGACCTTGGCGGGAGCCCGGCAGCGGATGGAGCCGCCGTGTCCACGCCCGTCAATCGCCATCGCCCCCGGCCGGGATGTCCGGACCGCTCAATTTCGAGATCGGCGGCAGACCCTTATCCAATTTTTCCCGTATCTTCGGAACGGCCTCGGTCTCTGGTTTCAGGGCCAGCGCACGCCGCCATTGGAACGTCGCTTCGCGTTTCCGGCCAACGCGCCACAACGCATCGCCCAAATGGTCGTTGATGAGGGGGTCTTCGGGATTCAGGCTGACGGCGCGTTCCAGCTGATCGACGGCGTCGTCGAATTCTCCGAGCCGGTAGAACGCCCACCCCAGGCTGTCGACGATGTACCCATCCGTCGGCCGGAGCTTGACCGCCTTTTCGACCATCTCGCGGGCGCGTTCGAGGTGTTCTCCCCGTTCGATCCAGGAATAACCCAGGTAGTTCAGCACCAACGGCTGCTCCGGCTTGAGATCGAGTGCCCGGAGAAAATCCAGTTCGGCCTTGCGCCACTCGTTCGATCGCTCATGGGCGATCGCCCGCGAATACAACAGGGTCCAGTGCCGCTCTCGCAGTTCACCGACCCGCTGGATGGCGCGGCCATACTCGTCCGCGGAGGCTTTGTACTTCTCGCGCAGGCGGAAGATGTCGCCGAGCTCAACCAACGGATCGATACGGTCCGGGCGCTCCTTCTCGAGTTGACGAAGCAGCTTCACGGCCGCGGACAGTTTGTCCATTTCGTTCAGATTGGACGCCATGCGCAATCGTGCGTTCCAGCCACGGGGGGATCCGGCGTCGATGCGCTCGTAGAGCTCGTTGGCCGACTCATAGCGTTCATCGCCTTCCATGATATTGCCGATCAGAGTCAGTGCGACCGGCATATCGGGATTCAGCGCCAGGGCCAGCCGGCCATAGATCAGCGCCAACTCCCGGGCGTTCTCCTGCAACAGGCCGCCGGCAATTCCATAGAAGGCTTCCGCAGCTCCTTCCCTGGCACCGGCGATCAGCGGAGGGACCGGCTGTTTGCTCTTCGCACGCTCCAAGGCCGTGGGGATCAGAAGATTCCGTGGTTCCCGCGTCAGATAGTCGCGATACAGTTTGATCGCGTCCTGCTGCCGTCCCGCGCGCTCGAGAAACGTACCGAACGCCTCCACCAAGCGAAGCGATCCGCCCTCCTGGGTCTCGATCGTCTCGCGGTAGGCGGCCTCCGCCGCCTCCGTCCGGCCCAGGAATTCGTTGATGAGGGCATCGTGATAGGTTCGGAACAGCGCGTATCCCTTCTTCTCGAGGAACGCCAGCGTCTTGAAGGACTCATCTCCGCGGCCGTCACCCGCCAGCGACCAAGCCTCGACGAGCGGCACGATCAGCGCGTTCATACGCGAGCGAGACGCCTTCCGCAGGATGTCGACCGCCCGACCGAATTCGCCCTTGGCGATGTGCTCGACGGCGATGACTTGGCTCGCCAAGCTGGAACTCCGGTTGATCTTGTCGATCTTATGGGCCAGCGTCGTCGCGCTCTCGAAGCGACCGTCTGCCAGCATCAGGAGGAAGGCGCGGGTCAGGATATCGGAATTGTCCGGATCCCCCTGAAGAACGCGTTCGTAGTATGTCGATGCAGACGTAATGTCGCCGACGGAACGAGCGTATCTGCCGGCGAGGTATTGACCGAAGACGGACCCTTCCTCGGCCGCCGCATGCGTCGGGGCCATCGGGACCGCAAGGACCAACGCGGCAACGGCAGCCGCTTCAAGCCATCTACCGCCGGCCAACCGGGAACATGCGAAATCCGGCTTCATTCGTCAGCCACGTCCCGGACGTTGGACCCATGCACCGTTATTGTATCGGCCTTGTCCCATGTTTGTTAGCCGGACGAAGGCTTCCGGATCTCGGCATCTTCACATGTTGGGGTAGTTGGGCCCACCACCGCCTTCGGGCACCACCCAGTTGATGTTCTGGTTGGGATCCTTGATGTCGCATGTCTTGCAGTGCACGCAATTCTGCGCGTTTATCTGGAGGCGCGGTTCCTCGTCGTCCTGACCGACGATCTCGTAGACGCCCGCCGGGCAGTAGCGCTGTTCGGGGGCATCGTATTCGGCCAAGTTGACCGCGATGGGGACGCTCTCGTCCTTCAGGGTCAGGTGAACCGGCTGGTCTTCCTCGTGGTTCGTGTTCGACAGGAATACGGACGAGAGCCGGTCGAACGTGACCTCGCCGTCCGGCTTCGGGTAGTCGATCCCGGGGCAGTCGGCGGCCTTCTTGAGGCGTGTGTGGTCCGGGTGATGGCGAAACGTCCACGGCGCAAGGCCTCGCAATATCTTGAGGTCGAGGCCACCGTACAGCGTCCCGAACAGGAGCCCTCGGCGGAACGCGGGCCGGAAATTGCGGGCGCGATGCAACTCATCGTAAACCCAGGAGTCCCGAAACCGTCGGGGGTAGGCCTCCAGCGTATCTCCGCCGCGTCCCTCCCGGATCGCTTCGAAGACGGACTCCGCCGCCATCATCCCGCTTTTCATCGCGGTATGGCTACCCTTGATCTTGGGCACGTTCACAAATCCGGCGGCGCAGCCCAGCAGCACGCCGCCCGGGAACGCTAGTCTTGGTACGGACTGAAACCCGCCTTCGTTGATGGCGCGAGCGCCGTAGGCGATCCGCCGCCCCCCTGCAAACACGGGACGGATGCAGGGATGGGTCTTGAACCGCTGGAATTCCTCGAACGGGGAGAGATGCGGGTTCTCGTAGTCGAGGCCAACGACGAATCCCACCGACACCATGTTGTCTTCCAGATGATAGAGGAAGCTGCCACCGTAGGTCCGCGAGTCCATGGGCCAGCCCGCGGAATGCAAGACGAGTCCCTGCTGGTGCTTGCCCGGTTCCACTTCCCACAGTTCCTTGATGCCGATGCCGTAGGTCTGGGGATCCACGCCGTCGCGCAGCCGAAATCGCTCAAACAAGGTCTTGGTCAGGGAGCCGCGGCAGCCTTCGGCGAACAGCGTGTACTTGGCGTGGAGCTCCATGCCGGGCTGAAACTCCGGTTTCCGGCTGCCGTCCCTGGCGACCCCCATGTCGCCGGTGGCGACGCCTTTGACATCGCCCCGATCGTTGTAGACCACCTCGGCCGCCGCGAATCCGGGAAAGATCTCGACTCCCATCTCCTCTGCCTGGCTGGCCAGCCATCGGCACAGGTTACCCAGACTGACGATGTAGTTGCCGTGGTTGTTGAGCTGTGACGGCAAGAGGAAATTGGGGAGTCGAACGGCGCCTCCCTCGGTGAGGAACAGGAATTTCTCGTCCGTTACGAGCGTGTTCAGCGGCGCGCCCCGATCCTTCCAATCGGGAAGCAGCTCGTCGATGGCACGGGGCTCGAGAACGGCGCCCGACAGGATATGGGCCCCGACTTCCGAACCCTTCTCCAGGATACAGATACCGAGATCGACATCATGCTCGACGCAGAGCTGCTTCAACCGGATCGCGGCACTCAGACCCGCGGGTCCCGCGCCGACGATCACCACGTCGAATTCCATGGAGTCTCGTTCTTGCGCCTCTTCGGCCATTCCGGCCTCCCCCTCCGCCCCAAGGCCCATCCAGACACCGAAGAGACCGGTATACGCGCGCGCGGCAAGACAGGTCAATTGATCCGCGTGCCGCTGAGCGGTCGATGAATCGGTGCCCGTCTGCTAACCTTGCGGAGAAGCGAGTTCTCCAAGCCGCGATCGCGGGAACACGGTACGTTGCCTACCCAAGCCGAGCTCCTCAATCTCCTGCGCTGGCACATCGATGCCGGCGCCGACGAGGCCATCGGCGACTCCCCGACGGACCATTTCAAAGCGGCATCCGTCCCGGAGCGCATGCAACGACAGGCGGTTACCACTGGCCGCGTGCAAGCGGCGGCCGCTCCGCCGTCCTCCGAGGCGCCTCGGCGCCGGGCGAGCGTCCCGCTATCCCTGGAAAGTCCGGCGGCGGCGGAAGGAAGCGCGGACCAGCTCGCGAACGCGGCATCGACACTCGCCGAACTCAGGGATGCCATGCAGCAATTCGAAGGCTGCTCACTCAAGCACACGGCCATGAATCTCGTATTCGGCGACGGCAATCCCGATGCGGACGTGATGTTCATCGGCGAGGCGCCGGGGGCCGACGAGGACCGCGAGGGCCTACCCTTCGTCGGGGTCAGCGGGCGGCTCCTCGACCGGATGATCGCGGCGATCGGAATGGACCGAACATCGGCCTACATCACGAACATCCTGCCGTGGCGCCCGCCGGGAAACAGAAAGCCGACGACGAACGAAGTCACCATCTGCCTGCCCTTCATCCGGCGTCATATCGAGCTTATGGCGCCACGGGTTCTGGTCCTGGTCGGGGGCACGTCGGCCAGCGCCCTCCTGGGCCGGTCGGAAGGGATCACCAAGCTGAGGGGCCGGTGGCTCGTCTACCGCAGCGACGACCCGGGCGGCGGGTTCGAGATCCCGTGCATGCCCATCTATCATCCCGCCTACCTGTTGCGGCAGTCGGCGCTCAAACGGGACGCTTGGCGAGACATCCTGGCGATCCAGGAACGTCTCCAATCCATGGAATGACGACGGAAACGGGGGTGGCTGGAGCACCCGTAAGCTTGCCGCGAATCGCTGCATCGGCTATGTAGCCGCCATGTTTCGGGGAACCGGAAGGTGTCTGCGGTACGTCTTCGGAACCGGTCCTGTTCGCAAGAGGGCGTCGTGTGCAGTGAAACGCAGGACCGGGTCCGACCAGTTCGTCGGCCCCGCGGTCCTTTGCGTATCCATGCTGATCGCGACCCAGGCCATTGCACCGGCCGCCTCGGCGACCACCGAAGGCGGGGGCGTGTTTGCCGTGGAAGCCGTGGCGGAAGCGATCGACACCGGAATCCTCAACCCGGAAGACGCCGCCCGCTATCAACGTATCTTCGAGCTTCAGGAAGACGGCGACTGGAAGGGGGCAGACAAGGAAATCGCCAAGCTCGGCGACCGCATCCTGATGGGCCACGTGCTCTATCAGCGGTACATGCATCCCACGAAATATCGCTCCAAGTTCAAGGAGCTCTCCACCTGGATGACTCGATACGCCGATCACCCGGGCGCCGACCGCGTCTATCGTTTGGCGCGCAAGCGGAAACCCGTGCGTGCACGGGCCCCGAAACGACCCGTACGGCCGAACGGCCACAAAACCACGGAGATCACGGCCGTCGAGATCGGGAAATACGTCTCGTCTCGCAAGAGGAACCGCGCGATGCGCCGTGAGGTGCGGCGTCTCCATGCACATGTCCGGAGCCACATTCTCAGCCGCCGCCTGAATGGGGCGATCAAGCATCTCAAGAGTCGCAAGTACCGCGATCTCCTGGACGAAACGGAGACCGCCATTCTCTATGCCGGTATCGCCAAGGGATACTTCCATCTCGGCCACGACGAGCGGGCATTCGCCCTGGCTTCGGAAAACGCCGCGCGAGCACGGACGTATGAGCCGACGGTCGATATGTACGCGGGCCTGGCAGCCTGGCGCCTGGGCCGGCCAACCGATGCCGCCATCCATTTCAGCGCCCTCGCCGAATCCCGAACCGCGTCCGAAAGGGAGGTCTCCTTAGGCGCGTTCTGGGCCGCCCGGGCACATCTCGTGGTCCGCAGTCCGGAACGCGTGACGCGTTACCTACGCATCGCCGCCGATCAGCCCCGCACCTTCTACGGACAGATCGCCCGCAGGCTCCTGGGCAACAGCGGGCCTCCGGCCTGGGAGGCCCCGGTCCTGTTTCCTTCGGACTACGCCAGGCTGAAGACCAGCCCCTACGTGCGGCGGGGTGTGGCCCTGTCGCAGATCGGGCGGCTCTATTGGGCCGAACGCGAATTGCGGGCCGCGTTCATCGAAGCGCCGGGTGACGCCCGCAAAGCCATGCTGGCGCTCGTGGTCAGGCTGGGGCTGCCGGGCGCGGAGCTGCGTCTGGCTCGGGCCATTCTCGCGTCCGACGGCGACGCCTATGACCGCGCGCTGTTTCCCGTACCGCCATGGGAACCGGAAGGTGGCTTCAAGATCGATCGCGCCATCCTGTTTGCTCTGATGCGTCAGGAGTCCGGGTTCAACAGCCGAGCGAAAAGCGGAGCGGGAGCGCATGGGCTGATGCAGTTGATGCCGCGGACGGCCAGTTTCATGGCCCGCGACCGGAGCCTCCACGGACGCAACAAGCGGAAGCTGTTCGCACCCGAGTACAACGTGCAACTCGGTCAGAAATACGTCGTGCACCTCATGACCGAGAACGAGTTCCTGGACAACCTAGTGATGGTGGTCGCGGCCTACAACGCCGGGCCGGGCAACGTGAGGAAGTGGAAACGCCGGATCAAGGAGCCGAACGATCCGCTCCTGTTCGTCGAGAGCCTGCCGTCACGCGAGAACCGGGAATTCGTGCGGCGCGTGTTCGCGAACATGTGGATCTACCGGGCCCGGCTCGAACAGTCCGCCCCCTCGCTGGATGCGCTCGCGGCGGGACGCTGGCCGGTCTACCATAGCCTCGACTTCCGGACGGAAACGGCGGCGAGCGAATAGGACCCCGACGATGTCTGCCAAGATTGACGAGACACGGCCGTTCGTTCCCGTGAGGATCGCCGTCCTGACCGTATCGGACACGCGGACTCTGGAGGACGACAAGTCGGGAAACGTCCTCGTCGAGCGTCTCCAGGCCGCCGGGCATCGGTTGGCCGACCGGGATATCGTCAAGGACGATTTCGACATCATCGTCGCACGGCTTCGCGCCTGGATTGCCGACATGGACGTCGATGTCGTCATCGCGACCGGCGGCACGGGAGTCACCGGACGGGACGTCAGCCCCGAAGCCTTTCAATCGGTCTACGAGAAGGAGATCGCCGGCTTCGGCGAGGTCTTCCGGATGCTGTCATACGAGAAGATCGGCACGTCGACGATCCAGTCGCGGGCGACCGCGGGCGTGGCCGGCGGCACCTATCTGTTCGCGGTCCCGGGATCGCCCGGCGCCTGCAGGGACGCCTGGGACGGAATCCTCGCCTCGCAGCTCGACTACCGGCACAGGCCGTGCAATTTCGTCGAGTTGATGGATCGCCTGCTGGAGCACGACTCGGGCAACGCCTGACGCCGCGTTCGCCGAAACAGATCGCACCTCCTCCGGTATCTGAGGTTCCTGCCATGCAGGGGCTTGAAGGGATGGCGCCGGCCTCGGTCCCGGTGTTGGACACCCGCCCGCTGGCGCCGGCCTTGCGCCTGCGCCCGGAGCGGCCCTACCTGCCGAGTAGTCGGAGGCCGCCCAGGGATCTCAGATCCTCGCCTGTGTCCACGTCGCGCAGCGTTTCGAGCGTCCGGACGCGCCAGGCGACCGGAAACGTGGCAAGGGTGTCCTGCAGAGCGTGGGAACCGGACCAGCGAACGGCCCGGAACAGGCGCGGCCGCCAGCGTCCCGGAGAGGCCGGCCGCCGGGAGAACCCGATGAGCCAGTATCCGCCGTCGTGGGCGGGGCCGACGACGGCATCATGAGTTTCCAATGCAGCGAAGGCGGAACGGACATGCCGTGCCGTGAGACCCGGAATGTCGCTGCCGACGATGACGACGGGTCCGGGGGACATGGTGTGCAGGACCCGTGCCATGCGCGCGCCCAAATCCCCGGGACCCTGGGGAATTCGCAGGACTTCCTGCGGCCAGAACCGGCCGCGCCAGGCGAAGCCGTCGGGCGTGACGGCCAGGCGAAGCTCGACGCCGCCAAGGGAGCGAAGCTCGGCGATCACTCGAGCGGTCTCATTCCGGTAATAGCGCCACGCGGCATAATCCCCGATGTCGCCGGCGAGCCGCCGTTTGACGGTACCGATTCGGGGCGCCCTTGCGAATATCGCCACATGACGGGTGGGCCGCATGCCGGGGCTTCACCGATAGAATCGGGCGATCGTGCCCGGCGTCACGCCCAGGAAGTAGAGCGCCAGGCAGAACAGGTTGCGGACGCCTCGGCGAACGTAACCCTCCCGGCGATAGCGCGCCGGCGACGTCACCGCCTTCGCCGGAAGGATGACGAGCCGGCTCGAGCCGATGCGCCGAACCACGTCGACGTCCTCCATCAGCGGCATCGGGCGATAACCGCCGATCTCGTCATAGAGCTCCCGCGACATCAGCAGGCCCTGATCCCCGTACGGCAGGGCGGCGATGCGGCAGCGCCACCTCACGAGCCATTCCAGAACGCGCGCCGCAATCGACGGATCGTCGAGGGCGAACGAAAAGGCGGCGGCACGGCCTTGCGCCCCTTCGTCGGCCATCAACTCGCGGGCCGTCCGCTCCCAGCCAGCCGCCAGCCGCGTGTCCGCGTGGAGAAACAGAACCCACGGTGACCGGGCGGCCATGGCGCCGGCCGCGAGCTGCCGGCCCCGGCCCGGCGGTCCGCGTTCGACCCGCGCCCCGGCTGCGTCGGCGATCTCCGCGGTTCCGTCCGTCGAGCCGCCGTCGCTGACGATGACGGCCCGGACCAAGCCTTCTTCGCGGGCGGCGGACAGGCTCCGCAGCGTCGCGTCCAGTGTCGCCGCGGCATTCAACGTCGGGATCACGACGTCGATTTCGGGAACTTCTCGCACAGACGGAGGAAGTTGCGATACAGCCGTTCCGCGTCGGCGTTGAATTCCGGGAGATATTCCGCGACCTCGTCCTCGAAGGCGCGCAGGGTTCCCGGTCCCAGGGTGTTCTCGAGCGCCTCGCGGTAAGCGGGAACCTCGCCCCATTCGGGGACGGTCCGCGGCGTCTGTTCGACGTGGTATTGGATGCCGTAAGCAGTGTCGCTCACCGCGAAGGCCTGCACGCCGCAGAGCGTCGACTCGCAGAGCACTCTGGCGCCCGCAGGAGGCTCGCTGACCTCGTAGGAGTGCCACTGCAGGCAACGGACGTTCGGTGTGAATCCGTCGAACAGGGGATCGTTCCGCCCGGCGGCGGTCAGACTGACCTCCATGACCCCGACCTCGGAGGCTGCCATGGGAGCGACGGTGCCACCGAGCGCGTCGGCCAGCAATTGGGCGCCCAGACAGACGCCGAGGAAAGGCATTTCGAGCTCCAGCACGGCGTCCCGGATCGCCTGCTTCTCGTTGACGAGCCAGGGATAGTCATCCTCCTGCCAAGTGTCCATGGGGCCGCCCATGACCCACAGCATGTCGAAGTCGGCGAGATCCGGAATCGACTCGCCCGCATCGAGCTCGACGGCCTGCCAGTCGTGTCCGTCCTCCGCGAGGAAATCCCGGAACACGCCGGGATGCTCCACGGGGATGTGCTGGAAGACGCAGACGCGCATGCGCCGAGCGTAGCATCGGCAGCGAGCGCATACGACCGCCGATTGAACATCCACCTCTTTCGAATATGTTCTTGATTCGTTCTCATATCACAGTATGCTTCCCGTGATGGAACGGGACATCGCACCGACGCTCAGGGACGGCGTTGTGCACGAGGACGGACGGCGCGGCCGAGGGGCCGTCACGAACCCCACGGGACGGTTCGAGGCCGAACGCCGGGTTCTCCGCGACGCGCATTGGGAGTTCGACGCCGGCTGGGGCGGCGGGGACGAGCCGCCGCCGCCCTTGCGGACGACGGTCACCGAAGAGACCTGCCGCACCGTCATCGCCCGCAACGAGTCGCCCGACATTCCGTTCAGCACGTCCATCAACCCGTATCGGGGCTGTGAGCACGGCTGCATCTACTGCTATGCCCGGCCGACCCACAGCTACTACGGGCTGTCGCCGGGGCTCGACTTCGAAAGCCGCTTGTTCGTCAAGCCGGACGCCGCCAGGGTTCTGCGGCGGGAGCTGTCGCGTCCGGGCTATCGATGCGATGTCATCGCGCTCGGCACGAACACCGACTGTTATCAGCCCCTGGAGCGGGAACGGCGCGTCACCCGCGGCATTCTCGAACTGCTGTCGGCGTGCGACCACCCCGTGGGGATCGTCACCAAATCCCATCTGGTCACCCGCGACATCGATCTCCTGGCGCCAATGGCCGAGAAGGGCCTGGCGCAGGTGTTCATCTCGATCACCACGCTCGACCGCAAGCTCGCTCGCCGCATGGAGCCGCGGGCCGCGACCCCGCCCCGGCGTCTCAATGCCATCCGACGGATCTCGGCGGCCGGCATTCCCGTCGGCGTCCTCGCCTCGCCGATCATTCCGGGCCTGACCGATCCGGAACTCGAGAGCATTCTCGGCGCGGCGCGAGACGCCGGCGCCATGAGCGCCAGCTATGTGCTCGTGCGCCTGCCACACGAAGTGAAGTACCTGTTCCGCGAGTGGCTGAGCGAAGCCGTTCCCGAACGCGCCTCGCGCGTCATGTCGCTGATCCACGACATGCGCGACGGCCGCGACAACGATCCGCGATTCGGATCGCGCATGAAAGGCAGCGGGCCCTACGCGGAGATGATCGGGAAACGCTTCAAACTGGCGGTCGGACGGCTCGGTCTCAACGAGCGCCGGATCAGCCTGGATACCACACTGTTCCGGCCTCCGGACCGGGACGACGCTCAACTGTCGCTGCGACTATGAAGGCAGGGGCGCTCGGATGACACCGGTCGCCCCTGCGCATCCCTCGTCCCCCGTGCGGACGGAGCGGGAGCGTCCTGCCGTTACGCGGGTTCGAGGACCCTCTCAAGCTCCGGCGTCCCTCCGTCGAGCGCCGGCAGCTGGCCGCCCCCCGAGATGCACATGTGCTGATCGAACTCGTGCACCATGCAGATCATCTCGTCGGGCGAGGTGCCGATCTCCTTCTCCATGACCTTGTGGGCATAGTCGAATAGCGCCTTGGTCCGTTCGGCCTCCTGGCCACGGCCCGGCCGCACGCCGCAGGACAGGAGCACGGTCTTGTCGCCGGGCTCGGCATACATGTCGCGGATGGCGATCCAGATGTGCTCCTTGAACCAGCTCTTCGCGATGGCGTCATGGAGACCCTTGTGGATCCGGGACTTGGTCTCCCGACTCAAGCCTTCGGGAACGTCGACTCTGACGAACGGCATGCTCCGCCTCCTTATGATTGCGTTTCCGCGAAGATAGCACAGGGCCGGGCCGCGGCAACACTCGGCCTTCTCGTGGCACGGCGGCGCGATCAATTTGGAAAAACACCTCTATGATATTCTCCATTGTCGAAAACAAGAGGCTCGACATACCCGATCTGTCACTGGAGTCCGTGCTCGCGCCGCCCGTCGCCGGTATAGACGAGGCCGGGCGGGGTCCATGGGCCGGGCCGGTCGTCGCCGCCGCCGTCATCCTTCCCGCCGACGGCGTCCCGGACGGGATCGACGATTCCAAACGCCTGCCGCGGGAGCGCCGGGCCGAACTGTACGAGCAAATCCGGGCGACGGCGACCGTCGGCATCGGCGAGGCCAGCGTCGAAGAGATCGACGTCCTGAACATCCTCAAAGCCACCATGCTGGCCATGCGCCGCGCCGTCGAGGTGCTCGAGACCCGGCCCTCTCACGCCCTGGTGGACGGCAACCGCCTGCCGGACCTCGCCTGCCCCGCCCAAGCGATCGTCAAGGGCGATTCGCGCTCGCTCTCCATCGCGGCGGCGTCGATCGTCGCCAAGGAGACCCGCGACCGGACCATGCGGCGGCTGGCGCGGACCTACCCCGGCTACGGCTGGGAACACAATGCCGGCTATGGCACGCGGGAACATGCCCGGGCGCTCGAAACTCTCGGGCCGACCCCCCATCACCGACGCTCGTTCCGGCCCGTGCGGGCGGCGCGGCGGTCTTCCTAGGCCGGCCGCGCCGGAGGCGTCGCCGAAGCGCGTGACGCGAGGGAGGGCGACCCCGCCGAGTCAGATGACGACCATGCCGCCGTCGACGGAGAGGATGACGCCGTTGACCAGACGCGACTCGTCGGAGGCCAGGTACAGCGCCGCGCTGGCGATGTCGATCGGCCGACCGGTCCCCAGCGGGTGCTGGTGGAGAACGGTGGTGGTCATCTCGTTGGTCCAGCCCGCCTTCACGGCGATGTTGCGGTCGGTCTCGACGAAGCAGGGCGCGACGGCGTTGCAGCGGATGTTGTCCTTGGCGTACTCGGCCGCGATGCAGCGGGTGAGCGCCGACACTCCGCCCTTGGCGGCGGAATAGGAGTGCCGCGGCGGGAAGCCGCGCATCTCGCCGAGGAAGTTCATCACCGAGCTCATGTTGATGATCGATCCGCCGCCGGCCTTCTTCAATTCCGGGATACCGAAGCGGCTGCCGAGGAACGTGCCGTAGAGGTCGAGTTGGATGCTGCGGTCCCAGGCCTCGATCGGCATCTCGGTCACGGAGTCGTCCGGGGGCGCGGAGCCGCCGGCGCAGTTGTAGAGGACGTCGAGCTGGCCGAAGGCCTCGACCGTCTCCTTGACGGCACGTTCGACGTCGTCGGGCCGGGTGACGTCGGCCTGGATGGCCACCGCCTTGCCGCCGTCCGCCTTGATCATGCCGGCGGTCTCGTTGCCCGTCTCCGGATTGAGTTCGACGACGCCGACGCTGGCGCCTTCTTTCGCGAAGAGGCGGCTCGCCTCGCGCGCGATGCCCGCGCCCGCGCCCGTGATCAGCGCGACCTTCCCGTCCAGTCTCGCCATGGTCTCCAATCCTCCCTGTATGATCCGGTCTCCGTCGATCATGCCGAATCGACCTGCGGGAGGTCCAGTAGCGGCCGTCCGTCCCCCGGCGGCCGGCCGTCCAACGCGGAGTCGGCGAGGGTCTCCCCGACCGGAAACAGGTTCCTGATGCTTTGCGGACATCGGCAATTCGGGGGCGGCGGGGGCGTTGCCGCGCGTTTACCGGAGGCGAGGGATTCGCTAGGCTTCGCGTCGAAACCGCGACCGCGTTTCAGGCAACGTGATATCGGGAGGCGAATGAGATGGCCGTTCAAGAGCTCGACCCCGGCCAACGCGAACTGCGGAAGGAGCCGTTCAGCGGGTACCACTCACGGGAGATCACCGAGTCCGACGCCCTGCTGACGGAGACCGGGCCCCGGACGCCGATGGGCGAGTACTTCCGGCGCTTCTGGCTGCCCATCTGCCTGTCGGATCATCTCACCGACCTGCCCAAGGCGGTGAAGACGCTCGGCGAGGACCTCGTCGCCTTCCGGGACAAGTCGGGGCGGGCCGGCGTCATGCACCGGCACTGCAGCCATCGGGGCACCTCCCTGGAGTACGGCATCGTCTCCGAGCGGGGCATCCGCTGCTGCTATCACGGCTGGCTGTTCGACGTCGACGGCACCATCCTGGAAACACCGGGCGAACCGCCCGATTCGAGATTGAAGGACAGTTTCTTCCACGGCGCCTATCCGGCGACCGAGATCCACGGCATGGTCTGGGCCTACATGGGCCCTCCCGACCTGATCCCGGACAAGCCACACCTCGATTTCTTCGAGATGCCGGGCATCAGGCTCATCCCCTTCGCCCTGCCGTACGAGAGCAACTGGCTGAACTCGCAGGAAAACTCCATGGACCCGTTCCACGCCGTGTTCCTGCACGGCACCGACGGCCAGCACTTTCAAAACCCGTCGATCGGCCTTCATCCCAACATCAAGTGGCGGATCACGGGCGCCGGCAACGGCATGGTCTACATGTCCGTACGCCGTCTGGACGACGACTGGATCTGGGCGCGCATGAACTACTGCTACATGCCCTTCGAGAGCTACGTGCCGACGACCATCGAACTGCCGAAGCCGACCTACTACAACGCGGCGATCTACCTGCGTCAGCACATCCCGGTCGACGACCGGCGGTCGATCCTGTTCGGCTGGCGGGCCTACGGCACGGACCGCACCATCGGACCCGATCACACCCGGAACGGCTGGAACCTCACGGACGTGGACGGCCAGACCCGGCGCCCCTCTTACGAAGCGGCGCAACGCAAGGCGGGTGACTTCGAGGCCCAGGGCAGCATCTGGTACGGCGTGCCGCGTCCCGCCATCGAGCACAAGGGAACGACCGACACCGGTGTCGTCATGATGCGCCGGCAGTTGCGCGAGATCCTCGAGGGCGATGTGCCCGCGGCCTGGCCGGAGCCGGCCAAGGGCCACGGGGAGACGCCGAAAGCCAGGAAGATCCTGGCCCAAGACTCGGTGATCAACGTCAGGCGGCGCGCCGATCCGGACGAGGACTGGAACCTGCTGACCAGGGTGGGCGAGGAGATCACCGACGCCGTCGTCGAGGGCAGCGACCGATATGACGGCGAGCAGCGGGTCGGCTGGATCGTCGAGCGGGTCAAGGAGATCGAAGCCAGGCACCGGGGCTGAACCGACGCCTGACGAGGCGAATCGATGAACCCGGACGACATCGAGCGCGCGGCGCGCAACCTCCTGGACCACCGCGACCGTGGCCGGAGCGGGCGCACGTCTGTTCATGTTCAGCAGTCGTTGCCGGCGAACACTTCCCGGTAAATGAATTGGACGCGCTCGACTTCGTCGTCGGTCAGCGCGGCGAATTTCCTTTCCCGACCGCGGCGAGACAGCCTGCCGCCGTTCCGGTGGAGGAACCGGAACAGGAGATCCGACCGGCGCTCCGGCATATCCACGATCACGTTCACCGACAAAGCTGCCCTCCGTCTGCAGACCCAGATGGACGAAGCGGGCATCATCGATCACGATGCGTTGCAGACTCAGAGGTTCGTCAAGATCGATCGGCTGCCGCCCGGCCTGGCCGATGGCACGGCCCCATCGCTGGATGCGGTCCTGCGCCGGATGCTCACCCTCGATGGCGAAACCCGACTTCGAGTCCTTGAGCAGCAGGAAAGCGGCGGTGCGCGCCAGCAGATCGCGCGGCACGGCGGCAACGGCTTCTCGCGCGCCCGCCCGCAGGTCCATGGCGATAAAGCGCTCCAGCGCTTCCGTGCAGAACACCAGCGGACAAAATGCTGGCGTGCCGGGCAGATTGTTTCTGACGCGGTGCCGGGACGACGTTTGCCCGGAGACCGCAAATTGCCGATCCGGATCGACGATCGGCGCGTAAGCCCCGCGATCGGCGTTCGGGAGATCAAGCCGCGTGCCGGTCAGCCATTCATGGAGGAACCAGATCCGCCGGGCGTAGGCGCCTGTGGGCTTGGCCTTGACCAGGTCGGCGATGGGCGCCGGGCCGGTCGGCATGTTCGGGCGATTCCGGACGATCTGGCACAGGATATGCTCGAACATGCGCGGCGTGAAGCGAGACCGGACGAGGACATCGAGGGCGACGTCGATCTCTGATGCGGCGCCACGGATGGGCGCTGCTGTTTCACGGTTGCCTTATCGACCAGCTGCGCAAGTTCCACAACGCAATCCAACGCGCGCAACGAAGCGATCCGACAGGGTTCGCATCCCATGCGAACATCAAGCTGTTCCACGCGCTGAGCCGGTTGATACTGGAGGTCATCCCACAGGATCCATCCCTGGACGAGTACCGCCAGGGCAGCACGCTCGGCCCACGCTACCGCCATTGGCGGCGCGCCAGGATCGGCAGACGGTTTCGATTGTTCTTCCGCTACGATGCCAGGGCGAAGGTGATCGTCTACGCGTGGGTCAACGACCGATCCGCGCTGCGCTCCTCGGGGAGCGGGACCGATCCGTACACGGTTTTCGCCAGGATGCTCGCGCGCGGTAATCCGCCCGACGACTGGGCCTCAGTGATGACCGCATCGAGGCAGGATTGGCGGGCAGAGAAATGACCGCCTTCAGATTGCGTCGACCTGCGAAGGGGTGGAAATCCTCCCGAGAATACTCTCGGGATTCGCTACCAGACGGCCGCGACAATTCCGACCGGGGCAGGCAGGGAATGCGTGCGGTCTCGATTTGAGGAGTTCCCGTTGTCGAACGATCCCGTCGTCGCGCCGAACGAATTCCGCCTTGAGCAGATGAGCGCTGGCATCGGGAAGTTCAAGTTCAGCAAAGACGTTGCCGCTGCCGCGTTGCGCATCGTCACTCGCGCTCGGCCAGAAGCGCCAGGAGCGGCGGGTTGATGTAGAGGTTCTCGCGCCCCGCCTTGATTTCCTCAAGGAAGCCTTCGGCTGCGAGCGCTTTCAGGTAGACGGCGGCCGTCTGGCGCTTGGCGATATCCGCTTTGACCACGTCGCCGATCCGGCAGCAGGGATGCACGAAGATCAGTTCCGCCAGTTCCCGGGAGTAGATCTTCGGCATTCTCTGTCGAATTGCGGCGCCCGTTTCGTCGAGAAGGTCCCGGATCGCGCGGATCTTCGTCGTGGTCCATTCGGCCGTCGTTCTGACAGCCTCCAGAATGAAGAGTATCCATGCTTCCCAGTCCTGTCGGGTCGTCACCTCCAGCAGATATCGGTAGTAGAGCGCCTTGTTCCGGATGATGTGCCGGCTGAGATAAAGGACGGGAACGTCGAGCAGGC
>JAGWAU010000005.1:34191-222708 GCA_021296255.1 Alphaproteobacteria bacterium | reverse complement strand
GGTCCGGCCGTTTCCGTCGACGAACGGGTGGATCGCCTCGAACTGATAATGCATGACCGCAAGGCGGATCAGCGGGTCGGTCTCCTCGGCCTCGTGAATGTAGCGCTCCCAGTTGGCGAGCTTGCTCCGAAGAACGTCCTCCCCCTCCGGCGGCGTGTAGATGACCTGCCGGGTTGCATCGTTCACCAGCGCCGTTCCGGGCGTGCTGCGAATGTCCAACTCCGCTCCCTTGATCGTTCGACAGACATCGACCGCGATGGCGGTCGAAACCGGCCGTTGGCTCAGCATCTCGAAACCGCGGTGCAATGCGGTGCGATAGCGCAGAGCTTCCCTGGTGGCAGGGTCGGCTCGACCCGACGTGTCGTTGGCATAGCGGAACAGCCGGTCGGCCGTCGTCACGATGTTCTCGATTTCGGAACTCGCTTGCGCTTCGAGCAGGGGGATCGAGTTGATCAGCATCGCCTGGTTCGGGATGAGATTCCCGGAGACGCGGAGCTCCGCCAACGCGGCGCGCGCGGCAATGCAACTCCGAAGAATGGCCTTTGTCTCGGTTTCCGAAGCCGGCGGCAGGTTTGGAAGGTCATTGAAGGGTCGATTGGGATCGAACGCCATGTCGATGTATCCTGCTGCCGTCGACACGTGTTCCCAACATGTCGATACAGAGAAGATATATCGACATGTTGGGCTGCGGCAAGCAGATGGGCCGGTAATGTTGACCGCTGCCAATCAGGCGTCTCACGCTCTGCCGCTAGCGGAAGGGAAAGAACGCCGCAAGTGCATGCGAACCGGAGAGATTGAGAGGCAGAACAAAACATTCTGCGCGGCAACCTTCGGCGGGTCAGGCGGCATCTCGGATACAGCAATGACGGGCTTCACGCTCGCTCTGGCTGCAACCTCGCGCCCGACCCATGTGGCCACATCAACCCGAATGCGCCTGCGGAACCGCCTTGGCGATTTTTTCGATCCCTTCCGAAATAAGGGACTCGCCGATCACCGAATATCCCAGTCGGATGTGGTTGCGGTTGTTTTTTTCGTCCGAGAAGGTGAAACCGCCGGTCTCGAAGAACACGCCGTCGGCCTCGACCAGATCGCGCAGGATGTCCGCATCCGACTCCTCCGGCAGGCGAAGCCAGATGATCGCACCGCCGTATTCCGGTTTGGCCGAAGCCCCCGGAAAATGGAACTCGAGCGCATCGTGCATCGCCGCGCATCGCTGTCTGTAGATCTTCGTCAGGTTGGCGACGAAGCGGTCGAAATAGCCTCGTTGGAGGAACAGCGCTACGCTCCGCTGGTTGTTCACCGGTGGGTGGCGAATGAGATGGTGGCGGAGCGCCCGCGCTTCCCGGATGAACTCCCGATCCGCAACCAGGTAGCCAATGCGCAGCCCGGGCATCAGGGACTTGGAGAGGGTGCCGATATAGATGACGTTGCCCCAGCCATCGAGGCCCTTCAGCGCCTGCGGCGGGGTCAGGTCGAAGCTGATGTCGGATTCGTAGTCGTCCTCGATCACGAACTGGCCGTTCCGCTTGGTGATCTCCAGCAGTTCGAGTTTTCGATCGAGCGGCATGGTGACGGTCGTCGGAAACTGGTGGGTCGGGGTGACGAACAGACACTTACAGTCGTTCAGCGCGTCGGACAGCACCAGCCCGTCCCGGTCGACCGGGAGTCGTCGCACACGCACGCGCTCCATGCTCGCCATGTTGATGGCATCCGGATAGCCCGGGTCCTCGACACCGATGATTTCCCCCGGCGAGAGCAGCAGCCGGATGGCCAGATAGAGGGCCTGTTGACCGCCGACGGTGACCAGGACCTCGTCGGGGTGCGCGACGATGCCGCGTTTCGAGAGCACGCGCTGGATGAGCTGTTCGATCAGCATCTGATCGTCGGTGTTCGAATAATCTGCGGCCCAGTTGCGGACCTCGACGACATTCACGGAATCACGCACGCATTCGCGCCAGCTTTGGATCGGGAAGAGCGACGGGTCTATCAGCCCGCATACGAAGGGATAGCGGTACCGGACCAGGCAATCTGCGGGCTTCGCCACGTGCTGGAGGTCGAAGCTGCGGTCCCTGAAGAACGCGCGGTAGTCGATCCTGTCGCGCGGGGCCGCCAGCTCAGCCGTTGCGTCCGGCGTCAGCGCGTGGCCCGGATCGGTGAGAACGTCCGGGTTGATGAAGAAGCCCGAGCGGTTCCTAGACTCCACGAAGCCGTCCTGCTTGAGCCCGTCATAGGCCAGCGCGACCGTGGTCACGCTCACCTTCAGCTCCGTCGATAGCTGGCGAATCGACGGCAGCGGGCGATGCAGCGGGTATTGGCGATTGACGATGCCGATCGCGATCTGGCGCCGGATCTGCTTCTGGATGCTCTCCGGGGACTCGCGGTCGATCGCGATCATGTTTTCATACACCGGAGCTTCCCCCCTGTACCCGACCGCGCCCGGCTGGCTGTCCGGGGCGGCGGAACTCATGCCTTCTGTATGTAATTCATTTTCTGACTGTATATAGGAGCCCGTTCGGACCCGCCATAGGCTCGCTAGCACTTGCATCGAGCGAGGAGGCGGACCGTGCGGCCGCCGCTTCCTCGGATCGGGAATTTCCGGGGGGCGGTCGTGCGGAGCGACGAACAATATCTCGAGATCGAACGCTCGCTGCAGCGCGCTTGGGCCAAGGGCGCCGGGCTGATCGACGAGGAGTTCGAGCGGCCGATGATCGCAGTGGTCAACACCTGCCAGGAGTTCTCGCCCGAGAACATCCATCTTCGGCAGGTGGGGGACGCGGTCAAAGCGGGCATCCGCATGGCCGGCGGCACGCCCTGCGAGTTCAACACCTTCCACGTCACCGACTCAGAGACCTTCGCCTCCGTCGGCATGCGCTACGTTCTGCCGAGCCGCGACCTCGCCGCAAGCTGGATCTACTGGTGGCTCCCGAGGTGCTGGAGGAGCACCGGAGCCGGTACTCGCCCATGCTTCCCCGGATCGCGCGTGGCTATCGCAAGCACTACGCGGACACCGTGGCGCCCGCCTCAGAAGGGGCGGTGATGCCCCGCTAGGCGATGGACACCCCAATGCACATCGCCGTTGGCGACCGCGCTGAGAGCCCGGCCCCGCCATGCCCGGCCCGGGCGGCATACAGCAAGGCCACGGGTAGCGTCGTCACAAACGCCGCGTCGACCGGTATCGGGATCGACCGCAAGCGGTTGAAGGCGCTGGCGCGCCGCAGCAATGCGCCCGGGTTGATCTATCTGGCTATCTGGGGTGCCGCGCTGGCGATCACCGGTATCGGGGTCTGGTGCACGCTGGGCACGGTCTGGGTCTGGCCGGCGATGTTCGTCTTCGGCGTGGCGATGTCGGTCCCGTCCTACGCGCTGAGCCACGAGACCGCGCACGGGACGGCGTTCCGGACACGCTGGCTCAACGAGACCGTGTTCTGGTTCACCTCGCTGCTTTACGGCGAGGAGCCGCTGCACCGGCGCTACACCCACACAAACCACCACACCCACACCTGGTTTGTCGGCCTCGACAGCCAGATGCCGTTCGACACGCCGCTCGACTTCAGGGGCTGGCTCTACGACATCAGCGGCCTCTCGGTGCACCGGTTCCAGGGCCGCGTGCTTTGGCAGCTCGCGACCAGGCGCTACACGCGCCTGATGCGCGAGGTGTCGCCGGCCGCCGAGCTGTCCAAGATGACGCGCAACGCGCGCCTGTTCGCACTCGTCTATCTCGGCCTCGCCGGGGCGATCACCGCCGGCGTCCTGTGGCCGCTCTGGTTCTACGTGCTGCCGCGGCTGCTCGGCGGCCCGATCATGCTGATGTTCAACATCGTCCAGCACGCCGAGATGCAGGAGGACTCGCCCTCGATCGTCGAGAGCACGCGGAGCTTCCGAACGGATCGGGTGGGGCGGTTCCTCTACCTCAACATGAACAACCACATCGAGCACCACCTCTACCCGCAGGTGCCGTTCTATTCGCTGCCGGCGCTGCACGGAGAGGTGGCAGACCAGACCCCGGAGCCCGATCCCGGCTTCTGGCGCACCAATCTCGATCTCCTCTGGGTGGTGATCCGGCGATCGCTCGGGCGCCGCACCAAGGCCGCCTGGATCCGCCAGGCGCCTCACATGATCACCGAGGGCGGCGGCTATTCGACGATCGCAAGGGCGACGATGCAGTGAAGCGCAAGCGCATCTACAGCTATGGTGGCAAGCCGGCGACGCGCAATTTCACCGTCGCCGACATGATCGCGCTCAAGGGCAAGACCAGACTCTGCCAGACCTGCCCGGCCACCGAGGAAGAGGCGGCGGCCTGCGAAGCGGTCGGCATCGACGTGCTGAACACCTCGGATGTCGACTTCCCGGCGGTTCGCGCCGGCGCGCCCGAGACGTTCACCATCGCCGACCTGCCGATGACGGCGCACCAGACGCCGGACGACATCCTGCGCGCGGCGGTCAGAGCGGCCGAGGTCGGGGCCGATGCGGTCTACACGCCGCGCAGCCTGCAAACGGTCGAGATGCTGGCGCAGGAGGGTCTGGCGGTGCAAGGCCATCTCGGTCTGGTACCCAGGCTTTCCACCTGGCGCGGCGGGCTCCGCATCGTCGGCAAGACGGCGGAAGAAGCCCTTGAGCTCGCCGAGGATTTTCGCCGGCTCGAGGATGCCGGCGCCTACGCGGCCGAGGTCGAGTGCGTGGCCGCCGAGGCGCTCTCCGCGATCTCTCCGCGATCGAAGCTAGTAACTCACTCGATCGGCGCCGGCCCGACGGGCGACGTGATCTTCATGTTCCTGGTCGATATCTGCGGCGAGTCGGAACGGCCTCCCGGCCACGCCAGGGCGTTCGCGGACCTGTCGGCGCTGTGCCGGCGGATCGTCGAGGAGCGCCGGCGCGCGCTCCGTGAATACCGGGAAGCGGTCATGGACGGCGGCTATCCCGACGCGACGACCTCGGTCTCGATGCTGCCGGGCGAGCACGAAAAGCTGGTCGAGGCGCTGGATGCGCGCCCGGTCTTCGCGTCGTGAGGGTGTGACGATGGCCGATTGGATTCACGCCTGCGCCTGTGACGAGATCGACGAAGAGGACCTCATCCGCTGGGACCACGGGGGCCGAACCTACGCGATCTACAACGCCGAGGACGGATTCTATTGCACCGACGGCATGTGCACCCACAAGGCGACGCATCTCGAGCAAGGGCTGCTCACGGGGCACGTCATCGAGTGCCCGCTGCACCAGGGCCGCTTCGACATCCGCTCCGGCAAGGTGGTCTCGCCGCCGCCCTACGAGGAACTCAACACCTACCCGGTCAAGACGGAGAACGGACAGGTCTATGTGCAGGTCGGTTACCGCAAGGAAGAGGAGAACTGGGAATCGCCCTGAATTCGTGTGTCTTAAACAAGGAGACAACTATGCAAAACCCGCTGAGAAAATGGCTAATCCTCGGTCTGGCCGTCGCGGCTATTGCGGCGGCCGGAGCGGCGATGCCGGCACAGGCGAAGGAGAAGTTCATCTTCGCCCACGCCATGAACACCGATCACGTGTTCCACGCGCTCTCGCAACGCTTCTTGTCGCAGTTGAAGGGCAACAAGAAGATCTCGATCGCCTATCACCCGGGCGGCGATCTGGGCGACTGGACATCATTGTTCGAGCAATCGATGCAGGGCGTCGTTCCGATGACCCTGACCTGGGCGTCGTCCGACTTCGACAAGCGCCTAGACCTCATCTATCTGGGCTACATCGTGTCCGACTGGAAAGACGCGAAGAAGCTATACGGCCCAGGCGCCGGCATGCTCGGGGTCTACAATGACATGCTGGGCGATCTCGGCCTGCATGCCGTCGGCATCATCCCGACCGATTTCGGCTCGGTAGTGATCCGCAAGGGCGTCGGCAAGTTGCCCCTCAACTATCCCGGTGATCCCAAGGGCATGAAGATCCGGGTGCCAGGGCTTTCGATCGCCGTCGACCGTTTCAACAGCTTGGGCTTCGCGGCGGTTCCGATTCCGCTCTCCGAGGTTCATACCGCCCTACAGCTCGGCACCGTGGATGCGCGTTCGTTTTCGACCGCGGTCGAGACCTACACGCTGCGCGACGTGCTGGAGGCAAACATCCTCACCAACGACTATTTCGAGGTCGCCTTCTGGCTGGTCAACAAGAAGTGGTGGGACGGGCTCCCGGCCGACGTGCGCTCCGCGTTGCAGGCCGCGGCCGACAAGACCATCGCCTGGTCCTGGGAGGAGGCGGAGCGCAAGAGCAACGAGTTCCTGCAAAAGGCGCGCGACGCCGGCATTAAGGTCGTCGAACTGAACGACGCGCAGATGAGCGCCGCCAAGCAGATCGTCTACGACAAGGAGTGGCCGAAGATGGAGTCCGTCGTCGGCAAGGCGACAATGGACAAGATCCGGAAGATCGTCGGCGTCAAGTAGTGTGAACCGGGACGCGTCCCGGCAAACCGCCCGGGCGCCGAGGCGCCCGGGCGGTCCATTGAGCACGAGGCGCGGAGATGGACAGGAAATCGGAACAGCACCCGCGCCCGCCAGTCAGCGCGGACTCCTTTATCTACGATCCTGAGCTCACATCCCCGGAGCCGCCGCCGCATCTGACAGCGATCCCGGAGGGCGCGCTGGCGGAGAGACTGCGGCCGCTGATCGCCATCGAAGCGGTTTTCGAGCGGATATTTTACGTCTTGATCATCGCGTTCGGGCTCTGTCTCGCTGCCCTGATGTTCACCCAGGTGGTGCTCCGATACGTCTTCGCATCGCCCTTCGTCGGCATCGAGGAGCTCTCGCTCCTGTTCGGCGCTTGGTTCTACTTCCTCGGCATCGCCTATGTGACGCGTAACGGCGAGCACATACATGGCGGCATCCTGACCATGGTGGTGGCGAACCGGAACGCGATACGCGCGGTCCGGCTCGCCATGACCATGCTCGGCATCGCAGCCTGCGTGCTGTTCGGTTACTTCGCTATCAACTACGCCCTGTTCGAGATCCAGACCGGCCGGCTCAGCTCCTACATGCGCTGGCCCAAGGGCTGGTGGTCGGCGTCCCTCATCATCGGCTTCATCGGCACCGCGTTGTACATGGTGCTCCAGGCTGTAAACCAAGCGGTCGACCTCGTCATCCACCTGCGCGAGGAGACGGGGGAATAGCCATGCTGGCCTTCGTGATCTCCCTCGCGCTCATCGTCCTACTGTTGCTCGCAGAGATGCCGATCGCCTTCGCCTTCGGGATAGGCGCGCTGGTCTTCGGCGTCTGGTCGGGATCGGACGTGTCATTCCTCATCCCCTACGCCTACCAGACCACCTCGAGCTTCGCCCTGCTCGCCTTGCCCCTGTTCGTCATGGCCGGGACGCTGATGGCACAGGGCGGGATCTCGGACCGCCTTCTCGCCTTCGTCAACGCCTTCATCGGCCGGCTCAAGGGCGGGCTCGGAGCGGTGACGGTGGTGACCTGCGCGCTGTTCGGGGCGATCTCCGGCTCGTCGTCGGCCGCCATCGCGGCGATCGGCCAGATCATGATCCCGCGCATGATCAAGGAAGGATACCCGGCCGGCCACGCCACCGCGCTGGTCGCCTGTTCGTCGGTCCTCGCGCTGATGATCCCGCCCTCGATCCCGATGATCGTCTTCGCGGTGACCGGGGGGATCTCCGTAGGTGCGGCGTTCCTGTCGACCGTTATCCCGGGCGCCATCCTGACCCTCGTTTATGTCGGCCTTAACTTCCTGTTCCTGAGAAAGGTCGACACGATCACCGTCGAAGAGCGGATTTCCCTGCCGCAGGCGGTGAGGCGGGTCGGCCGAACCGGCAAGGAAGCCTTCTGGGCGCTGCTGATGCCGGTCATCATCCTCGGGACCATCTACTCCGGCATTGCCACGCCGACCGAGGCCGCCGCCATTGCGCTGGTCTTCGCGCTTGCCATCGGGTTCCTGATCTATCGCGGGCTCACGTTCAGAAACTTCCCCTCGACCATCGCCCGCGCGGCGATTACCACCGGATCGATCGTCGCCGTGCTGTTCTTCCTGTTCGTGATGAGTCGCGCGATGATTCTCCAGCAGGTCCCCAAGGAGGTGGCCGACGCGCTGGTCGCGTTGACCGAGAACCGGATCCTCGCGCTGCTCATCATCAACGTGATCCTGCTGTTGATCGGGATGATCGTGGATGACGTTTCGGGCAGCGTCCTTGCGGCAATCGTCCTGTTGCCGGTGGCAACGGAGATCGGCGTGCACCCGATCCATTTCGCGGCCATCGTCGGCACCAATCTGGGTCTTGGGAACGTCTCCCCGCCCTGTGCACCGATGCTCTACATGGCGGCGGGAGTGAGCAAGCTCACGCTGGACAAGTACTTCATGCCGACCATAAAGCTCCTGACGTTCGGCCACCTTCCGATGGTACTCATCGTCACATTCATCCCTGAACTCTCGCTCATCCTGCCGAGGCTGGTCCTGGGGATCGCGTAATCGAACGAAGCGCGATTGGCGGGAAGCGAGACGGCGCGAGTTAACCGCCGATATTCGATGCGACAGATCAAACCGGAACTTCGATCAAATGTCGGTCTCGGTGGTTGCGGGCCCCCGCAACACAATTCCGTAAGGCCCGATTTGAACCGCCGGTCCACTGGCGTCGAACGGTTCCGGTAGAGGATTTCGTACGCACAGTCATGCGCTTGCGGACCCACGCAGCACTGGCAGGACAAGGATAGCCTGCCGTGCGATGAAAAAATTCGGCGACCTCAGCCGACCCATGAAGCGGATCGCCCGACTGTCAGCATCCTGTCCGCGCGTAGTCCGTCAGCGTCACCAGCGCCGCGCCGAGCCGATGGGCCAGCGCGAGACGGATCGCGGCCGCGCAGACCGTCTCGTCGGCCTCCCAGCGCACGGGCATCTCCGGCACCGTTGCGGTCATCGCGACGGTCTCGGGACGTTCGATCTCGCCCAGCCGCGCCTTGCGCCGTGGCGCGTGCAACTCATCGCCGCTTCCCGTGCCGATGCCCGGAAGCCGCGTAAAGCGCGGGGCTCTCAGAAGAAGACGTAGGAGCGGACCACGACGTTCTTGCGGCAGGGCGCGTCGGCGGGCGCGGTCGGGTCGATGCAAGCCGTGTGGAAGGACCAGCGCGATACGGAGCCATCGGTGACGGAGTCGTAGCACTTGAGCATCGAGACCTCGGTCGGCTTCTGCCGGGGAAACCAGTACCACTCGTGATCGGGGCGGTAGGTGAAGCGAGTGGTCTCACCGACGCGGTCGTCGTAGATGCGATAGTTCGTGATGTAGGGCTGGTCGGCGAAAGAGGGCCAGGCGCACAGCACGAAGGGGAACTGACCCACGGTCTCCATCGGCTTGGCGAGGTTGAGCGACATGAAGCGCCGCGACATCTTCGCTTCGGCCTCCGCCTCCGTGTAATGCTGCTCGCGCCCGAAGTTCCGCAGATTCATCGTCAGCAGCTCGCGGCAGCGCACGCGGCCGCTGTTGTCGTTCAGGTCGTTGTGCACGAGGTTGACGTAGCTGGCGTTCACGCCCGGGTTTTTGGCGTCCTGGTCTTCCGTGCGGTCGCCCTGATAATCCTTGTCGAAGACGTCGTGGTTGTAGACGAGCGCATCGGTGGCATCCGGGAAAAACTCCAGAAGGAGCTTCTCGATCTCCGGGTAGAACACACGTTCCACCTCCGCCGAATCGTAGAAGTTCCTGCAACTGGACTCGAGGTGGGCCAGGGAGACGCCAAGCTTGTCCATACATTCGGGGCTGTCGACCGATAGGCCGGGATAGTACTCTCCGATGCGCCGCCCATCGCGCACCACCTGCGGGAAGTAGAGGCTGCGACTCCGGTTGTACTCTTCGGCCTCGCCCAACAGCTTCGCCTCGGCCTCGCGCGCCGGATCCTGCCAGAGCGAGTTGGACGACACGATGGAGTAGGACGGTCGCTCGTAGACAGTGTAGCGCAGCGGAAGCGCCAGGCCGCCTTCAGGGGCTTCGATCTTGTTCGCCAGAATATAGTCGAGGCAGTCCTCATACTCACGGAATCCAAGGCCCCACTTGGTCTCGATGGGTCCCTGGGGGGCGCTTTCGATCCAATCGATAAACGCTTTCGCATGCCCTTCGGCAATCTGGTCGAGCGCCGCTTCGATCGCCGCGCCTGTTCCCGCATCTCCGTCCCGATCGAATGACATGTAAGACAATCCGCCATTCGCTGCGATGGGCGGGGGCCGTCCTTCCGTGAGTTGGAGAGGCGGCACATAGACCGACGAACATGCCTCCTCATCCGTGGCAACGTGATCCTCGATGGTTTCGTGCGGTTTCAAAGCATGTCCTCCGGTCAAAGACCCTTCGTCACGATACATAGGATAGGCAAATTTCGAGACTCGAGTCCGATCATGGTGATTGTATCGCGGTTCTTCAGTATGTGTAGCCGCGTAGCCGCGCTTTGGGCAAGATTCCGTCGGGTCACCGATCCTCTGTTGCCGCACCTATCTGCCCAAGGGGCCTACCCCAACCTCGTCGGGACCGGCCGCCTCACGGCGAACGCCGGGCGGGTCTCGCGGGTCCGGACGTGAGCCGACCCGAGCGATCGTTGATCTCCCTTAACCTGTTGATATAAAAGAGTTTTGAATCGAACTTTGCGATAGCCGAACGCTGGAGCGCGGATCATGATGCGATTGACGGGAAAGGTCGCCCTGCTTACCGGGGGCGGCGGCGGAATCGGCGGGGCGACGGCCGTTCGCTTCGCGGAGGAAGGCGCGCGGGTCGTCGTCGGCGACATCAACCGGGAGCTCGGCGCCGAGGTGGCAGCAAAAGCCAAGGAAGCCGCCGGCAACAACGGCGGCGACGCGATCTTCGTCGAGCTCGACGTCACCGAGCACGACAGCGTCAGGAACGTGGTCGACACGGCCGTGGACCGCTATGGCGGGCTCCACGTGCTCTACAACCTGGCCGGCGGATCGACCCCGGAGGACGGTTCGGTGACGGAAGTGAGCGACGAGGAGTTCTGGCGCTGCATCAAGCTCGATCTGTTCGGCACCTTCCTCTGCTGCAAGTACGGCATCCCGGCGATCGAGAAGTCCGGCGGCGGCTCGGTCATCAACATGTCCTCGAACGTAGCGCTGATGGCCGTGCTGGGGCGGGATTCGTACACGGCAGCGAAGGGCGGCGTGGCGGCGCTGACCCGCTCGCTCGCCGTGCAGTACGCGCCGGGTAGGGTCCGCGTCAACGCCATCGCGCCCTCGATCACGCTCTCCGAGAGAGTGAAGAAGTTTCTCGAGATTTCCCCCGACCTGCAGAGCCTTGCGGACCAGCATCTGCTCGGACCCGGGCAGCCCATCCACGTCGCCAACATGGCGGTCTACCTGGCCTCGGACGAGTCCGAGATCACCACGGGCCAGGTCATTTCGGTCGACAGCGGCGTGACCATCTACTGAAGTTTCCCCGGCCGCTCCGGCATTCTCCGCCGATCGTGGCGGTGGCCCAAACGTCAATCCGTCGAAACGCGATCTGTGCTAAAAGCTCGCGCCGGCGATGCCGATGGTGGATTGTCCGGTACCGAAAAGTTCCGTGTAGGTGGCCTTGCCGTTGGCGACGGCGAGGATTTCCTCGTAGATGCGCCGGCCGCCTTCCTCGATCGAGATCTCTCCGGTCAGGATGCCGCTCACCGAGACGTCCAGGTCGTCCGGCGCGGTCCCGGCGGTCGCCGGGTTGCCGCTGATCTTGACCGTGGGGACGAACGGATGCGCCGAGGGCTGCCCGAGGCCGGTGTTGAACCCGATGATCTGGGCCCCGCCGGCCGCCAGGCCCGTCATCGACTCGCAGGCCGGCGACGGCGTGCTCATGAAATAAAAACCGGGCGGATCGGGGATGACCGGGTCGCAGTACCCCACGACGCCCTGGAGGGGTTTGCTGCCGCCTTTCTTGACCGCGCCGAGGGACTTTTCCGCGAGCGTCGTCAGGCCGCCCTTGATGTTGTCGGCCGAAGGATTGCCGCGGCGGATGTCGGGGACACCCGCCCGGCGGGCCAGCTCCTCCATCTCGGCGATGGCGTCGACGATGCCGGAAGCCGTCTTGTCGTCGACGGCACGCTCGGCCATGAGGTGTTCGGCCCCCATGATCTCGGCGGTCTCCGACAGCACGACCGAGCCGCCGGCTTCCATGAGCAGGTCCGCGGCGTGGCCGAGGGCGGGATTCCCGGCGATGCCGCTCGAGAAGTCGGAGCCGCCGCACTCGACCCCCATGACGAGCCTGGAGAGCGGCTGCTCGCTGCGCTGCACGCCGGACACCTTCTTGGCCATCTTCGCGGCGATCAGCGTGCCCTGTTCGATGGTGCGGAGCGTGCCGCCGATGTCCTGATAGACGACACACTCCACGTCCTTGCCCGCCGCGGCGATGGGCTCGGCGAACGTCTCGGCGGAGACACCGTGGAGCGTCACCAGGATCACGCCGCCGAGATTCGGGTTCGTGGCCATGCCGCGGATCGCCTTGAGGCGCATTTCGTGGTTGAGCCCGATCAGCTTGCGGCCGAAGAGGTCGGTGACGAGCTCGGTGCCGCGGACGTTCCCGGCGATCTTGCGGGCGATGCCGTTGACGTTGTCCATCAGCGCGATGACGCCGACGGTGTTCCGGATGCCGGCGGACCCGTCGCTGCGCGGATAACCATGGAACATGGGGCTCACGCCTCCCGCGCCGTTCGTTCCGCAACGAATGGAACCATCGCTCTCACCAGCCTAGTCGACGAGGTTGTGGGTGTGGACGTGTTGGCCCGGTGCGATCGCGGTGGACGCCTTGCCGATGACCTCGCCGTACTTGCGGACGGCATCGCCGCGGGCGATCTCCTCGAGCGCGATCTTGTGGCCGCGCGGGATGGCGTCGGCGGCCGTCACGGTGATGACGTCCGGCCCCGACTTGACCGAGACATCCGCGCCGGCCTCGACGGCGTGAAGACAGGTCGCGACGTTGTCGCTCGTGTCGACGGCGATGGCGTCGATCGCGGCGCTGGCAGAGGTCACGCGACCGACGCTCCGGATTCCGCGGCGTCGAGGGCGCCATGGTCGAGACTGTCCCGCGTCCAGGCCCGAGGCTCCCCCACCGGCCGGCGCAGAATCCCGGCGGGCTTGTCCCGAACCTCCAGTTCACGGTCGACGGTCATGGTCCGCTCCTCGCGATCGTCGTGAGCCCGGTAAGGCGGGTCCTCAATGCATCCTCGCGCCCGGAGGGCGAAGACGCTCCGCGGGATGCGCGAACCCGGTTTGGGCCATCTCTTCCAGCAGCATATCGACGACGTGCTCTCGCCCCAAGCGCTGCGCCGAATCGGCCAGGATCTGCGTAAACAGATTGCGCTGGGCGTGGCTGCCGCCGATCTGCCACAGGCTGTGCCGCGCCGGCAGCAGGTTTCCCAGCACCGCTTCATGGTCGCCGCGCTGGTGCGCGATGGCTCCCTCCGCCGCCGGCAGGACCGCCGAGCGAACGCGGGCCGCGTTGTTGGTCTCGTCCATGGACGCGTAGCCCCGCAGAGCCGTCAGGTAGGCTTCCAGGGCCGCGTCGCGGCCGGCCGCCGCCAAGGCGGTCGCGACATGGGCACTGGAGAGCGGCGCGGCATGGTTGCCGATACGATCTTCGGCGAGATCGGCTACCGCCTCCCAACGGTCGCCGATGTCGTACCCGTACATGTCGAGATGCTTCAACAGGTCGACGGCATTCTGAAAATCGCCGTAATGACCGGGATTGGCCTTGATCAGCGGTGCCTCGGGATTGCGGATGTCGCGGTCGTAGATCTCCAGGACCGTGCCGAACTCACCCCGCAGCAGGTGGAACAGGCTGCGGTGCCACCACAAGTGATGCACGAAGTTGTTGAGTTCCGCCCAATGGTCCTTGAGGCCATCGAGCCAGGCGATGCCGTCCTCGTGGCGTCCCTGCATCTCCATGACATGGGCGACCGCGTGCGCGCCCCAGCCGTTCGTGGGGTCGCGCTCCACCGCGTCACGCCCGTACCGTTCGGCGTCGGCGTAGAGGCCGTTCTCCTCGCAGCCGAAGGCGCGCATCGCCTGAAACGCGCTGAAACCGGGCACGTCGGCGGACCAGGTCGGTGCGCCGCGCTCGACGATATTGCGCATCCACACGGACTCGCCGATCCAGAACAACTCGAACTGGGCCAGGCGATGGGCCAGCAGGTCGCGAGGATTAGCTGCCAGGATCATCTCGTAATGGCTGACCGCATCCAGGGTGCGGCCGCGGATCAAGGCCGAGAGCGCCGCCAGGTAGCCCTTTTCCCGCTCGTTGGCGCCGCCGCTCGCCGCTTCCGCGGCATCCAATTCGGCTTGCGCTTCCGGATAGCGATGCGGCAGTCGGACGCCGACGACGAGCAGGCCCTTCATGACGCGCGCCAGCACGCAGCCGGGGTCTGCCTCCAGCGCCGCGTTCACGTGAGCCATGGTGTCCAACCTGTGACTGACGAGACTCGCGGCCGCGCGGCTCAACGCCTCGGCGGCGCTGGCGCTCGACGTCGTCAGTTCCAGGCCGCGGTCGTCGCGTTGCACGATTCTGGCTCGGACTAGACGGCGAGTCCCGCCTGGGCGTCCTTGAAACGCCGCGCGACGGATTCCTGCCGCTCCATGCCGCGGCAAGCGTCACCCTCCAACATGACCCCGGTCAGGCGCGCGTCTCCTATTCCGCCGCCTCGAGATAGCCACCGTCCAAGTCGTCGAAGCGAGCGCGGATGTGCTCCTCGCGGTTGGCGCTGGGGACGTCGTCGCCTTCCTGCATGATCACGAAGACCTGCTGGCCCACGCGACGCATCAACTCCAGATCGTCCTTGCCCGGCTCGGAAGGCACGTTCATCACGGAATCCTGGGTGTAAGTGTGGAGCCTGTTCCTCCCGCTCCCGTTGATCTCCAGCGATTCGTGCGGCGGCGTGTTCCCGCGGACGCATTCGCGCAGGAGTTTGCGGCACATGTAAACCCCGGCGTCAGCGGAACCCGGGTTCTCGTAATCGTGGATGGCGATGGCGCGCTGGCCGATCAGCGCCTCGTAGTCGCCGGGCGCGCGCTGGCCTTCCTCGTAAGTGCGATTGCCCACGACGCCGCCGAGAAAGTCGAGCTTTTCGTATCCGACCTCCTCTTCCTTTCCGAGGCGGAGCGGGTCGACTTCGTCGTTGAAGTGGCGCCAGCCGAGGACCAGCATGTTCTCGTCGTCGACGGGAACGTGCCAGCGCGTCCACACGGTTTGCGAACGCCGCGACGTCCGCGCCGAAGGAAACGTGCAGCCGATCTGCAGGTAATTCGGAAAGATGGTTTCGACGATGCGGACCCACACCGTCCGCTGGTCGGGATTGCGCCGGCTGGCGATGAAGCACATGCCGTTTCCGCCGCGGGTCGGTTCCCAATCGAGCGCCGGCCGCTCGGTGAAGCCCATGGGCGCCGCGTAGTCCATGCCTTCGATCTCGGAGGCGTTCACGCCCTCGACCGTCATCATCTGCGGGTTGTGCAGGGTGCCGACGTGGAGGTGGTCCATGATGTTCTCGCAGACCTGCAGCCAGTTGCAGGGGCTGAAGATCGACATGGGCAGAAGCTTGTTGCCGTCGGGCCGGTGATAGGTGTCGTAGTCGGGGAATTCCGGCTTCTCCTCGGGCGGCCCCATGTAGGCGAACACCAGCCCGTCGCGCTCGAACGCCGGATAGGCCCCGTGATAGACGGTCTCGTAGATCCTGCTGTCCTCGGGCTCCGCCGGCATCTCGAGGATGGTGCCGTCGATGTCGTAGACCCAGCCGTGGTAGCAGCAGCGGATGCCCTTGGGCTGGATGATGCCGTACTCGAGCGACGTGCCGCGGTGGCTGCAGTGGCGCTGCAGGACGCCGACGCGGCCCGAGCGGTCGCGGAAGGCGACGAGGTCCTCGCTCATGATGCGGATGGCGAGCGGAACGTCGGTGAGCTGTTCCGACATGCAGACCGGCTGCCAGTGCTTGCGCATGAGCTCACCCATCGGCGTGCCGGGACCCGTGTGGGTAAGTTCCGGATCGTGCGCCGGTATCTCTGTTTTGTAGTAGGCGCCGTAAGGAATGTGGACGGGCCTGTCCTTGCTCATGTCGATTTCTCTCCCAGATGACCGATGGAACGCGAGTGCAACGATTTCGCAAAGCCGGGTCGGACCTTCGGCCCCCGAGGGTCGCCGCGACAGTCCCAAGGAAAATGATATCGGATCGACAAGGGTCATGCCTAGTGCGGTTCCAGTTCGGCTGGAACCGCCGGAGGGCGGCCCGGCGACGTCTCCGAATCCACCCCTTTGCTCCCTTCCCCTTGCGGGGGAGGGGCGGGCGGGAGTGTGTTCGGATTGGTTCCGAGGGCAGCGCTTACGTGCCGCCGTAGCGGCCGCGGTATGCGGCGAGGGCGGCTTCGAAGCATTCGATCGGCGCTCGGACGACGCCGGCGCCGATCTGGCCGCCGTCGCGCCCCGCGATGCCGATGTCCATAGCCGGCAGGATTCTCGTCTCGACGACGCGCACGATATCGATTCCGGTAGGCGTGCCGCGATAGCCGAGATAGGGGATGTGATAGTCCGGGTTCTCGCCGACGGTGATCTCGTACATCTCGAGGTTCCGTTCGACCATCGCCTCGGCTGAGCCTCCCTGGTACCGCTGCAAGGGAAAGGCCGCGGCCTGGGCGAAGCCGCCGAGCCCGACGGTCTCGGCGATCGGGCTCTCGCCTCCCATCCACGCGATCTCGTCCTCCGTGTGTCCGTCGAACAGCTTCGCCCGGACGGTGGCGTGGGGCCCGGCAAACCAGGCGTTGCCGAGCCCGCTCACACGGATGGCGAAGTTCCGGCAGTTGAAGGCCATGGCGGTCACGACGCTGGCGCCGTCGACGCCGGCGGCGGCATCGGCGGTGCACTTGGCGGCGGCCATGGAGAGGCGGAGGAAGAAATAATGATCCTCCGTAAGCGCCTGCACCGTCCGCTCCACGGCCTCCCTGTCCGCGGAGTCCATGCGCAGCAGGTAGGGAAAGAGCTCGCGGGTGAAGAGCAGCGAGGTGGCGGTGTTCCGGCTGTGCAGCTCATCGCCCATGTGAAGCCCGCGCCGCATCAGCGGCTTCAGCGGTATGCCGCCGCTCGTGCGGACGGCCTCGGCGATCACTGGCGCGACCACGTCCTGCACGAACAGCAGACGCTCGCGCACGCCCTCGTCGTAGACGCCGTAGTTGAGGCGCCGCGGGTTGGTGCCCTCGTACATGTTGCAGTAGCCGGCGTTGCCGTGAGTGCGGTTCTGCACCACGAACACGGGCATGGAGGCGGTATAGATCCCGGCCAGCGAACCGACGCAGCCATGGTCGTGGCAGCCGTCGACCTGGATCTCGCCGCCGGCGAGTTTGGCGTCGGCCTCCTCGCGGCTCGCCGCGAGGCCTTCGAAGAGCGCGCCGCCGATCACGGCATCCCGTTGCCCGCCCACGTAGTCTCCCCAGGCCATCGGAGGTCCGGACGTGAGGACGGTGCCGGCGGTCATTCCCGGGAGAACCTCTCCTGCGGGCCGGACATCCACGAGCACCGGGTCGGCGGCACACAGACGGTCAAAGGCTTCCCGGTTGGCGGCGGTTCGATCGATGTCGGCCATGGGCCCTCGGCGTCGTGATCGGCAGGACGTTCGGAAGCACTCCCTTCGAAGTCTTGCTTCGCGGAGACGACCGGTCAGGTGCGGGGTTCGTGCACCTTGGGATCGTAACCGGCGATTTCCACAAGCCGGTCCGCATCCATGATCCGCAACACGCCGTCCCTGACCGTCAGGATGCCGTCCTCGCGCAACGCCCGAAGCGTGCGGTTGACGTGGACCGACGTCAGACCCAGTGCGTCTCCGATGTGCTCCTGCGTGAGGGGCAGTCGGATCGCATGCCCGGCCCCGTCCGGCGACGTCAACCGGATCCGCAGGAACAGTTCGAGCAGGAGATTGGCCACGCGCTCCTGCGCGGTCCGGCGGCCGACGCTGGTGAGATGCTGGAAGGCGAAGTTCTGCTCGCGCGTCGCGATACAGGCCATGCGGAAGGACATGTCGGGTTTCTCGTGAAACAACTCTTCCAGCCCCTTGCGGGGAAAGGTGCAGACGCGAATGTCGCTGATCGCCTGCGCCGTGTAGGCGATCGGCCTCTCGGGGTCGATCTGAAACCCCAGGAAGGCTCCGGGAAGGCAAAACTCCATGATCTGCCGTCGTCCATCCTCAAGCGTCTCGTAGAGCATCGCCCACCCCTCCAGGAGGGTGTAGACCCGGGTATTGACCTCTCCCTGGGCGAACAACTCGGCGCCGGCCGGGACAGCGCGCACACCGCTGCGGAACGACTCGACGACGGCCAGTTCATCGATGTCGAGCGGGGCGCACACGGCTTGGTTGCGCACCCCGCATTGCGCACAGAAATCCCCGGGCTTCGTTCCCGCCGTTCGCTGGCCAGCCACCTCGCCCTCCCGAGAGATCAGGCACGCCTAACCTACGGCAAGGTCGCGGGTCCCACAATCACCGGGAGCAGCGGAACCGAAGGCCTCATGTGGCCGCGCTCTTCCCGTCGAACCATCCCTTCCCGCGCCCGGCTGCCGACCCGACTGTCCGAGACGCACTAACGTGCATCAGCCTGATCGCCTTTCGCCTGCCTTACGGTCGAACCGAGGGAGGCGTGCCGATGTCATCTCGATCTCGGGAGGGCGTTTCGAACATTCCTGCGGCAATCCTCGGTCTGCTCATACTGGCTGCGGCTCTGACAGCGACGCCGGCGGCGGTGTAGCAGCGGCTGGTCGAGAGCAGAGTTTGCCTGCAAGTGATCAGGCGTCGTTGGCGCCTCTCCCGCGGCCGCGGCGACGAGCCCGGCGCTTGGCCGCCTTCAGGGCCTTCCTGAGCTCCGGGAAATACCGGATCGGCTCCTCCTCGATGGTGTGGCGGATCGTCCGCTTGAACTCCTCGGCGATGTAACTGTCCTTGGCGTCGTTGTCGCGGTTCATCTCCTCGACCGACGGCGTCGCGGCGTTGCCGAGGATGAATTCGCGCAGCCAGCGGACTTGGTGCTCGTAGGCCCAGAGGTTCGAGTGGGACACCACGTTGAGCATGCCCACGAAGTACAGACCGGGCCATTCCGGCGGGATCACCCGCTTCCAGAGCCGGATGCGGTTGTTGGCGCGCGGCACGATTTCCTCGGACAGGAACGGCAGGTCGATCAGATAACCGGTCGCGGCGACGAGAATGTCGAATTCGTCCGACGTGCCGTCCGTGAAGCGAATTTTACGGCCCTCGATGCGGTCGACGCCGTGCTTCACCTCGATGCGCCGGTAGGCGATGTCGTTGACGACGGTGCCGCTGCTCGTGGCGTGGACCCGTTCGATCACCGGCGGCAGACCCAGTCGTTCCGGCTTGCCGTGGACGCACCAGATGAGAAAGACGAGAAGCCTCTTGCGCAACCAAGCGGGCATCCAGGGTTTCATGAACCAGTCCGTGAGGTCCGTGAACGCCACGCCGAACACCATCTTGGGGGCGATCCAGACGCCGGAACGGGCGACCAGAACGCAGCGCCTGGCGTTGACGCAGATGTCGCTGGCGACGTCCACCGCGGAATTGCCGATCCCGACGACGCAGACCCGCTTGCCGACCATCGACTCGGGCTCCTTGTAGTCGTGGGAATGCATGTACGTGCCGGTGAAGCCGTTCCGGAACTCCGGCACGTGCACCGGCTTGGTCAGGTGGCCGGTGCAGACGCAAACGGCGTCGAAGACATGCTCGTCGCCGTCGACCGTGGTGATCCGCCACTTCGGATCCTGCTTGCCGGGTTCGAACAGCGGGATCAGCTCGGTGACCTCGGAATTGAAGCGGATATGCTCCGTCACGCCGAAGTGCTCCGCGTAGCTCTTCAGGTAGGCGTACATGTCCTCGTGGCTGGGAAAGCGCTGAACTTCCTCGGCAAAGAGGAAATCGCTGAAATTGGTCACGTTCTTGGCGGTATTGATGTGGAGCGTACGATAGGCGGAGGAGCGCCCGCTGTCGTTCATGTAGCACCACAGACCGCCGACCTGGGTGCCGATCTCGAAGACCGTGACGTCGAGGCCGACCTCGAGCAGGTGTTTTGCCGCGCACAGCCCCGACGCGCCCGCGCCGATGACGCCGATCCTCCGGGCGGGACTTGCGCCAGATTGCGCATCGTAGGCGGTTTCAGCGAGTGCTGCGGGACTCATCGGACTCTCGTCTGGTTGGCGGGTTCAAATTTCGGACAGAAAATTATGTCTTCAGCGGTTTCTCCGCAACCGCCCGCACGTGACTTCCGATTCCCTGCGGCGGGAGGTCCCGGGCGCCGACCTTATGCGCCGCGGCTGCGTTCGAGCGCGTGCCGCACGAGCTTCCGCATGAGGGTCGGCAGGGCCTGTCGATCGAGCTCCGACAACGGACACCAGAACGCCTCGGAGCGGAGGCTCTCCGGCGGACGCGCCACACGGGCGCGGAGCAGGTGAAACTCGATCCGGAAATGGGTAAAGCCGTGGGTCACGACGCCCGGTACGCGTTTCCAGCGGGCGCGCAGGGGCGCGTGCCCGCGTGCCGCGGCCACCGTCCAGGGCCGGTCCGTCCAGGGAGTCGAAGGAACCTCCGTCATGCCCCCGAGCAATCCCGACGGCGGGCGCCGGCGCAGCAGAACGCGCCCGTCCGCGTCGGCCGCCCAAAAAGCCGTCGCATGCCGCAGCGGACGATCGGGCCGGGGGGCCTTGCGCGGCAGGTCCCCGGCGATCCCTTTCCGTCTCGCGGCACAATCGGCCCCCCAGGGACAGCGGTCACACGCGGGACGGCCGGGCGTACAGACGGTAGCGCCGAGGTCCATCAAGGCCTGCACGAAATCGCCGGGACGGTTTCCGGGCACGAGTTCCTGGTTCAGGTCCCGCACCCGCGCCTTAGCATCCGGCAAGGGGGCCTCGATGCCATAGAAGCGGGTGATCACCCGCTCGGCGTTGCCGTCCACGGCGGCGACCGGGACGCCGAAGGCGATGGCCGCGATGGCCCCCGCCGTGTAAGGGCCGATACCCGGCAATGCCCTGAGCTCGGATTCCGTTTCGGGGAACCGCCCTCCGGCGGCCGCGACGGTTCGCGCGCATTCATGGAGGTTGCGGGCTCGCGCGTAGTAGCCGAGACCGGCCCAGGCGGCGAGCACGTCGTCGAGGTCCGCCGCGGCGAGGTTCGCCACGGTGGGCCAGCGCGCGAGAAAGGCCTGGAAGTAGGGCACGACCGTCGGCACGGTCGTCTGCTGGAGCATGATCTCGCTCAACCAGACGCGATAGGGGTCGGGACGGACGCCCGGCGGGGCACGCCACGGTAGGTCGCGGCGGTGCCGGTCATACCACTTCAAGAGCTTCGTGGAGAGGCGCACGTCGATCCCGATGGAGTCCGAGTCCGTTCAGTTAACCACAGTTTGTTTTCGCATGACGGGAAAGCGGTTCTCGCTCAAGATGACCGCATGACCGACAAACGTGAACGCCGGGGTCCGCGGCGCCTGGGACGCGTCATCGGCAAGATCACCGACCCGGCGCTGCGCAAGCGCGGCTTCGTCCACACCGAGATCGTCAGGCGGTGGGCCGCCATCGTCGGCGAGGAACTGTCTCGCGCGAGCGCGCCGCAGCGTATCTCCTATCCGACCCGGCAGGCGGAACCCGGCGTGCTTCACGTGCGCGTCGAAAGCGCGCGGGCGACGGAGCTCCAGCACATGACCCCTCTGGTCATCGAACGGGTCAATACCTATTTCGGTTACCGCGCGATCGGCGCCGTCCGGCTGTCCCAGCACGAGATCGGAACGGCGCCGGAGTCCTCCGCAGCGCAACCCGCGCCGGCGGAGGACGATCGTCCCGGCGAGGAGCAGCCGGACGGGATCGACGCCCGCCTCGCCCGGACCCGCGACCCCGCGTTGCGGGAGGCCCTGGCGGCGCTGGGCAAACGTCTCCGAGGCAGTTCGTCGGATCCGCCCTCGGGGGCCTGATCGCACGTGGGGAGAATCGGTTTCGCACCCCGCGTCGTCGCTCGTCCGGGTCCGACGCCGATTCTCCGCCACGGGGGTTCGCATTGACTTTCGCGCTGGGGACGATTATCTCCGCGGCGGGCCACGACCCCCCAACGGGTTGCAGCTCTTCTGGAAGGAAGAGGAATGAAACCGAACGCACGTCCGCGTCGGCCCCAATTCTCGTCGGGGCCGTGCGCAAAGCGGCCGGGTTGGACGCCGGCCGTTCTCAATGATGCCGCACTCGGACGTTCGCACCGGTCCGCGGACGGCAAGGCCAAGCTCAAACAGGTCATCGACGGGACGCGGGCGGTCCTGCGGGTACCGGACGCCTACCGCATCGGAATCGTGCCGGCATCGGACACCGGCGCCGTCGAGATGGCGCTGTGGTCGCTCCTGGGGAGTCGGGGCGTCGACGTTCTCGCCTGGGAGAACTTCGGACGCGAGTGGGTCAAGGACATCGTCGGCCAGCTGCCTCTGGAGGACGTCCGCGTGCTCAAGGCCGATTACGGCGAGTTGCCCGATCTCGGCGAAGTCGATTGCGATCGCGACGTCGTTTTCGTGTGGAACGGCACGACCTCGGGGGTCGTCGTCCCCCACGACCGCTGGATCGCCCCCGATCGAAAGGGCCTCACCGTCTGTGACGCGACGTCCGCGGCGTTCGCGATGCCCCTGCCCTGGGAAAAGCTCGACGTCGTTACCTTTTCCTGGCAGAAGGCCCTGGGCGGCGAGGCCGGGCACGGCATGCTGGTTCTCGGTCCGCGCGCCGTGGAGCGGCTCGAGTCCCACGTTCCAACCTGGCCGCTTCCCAAGATCTTCCGGTTGACCGCGGGGGGCAAACTCAACGAAGGGATTTTCGTTGGAGAAACGATCAACACGCCCTCGATGTTGTGTGTCGAGGACATGCTCGATGCCCTGGCGTGGGCGGAATCCGTCGGCGGTTTCGACGGTCTCGTGGCCCGGACCCGGGCCAACGGCGCGGTGATCGCCGATTGGGTCGATGCGACCCCCTGGGTGGACTACCTCGCCGCGGCGCCCGAGACCCGTTCGTCGACATCCGTCTGCCTCGGGTTCGTAGAGCCCTGGTTTGCGGAGCTGCCGGTCGACGAGCAGGCCGCCGTGCCCAGACGGATCGCCGCGCTGCTCGCGGGCGAGAACGTCGCCTTCGACGTCGCGGGACATCGCGAGGCGCCTCCCGGACTGAGGATCTGGGCAGGCGCCACGGTCGATCGGGAAGACCTCGAGGCTCTGATGCCCTGGCTCGACTGGGCCTATGCCGAGGTGAAAGCGGCGTTCTCCCGCGCGACGTGACGTTCCGAACGCGAGCCGTCCCATGGTGAAAGTCCTGATTTCCGATCGCATGAGCCCACGCGCCGCCGCCATATTTCGCGACCGCGGCGTAGAGGTGGATGAGTGCTTCGACCTCGATGCCGAGCGGTTGCGGGAGGTGATTTCCGGCTACGACGGCATCGCCGTCCGGTCGGCGACCAGGCTTGCGGCGGATGTCATCGCCGCCGGTCGAAACCTGAGGGTCATCGGCCGGGCGGGCATCGGCATCGACAACATCGATGTGCCCGCGGCGACTGCCAGGGGCGTGGTGGTCATGAACGCGCCGTTCGGGAACTCGATCACCACCGCCGAGCACGCCATCGCCATGATGCTGGCGTTGGCACGCCACATCCCTCAGGCGGACCGGTCGACCCGGGCCGGCAGATGGGAAAAATCGAGGTTCCTCGGAGTCGAGGTCGCCGGCAAGACGCTCGGCATCCTCGGATGCGGCAACGTCGGATCGATCGTCGCCGACCGTGCGCAGGGCCTGAGGATGAAGGTACTCGCGTACGACCCTTATCTCTCTGCGGAACGGGCGGTAGAGCTGGGCGTGGAGAAGACGGACCTCGACGAACTTCTCCGACGGGCCGATTTCGTCTCGCTTCATGCTCCGCTGACCGACGCCACGCGCCGTGTGATCGATGCCGAGGCACTCGCCAAGATGAAGGTCGGCGCGCGATTGATCAACTGCGCCCGCGGCGGACTGATCGTCGAGGAAGCATTGAAGGAGGCGTTGGCGAGCGGTCATCTGGCAGGTGCCGCGTTGGACGTGTTCGCGGAAGAGCCGGCGCGGGAGAGTCCCTTGTTCGGGCTTGACGGCCTGGTCGCCACGCCGCATCTCGGCGCCTCGACGACGGAGGCGCAGGAAAACGTGGCGGTTCAGATCGCCGAGCAGATGTCGGACTATTTGTTGCACGGAGCGGTAAGCAACGCGTTGAATATGCCGGCGGTTTCCGCGGAAGACGCGCCCAAACTCAGGCCGTATATGGCGCTGGCCAGCCAGCTTGGGCGACTCGTCGGCCAGCTCGTGGAAACGGGACTGCGATCCGTGACGATCGAGTATTCCGGCGCGGTGACCGCCCTCAACACGAAACCTCTCACGTCGATCGCTCTCGAGGGGCTGCTCGCCCAGCAACTCGAGACCGTGAACATGGTGAATGCTCCCGTGATCGCACGCGAACGGAACATCGTCGTGCGCGAGGTGACCATCGAGGTGGCGAGCGACTACCAGACGCTGATCCGGTTGATCGTCGAGACGGAAGACCTGGTCCACGACGTCTCGGGAACGTTGTTCTCCGACCAGAACCCCCGCGTCGTGGACATCGACGGCATCAAGGTCGAGGCCGAGCTCGGGGAACATGTGATATTTCTCAGCAACGAGGACAAACCCGGAATCATTGGAAGTCTCGGCACGACCTTGGGCGACGCCGGCGTGAACATCGCGACGTTTCATCTCGGTCGCGCCTGTCTCGGAGGAGACGCGCTGGCCCTCATTGCGGTAGACGACGCCATCGAGGAAGGCGTCCTGGCTCGGCTTCGAGAGCTGTCGCACGTCAAGCAGGTCAGAGCCCTGCGTTTCGATTGATTCCGACGTTCCCGCGTGCCGGGAACGGGGCGCGGTGACCGGGTTTTTCGACTGGAGTTCCAATCCATGAACGAATCGCCGCCACGATCGCTTTTGCCCAACGGATTGCGGGACGCCTTGCCCCCGGAGGCGGGCGCGGAAGCGCGCGCCGTCGACCGACTGCTCGGGGTCTTCCATGCCAACGCATACGAGCGGGTCGATCCCCCCTTGGTGGAATTCGAGCAAAGCCTGCTGGATGGTCCGGGAGAGGCGGTATCGCCGCAAACCTTCCGCCTCATGGATCCCGTTTCACAGCGGATGATGGGATTGCGGGCGGACATCACGCCGCAGATCGCGCGTATCGCCGCAACCAGGCTGGCCCAAACGCCCCGTCCCCTTCGCTTGTCCTACGCGGGCCACGTCTTGCGCGTGCGGGGGACTCAGCTGCGGCCGGAGCGGCAGTTCGTCCAGGTGGGGGTAGAGCTCATCGGCGCGCCGGCGCCCGGCGCCGATGTGGAAGTGGTCGTTCTTGCCGCGGAGGCGCTCGAGGCCGTCGGCATATCCGACATCAGCATCGATCTGTCCCTGCCCACCCTCGTGCCCGCGATTTGCCGGGAGATCGGTCTCGCCGAGGAAGAAGCGCGACGGGCGAGGGTCGCGCTCGATCGCAAGGACCCGGCTGCCCTGTCCGGCCTTGGCGAGGACGCGCAGGCGCTGTTGACGGCGCTTCTGGAGGCCGCAGGTCCCGCAGGTGACGCGATCAGCCGCCTGAATGCGCTGCCGCTCTCCGGCCGAACGAAGCGCATGTGCGGCGAACTGGAACAGACGGTCGATCGCGTGGCGGCAGCGGCACCCGGTCTCGGCTTGACGGTCGATCCGGTGGAGTTCCGGGGCATGGAGTATCAGACCGGCGTCAGCTTCACCGTCTTCACGCCGCGGGTCCACAGCGAGATCGGGCGGGGCGGGCGCTACGAGCTCGACACCGGTGAATCGGCGACGGGATGCACCCTGTTCATGGACGCGCTCGTCCGGGCGCTGCCCGCGCCACATCCCGATCGCCTTGTCTACGTTCCCCACGGAACGTCTCCGGAGACGTCCGCGCAGCTTCGCGCGGACGGGTGGCGAACCCTGCAGGCGCTGTCCGCCGGCGATGACGACACCGCCGAAGCCCGCCGCCTTCGGTGCAGTCACATCCTCCGGGATGACGACGTGGTCGAAGTGACATGATACGCTCTCGATCTTCCGGTACAGGATGAATACGAGATGGCGAACGTAGCGGTCGTTGGGTCTCAATGGGGCGACGAGGGCAAGGGAAAGATCGTAGACTGGCTGAGCCAGCGCGCGGACATCGTCGTACGGTTTCAAGGCGGCCACAATGCCGGTCACACGTTGGTCATCGACGGCGTGACGTACAAGTTGAGCCTACTCCCGTCGGGCGTGGTCCAGAACAAACTGTCCATCATCGGCAACGGGGTCGTCGTCGATCCCTGGGCGCTGCTCGAGGAAATCGATAGGCTTGGCTCGCAGGGTGTCCACGTCACGCCCGACAACCTGAGGATCGCGGAGAACGCCAATCTGATCCTGCCGTTGCACCGGGACCTGGACGTGTTGCGGGAAGAGGCCCAAGGCGGCAAGGCGATCGGCACCACGCGCCGGGGCATCGGACCCTGCTATGAGGACAAGATCGGGCGTCGCGGCGTGCGAGTCTGCGACCTGAGAGACCGCGATGCACTGGAATCACGGGTCGACGCCTTGCTTGCCCACCACGACGTCTTGCGCCGGGGATTCGGTGCCGGTGCCATTGATCGCCAGGCATTGCTGGCCGACCTTGCCGGTGTCGCCGAACGTATCAGCCCGTTTGTCGACGTCGTGTGGCGCGTGCTCGACGAGGCTCGCCGCGCCGGCAAGCGGATCCTCTTCGAGGGCGCCCAGGGGATCATGCTGGACGTCGATCATGGCACCTATCCGTACGTGACCTCATCCAACACGGTTGCCGGGCAAGCCGTGACGGGAACGGGGGCGGGGGCCGGTGCCGTCGACTACGTGCTGGGGATCGCCAAGGCTTACACGACCCGGGTGGGCTCCGGCCCCTTCCCGACGGAACTCGACGACGAGATCGGCAAAGGCCTCGGCGAGCGGGGCCGGGAGTTTGGCACCGTTACCGGGCGCGCGCGGCGCTGCGGCTGGTTCGACGCCGTCATGGTCGGCCAAGCCGCGAAAGTCGGCGGCATCGACGGCATCGTGCTAACAAAACTGGATGTCCTCGACGGGCTTGACGAGATCAAGGTGTGCACCGGGTATCGTCTGGGCAACCATTCCTTGTCCCACCTGCCGTCGGGCGCCGCCGAACAGGCCGCGGTCGAACCCGTCTATGAAACCATGGAGGGATGGAGCGAGAGCACCCGGGGCGCGCGGAGCTGGGCCGATCTGCCCGCCACCGCCGTCAAGTACATCCGGCGCATCGAGGAATTGATCTCCATGCCCGTCGCTCTCGTGTCCACGAGTCCCGAGCGGGACGATACGATCGTCGTGCGGGACCCCTTCGACGGCTAAGGCCTCCGCGCCACGGAGGCACGGGTTTGCAAGAGGTTCTCGGTAGGCACCAAGCGATGTCGGATATGGTCACAGGACCGGTTCGCGAGATGCATGCCCGCCCTGGAGGCTAAACCGGCGTGAAACCTCCTCGTGTGCGCGTTGGCATGTTGGGAACGTGACGTTCGCAGGCGTGCCCGACGTTTCCACGACGGCGGCTATTGGTCGCTATGCTCCGAACTCGCCGCACGTTTCATTGCTGTGAGGAGTTTCGGCTTCGCGCGGGCGGGTCTCAGGTTGGGCCGCAGTGAAGAGATTCCGGCTGACCGGGACCGCTCCTAACCCCCCATATTCGCATCGATCTGCGCATTGCGGATCGTTTTCTGGAGTTTTTCGAAAGCGCGCACTTCGATCTGGCGCACGCGTTCCCGGCTGACGCCGAATTCCTTGCTGAGATCCTCGAGCGTGCTGGGATCGTCCTTCAGGCGGCGTTCAGTGAGAATCCGACGTTCGCGGTCGTTGAGGGTCTGCATGGCGTCGGCCAACAGGTCACGCCGCTTGCCCATCTCCTCGGCTTCGCCGAAGACCGTCTCCTGATCGGGGGTGTCGTCGACCAGCCAGTCCTGCCACTCCCCCTCTCCATCGACACGCATGGGAGCATTCAGAGAGTGATCGGCGCCAGCCAAGCGGCGGTTCATCTGCACGACATCGTCCTCGGAAACGTCCAGCTTGTCGGCGATGGTCTTGACGGTTTCCGGATGAAGATCGCCCTCTTCGATCGCTTGCAACTGTCCCTTCAGCCTACGCAGATTGAAGAACAGCTTCTTCTGCGCCGTCGTCGTGCCCATCTTGACGAGCGACCAGGATCGCAGGATGTATTCCTGGATCGATGCCCGGATCCACCACATGGCGTAGGTCGCGAGACGAAAGCCCTTGTCCGGCTCGAACCGCTTCACCGCCTGCATCAGGCCGATATTGCCCTCGGCGATCAATTCGCCGACGGGAAGTCCGTAGCCGCGGTATCCCATGGCGATCTTGGCCACGAGGCGAAGGTGGCTGGTCACGAGGGTGTGGGCTGATTCGACGTCATCGTGCTCGCGCCAGCGTTTGGCAAGGACGTACTCCTCTTCCGCATCCAGCATGGGGAAGTCACGAATTTCCCGGAGATAGCGTGAAAGGCCGACCTCCGGAGAGACGACGGGTATCAGGTTCTTCGCCATGGTCGTACGCTTTTCGTAATCCGTCGATATTCCGTGTGCGTGAACGCCGTCCAAGGGTGTTCGTTCCGGTCGACGGATCGCCGTCCTAACCCGAAATCGTGACCAAAGTGTGTCCGGGCCCGGGCGCGCCGTCAGGCGCCATGGTGCGGCGATCCGGAGTCTTCACTTGGGCGCTTCCAATACACCAATCAATTCTTTCATCTCAACGGGCAATTCCGATTCGAACCTGACGGGTCGCCCGGTCCTCGGGTGCGAGAAACCCAGAAGCCCGGCGTGCAACGCCTGGCGGTCGAAGGCCCGGACAATGGCTTGGGCATTCGCCGCGGCCCCGGCAACGTGCCTGGCCCGGCCATACAATCTATCGCCGACCACGGGGTGTCCGATGTGTGCCAGGTGCACGCGGATTTGATGCGTACGGCCCGTCGCCAGCCTGCAATGCACGACGCTGGCCCCCGCGGCAAGCTGCCGCTGCACCCGGTATCGGGTCAGCGCCTGCTTGCCCGCCCGTTCAACCACGGCCATCCTGCGGCGGTTTCGGGGATGGCGTCCGATCGGGGCCTCGATCTCGCCCCGCAGCGGTCGGGGCACCCCCCAGACGACCGCCAGATAGGCGCGTTCGACGGTGCGCTCGGCGAACTGCTTGGCGAGCGCAGCGTGCGCGCGGTCGCTCTTGGCGGCGACCATCAAACCGCTCGTTTCCTTGTCCAGGCGGTGCACGATCCCGGGACGGCGCACGCCGCCGATCCCCGACAGGGAGTCGCCGCAGTGATGGACCAGCGCGTTGACCAGGGTCCGGTCCGGATTGCCGGGCGCCGGATGCACAACCAAACCAGCCGGCTTGTCGACGATGATGAGCTCGTCGTCTTCATGCAGGATGCGAAGCGGTATGCGCTGGCCTCGAGGGGACGGATCGGAGGCCGGCGGGACGGAAACGGTATAGGATTCTCCCGGTTTGACCCGGTATGAGGGCTCCGATATCGTCGCCTCCCCGCGACTGACGAGGCCCGCCTGGATGAGCGCCTTGATGCGCATGCGCGACAGGTCGGGGAGGGCGGACGCCAGCACGCGGTCGAGGCGCAGGCCGGCCGTTGCCGCATCGACGGCGACCACGTGCGTCTCGAATTCCGGCGCGGGGAGTGTTTCCATCGTAAAGGCGGCAGGTCCGGCGGGCGGCGATCGACAATGACCGACAGCTTACGCGCCCTCAAGTTCTTGGTCATCGCCATGGGCGTCGTGATCATCATCGGTACCGCCGTCGTCGTCGTCACGATTTTCCAACGCGCAAGTACCGGGTGGGGAGGGGACCAACCGGTCGGGCCCGCCATCGAGGTCGTCGCGTCCGATGCCGCGCCGAGCTCCGGATTCGGAACACGGACGCTCGACGTGCCCCGCGGCAGCCGCATCGTGGACATGATCGCCGAAGGGGACCGCTTGTTCGTTCGTCTGGAAATGTCCGAGGGTGCGCATCGGATCATCGTGCTCGATACCGTGACCGGTGCCCGTCTCGGCGAGTTCGAGGTTCGCGGGTCCCCTTGAGTCGCATTCCGACCACGGTCCGACTGGCGGCCGAGGATCTGCAAGTCATCGTCGGCTTCGCCGAGGCCGCTTACCCGGAGGAGTGCTGCGGCCTTCTATCGGGAGCCGAGGAGGCGGGTGTCGTGCAGGTCGACGGTGTCCACGAGAGCGAGAACCTCGCGGAGGAGCCCGCGCGCCGGTTCGAGGTCGATCCGGCTCTCCGCCTTCGCCTGCAGCGTGCCCTCAGGGGAAGCGGCCGGGGCGTGGTGGGGATCTACCATTCCCACCCGGACGGCCCGGCCCGGCCCTCGCCCCGCGACCTGGACGCGGCCTGGGAGCCGGATCTGGTCTGGCTCATCGTCGGAGTCCGGAAAGGGCAGTTCGTTCAAAGCACTGCGCACGTCCTCGTGGCGGAGGGAGACGAAACCCGGTTCGTCGAAGTTCCCTTGATCACCTCCGATTCGACAGCGATCTCCGGCCGAAGGCCCTTGGAAGGCGGCGATTCGGAACTTTGACACGCGCGAGAACGCATGGCGCGGATGGTGGTCCGTGCTAGAACCTCGTGGACATCGCCTGACCGAACGGGGAGGAAGGTTTCCGTGACGCATGCGCCGGCCGACTTCGCCAGCGACAACACCGCGCCGGTGGCGCCGGAGATCATGGAGGCGATTCTCGCGGCTAATGCGGGCCAGGCATTGCCGTACGGCGCGGACGATGTCAGCGCCGAGCTTTCGGCGAAATTCTCGGAGCTTTTCGAGACGAAGGTCCTGGTATTTCCCGTCGCCACCGGTACGGCGGCGAACGTGTTGTCGCTCTCCATGCTCACACCGCCTTGCGGTGCCATCTACTGCCACGAGAACGCCCACATCGAGGAAGACGAATGCGGTGCGCCGGAGTTTTACACGGGCGCCAAATTGGTGACGTTACCGGGAGATCACGGCAGGCTGTCGGCTGCGAATCTGTCGGAAAAGCTCGAAGGTCTGACCCTGGGGTTCGAGCATCACGTGCAGCCCGCCGCGGTCAGTCTCTCGCAGGCGACCGAAAACGGGACGTCCTATCGGCCCGACGATGTCGCCGCCATCGCCGAGGTCGCGCGACGGTTCGATCTGGGGCTCCACATGGACGGCGCACGGTTCGCCAATTCGGTCGCGTACCTGAGATGCGCGCCGGCCGCTATCACTTGGCGTGCGGGCGTCGACGTGCTGTCCTTCGGGGCGACCAAGAACGGCGGGATGGCGGCGGAAGCCGCGGTCTTCTTCCGCCCGGAGCTCGCCGAAACCTTCAAGTACCGGCGCAAGCGAGGGGGCCATCTGTTCTCGAAGATGCGCTACGTCTCGGCTCAGCTCGCCGCTTACGTGGCGGACGGCTTGTGGCTGCGCTATGCCGGCCGGGCCAACGCCATGGCGCAGCGGTTGTCGGAAGGCTTGTCGGCCATCTCCGGCATCGAGATCGTGCATCCAGTCGAGGCCAACGAGGTCTTTCCGCGGGTGCCGGAGTCCGTCATCGTGGGGTTGTCCGACCTGGGATTTGGCTTTCATCGCTGGGGTGGGCGCGCTTCGCCGGTGCTGCGTCTCGTCACGGCGTTCAACACGACCGGGAACGAGGTCGACGGGTTCGTCGCTGCAGCCGAGCGACTCGCCGCGGAAGCTGCGGAGTAGCTTTGCCGAAGACGCCGAATTCAAACCTTCGACGTGCCTGGGTTCCCCCGGCGCAGGGAACGGGACAGGGTGAGGACGGATATGGCGGAGCAGAACCTGCCGGCCGTACCGGCTCTCCACGGGATTCGTTGACATGAGCGCCGCACCCGTGGCTTGGTGGCGCGCGCTCCCGATATCGTGAAGTGCAACGCGCCCATGATCCCGTGCCAGCGTCACCTCTTCGACATTCCCCGCGAGGTGGCGTATCTCAATTGCGCTTACATCTCACCGATCCCCTCTGCTACACGTGCCGCGGGCCAAGCCGGCATGGCACGGAAATCAAGGCCCTGGGAGCTCACGCCGCTGGATTTCTTCACGGAAGCGGAAGCGACTCGAAACCTGTTCGCCGGCCTGATCGGCGCGACAGCGGAGGACATCGCGGTCGTCCCGTCCGTCAGCTACGGCATCGGGATTGCCGCCGCCAACGTCGCCTTCCGAAAGGGACAAACCGTCATTACTCTAGCGGAACAGTTCCCGTCCAATGTTTACCCGTGGCGCCGACTGGCCGCCGACCGGAAGGGGTCCGTCGTCACGATCCCGCCACCCCATGACGGGGACTGGGCGGCGGCCGTCATGAGCGCCATCGACGCCGAAACGGCGGTGGTCGCCGTCCCCAACTGCCTGTGGACCGACGGCGGTCTCATCGACCTCGAACGGGTGTCGGATGCCTGCCGGGAGAGCGGGGCCGCGCTCGTCATCGATGCCACCCAATCGCTTGGCGCGTTGCCGCTCGACATCGGACGCGTTCGGCCCGATTTCCTCGTATCCGCCTGCTACAAGTGGCTGCTCGGACCCTACAGTCTCGGTTTCATCTACATTTCGCCGGACTACCACGACGGACGACCTCTCGAGCAAACGTGGATCGGCAGGGAGAACTCGGAGGATTTCGCCGGCCTGGTGAACTACCGGGACACGTTCCAGCCCGGCGCCCGACGCTTCGATGTCGGCGAGCGGTCCAATTTCGCGCTGATGCCGGCCGCCAGGGCATCCCTCGAACTGATCGCCGACTGGGGTATCGATCAGATCGCCGCGACGCTCGGCGGACTTACCAGGGGAATAGCGGCGCGCGCGCAATCGCTGGGGCTGATCAGCCGGCCAGACGACCAGCGGGCCGGCCATTTTCTCGGAATCCGGTTTCCGAACGGGATGCCGGAAGGTCTGGTGGGCAGGCTGTCCGCCGCGGGCGTCCACGTCAGCGTGCGGGGCACCTCGATGCGGGTCACGCCTCATCTGTACAACGATGCGGAAGATGTCGACAGGCTGTTCGAAGTCCTGGAGAGCACGTTGTGAGCATTGCGGGCGGTCGCGGACTCGACTCCGTGGGTTCGACCCTCTTTGACATGCGGCGGGGCCACGCCGCCGCGCGCCGCGCCGTCATTCCCCGTAGTTCTCTTGCAACGACGAATCCGTCTCTACGGCCTTGCGGCCTTCGAGAAGCGCTTAAATCGCTTCCGCGATCGCCTTGCCCACCTCGGCCGTATTCGCCGTTCCGCCGAGGTCCGGCGTGATCGCCTTGCCTCCGGCCAATACCGCCTCGATTGCGGACTCGACGGCCTGGGCGGCGTCCGCATGCCCCAAGTGCCGCAGCATCATGGCTCCGGACCAGATCTGTGCGATCGGATTCGCGATCCCCTGTCCGGCGATATCAGGTGCCGAGCCGTGCACCGGCTCAAACATCGAAGGTGCCTCACTCTCGGGATTGAGGTTGGCGCTGGGCGCGATGCCGATGCCTCCCACGACCGCAGGCCCGAGATCGGAAAGGATGTCGCCGAAGAGGTTGCTGCCGACGACGACATCGAACCAGTCCGGATGTTGGACGAAATGCGCGGTGAGAATATCGATGTGGTATTGGTCCGTCGTGACGTCGGGATAGTCGGCTCGGATGACGTCGAACCGCTCGTCCCAAAACGGCATCGTATGAATGATCCCATTCGACTTGGTCGCGGACGTGACGTGTTTGCGCGAACGCGTGCGGGCAAGGTCGAAGGCGTAGCGCATGATGCGGTCAACGCCGGTACGCGTGAATACGGTCTCCTGGGTCACGAGTTCGTGGTCGGTGCCCGCGTACAGCCGGCCACCGATCTGGGAATATTCGCCTTCGACGTTTTCCCGCACGATGACCATGTCGATCTCACCGGGGAAACGGTCGCGAACGGGGGGTGTAATTCCCTCGAACAACTTGACGGGACGAACGTTGGCATATTGGTTGAACGCCCGCCGGATCGGGATCAGGAGGCCCCACAGCGAAACATGGTCGGGGACCCCCGGGTACCCCACGGCGCCCAAGTAAATCGCATCGCAAGCCGCAAGGGTATCCCGCCAGTCTTCAGGCTTCATGGTGCCGGTCGACGTGTACAGCTCACAGCTCCAGTCGAGTTCGGTCCAAGAGAACTCAACGCCGAACCGCTTACCGGCCGCCTCCATCGCCCGGATGCCCTCCGGCATGACTTCCTTGCCGATGCCGTCTCCTGCGATCACCGCAACGCGATGTGCCATTCCCTGCCTCTCATCATTCCGACGCGTACCCCTTGGATCGTCGTGAGCGCGTAAGGAACATTCACGCCGGATCGAGTTCCACCGTGTGCGCATGGTTGAGGGGGCCGTGTCCCTCACCGTAGCCGGGCGCCGTCTCGATCGCCGCGCGCAAGTACTTCCGCCCCCGCACGACCGCGTCACGTACCGTCAACCCCTGAGCGATGCCCACCGACACGGCCGACGCGAGCGTGCATCCGGTGCCGTGGGTGTGGCGCGTCCTGATTCGGGGGGATTCAAGGACCTCCATGTCCCGCTCCGTGACATAGAGGTCCCGGACGACATCGCCCTCAAGGTGCCCGCCCTTCAGCAGTACCGCCTTGGGTCCGAGTGTCAGCAGCATGGCCGCCACATGCTCCATCTCGTCGGGAGATGAGATGGGCGACCCCGTCAGCGTGACGGCCTCCGGGATGTTGGGCGTGATCAGAGCGGCCCTGGGGATCAGGCGTGCCTTCAGGGTCTCGCCGGTGTCCCGCCGGATCAATCGCGTACCGTCCTTGGCCACCATGACCGGATCGACCACCAGCGGAACGTGGGAGGCCCGGCTCTCGTAAAAATCCACGACGGTGTCGATAACTTCCCGCGTGTGGAGCATTCCAGTCTTGATGCAGTCGGCACCGATGTCATCCATGACGCTTTTCATCTGGCTCGCCACGAATGATGCGGGAACGTCGTGGATCTCATGAACGCCCACGGTGTTCTGCGAGGTCAGGGCGGTTACCGCCGTGGCGGCGTAGCCTCCCAGAGCCGTGACGGTCTTGATGTCCGCCTGCAGGCCAGCGCCACCACCCGAGTCGGATCCCGCGACTATGAGCACTCGACCTTCCATGGCACCTCCGCCGCTCTCAATTCGACGCGTGACTCACCGCCGACACGATCTCCTCGACGATCTCGTCAACCAGACGACCGTCTTCGCCTTCAGCCATGACGCGAAGGACGGGTTCGGTTCCCGACTTGCGCACGACGATACGACCGGATGAACCGAGTCGCGCCCGGCCGTCGTCGACGGCTTGCCGGACCTTTTCGTCCTCCATGGGACGATCACCGTTCACGGAAACGTTGCGCAACACCTGGGGAAACGGGACGAACAGGCGTCCGGCCTCACTCACGGGTTTTCCAGTCTCGACAAAGACGGCGAGCGCCTGCAGCGCAGCGATCAATCCGTCACCGGTGGTGTTGAAATCGCTCAGAATGATGTGGCCCGACTGCTCGCCGCCTACGTTGTGTCGGTGTTCGCGCATGTGCTCGACGACGTAACGGTCGCCGACCGGCATGCGCTCCAGCTTCAGTCCTCGTTCCGACAGATACCGTTCCAGGCCAAGATTGGACATCACGGTGGCGACGATCGTGTCCGACGCCAGCCGCTTCGCCGCTTGCCAGTGGGTGGCAACCAATGCCATCAGCTGATCACCGTCAAGCAATTCCCCTCGTTCGTCGGCAAGCACGACCCGGTCCGCATCCCCATCCAGGGCCATCCCGATATCGGCGCCGTGGGCAACAACCTGACTGCACATCGCCTCCGGCGAGGTGGAACCGCAGCCGTCGTTGATGTTGGTACCGTCCGGTGAGACGCCCAGGGGGATGACCGTAGCGCCGAGTTCCCAAAGGACGGTCGGCGCGACGCTGTAGGCCGCGCCGTTGGCGCAGTCGACGACCACCTTCACGCCGTCGAGGGTCCGTTCCTTGGGAAACGTGTTCTTGGCGAATTCGATATAGCGTCCTTCGACGTCGTCGAGGCGGTTGGCGCGTCCGAGTCCCCCCGACGGCGCCATGCCGCCTTCTCCGCCCGCGCCCAACCGCGCTTCGATCTGCTCCTCGACCTCGTCGGACAACTTGTATCCATCCGGACCGAACAACTTGATTCCATTGTCCTGGTACGGGTTGTGGGAGGCGGAGATGACCACACCCAGATCCGCTCTGAGCGATCGGGTTAGCATGGCCACCGCAGGCGTGGGCATGGGTCCGACCAGGGTCACATCCATGCCGACCGCAATGAAGCCCGCAGTGAGTGCCGACTCGATCATGTAGCCGGAAAGCCGGGTATCCTTGCCGATAACGACTCGATGCCGATGCTCGCCGCGGAGGAACTGGCTGCCCGTCGCCTTGCCAACGGCCAAGGCCACGTCAGCCGTCATCGGCCATTCGTTGGCCGTGCCGCGAATTCCGTCAGTCCCGAAGTACTTCGGCGCCATCGGCAATTTCTCCGGACCCTGCGTCGGACTACGGAGTGTCGGCTTCGATCCGGTCGCGGATCGAATTGAAGGATCGGTTGGCTTTCTAGTCCGCAGGGGGTGTCCTTGTACAGTGAAATGGTCGTGTCTCCTCTGTCAGGTGGGCGTCGATCGCCGCCTGGAGGACAGTCGCCTGGCGGGTTTCGGCCACGTCGTGAACGCGCAACATCTGGACGCCCTGATTCTGCGCCCACAACGCGGCCGCCAAGGATCCCGGGAGTCGGTCGTCGGCGGTATCGCCCCCCGCCAAACGCCCGATGAAGCTCTTGCGCGAGGCACCCACCAGCACCGGACATCCAAGCGCATGGAACAGGGACACCCGCGCCAGAACGGCGGCGCTTTGCGGTGCCTGCTTCGCGAATCCGATTCCCGGATCGACGATCAGGCGTTCACGCGGCAGGCCGGCCGACCCGCAGATCTCGATCCGCTCCGCCAGCCAGTCGAAGGCATCGAGCGCGACATGATCGTAGCTCGTCTGCCGGTGCATGGCCGAGAATTCGGCGGGACAGTGCATGAGGACCACCGGGACATTCGCCGCGGCTGCGGCTTCCAAACTCCCCTCGCCGGTCAAGGCGCTGATGTCGTTGATCATGGAAGCTCCGGCGGCCACGCCTTCCATCATGACCCGCGCGTGCCGCGTATCGACGGAAATCGATACCGACAGGCCGGCCAACGCCCGGATCACCGGAATGACGCGCGAAATCTCCTCGTCCACGCCGACCGGTAGCGCACCCCCGGGGCGCGTCGACTCGCCACCGACATCAATGACGTCGGCACCGGCTTCTACCATCTCCCGGGCCACATCGACCGCGGCCGATACGGAGGCAATCCGGCTTCCCGCGTAAAAGCTGTCGGGGGTCACGTTGACGACGCCCATGATCCGCGGTCGGCCGCCGGGAACTCCAGTCAGAGTCGGTGGAGCACGTGTCAGCCGGTCTAACTGCTCATCGACCGCCCGGCCGTGAGCTTCACTCAGGGACCTCTTCCAGCGATCGATCTGCGAAAAATCGGCGAGGCCGGCACGGACATCGTTCCCTTCGCGGATCAGGACTTCGCAGCCGGAAAAGACATGGGCGCCACCGGTCAGCGGCAACGTGCGAGAACGATCCGGCGCCAGAGCGGCTTGGGCCCGCGGAAAAACCGGATGAGGACGCAGGTAAACCGCAACGCCTGGCTCAAGTCTTGAGGGGAGGTCAGGGGAGTCGGGCACGGCCGCATTCCCCAAGGTCGGTGCCGAATTTATGAACCGGGTTGTGGCTCGGGCTCCATTTCACCGGGGTTGCCGCGGTCCTTGAATTTTCCGGACGATGGAACTGTCGATGCCGGTGCCACGTCTTCGGGCGGCTCGGGTTCGTCCGGACGGTGAATCGGTTGCCCCTGAAGCACGGCCTCGACCTCTTCCCCCGACAGGGTTTCGTACTCTAGCAATGCCTTGGCCAGCTTGTGGAGTTCGTCCATATGCCCGGTCAACACCGTGCGGGCGAGTCGTTCAGCTTCGTCGACCAGCCGGCGAATTTCTTCATCGATTATCTGGGCCGTCGCCTCAGATACGTTCTTGCGCTGGGTCACGGAGTGACCGAGGAATATTTCCTCGTCATTGGCCTCATAGCGGAGCGGGCCGAGTTTTTCGCTCATGCCCCACTCGGTCACCATCTTGCGGGCCATGTTCGTGGCTTGCTGGATGTCGTTGCCGGCGCCCGTGGTGACGTTCTCGACTCCGTACACCAACTCTTCGGCAACGCGGCCCCCGAACATCATGGTGAGCTTTGCCGTCAACTCGCGCACTTTGAAACTGTAGCGGTCTTTCTCCGGGAGGTTCATGGTCACGCCGAGGGCGCGGCCGCGGGGGATGATCGTGACCTTGTGCACCGGATCGTTACCAGGGACGAACAGGGATACCAGCGTGTGTCCCGCCTCGTGATACGCCGTCAGCTCCTTCTCCTCGTCAGACATAACCATGGAGCGCCGCTCGGCGCCCATCATGACCTTGTCCTTGGCGGCCTCGAACTCCTCCATCCCCACCACGCGCTTGTTCTTGCGCGCCGCGAGCAAGGCCGCTTCGTTCACGAGATTGGCGAGATCGGCACCCGAGAATCCCGGCGTTCCACGGGCGACGATGCGGGGGTCGACGTCGGGCCCCAACGGCACCTTCCGCATATGCACCTTGAGAATCTGTTCCCGGCCGAGAATATCCGGATTGGGAACGACGACCTGCCGGTCGAAACGGCCGGGGCGCAGCAATGCCGGATCCAGGACGTCCGGACGGTTTGTCGCCGCGACCAGGATGACTCCTTCGTTGGCCTCGAACCCATCCATCTCGACGAGCAACTGGTTCAGGGTCTGTTCGCGCTCGTCGTTGCCGCCGCCCAGACCCGCGCCCCTATGGCGACCCACGGCGTCAATTTCGTCGATGAAGATGATGCAAGGGGCATTCTTCTTCCCCTGTTCGAACATGTCGCGCACCCGGCTGGCGCCGACACCGACGAACATCTCGACGAAATCCGAACCCGAAATCGTGAAAAACGGAACGTTTGCTTCTCCGGCGATGGCCCGCGCCAACAACGTCTTGCCCGTGCCCGGAGGTCCGACGAGCAGCGCGCCCTTGGGAATCTTCCCGCCCAGGCGCTGGAACTTGTGTGGATCCTTGAGGTATTCGACAACCTCTTCCAGTTCCTCCTTCGCCTCGTCGATTCCGGCGACGTCGTCAAAGGTGACCCGACCCTGCCGCTCCGTCAGAAGGCGTGCCTTTGATTTGCCGAATCCCATGGCCTTGCCGCCGCCCGACTGCATCTGACGCATGAAGAATATCCAGACGCCGATCAGCAGCAGCATGGGGAACCAGGACACCAGAACCCCCAGAAGAGAAGGCACGTTGTCATCCGCCGGGGCGGCGTTGATCTCGACCCCCCGTTGTGCCAGACGCTGGACGAGAGTGGGATCGTTAGGCGCGTACGTGCTGAACGCCCGCCCGTCTCCGTAGCTGCCCGTGATCGCGTTGCCCCGGATGGTGACGCTCGAGACCTGTCCGGCGTCCACTTCGGCGAGGAAGTGAGAGAACGGCAGATTCGTTACCGGACCCTGTGACGAGGGGCCCTGAAACAAATTGAATAGCGCGATGACCAACAGGCCGATGATGATCCAGAGCGCTAGGTTCTTGCCGAAACTATTCACCCGTCTTCCTCGCTCGAGGGCGGCGTCTCGCCCCACGTATCACAACATACATTGCTTCGGGAACGCTGTCCCGTGGCAGTGAGGATTGCGGACTATCGCTCTACGCGGTCCCGCCTTTCCATCTCCCTTCTATTAAATAGGGGGAGTCTCCGCTGAGACAACCGGAAACGACATCAATGTCGCTACAAGTCGCGAGTTGGGTACTGTCCCAAATAGCGACGCCGTGTCTTAGTTTGCTTCGGCCCCACCGAAGCCCTACCCTCATCATATCGCTAAACTGACTGCTGGTGGCCTCATGTCGGGCGCCCGCTGGCGCCGCGCTTGAGACAAGGGTTTGAGCGCCGCCGAGGCGACGGCCGCGGCGGGCGTGTCACGCGCCACCCTCTAGCGCTGGGAGAAGCACCGCGAAGCGCGCTCGCGCCGGCCGTGACGAGTGCGCCGGCCAGACTGGCCGCCAACACTGCTCGCGGCGGTGCGACAGATGCGCGCCGACTACCCGATATGGGGCAAGGCCAAGCTGGTGGTCTTGTTGCGCCGCAAGGGTTGGCCAGTCAGCGAGAGCACCGCAGGCCGCATCCTGAAGACGTTGAGGGACCAGGGCGCGGTCACGCCGGTGCCGACCCTGCGCTGCAAAGGTCCCCGTACCGCCCGCACACGACCCCACGCCCGGCGCCTGCCTGAGGGCCGTAAACCTACAACCTTCGGCGAGATCGTCCAGCTCGACACCCTCACCGCCTCGTCCAGCCACGGCCGCCTCACCGTCAAGCAGTTCACTGCCTGCGACCCGGTGGCAAAGTGGACCTGCGCCCAGGCCTGGCGACGCGCCACCGCCTGCAACGCCAAACAATTCCTCGACAAACTCCAGCCCGACATGCCCTTCCCCATCCACGCCATCCAGATCGACGGCGGGTCGGAGTTCAAGGTCGAGTTCGAGAGCGCATGTCAACGACGCGGCATCGAACTCTTCAAACTGCCGCCCAGATCACCCGACCTCAACGGACATGTCGAACGCGACAACGGCACTTGGCGCTACGAGTTCTACGCCACATGGGACCTGCTCACCGACAACCTCGACGATATCAACCGGTGGCTCGACGCCTTCGCCGACGAGTTCAACACCTTCAGACCACACCAAGCCCTTGGCGGACAAACCCCGGCTGGGTACCTTGCCCAACCAATAGACCAGGAAACCTCACCGTCTCATATATCCTGAACTAGGACACCGCGTTTACTTTCCCCCGGCGCAGTCCTATCATCCTTGCAGGGGGCGGGTGAGAGTCAAACCGATCTCGCGACAGCCCACCAGCCTCCATGCGGTGCACGGGCAGGGAGGATTCAACCATGAGACGTGCTGACTCTCCGAAAAATTCAGGGAACTCTTTGGTTTCGCGACGCCAGGTTCTGAAGGCGTCCTCGGTGGTGGCTGCCGGTGCGGCGGCCGGACTCACGGGCTTTCCAGCGATCGTTCGCTCGGCCGGAACCAAGCAATTCCTTCGCCCCATTATCGCGCCCCTGGGCGCCGGCGAAGATGAGCCCCAATACATCGCGGTGACATCAATCGAAAAGATCCTCAAGGAGCGGTTCGATTGGGAAATTGATATGGTGACCCACCCCTACGGCACCATGGGCTCGACCCGTGGCCAGTTGCTCACGGTCCAAACGGGTTTCATCGATATCGCGGCGGGCTCCACCGGCAACTGGTCGACGGTGACTAAACTTTGGCAGTTTATGGACCTGCCGTACTTGCTCGACGATTGGGAACACGCTTGGCGCGTGATTCATTCGGATGCCTGGTGGGAAACCGCCAAGAAGATGGAAGATGAACTCGGGACCATCAAGGTGCTTCCGGCGAGCACGAGCGGAGGTTTCCGGATGCTGTCCAACAACACGCGGAAACTCATAACGCCGAACGACGTCCAGGGCCTGAAGTTCCGGACCACGGCCTCGCCGCTGGATGTCGGCCTGATTCGCTCCTGGGGCGGCAATCCGTCCCCCATCGATTGGTTTGAGACCTACACGTCGATCCAGCAGAACGTGGTCAACGGAATCCATGTGCAGCCCTACTGGACTCACCGCTTCAACTTCTTCGAGGTACTCAAGCACGCGACCGAAGTTCGGGCGGTGTGGGCCGTCAACGTGATGGTCATGAACCGGCAGACCTACGAGGCCATGCCCGAGGCGCTTCAGGACGCTTTCATGGAGGCGGCCAAGGAGGCTTCGGACATCGCCAACAAGAAGGACTGGGGCTGGGAGGAGCTGTACAAGGACAAGCTACGCCAGGACGGTGTAGACGTCTACAAACCCAGTGAGGCCGAATACCAGGAGTGGCGCAAGGCCGGTGAAACCGTGTGGGAGTCAGATGCCGTTAAGAGCATCGACAAATCTATGGTCGACAAGGTCATGGCCCAGCGTTAGGCGCGATCTATGGATTTCAACCCGGGGGGCACCTCGACATGAGGCACTCCCCGCCACCAGACACCCGCGCGTAAGTCCGAACACGGATAGGATGAACCTCCTTCATCGATTGGTTTCCGTTCTCGAGCTGATCTCGCGGACAATCGTCAGCGTGCTCGTCGCCGGGATCGTCGTGATCACGATCCTGGGAATCTATTACCGCTTCGTCCTGAACGATTCCTTGCTGTGGTCGGTCGAACTGAGCGCCTTCTTCAATGTCTGGGTCGGGTTCTTGGGCGCCGCCATCGTCATGCGGTACTGGCAACACACAAACGTCCCCACGTTCGTGAACCTAATCCCCGCGCCGGCACGATATTACGTGCTTACGCTGGTGAAGCTGGTTCCACTGGGGTTCTTGATCGCGTTCCTGCACCTGGGAGTCGAGTACGTGCGGGCGCCGTTCCACCTCATCTCTGCGAGCATGGATTTCAACGAAGTCTGGGTGAAGTACGTCATCCCGGTCTCGGCCGGATTCATGATCGTTTTCGCTATCAACGTGATCGTCCAGGACATCCTCGCGATCCGCCGAAACGATGCGGAGCATTTCGAACGTCAGGGCAGCCTCGGCGTCGAATGAGGCTGGTGAAGAGACCGTGAGCGAGGTTCGGTCATGGATCTAGTCGGTCTCTACATGCTTCTCCCGTTCATCGTGTTTCTGCTGCTCGGTATACCGGTCGCGTTCGCCATCGGGTTCGCCGTTTATATTTTCTTTTTCTTCTCCGGTACGCGGATCCCCGTTCTGACATTCATGATGGAGATGTATGACGGAGTCTCCATCGGCGCGTTGATCGCTCTGCCGCTGTTCATTCTCACCGGGGAGATCCTGACCCGCGCGGACATCACCGACAAACTGGTCGGTGTGGCGAATGCGCTGGTCGGCTGGATCCGGGGCGGGCTGGGCCACGTGAACATCGTGACCAGTATGTTCTTCGCCGGCATATCCGGATCAGCTATCGCGGACACGGCATCCCTTGGCCCGATTCTGATTCCGGCGATGATACGTGAGAAATTCCCTCCCGCTTTCTCCGCGGCCGTCACGGCGACGAGCTCCATCGTCGGTCCCGTCATCCCACCCAGCATTCCGATCATCGTCATCGGCGCCCAGCTCAACATCTCCATCGGGGGCCTGTTCGCCGCGGGCATCGTTCCCGGCATTCTCATCGGCCTAGCCCTGATGGCGACCAACTATGTGATCTGCGTGCGCAATAACTATGGCGAGGTCCATCCCTTTCAGGGCGTGGTCCCCGCCACGATGACGACTGTCAAAGCGCTCCCGGCCCTGCTCATCCCGGTTATCCTTCTGGGAGGAATCCTGTCCGGTGTGTTCACCCCGACGGAGGCGGGCGCGGTAGCAGCAGGTTACGCGGCCCTCGTCGGCGCGTTCGTGTACAGGTCGTTGTCGTACTCAAAATTGAACGATGCCCTTGTCTCAGCAGCGCGGGTCACCGGATCGTGCATGCTCATACTCGCGACCGCCGTCGTCTTCAGCCGCATCCTCGCGTTCTACAAGGTGCCGCAGGAGATACTGGAAATTCTCTTGTCGATCTCAAGGGAGAGGGTGGTCCTCATCCTCCTGATCATCGTCCTGTATCTGTTCATCGGCATGCTGATGGATGCACTGGTGAACATGATCATCCTCGGGCCTCTGCTCATGCCCATCATGGTCGATGGCCTGGGTTTCCATCCCATTCAGTTCGGCATGTTCCTGCTGGTGGGGCTCCTCCTTGGCCTGGTAACGCCGCCCGTCGGGTTGTGCCTGTTCATCGCGGCGCCGATCGCCCGCGCAACGCTCGACCAGACTGCGCTTGCCGTGCTGCCCTTTCTGGCGACGGAACTCGTACTCCTGCTGCTCATCGCATTCGTTCCAGAGCTGACCCTCACCATACCGCGAGCGCTCGACTTTCTGTGACAAGGCCGCCCGCTCTGGTCCGACCGATCACCGAACTCGACCCCGGTAGGTCCTTTTCGACTACGCTTCATGCGAGCACCTGATCAATCCCGCGATGGTTGTGAGCTCATGCCTTGCGGAAGCCGGAGATCACACTCTGAGGCATGATGGCTTTGGGCGCTTAGAAAGGCCCGCTCAGCCGTCGCGTCGGCTCCACGAGCGTTTGCAGATATTTCACGGAGCCTTTCCCTCGCGGATCGCGGATGCGGCTTCCTCCAGCGAAACGATGCGCGCGAAGCCGAATGCCATGGCCGCGAGTGCCGGTTCGTGGCGCTCGCGCGCCCAGTCGGCGCATGCCTCCCGCACGACGATCGTTCGATAGTCGCGCTGCGCCGCGTCGCGGACGGTCGACTCGACGCACATTGACGTTGTCACGCCGCCGACGATCAGGGTGCCTATCTCGAGGGAGCGTAGGACGACCTCGATATTCGTGCCGACGAACGCGGAATAGCGCTGTTTGGTTACGACGTGATCGCGCGCTTCGATCGCCGCTTCCGGGATCAGGTCCGAATCGGGCGTACCCTCGCGCAGTCCGCCCCGTGCCTTCACCATCGGGATGATCTCTCTGATCATCAGCCCGCCATCCGAGTAGTCCGAGTGAAGCGCCATCCGCGTCCAGATGACGGGAACGTTCCCTTTCCGTGCTGCGGCCACTAGATCGAGACACTTAAGGGCAGCCTCCTGGCAAGTTGCGATGTCCCGCCCGTTCCTTGCGGCCGTCCCGTCCTCGCTACAGAAGGCCTTTTGGAGGTCCACAAGAAGCAGGGCGGCAAGGCCGGCTCCGGAACCCGCGCCTGTCACAGCGTCGCTCCGGAGCGGCCTACAGGCCCGTCCCCGATGACTGGAAGACGTTCGGCTAGCTTCGCCTTCACCACCTTCCCACCAGGGTTCCGGGGCAGTTCGTCGACGAAGAAAATCCGTCGGGGCGCCTTGTAGGGGGCGAGACGGAGGCGGCAGTGCCCGATCAACACCGCTTCGTCAGCAGCACCGTCAGCCACGACGAACGCCGCGATCTCTTCGCCGAACTCCAGCGACGGCCAGGCGACTGCGGCGGCGTCCCGCACCGACGCATGCTGCAGAAGGGTCTCCTCGATTTCCGGGGGATAGATGTTGACGCCACCTCGGATAATCATGTCCTTGGTGCGACCGGTCAGATAGAGAAAACCGTCCTCCTCCATCCGCCCGAGGTCGCCGGTGTAGTACCAGCCATCGCGGAATGCCTTCGCGGTCTCCTCGGGATCGTTGTGGAAACCCTCGGGTAACCAGGGGGACCGTTGACGAATGCGGCCAGTTTGGCCGGAAGCGAGCCTGTTTCCGTCGTCGTCGACAATTTCGACTTCGGTCATGAAGACCGGTCGGCCCACCGAGCCCGCGTGCTTGCCCCGATGGCTGGGGGTTAGCAGCGACACCGGACCACCCTCCGTGGAGCTGAACGCGTTGACGAAATGAGGGGTGATCCGCTCCATCACGGCATTGCGCTCTTCCGCGTAGAGGCTCGAACCGCTGCTGATCAGCAGCCGCGGCCCCGGCATGAGAAGTTTCCCCTCCCAAGGTATCTGGAGCAGCCGCCGCAGCAGGGTGGGGACAAGAAACAGCGTTGATACGTCGCGACTGCGAACCGCCTCGACCAGTTCTTCCGGTGTGTAAGGCGGTGGAAACACCATGACCGTGCCACCCATGAACAGATACGAAAGCGTGTAGCCCCGGGCTCCGCCGAAGTACAAGGGCGTGGCGCAAAGAAACCGGTCGTGCTCGTTGAGGCCGAGAGTCACCCATTGCGACTGGAAGCGGAGGATCATCTGGCGATGCCTGAGCAGTGGGCCCTTGGGTCGTCCGGTCGTCCCCGACGACAGCGAAAGCAGGAGAGGGGCCTCGCCGTCGCTCGGGAAATCGCGGGCCGGCTCCGAGCGGGCGACCGCCTCATGCCAGGCATCGTTGACCACCCACTCGTCGACGCCGGGAATTCCGGCTTCGGAATCATCCGTCAAAACCGATTTGGCGTTGAAGAAATGCGCGACCCGGGATTTCTCCTCCGCGGACCAGCGCCAGTCCAGGGGAAGCATCACGGCGCCGGCGCGCGCCAAGCCGAGCATGACGACCACATGGTCGATGCCGTCCCCGAGAGCGAGGCCGACGATATCTCCAGGACCCGCGCCTCTTTCCCGCAGGTAAGCCGCCGTGCGACTTACCAAGTCATCGAGCTCACGGTAGTCGACCGTTCGGTCGGCGGCCATCAGCGCTGGATGATCCGGCTTGCGCTCCGCGTGATGCGCCAGAGGCTCTGCGATGTTCCCGAACATGGCCCGCGCCGTCCGTTAGGCGAGTCCGTAGACCCTGCTGGCGTTATTGCGCAAGAGCTTCTCCAAGACCTGTGGCTTGAGCTCCAACGCATCAATTTCCCGCCGCGTCCGTTCGAAGTCGAGGACAGGAAAGTCGGTCCCGAAAATGACTTTGTCCTGACCGTAGGAATTCAGGTAGTGAACGAACTGAGGCGGCCAATACTTTGGGCTATGGGCGTCCGCGCCGATAAAGACGTTGGGGTGCTTCCAGGCCATAGCGATCATCTCGTCTGTCCACGGCACCCCGATGTGGATACCTATCAGCTTGAGCTCGGGGAAGTCGCAGGCCACGGCGTCGAGGGCGACCGGCCGCCCGACGCTACGCAATGGGACGTCGGGCAGGTACAAGTGCGACTGTCCTACCTGCATCTGAATCGGCACATCTAGTTCTACGCACTTGGCATAGAACGGGTACACCCGCGCGTGATCCGGGGGCAGCTCGAACCAATGGGGATAGAAATGGGCTCCGATGAAACCGAGATCGTTGACGGCGCGCTCGAGCTCCCGCACACCCACCATCCCTTGCGTGGGATCGATTCCGACGAGGCCGTGGAAGCGGTCTGGATGCCGCCGTACGGCGTCGGCGACGACTTTGCAGGGGATGTGGAAGGAATAGCGGTCGGTGGCCGACCCGCTCCTGGCCGCAATCAGGAAGGCCTTCTCGATCCGGGCCGCATCCATACGGCGCAGCATCTCGGACAAGGAGATCCCGCCGTAGGTTTCTGCCGTCACACCGAGTTTGTCGACAAAGAAGCTGCGCAATTCCGGTGGCCTGTACCGGTTCGCTTCCTCCGTCCACAGCGCCGCCACGGCGTCGATGGCCCAGATGTCGGAAGCTGTCTCCGTCATGGCTATCGCACCATACCCTACCTCTACAGTCCCATCTCGCCAGCGATCAGGTCCCGCTGGATTTCGCTCGGCCCCTCACCGAACGTGTAGAGCCGGGAATCGCGCCAGATGCGCTGCATGTCACTGTCGCTTGAATAGCCCGCGCTGGCCATGATCTGCATTCCATGTTGCGCCACTTCAAGCAACGCTTCGCTCGCGACGAGCTTGGCCTGGGCCGCTTCCTTCCGGCACGGGAGATCATTGGCGATGCGCCAAGCGAGGTGGTAAAGCATCCACCGTGCCTGATCGACCCTGGTCTGCATATCGGCGAGGCGGTGTTGGATGACCTGGAATTTGCCGATGGGCCTGCCAAACTGTTCTCGCTCCAACGCATGAGCTAGCGCGAGATCGACGGCCGCCTGCGCTTGGCCGACGGCGTTCGCGGCTTGTCCAGTGCGGCTGTACTGCAGCGTCGTCATCATCTGCGGAAATCCATAACCTTCTTCTCCCAGAAGGGCGGCTCCCTCGACCGTCACGTCGTCGAATCCGACGTCCCAACAGGAGAGGCTGTTGTTCCCCACCTTCTCCAACGGCGTCATGCTGATGCCTGGAGCGTTGCGTGGCACTAGGAACATCGACACTCCCGCACTTCCCCGGCTGCCACGCTCCGTCCGGCACGCCGCGACCAAGTAGTGGGAGGTGTCGGCGCCGCTGACCCAGCTCTTCCGTCCGTTGATGCACCACCCGCCGTCGGAACGATTGGCAGAAGTAACCAAGGCTCCGGCATCGCTACCCGCGCCGGGCTCGCTCAGAGCCAGCGAGAACAACAATTCCCCCTTGACCACTCTCGGCAGTAGGGCGTCCTTCTGCGCGTCGCTTCCGTGCTTCAAGATGGACATAGCGCCGAAGCACACCACACGGTTGATCAGCGATGCCATCATCCCAGCGTGGCGGGCGAACCGCTCCTGAACCAGAGCCACGGTTACCCAGTCCCGTCCCAACCCGCCGAAGTGCTCTGGGATGGGTAAGCCTGGAATGCCGAGCTCGGCCAATCGGGGAAGCAGATCGTCGGGCGGCTCGTGGGCCACATCGCGCCGGCGCACCTCGTCGGGCGGCAAATGCCGCCGAACGAAGCCGTCGACCGCGTCCAGCATCAGGCGCTGTTCTTCCGACAGACTGAAATCCACCCCCTGCTCCCTGACGTGCGTCCACCAGACTGATTATATCGGCACAGGATATCTTGCGGAGGGACGAGGTGTCTCTGCGTGAAGATGCGGCGCGGAGCGATACTTCACTCCCCACCATCTATTCCGAACATTCGGCACAGCCCGGCGTGTTCATCGTTTAGCCGTCCACCAGCAACCAGGAGTGTGTTCCGGTGCTGGCGGACGGCGATCATTGAGGTCCAATGACGTTCTCTTCCAACCCGCAGAATAAAACCAAATGTTTTGCAGGCATTGCCGGTGGTCAGCTGCGCGCGGCGCGCGGGTGGGGCCTGTGGGCTCACGCGAACAAGCTGCTGCCGAACCCCTGGTACGTTCTTACTCCGCCGTGTGGGCCCCTGGGGTCGAACAGCTTCATGCGGCGGCTTTGACCGGCTTGCGGGGCTGTAAACAACATGGCCCCAGCAAGGAGGCACCAGCCGCCATTGCCGGCCTGGCCTTCGTTCATGTCAAAACGCGTGCAGCCAACATGAGTGCGCTAACATTCCATTCATTAGAATAAGCGGGAGGAACACGAGTCATGGAGCCGTTGACACTGGACGAAGCCGTGCGCATGGCTTCGGCGGCCAGAGCCGAGGCCGACAAACTGAATATCAAAGTCGCAATATCGATCCTCGATCCACGGGGCGATGTCATCGTCGTACACCGTATGGACGGAGCGCTCTGGCGTTCGGTTCCCATTTCGGAGGGCAAGGCGGCCGCATCCGCGGCCTGGAATACACCCAGCGGAGAACTTGCAGAACGCTGGAGCCAGCCGACCTTTCAAGCCCTCTCGATGAGGGAAAACGGGCGACTCATCCCCTGGCAGGGTGCGCTACCCATACGCCGAGGAGACGGCACGATGGTGGGTGCAATCGGTGTCAGCGGCGCAAAGTCCCAGTTGGACGAACAGGTCGCCTCTGCGGGCTTCGCCGCGCTCTGACGGAAATACCCTATTCTTCAGTCCCGACCTTCTAAGTACCGTTAGTCGTGGTGGGAAAGGGTGGCTTCGACGAAGGAAGATAGTCCGCTAAGGACCAGAAGTCGAAGCTCAGCCCCCTCTTCCGGTACGATCGAAAACGGAGCTCAAGCGGACGGCAGAACACCCGTCAACTCACCGGTTCGATTGCCGTTTGGCGTCAACGGGTATAATCCATTGAAATATAATAAGAAAATGGTCTAGTGACCCTAACGGGACTCGAGCTCGTGTCTCGACCTTGAAGGGGTCGTGTCCTGGACCTGACTAGACGATGGGGTCACGCCGGCCCCTCATCTAGACGCTCGGACCTGTTAACGGCGGCCCGATCACGCTTCACAGGTAGCGGCCGGGCGGTCCGGTCGCGGCGGCGCAAAATTGTGCCATCCATGGCCTTTTGTCTGTTTCGGCGAGGGGCGGGGGATGTACGGGGTGGAGCTCTATGCGGCGGTTCGGCTTACGGTCGTCGATGAGGGTCTGAGCCACAGGGAAGTGTCGTCCCGAAGGACGCAATCGGGAAAGTGGCCTGCGGGCTTGCCATGCAGCCGTCGGGAGTGACAGGTTTCGGGTATGCTAGCAGGAAGGAGCCCGGCGATAATTTCGCGCCGTCACTTTCTCGCAACCTCGGCCGCCGCGGTGCTGCTGCCCTCGGCGGCCCGCGCTGTCGGCGCGCCGATGCCGATCTTCGACGCTCATATCCATTTCAGCCACGACGCCGCCGATCGGTTTTCCGCCGGCGAAGCTGTCGCCATTTTGGAGAAGGCGGGGCTGAAGCGGGCGCTGGTGTCGAGCTCGGGCGACGCCGGCACCCGCGCGCTCCACGCCGCGGCGCCTGACCTTGTCCTGCCCAGCCTGCGCCCCTATCGTCGGCGCGGCGAAATCCACAGCTGGATCGACGATTCATCGGTGATCGACTTCCTTGAAGACCGTCTGAAGCGCTTCAAGTGGGTCGCGGTCGGCGAATTCCACCTCTTCGCCTCGCAAACCGATAAGGCCGTACCGCGGCGCATGATCGAACTGGCGCGGCAGCACAATCTTCTCTTGCACGCCCATTCGGACGCCGGTGCCGTCGACGGGATCTTTGCCCAATGGCCGGAAGCGCGGGTGCTGTGGGCCCATGCCGGCTTCGTCGATCCGGATATCGTCGGCCCGATGCTCGGAAAGCACGCGAACCTGTGGACCGATCTGGCCTTCCGCAGCGAACACGCTTATGGCGGCCGGGTCGACGACGACTGGCGCAGCCTGTTCGCCGACTTCCCGGACCGCGTCATGGTCGGCACCGATACCTTCACACCGGAGCGCTGGCACTATGTCGTCGAGCACGCCGACTGGACCAGGCAATGGCTGACCGACCTGCCGCCCGACCTCGCCGAGAAAATCGCCTGGCGCAACGGCGAGGCGATGATCCGGCCGCACCTGGCGCAACTGCGCTAGCGCACGATGGCCCGGTGGTGCTTCGGCGGACCAGCGCTGGCGGCCGCGCTTGCGCTCGTCCTCGCGACTGGCCAGGCGGTGGCCTGCGCCCGTCCGCAGGGCTGGACCGGAGGCGCGAGAATTGTCGGCGAGCTATGGACGGCATGGTGGCGATCGAAACCCGCCGCCATCCCGGTCGGCGCGCATTTTTCCATCCGTTTCCATCTGTGCGGGCCGCCTGTCGGCCGAGTCGGGGTGCGCGGCTGGATGCCGGACCACCGGCACGGCATGAACTACCGACCCGCGGTGACCCTGAACGGCTTGTCCGGAACGGCCGAAGGCCTGATGTTCCACATGCCGGGGCGCTGGCAGCTGATTCTGGATGTCCGCGGTGCGGCGGGCCGGGAGAAGCTGACCGCTGAAACGGTGCTGGAGTGACACCCCGGCGTTCCGGCGCGTCCGTCGCCTCCCGGCTGTCGCGATTTATAATTGTAATCTTTGTACTTTCAGGCATCTCGGTGTCGGCGCCAGCGCTCGAGTTCACTGCCGAAGAAGAACGTCGGATCCTGCGCCACGGGCCGTGGCCGCCGGCCTCGCGGCCCGATCCGAGCAACCGGGTTTCCGGCAAACCAGCCGCCATCGCCTTCGGTCGGGCGCTGTTCTTCGATCCGCGCCTGTCGTTCTCTGGCGCGGTCTCCTGCGCAACTTGCCACCCACCGGACCGGGCTTGGACCGACGGCCTGCCGCGTAGTCGCGGGCCGCCCAGCCTGTTCAACCTGCGCTTCAACCGCTGGTTCGGCTGGGACGGCGCGCAGGACACGCTGTGGGCGCAAAACCTACGGCCCCTGCTCGATGGCCGTGAAATGGGCGTCGGCCCCAGCGGCGCGGCGCGGCTGGTCCGCTCCGACCGGCAGCTTTCCTGCAGCTACCGGCGCGCTTTCGGCGTAGCGCCCGGCGCAGATGACGCATGGATTTTCGTCGATCTCGGCAAGGCGCTGGCGGCGTTCTTGGAAACCCAGGTCACCGGCCGCACGCCGTTCGATGATTTCCGCGACGCCCTGGCACGCAACGATGCGGCCGGCCAAGCCCGCTATCCCGCCGCCGCCGTGCGCGGCCTACGCCTGTTCTTGGGCCGGGGCAACTGCGCCTTCTGCCATTTCGGTCCGACCTTTACCAACGGCGAGTTCGCCGATGCCGGCGTGCCGCATTTCATCAAACCCGGCCGGGTCGATCCTGGCCGGCATGGCGGCATCCGTAAATTGCGCCGGAGCCCGTACACCTTGCTGGGCCGCTTCAACGACGATGCTCAACGCTCCACCGCCGCCAAGACCCGCTATGTCCGTCTGCGCCAAAGTAACTTCGGCGAGTTCCGGGTGCCGGGCCTGCGCAACGTAGCGCTCACCGCGCCCTATATGCATGCCGGCAGCCTTGAGACGCTCGCCGATGTCGCCCGCCACTATTCGACGATCGACGAGGAACGGCTGCACGCCGGAGGCGAACGGATCCTGCGCCGTCTGGACCTGAGCGCGCGCGAACAGGTCGACCTCGTTGCCTTTCTCAAAACGCTGACGGAAAAAACACCGCTTCACGAATACGTAGAGAAAACCGGAAACGCCTTGTGCCGATAAGGTTCCAGTTGCCGCCCATGGCAGTCCAAATTCTTCAGGAACCACCACGCAGGGCGAACAATCCCTGGGTGTTCCCGGGCCGTATCGTGAATACGCTCACCCGCTCTGAAAGTTGGTCGCCGTTTGCTCGCTTGCATGGAACAGGGACGTTCATGCCGGCCGAAAGATATTGACCTCAGTCCCCCGCGAACGCGATCAATCGCCCACAGAGGAGTGCTCCCAGCCAGCAAACCATTGAGAGGATGGCATGACCGGCCAGGCTGGCGCGCGGGGCGTCTTTGAGCAGGAACCCGTGGGCCCGGCACAGAGCGAGCGTAGACAGGACCCCGACAGCGATGAAGGTTAGCTTGAGCTGCAGGAATCCGATGCCACTGTATTCCCGCGCCCGGACCGAGAACAGTAGCGGTCCCGTAAGCAGGGCAAGGGTCAGCCCGCTTGCCGCAACAGGCGCGAGGACCCGCACCACCGCTTCACGAGAGATACCACGCCACACACCAAGAAGCCGCAGATTGAGCGGGACGACGGACCCGATCAGCAGGGCGATTGCGAAGATGTGCGCGGTGTTGACTGCGGCATAGACCCAGCGGGAACCCCGCAGAGCCTGCGCCAAGGCCGTCCCCTCGAGCGCCGCGAACAGGGCCTCCAAGGTCTCAGTCGCGCCCGGGGTAAAGGATGTACTCGCGTTTGCCCAGGAATAGCCGTTCCACCTTAATCCGTTTTTCCGACACATCGTCGGCCGGTTCACCGATCAACCGGATTTCGACCCCTTCGGCCAGATCGCCGTCCTTGAGGCCGGCGCGTTCGTTGCGCCAGGGCTGACCGACCTCGGCCGTCCATTCGTCGCCTTCCACGTCGATCTTCAGAATGCCGTGGGGATTGCCCAGGCGGACGGTCTTGATAATGCCGGTCAGATCGATATTGCCGCCGGTCGTCCACGACCAGCCGTGATGGGCCAGAGTCCCGACCGTCGGAGCCGTGAGGCCCAGGGCCAAGACCGTGATGAACAAGAGCCTCATCATAGTGCTCCTCCGATGCCTCAAGCGTTACCGGGAAAGTTGCGTCACACGATCGGACATTCAAGCCGACACTTCCCAGACAACCTTCAAGTCCGTGGCGATTATATCCTTGGAGAATAAATGACCGAACGGTTAAGCGAGGCACTTGCTTGGGTGAGTAGCTGAAGGGGTTTCCTGCAAGTAAGGATCGCCGGCAGCTCGATGCCGGCCGTGATCATGTCCTGCGCTGCTTGGAGGAACACGAGCCAAGGTCAAAGCGCTGCAAAATGCGCTGATCGCCGGAGAGCGGTCGGGAGAGCCGCGCCCGTTCGACAAGGAGGCTTTCCTGAAGGGCATGGGGACAAGCATGTCCGGTGACCGGCCGGCGTGGCGGTATGGGATATATGTTCCCCGCCCGCGCGGAGATGAACCCGTCAATTCCTTTCGGCAGAGTCAACCGGAGAGAGGGACGCTCCCTGAAAACGGCGGAAATACCAGTGGCCGGTCCGGAGTGAATCTGGCGTCAAGCGCCAGGCCGGAGCCTTTTCGACGATATTCGAGGTGCGGAACGTCGACGAGCCCGACGTGATCCCAGAGTGCCGGCAACGTAGCGTGCGCCGCGGCGGGAATCTCCGAATCACGGGCTCGCAGGCGCGTTTCAGTATCCTCCATCACAATTCGCCATCCCTCGACACCCAATCGACGCACCTCACAGGTCCTTTCGGGGTCGGAAAGCGCGTGGCCATCCACCCGAACGTCAAAGCGCGCGTCCCAGCGACGGCTCTGGCCCGGGTGAAGGGTCACGGAGTGTCCCGCCCCACGGGCCTCGCGGCAGATCAACAGCCGCCCCGTGCGACCGATGATCCGACAGCCCGCCAGGGTACGGCCTTTCGATGCCTTTCCGCTCGCGATTTCCGTGTAAGCCCGCTCCAAGCGGTCATATCTGGGCGGCGCCGAACGGGCCCCCACGGCGGATACGACCCGCGATAGCACGCGCAGCCCGACCTCATCCGGTGCCGCGAACAGAGCGTCCCGGTCCAGCCAGCAGAATCCCGCTTCGTGAGATTGCACGCAATCCCGAACCAGCTCCGATGCATAGTGCTCGAGAGCGGCGCGGGCACGTCCCAGGCGACGAGCCGACACGGCGATACCCTGTGCCGCAACGCCGGCCGCATTCAACGCCGGAAGGAGGCCGCGAATCCGCGACCGAGCGAACCTAGAATCCCTGTTGGACGGATCCTCGATCCAAGGATGTCCAAGGTCGTTCACGGTAGCGACGAGGCGCGCCTTTGGCATGTCGAGCAGAGGGCGAACCACACGAATGTCGGTTCGACGCGACACCGCCGCCATGGCCGCGAGACCGTCCAAGCCGCTCTTGCACCCAAGTCTCAAGAGGAACGTTTCCGCCTGGTCATCGCGATGGTGGGCGAGCAGAAGATCGCGCAGCCCGTGGTCCCGGCACCATGACGACAGGAGCTCATAGCGTGCCTCGCGGGCCGCTTCCTGAATTCCATGAATGGGCTTGCACCCCGCCCATTCCAGGATGTGCGCTTCGATCCCACCGCGAGCCAACCACGCGACGACGCGATGGCATTCCCCGGCCGACGCCGGACGGAGGCCGTGGTCGACAACCAGGGCGCGGCATGTGCCGCCGCGGGCCGAGGCCCAACGATGAGTCAGGAGGCATAGCGCGATGCTGTCCACGCCGCCGGAGGTTGCCACCGCCACCCGGGGGGGCGAGGCGAACGGCCCCACCGAGTGCACCAGTCCCTCGAACTCGGGTGCACCGATGGGCTCGTCGTCAGCATACTTCATGGCGATCGAGGCGCCTTATTCGCACCCGGCCTTTTGCCATTCCTTTTGGCTGCGCATCTTGATCCTGTCAGCCGAATCCGGGAATTTCTCGTTGAGTTCCTGGAACGCTGCGCAAGCTTCATCACCCCGACCGAGGCGGGACAGAGACATGCCGAGCTTGAGCAGATTGTCCGGAGCCTTGATGCCCGTGGGAGAGGTCTGGTAGCTCTCCACGAAGACCGCGGCGGCTTGGTTGTAGTCCTCGCGGACGTAATGGGATTCTGCAAGCCAGTATCTGGCGTTGTCGGCGAGTTCGTGATCGGCATGGGCTGTCAGGAATTCCTCGAATGCCCGTTCCGCCTTGACGAGATCCTGGGAACGGAGCAGCCGCAGCAGGCTCAGCGCAAAGTCGTAACGCTCTTCCGGAGTCCCTTCCGGCAGCAGCGATTTGGGCCGTGCCAGGGTCGGGGATGCGGTCTCCACGGCGCTCCCTGGGGGGGGCAGCCGGTCGACGGGAATCGTTCCCAGCACGCCCGGCTGGCCTGACGGACCAGGAACCTGGGGCACCACGCCTGAGCCGGCCGCCTCAGGTGCCGGCGTGTCGGTCCGGGATTGTGCCGGGGCTACGTCCTGGGTCGCCATGGCCGTCACCTCGGCGAGGGTGCGCTCGATGGCGGACAGTCGGAAATCAACGTCCTCGACCAGCTTGTCGAGTCGCCGGCCGGCCGTATCGACCTTGTGCCTGATCTCTTCGATCTCGCCGGTGAGGCCGCGAAGCTCGCCTTCAAGGGCGGTCACGCGTACCAGCGCGCCGGCGGCTCGCCGTTCATCGATCCCCACCCCTTCTTGCGTCTGATCCTGCCGGGGTGAAATCGGACCAGGCGCTGCCGGGGCCTCACCCCGGTACACCTGACGTTGAAGATCCACGATATCCTGGCGCAGGCGTTCGACCGTCTCACGCAACGATCTCGCTTCACTGTCTTGAGCCGATACCGGTTCAGACAGCACGAGGCCGGTCAGCACCAAGAGGATCAGGCGCACCGCCGCGAGAGTTGGTTTTGAACCGGATTGCATCATAGGGGACTTGGGTTTTCGGAGGCGGCTTGCACCGATCTCGACCGCACCATGCTGCGCTCAATTCCATGACAGCGCACGATTTTGTCCAAATTAAGTCAATCGGGTTGCGCCGATTAAATCGATCACGTCAAACGACGAAGCCACCCGGCGGTCAGCGACCGCGGGCGGCTTCGGACGCGCGATATCGCGAACTGGAAGCTAATTGATCGTGGTGACCCCGCGCCGGTTCTGCGCCCACGCAGCTTCGTTGGATCCCACGACCTCCGGTCGCTCCTTGCCGTAACTGATGACATCGACTCGTGAGTCCGAAACTCCGAGCGCGACGAGATAATCGCGAACGGCCGCCGCGCGCCGTTGACCGAGCGCCAAATTGTATTCCCGCGTCCCGCGCTCATCACAATGCCCTTCGATCGTCACCGTCACGCGCGGATATTGCTTCAGCCAGGCGGCTTGACGATCGAGGGTGTCTCGGGCCTCGGGTTTCAAGTCGAACTTGTCGAAATCGAAGAAAACGCGATCACCGACGTTAGCCACGAGATCGGCGTGAGAACCGGGCTCGGGCCCTACCTGTTCCTCGACTTGCTGAGGTTTGCTTTCGACCTTGGCGGTTTGAGAGGGCTGGGGGGTGGATGACGTTACCGCGCCACCCGTACCGGACGCCTCACCACTTTCCTCCGGCGCGGTCGCGCAAGCAGCAGCGAACAAGAGTGCGGCAATTGCCGTAAATGCCTTAAGACGCATCGAAAACTCCTTCACGATGTACTCCGACGCGCGGAGACCGTAGTAGACAGCGGAAGAACACGACATCCGCACAGCAAATACGGCAGCCGCGCTTGGTCCCTCTTGAAGGGTCCGGTATTCTGTAAATCCCTGGGATTCTTACGATTCCAGCGGCGAATATAATAGTGCCCTTTTACCGAATCAAGGGGGGCGGAGAACTCAGCGGTGACCAAGCCGGATCGGATGCCTGCGTCGGCGTAACGATACGCCGTTCGTTGTGGCCCGTGAGATCGACCGAATAGAGCGTCGTCTCTCCGCCTGAGCCGTCGTCCCGGGTGGGCCGCTGCCGAAAGAACATCAAGACCCGGCCGTTCGGGGCCCAAGTGGGTCCTTCGTCAAGGAAGCTCTCCGTCAGCAGACGCTCGCCTCTGCCATCAGGGCGCATCACGCCGATGAAGAAGCGACCTTGGGTGAACTTGGTGAACGCAATGAGATCGCCACGGGGCGACCACACCGGCGTCGCGTACCGGCCGCGAGCGAAACTGATGCGGTGAACATTGCTGCCATCCACGTTCATCACGTAGAGCTGCTGGCTTCCGCCGCGGTCCGAGTTGAACGTGATTCGCGAGCCGTCGGGGGAGTAGGACGGCGACGTGTCAATTGCCGGGTGCCGCGTCAGCCGCGCTATCCGCCGGGTTCGCAAATCCATCGTGTAGATGTCGGAGTTGTCGACTCTGATGAAGCTCATGATGACCTTGTTGCCGTCGGGTGAGAACCGAGGCGCGAAGGTCATACCCGGAAAGTCACCGAGGACTTCCTGCTGTCCGGTATCGATGTTGTAGATGAATACCCGCGGGGTGCCCTGCCGATAGGACAGGTACGTGATCTCCTGCGAAGTCGGCGAAAACCGGGGGGTAAGGACGAGGTGGCCGCCGTCCGTCAGAAAGCGGTTGTGGGCACCGTCTTGATCCATGATCGCGAGCCGCTTGATCCGTGCGATCTGCGGGCCGGTTTCCGCGATATACACGATCCGCGTGTCGAAGTAACCGGCTTCCCCCGTCAGCCGCTGGTAAATCGCATCGCTGATCAGGTGCGCGATACGGCGCCAATTCGGAGAGGCGGTGAAGTACGCCAGTCCAGTCATCTGTTGACCGGCGAACACGTCCCACAGTCGGAATTCGACACGAAGCCTGCCGTCCTCCAGCTTGGTCGTCGTGCCAGTCACCAGCGCCTGCGCGTTGATCGCCCGCCAATCGGGGAAACGGGGCTGCACCTTCATCGCCGCCGGTGTCTGAATGAACGCCCTGCGGTCGATGGGCCGGAAAAGGCCCGACCGCTCGAGGTTACGGGCGACGAGATCCGCGATGTCACGCGCCGCCTTTTGGCCGTCTTCGTTCTCCGCGTGAAATACGCTTATCGCGATGGGGAGCGGATCGACCACGCCCTGGGTGATGTCGATCCTGAGAACGGCTGACGCAGGTGCGGCCACGAGCAGGATGGCCGCCGTCAAGAACGGAGCGACCGCGCCTTTGAGAGTTGCCAACACACGCATGGCGACTAGCCGAGCATTTCCCTCGGGTCGAACGTGAGCTCGATCTCGCGCCAGCGATGGTACTTGGTGAACGGCATTTTGAACGGCTCGCATTTTAGAACTGCACGAATAGCACTTTCCGCCGCCGCCCGGAAAAACGGATCGCCAGCCAGTCGCTCATCGTCGACGATCTGCGGCTCACGACGCAAGGACCCGTCCGGATTGAGGAAAACACGAATCGTCACGACAAGATCCTCTGCGTAGCGTGCCCCGGCTTGAACGATCCAGCAGCGCTCGATCTGCGTTTTGAGAGCATCTACTTCCGACAATGTCAACGGTTGCCCTGCCAACGGCTGGGCGGTCCGGGACGTGATCTTGGGCGGCACCCTCGGGGTTTCGGGCGTTTCCGGTGCCGACCGCTTGCGAGGTGTCTTGTCGATCAACGCCGCAATCCGATCGGCATCGAACTTGTACTTCTTCGATTTTGCGTCCTTGGGCGCTTCGGGCTTCGCCTTGGCCACCTTTCCTGTCGGCGGCTTCGGTTTACGCTTGGGTTTGGCAACATTTTTTGGCGGTTTGGGCTTGGGCCTGGGTTTCGTCTCGGGAACGACGACGGCGACCTCCGCCTCCGGCTCAGCGGAGGCCGGTGGCGCCTCGACCAGCTTTGGCGGCTGGGGTTTTTGTCGGGGGTTCGGCGGCGTCTTGTCCTCTTTTACCGGTTCCGACTTCGGACGCGCCGCCCTGGTTTCCTCGGAGATGGTCACGAGCTCGACGATAACAGGCTGCTCCACGAGTTCCGGGTCCGAACGCGACCACTCGGGCAGGCCCACGAAACTGATCCACAACACCGCCATGTGAATGACGGCGGATATGAAAATCCCGTTGCGCACCGTCCACTACTGCTCGCGCACTCCTGAAACGTTGGATCTCGCCGTGATGAGCGCCACCCGCGAAAAGCCCGCCTGGTTGATGGTTCCCATGACCTCCATGACACGCCCGTAGGGAACGTTCCGGTCGCCGCGCACGAATATCCGTATGTCCGGCTTGTTGCCGGAGATCGCAATCAATCTCGGGACGAGGTTACCGAGTTCTATGGCGGTCTCTTGCAGGAACAACCGGCCCCGTCCGTCGATGCTCACGGCGAGGGGTTCGTCCTGCCCTTGAATGACCCCCGCCCTCGTCTTGGGCAGATCAACTTGAACGCCGACGGTTAGCAGGGGGGCCGTCACCATGAACACGACAAGCAGCACCAGCATGACGTCGACGAATGGCGTGACGTTAATCTCGCTCATCACCTTGAAGTCGCGCCCCGCACGAAGGCGAGGCCCACGGCGACCTTGGATCACCACCGCCATCAGTTCGCCTGTCTGTGCTCGTCGAGTTGACGGGAGAGGATGGCCGAGAATTCTCCGGCGAAACTCTCGAGGCGGTTTGCATAGCGCAGAATATCGGTCGAGAACTTGTTATAGGCAACGACTGCGGGAATCGCCGCGACCAGCCCCAACGCCGTGGCAAACAGCGCTTCAGCAATACCGGGAGCCACGACAGCCAAGCTCGTATTCTTGGTAAGGGCGATGGCCTGAAAGCTGTTCATGATTCCCCAGACCGTCCCGAACAATCCGATAAAAGGGGCGGTCGATCCGACCGTGGCGAGAAAGCCCAGATAGCGCTCCAGATTCTCCACCTCCCGGTTCATGGTCAGTTGCATGACCTGTCCGATCCGGTCTTGAATGCCGGCATGGAGGGTTCGTTCGTTCCCGGCACCTCCCGCGGTGCTTCGCCGCCATTCCCGCATGGCTGCCGCGAACAAAAAGGCCATCGGGTGATCCGGCTGCCCTCCAATACGATCATAGAGGTCCTCCAGCGAACCTCCCGACCAGAAAGACTCTTCGAAGTCGTCTGCCTGCACCACCAACCGGCGCAGCCTGAGTATCTTTTCGACGATGATCGCCCAGCACCAGAACGAAGCCAGGATCAACACGAGAAGTACAGCTTTCACGACGACGTCGGCGCGCAGAAACAAACCGACCAAAGAAAGATCCGCAGCGCTCACGGAGCCCGCCAGAACAGCTGCGTCAATTGCCTCTTTTTCCATGCCTAGTTCGTCGTGTTGTCCACGGTGGTTGCGCCCAGCCGCGAGTGTGGCAAGGCGGCGAGCGATTCCTTGACGGGTGCCGGCAGGCGCCGGGGCTTTCCGGAACGGTCGAGGCACGCGACATTCACGATTGCCTTGACCAAGTCCGTGCCATTCCGCCGGACGATTTGCTCGGCTTGGAGCGACGCGCCGCGAATGTCGGTGAGACGGGTGTGGACCTCCAACTCGTCGTCGAGCCGCGCCGGCGCCAGGTAAGCTACTTCGCAACGCCGCACGGCGAACGTGACGTCGCCATCTTCGAGCAATGCACTCTGTTGGATTCCCGCAAGGCGCAGCAGATCGGTACGGGCGCGCTCGGCGTACTTCAGATAGTTGGCGTAGTACACGGCGCCCGTCCCGTCGGTGTCCTCCCAGTAAACACGCAACGGCAGCACGTGCACGGAACCCTGCAGCCAGCCGCTGCCGGGACGGCCATCAACCATCTTCGACATCCTCCTCGGCAACCAGTTCCAGCTGGGCCGGGAACTGCTGCGGCGCTTGCAGGCCGAGGTGCCCAAATCCGGACGCCGTGAGCATGCGCCCGCGTGACGTTCGTTGGGCGAGTCCCTGTTGAATGAGGAACGGCTCGATGATCTCTTCGATCGTGTCCCGCGGCTCGCTCAGCGCGGCCGCCAAAGTGTCGACCCCCACCGGGCCTCCGCCGTAGTGGTCCGCGATGAGGGCGAGATAACGGCGGTCGAGGGCATCGAGGCCTCGGACGTCCACGTCGAGGCGACCGAGAGCGCCGTCGGCAACGTTCCGATCAATGGATGTCACCCCTTCTACGGTGGCGAAGTCGCGGACCCTTCGCAAGAGGCGACCGGCCACGCGGGGCGTTCCGCGAGAGCGTTTGGCGATTTCGATTGCCCCGTCGCCGGTGATTTCGACGTCCAGGACACGTGCGCTCCGCTCGACGATTTCTCGCAACTCATCGAGCGCGTAAAAGCCCAGCCGGGCATGGATCCCGAAACGGTCTCGAAGCGGTGTCGTCAGCAACCCCGACCGGGTCGTGGCGCCGATCAGCGTGAACGCGGGCATATCGATACGTACGGAACGCGCCGCCGGGCCTTCGCCGATGATGAGGTCGAGGTGAAAGTCCTCCATGGCCGGGTAGAGGATCTCTTCGACCACCGGGCTCAGTCTGTGGATCTCGTCGATGAACAAAACGTCCCGCGGGTCGAGGTTGGTCAAGATCGCAGCGAGGTCTCCCGCCCGGGCGACCACGGGACCCGAGGTTGCCCGAAAGCCGACCCTCAGCTCGCGGGCAATGATTTGCGCCAGGGTCGTCTTGCCGAGGCCCGGCGGGCCCACGAACAGGACATGATCCAGGGCGTCGCCACGGCTACGTGCGGCGTCGACGAACACTCGCAGGTTCTCGCGGACGGAATGTTGTCCGATGAATTCATCCAGTGCCCTAGGCCTGAGGCTCGTTTCGACGGCGTCGTCGGAACCGAAATCCGCCGCAATGACACGTTCGTCCGTCACCGCCCCAACTCCTTCAACCCTGCCTTGATCAGCGCTTCGACCGACGTGTCGTCACCGAGCGCCGAGGCCACGCTGGCAACGGCTCCGAACGCCTCGGCACGACCATAACCCAGATTGACGAGCGCAGAGACCGCGTCACCGGTTTCAGTGCCCGGCCTTTCGGTCTGTGGCCCGATGGCGTCGCCCGCACCCACGGCAACCGTCAACTGCGGGACCTTATCCTTCAGCTCGGCAACGACCCGGCCCGCGAGCCTCGGTCCGACACCCGGTGCCTGAGTGAGCGGCACGTCGTCTTGCGCGGCAACCGCGCGGAACAGATCCGCCGGGGAAAGCACCGACAGGACTCCAAGAGCGACCCGGGCACCGATCCCCTGCACGGTCTGAAGTCTTCGAAACCAGTCACGCTCGGAGGTCTCGGAGAACCCGAACAAATGGATGTGATCCTCGCGGACATGCGTTTCGATCTCGAGAGTTACGGAATCGCCGATGCGGGGCATGGCGTTCCTGGTCCGGCTCGAGCAGAACACCTGATAACCGACGCCGCCGACGTCGACGACAACGTGATCGTCTCCCGCCAGGCGCAGGACGCCATGAAGCCATGCGATCATCTCACGGGCCTCCCCCGACGACCGGCGCGGTTCGCGCCCTAGTCCGGCGTCCCGACGCTCGCTTCGGCGGCGATGGCATCCATCGTTGCCGGGTCGAGCGGTGATGGGCGTGGCAGATCGCTACCGCCAGGGCATCGGCGGCATCGGAATTGTCGATGGCGACGCCACCGAGCAAGGTCCGCACCATCATATGCATCTGTTGCTTCGCGGCGTGACCCACGCCGACGATAGACTTCTTTATGAGATTTGCCGGGTACTCGGCGACGGGCAATCCGCGCATCGCCGGTGCCAGCAAGGTCACACCGCGGGCCTGCCCCAGCTTGAGTGTCGAGACGGGATTGCGATTGACGAACGTCTCTTCCACCGCTGCTTCCCGAGGCTCAAACCTCGCCAGGACAGTGGTGATGCCTTCAAACAGCTGGCGCAGCCGCTGCGAGAATTCGGCGTCCGATCTCGACGTCACGACACCGTTCGCGACATGCCGCAGCTGATTGCCGGACGCATCGATCACGCCCCAGCCCGAGCGCCTCAATCCAGGATCGATTCCGATGATTCTCATCGGGCAACCCTGATCGGACCGTACATCCCCTCAGGCATCGAGCTGATCGAGAACGTCCTTGGGAATATCGAAATTCGCAGACACTCGCTGAACGTCGTCGTTGTCTTCGAGCGTCTCGAGAAGCTTGATCAGCGAGCCCGCCTGAGACTCGTCGACCGGGATCGTCGTCTGAGGCTTCCACGTCAAACCCGCGTTTTGCGATGCCCCGAACTGCCGTTCCAAGGCGTCCCGAACCTCGTTCAAGTCGTCGGGATCGCAATTGATCTCGTGACCATCCTCCGTCGTCTCGCAATCACCTGCACCGGCTTCAATGGCGGCTTCAAGCATTTCCTCCTCGGAAGCCGCTTCTGGCAAGTAGTTGATCGAACCCACGCGATCGAACATGAATGAGACGCTTCCCGTTTCGCCCAGAACTCCGCCGAATTTGCCGAAGGCCGAGCGCACGTCGGCCGCGGTGCGGTTGCGGTTGTCCGTCAAGGCTTCGACAATGAGGGCCACGCCCGCGGGCCCGTACCCCTCGTATCGGACCTCTTCGTAATTCGCATCGTCTTCACCAGTCGAACCCCGCTTGATCGCCCGCTCGATATTGTCCTTCGGCATGTTGGCCGCCCGCGCGGCCGCGACGGCCGCGCGAAGCCGGGAGTTCATTTCCGGGTCTGCCATTCCCGTTCGCGCGGCGACCTGAATCTCCCGCGCCAGCTTGGAGAACAGCTTGGACCGTCTAGCGTCCTGTGCGCCCTTGCGGTACATGATGTTCTTGAATTGTGAATGGCCTGCCATCGATTCACGTCATGTATTTGGTTGGTAATTTCAGGAAATATACCAAATATTGTGGGAGGGAGCAGGATTTCCCGGGATGGTCCGAAGATGCGCCACCGGTCGGACGAGACGACAATCGTCGATTTATGAGAGCAATGTGGCGGATTTTTGACTGCTCCGCGCCTAAGCAGGCCCAGCGGGTATGAGGTGCCCGCCGATGCGGATGGGGGCTATGGACGTGGCGAATCCGCTCGAATCATCGGTTTCGACGCAGACGCCGCATAGCGTGGCGTTGCCTAACGCTGGCGTGAACCGTCCACCAGGGATCTTTTTCACGAACCTGTTGATCGGCTCTTCCTTCTCCATCCCGATTATCGAGTCATAGTCACCGCACATCCCGAGATCGGTTTGGTAAGCGGTCCCGCCTGCAAGGATGCGGGCATCCGCCGTCGGCACGTGAGAGTGCGTTCCCACGGCCATGGAGGCCCGTCCGTCGACATAATGACCCATGGCATTCTTCTCGCTCGTCGCCTCTCCGTGCACGTCGACGACGATGGCGTCGGCCTCGCGCCCCAGTCGGAGGGGAGCGAGTTCGTCGTCGATGCGCGCAAAGGGATCATCAAGCGGATCCATGAACACCCGGCCCATCACTTGAACGACGACGACCTTTCGGTCTCCCGGCAATTCGTAGAGCCCGACGCCGCGGCCGGGCGTACCCGAAGGATAGTTGCACGGCCGCAACAGGCGTTCCTCATTGTCGATGAAGGTGAATATCTCCTTCCGATCCCAGACGTGATTTCCGGTCGTGATCACATCCACGCCGGCATCGAAGAACTCGTCACAGATCTTGGGAGTGATTCCAAATCCGCCAGCCGCGTTCTCCCCGTTGGCGATCACGAAGTCGACATTCAACCGCTCCCGCAAGGCCGGAACGTGTTCGCAGACGGCTTTCCGTCCCGAGCGGCCGACCACATCGCCTACGAACAGCAGTTTCATGCGAATGTCCTCGCAAAGACTTCGGTGACGACCCAGTCCAGGCGTTCGTCCGTTTCGTCATGCGGAACGGCATCGACCTCCTGGCCGGCGTAAGCGAATCCGACCGCAAGGCAGTATTTCGCGTCTCGACGCAGCGAACGGATCGTGCGGTCGTAGTAGCCGCCCCCGTATCCCAATCTGAACCCGTACTTGTCAAACGCCAACAGCGGCACGATCAGCACCTCCGGTACGATAACCTGCGCGTCGGGAGGGGGTTCGCTGGTCCCGAATTCACCCCTCACCAGTGAATCGTCGGGGGCCCATTCGCGAAACTCCAGGGGACGTTCGCGCCCCGGAACGGCCGGAAGGGCGCAGCGCGCGCCCCGCCTTCTCAGTTCCGTCAGCAACGGCCGCGGATCCAGTTCGCCTTGGATCGGCCAGTAACCAGCCACGACGCGCGACCCCGCCCCCCCTATTCGATCGAGAAAATTGCCGGCCGCGAGTTCCGCGGCATTCCGCAGCGCCGATTCGCGTAATTTCAGGCGCCGTATCCGGGCGACCTCTCGCAGAGACGCCTTGGCAGAGACCTCGTCCATAACATCAAGAATACGCGATGCCGTGCCGCATTCGTTCGCGCGGTCGACCGGCAAGTTCATGATGGATAGCGGGAAATGCGGCCGGCGGGACCGCCGCAGCCGTCGACGGAGCCGATCCTCTGTGGCCTGCATGTGCAGGTGGGCGCCGCGTACCGAGACCGCAATCCCGGCAGAGACGGCTCCCGATAGATCGGTTTGACCCCAGGGACGATACCGTCGACGCGCCGGGCAGAACCCGCCGTCCCTCCAAATTAGGTGCTCTGCAATCGATCGGCAATATCGTCGAGACGCCCCGCAACCCGGTCGATCGCGGTGTTTGCCGCTTTGACGACCTCGCCTGCGGCCTTGTCGCCGACCAGTTTCATGTCGGCGATGTCCGACTCGAGGCGGGCAATGGCATTGCGAGAATCGAACAACTCATCCGCGATGAGCAGTCCGGCCATGAGCATGAGACGCGCTTCTCCGACCTGGCCGATCGATCGCACCAATTCCGTGACGTTGCGGTTCAAATGGTCCCCGAGCTCAAGCAGATGCTCCTCTTCGCCATCCTCGCAGGCAACGAGGTATTCCCGGCCGTTGACCGTCACCGCAACCTGGGCCATGTCAGGCACTGAGCGCTTCGCGGAGCCGGCCGATCGTCTCATCCAGCCGATCCCGAACAGTGTCCGTCACGTTTTCCAGGACGCGATACTCGACTTGCGCGTCTTCCAATGCAGTCGCAAGGGCATTCTTCTCCGCCTGCAACGAATTCAGCCGGGATTTCAGGGAATTTACTTCAGATTCGAGCGATTCGACCCGCTTGGCGGCGGACTTCTCAACCGCCGAAATTCGATCCGCGATTGCCTGTTCGAGCCGGCCGGCCGATCGTTCCAAGCGGTCGGTGGCCAAAACCTCTTCATTCATGACCTTCGTCCTCCCCGCCCGGAGATCGGTCAACAAATGATTTATTATTTTATCCAAAGGGGTTATCTGATGACCTTGGCAGGCAGCATAGGCTTGGTTTCGAAGCGCCGTCAACCGCGTGCACCGTGAGGGATCGAAACCTGAGCGATACTTGAGCGACCGTCCCGACCCTCGCCAAACCCCAAACCGGGCGCTTCCAATGTGGTCATCCTTTATGAAGCATGCCGCAGTTTCGGGGTTGCGTCCGGAGGGCTCCATCCGTGCCGGGGCCTACGGCGGTGCGGCTCCGCTTCGAGGCGCGCCGTTTGGCCGAGGTCGAGTTTGCCGCTTGCGTCGGCGCGATACTCACGACTTTTCGTCGGTCAGGCCGAGAACCTTCCGGTAAATGGCGGCGCCGAGCCGGTGGACAACCGCCTCATCTCGTAGAACTTGACCGCGATGGGGATTTTGCCCCTTCTCGGAACTCCTCCGGGGTCCAGTTCAGGGCGGGCGCGACGTCGTCGCCGTAGTCGATGTTCAGCGATCTTGTCGTCGTCCTGAACTAGGACATTAGCCTGACAACGTCGTGAACGTGAGGGTAGACTTCCATGATGGCTTCGACCGGATGCCGCCTCTATTTGGTATCGCCGCCCAAGGTCGACGGGCTGCGCTTTTCCGAACAGCTCAAGGCCGCGTTCGACGGCGGCGACGTCGCCTGCCTCCAGTTGCGGTTGAAGGACCGCGACGACGCCGAAGTTTTGCGCGCGGCGGAACTTCTGGCACCCATCTGCCACCGGTATGATGCCCCGTTGCTCATCAATGATCGTCCGGATCTCGCCGCGGCCAGCGACTCGGACGGTGTGCATATCGGTCAGGAAGATGCGACCTTCGAGGAGTCCCGGGAGCTTCTGGGACCTGACAAGATCATCGGCGTGACATGTCACGACTCGCGCGACCTCGCCATCACCGCCGCGGAGAGCGGAGCCGATTACGTGGCGTTTGGCGCGTTCTATCGGACCGGCACGAAGTCCGCCAAGACGCGGGCCGCGCCCGATATCTTGAAATGGGTCGCGGACATCATGCCGACTCCGACCGTTGCCATCGGTGGCATCACACCACTGAATTGTCCTCCTCTGATTCGAGCGGGCGCGGATTTTCTGGCCGTCATCTCGGCCGTATGGGACCACGAACATGGACCGACGGCCGGAGTCCGTGCCTTCAACGATGCGATCGCGCATACATTGGACCGGGATCCCGGCGACTCGGTTCAATGACGGTTCGATCAATTGAACAGGTATGGACAAGCTGTTAGGTTCCGCGCCTCCGGGTAGATTTGACCGGGACCCGGACCCAGACCTCAAACCAAGATCATGCGAATAAACGGCAATGCAATCCGGCCGGGAATGGTGATCGAGCACAACGGTGAATTGTGGACTGCGGTCAAAATCCAGCATACGCAGCCGGGCAAGGGGGGCGCCTACCTTCAGGTCGAGCTCAAGAACCTGAAAAACGGATCGAAGCTCAACGAGCGGTTCCGTTCATCCGAATCGGTCGAGCGCGTTCGGCTCGATCAAAAGGAGCATCAGTTCCTGTACGCGGATGGCGAAATGTTCACGTTCATGAACACGGAGACTTATGATCAGACTCAACTCCCTTCGGATCTCGTCGGCGAGCCTGCCGTGTTTCTACAAGACGGCATGATCGTGATGATCGAGAGCTACGAAGGCACTCCCATCCGAGTCGAACTTCCCGAGACCGTGACCATGGCGGTAACCGAGACCGAGCCCACGGTCCGGGGACAAACGGCGGCTGCCTCGTACAAACCCGCCATCCTGGAAAACGGCGTACGCACCATGGTGCCGCCGTTCATTGAGGTCAGCGACCGGATCGTGGTCAACACGGCTGACGGAAGTTACGCCAAACGGGCTGAAGCCTGAGTCTTCTTGCCCAGTACCGGGAAGGCCGAGCATGGCACTCCGATCCGCGTTGATCAACGTCATGACGGGCGCCGCCCGCAAGGCCGCGCGGACCCTCGTTCACGATTTCGGCGAGGTCGAACAGCTCCAGGTTTCGATGAAGGGGCCCGCGGATTTCGTGTCCGCCGCGGACAGACGTGCGGAACAGATACTCCTCGCGGAACTCACGTCAGCCCGCCCCCGTTACGGCGCGCTCTTGGAGGAATCAGGTGAGATCCAAGGGAAGGACACGTCGAATCGCTGGATTGTGGACCCCCTCGACGGGACACTGAACTTTCTCCACGGAATTCCGCACTTCTGCCTCAACATCGCGGTCGAACGCGACGGCGAGATCATTGCCGGCGTCACGTACGATCCTCTGCGCGACGAGATGTTCTGGGCGGAGAGAGGCGCCGGCGCATACCTCAATCGCAATCGCCTGCGAGTCTCTACCCGCGAACGTTTGGAGACGGCGGTCCTGGCAACGGGTCTTCCACCACGGCAGCGGCGGAATCATCGCGGCTTTGCCGCGGAGGTATCCGCCATGACGCCGAAAACCGCCGGGATTCGGCGTTTGGGGTCCGCGGCGCTCGATCTCGCCTACGTCGCCGCAGGCCGGCTCGACGGGTTCTGGGAAAAGGGGCTTGGTCCTTGGGATCTGGCGGCCGGGATCGTGCTGGTCCGAGAAGCCGGGGGATTTGTGGGAGAGATGGGCGGCGGGAGCGACATGATGAATACCGGCGACGTCATCGCGGCGAATGACCGCCTGTTCGACGCGATCGGGGAGACGCTTCGAAGCGCGGCGAGCGAAGGGCAGTGACGACGCCTCTTGCGGCCTCGGTGCAGCAGACGAAGGCCCACGGGAATTCCCGTGGGCGACACCTTGGCTAACCTGTTGTCGGGTTATACCCCCTGAGCTATTGTGCCTGACCGCTGAGTGGGCGAGGGGGATGGCCGCAAGACACATAATGGAGTCAGATCAGGTCATGTCGTTTTGCGTGTCGTCGGCGCAGGCCGCCCAATGCACAAGGTTTCGTTCCGCCGCCACCATGTTGGGGGCACTGGCACTTTCTTCGTGGCTGACAGCGGAGTCTCTGGCACAGTCCACTGTGGTCATCGGCGGCGGCGGAAGGCCTGCGGTGGAGGTGAATCTCGACGCGCTCGATCGGCCACGAGGCCAATTCTTCAGTACGGGCCGGCGACTTCTTATGCCGGGTGAGCGGGGGACGGAAGCCGTGCGACTGCGCTTTCCCGGTTCCGTGGTGGGGGACTCTTCCACACCGGCAGCATCACGTCCGACCTTGCAGCGTCCCGTCTCCGCACCCCGATCTCGAGCGGAGCGGCAAGCCGCCGGACCTATGCCCGCCTTGCCCCTTTCGAAGGTAACGCAACGCGCTGTCCAGCCGCCGGTTCGAGCGGTAGCTCCTGCGTTCAAGCCCGTACCGAAGGCACCTCCGCCCGCTCCCAAAGCGGCGGCGCTTGCTCCGGCCAAAGCGGTCGCGTCGCGGCAGATCGCGCCCGGATCCACGCCACCAGCCAAGGTCCCGAAATTGGTGGCTCCACTATCGCCGGTTGCTGAGGCGCCGCCGCCGACTCCGAAAGCGCCGCCCGCCAAGGCTGAGCAGGCACCCGTCCGCAACGCCGTAGTACAACCCAAATCGTCGCCACCGGCGGTACAGCCCAGTCGTACGGAGCGTCGGGTCGCCGCGCTGCCCCGGGTTCCGTTGCCACCGGATGGCGGACGAATTCTTCGCATCGATTTCCTCGGCGCAAGTACGCGGCTGACACCGGACGCCGAACGAAGATTGGGGTCCCTGGCCGTAACGATGATGGAGAGCGACGGCCGTCTGCAGTTGAAAGCGTACGCGGGCGGGACGGTCGAAACCCTCAGCTCGGCGCGACGCCTCTCGTTGTCACGTGCACTGGCGGTACGTTCATTCCTTATCGAACAGGGAATACGAAGCACACGGATCGATGTTCGAGCGCTGGGACGCGCGGAAGACGACGGGCCGCCTGAACGCGTTGACATCGTCCTCCTGACCCAGTGACCGCAGCCGACCCCAGAGGCGACCGACCAAGAGCGGGCGAAAGGCGCCCCCGCTCGGACGTCGCTCCAGGTGTTCGAATGACTCGTCCCCAGGGTTTTCTGATGCGGATGAGCCTTTTCGTCGTGGCCGTCATCGGCGCAGCGGCATTCCTCGCCGAGCAGCTGGAACGCTCGTTCATGGCCAACCCCGGCCTCAACGGGCTGATTCTCGGTGTTCTGTTGCTCGGTATCGTCTACGTATTCCGACAGGTCCTGGTTCTGGGACCCGAGGTCGAGTGGGCCGAACGCTTTCGCCATCGCGACTCCGGCGTGACGGTGCATCGACCCCCGACTCTCCTGGCCCCGATGGCGACGATGCTCGGTGATCAACCCAGCCATCGCTGGCTTTCGACGTTGTCGATGCGCTCCTTGCTTGATGGCATTGCGTCACGGCTTGACGAATCCCGAGAAATGGCCCGGTATCTGATCGGCCTTCTGATCTTTCTAGGCCTTTTGGGCACTTTCTGGGGCCTTCTTCAAACCGTAACGGCGGTCGGCGATACGATCCGTGATCTCACGGTGGAAGTGGACGATCCTGCCGGCCTGTTCGGGTCGTTGAAGGCGGGACTGGAGGCTCCGCTTGCCGGAATGGGGACGGCGTTTTCGTCGTCTCTGTTTGGTCTCGCCGGATCCCTCGTCCTTGGATTCCTGGAGCTCCAGGCAGGTCAAGCGCAGAACCGTTTCTACAACGAGTTGGAAGAATGGCTTTCCAGCATCACCCGACTCTCCTCGGGCATCGGTGTCGGGGATGGCGAGCAATCCGTGCCGGCGTACGTGAGCGCGCTGCTGGAGCAAACGGCCGAAAGCCTGGATACGTTGCAACGCACGATCGCCCGCAGCGCGAATGACAGTGCATCGGCAAACTCCACCCTCCTGTCCCTGTCCGATCGCTTGGCAAGCCTTACCGATCAAATGAAATCGGAACAGGACCTCATGGTCAGGCTTGCCCAAAGCCAGATGGAAATGCGGCCGGTCTTGGAACGACTGACGGAAGCCGCATCGGCAGAAACGGCGATCTCCCTGGATGAGGCGAGCCGCGCGCATCTGCGCAACCTCGACGTGTACGTCAAGCGCTTTCTCGAGGAGTCCGGTCCTGCCCGTGAGCATCTCATTCAGGAGTTTCGCAGCGAGATAAAGTTGCTCGCCCGGACGATAGCGGCGCTCGGTCGCGACTCAAGATAACGGCAAAGGAACGACGCCGTGCCCGCGCTCGTCAGTCGAGGAAGAATGCGGCGCAGCGACAACATCTGGCCGGGGTTCGTCGATGCGCTCGCGACCTTGCTGCTGGTCATCATCTTCGTTCTCGCCGTCTTCATGATTACGCATTTTCTCCTCAGTCAAGCTCTGACGGGGCGGGACGAGGCGCTCCAGCGACTGAACAGACAGCTGGCGGAAATCTCCGAACTGCTCGCTTTGGAACGCCGATCTAACGAGGACTTGCGCCTCAACGTCGCCCAGTTGTCGGCGTCGCTGCAGAAATCGACACGTGAACGCGATCAACTCGCCCTCGATCTGGATGAGGCGGAATCCAGGCGGGCTGCTGCGGTGGAGACAGTTGCCGCGGATCGCGAAACCATCGAGGCGCAGCTCGGCGAGATTGAGCGTCTCAAACGTGACATCGCTGCGCTGACGTCCGTGCGAAATGATCTGGAGCAACAAGTGGGCGAACTCGCCGAGTCCCTCGACGACTCCGAGGCGCTCGCCACACGGCTCCGCGAAGAAAGCAACGCGCTCGCCGCACGGCTTCGCGACGAAAGCAAGGCGCTTGAAGCACGCCTCGCGGACGAACGGGAACGGACCCTGTTGGCCCAACGGGATCTGGAAGATCGTGAACTGCGGCTTGCGGAGCTCCAGCGTCTGTACAATGAGAATACGGACTCCTTGAGCAGGGAGAAGGATCTGTCCGCCGAGGCCCGCGCTCAAGTTGCGCTCCTGAACCAACAGCTCAGTGCCGTGCGCCAGCAACTGGTGCGTCTCAATGCCGCCTTGGAGGCGGCCGAAGCGAAAGACGAGGAGCAAGAGGCCGTCATCGCCGATCTCGGCAAGCGGCTTAACGTGGCGCTTGCCCAAAAGGTCGAGGAGCTCTCGCGCTATCGGTCGGAATTCTTCGGACGCCTGCGCGAAGTGCTGGGAGACAGAAGAGACATTCGCGTGGTCGGCGACCGGTTCGTCTTCCAGTCGGAAGTTCTGTTCGCGTCGGGCTCCGCGGAAATCGGTATCAGCGGACAACAGCAACTCGCCCATCTTGCGAGGACCCTGATGGAGATCGCGAAATCGATACCACCGGAGATCTCCTGGGTGCTGCGTGTGGACGGCCACACCGATGTCATCCCGATCTCCACCCCCAGATTTCCTTCAAACTGGGAGCTTTCCACGGCCCGGGCTGTTTCCGTGGTCAAGTTCCTCGTCGATCAAGGCATACCGCCGGCGCGTTTGGCGGCGGCGGGTTTCGGCGAATTCCAGCCTCTGGACGCGCGCGCCGACGAGATCGGCCATCGCCGCAATCGGCGCATCGAACTGAAATTGACGGAGCGCTGACAAGAGATCGGAACTGCACCAATAGATTCCTACAGACTACTGCGCCGCCGCGACCGTATCCGCGTCCTCGGACGTTTCGAACTGCAGCTGAGCCAATCGCGCGTACAACCCGCCCTGTGCCATCAACTCTGCGTGGGTTCCGTTGGCCACCACGTCACCGGCATCCATCACGACGATCCGGTCGGCCTTCAGCACGGTCGCCAGGCTGTGGGCGATGACGAGCGTCGTTCTGCCTTCCATGAGCGTCTCGAGCGCCCGCTGAACCACCCGTTCGTTTTCCGCATCAAGCGCGCTGGTCGCCTCATCGAGGAGAAGTATCGTGGGATTGCGGAGAATCGCGCGGGCGATGGAGATTCTCTGGCGCTGGCCGCCTGACAGTTGGGTGCCACGATCACCCAAAAAAGTCCCGTATCCGTCCGGCAGCCGCTTGACGAACTCGGCCGCGGCGGCGGCCTCCGCCGCGGCACGGACTTCCCTGTCGGTCGCTTCGGGACGTCCGTAGCGGATATTGCTCCAGACGTCATCGGCGAAAATGACGGGGTCTTGGGGCACCAAACCGATGTGCTGACGCACGTCTTCGGGCCTAGCATCCCGCAGGTCGGTGCCGTCGATGGAAACCCGCCCCGACTCCGGGTCATAGAACCGAAGAAGAAGCTGGAACACGGTTGTCTTTCCCGCACCTGAAGGGCCGACGAGCGCCAGCCGCTCACCCGGCGAGACCGAAAGAGAGTACGAGGCCAACGCGCGATATCCGGGTCGGGCCGGGTACCGGAAGGTGACCCGGTCGAAACGAATCGCGCCGCGCGCGGGCCGCGGCAAGCTGACGGGCGATTCCGGGGCGGAGATCCTGGAACTCGTCCCCAGAAGTTCCATCAAGCGTTCGGTCGCCCCGGCGGCGCGCTGAAAGTCGCCGTACACTTCCGACAGCGATCCAACGGAGCCGGCCACCATGACCGCATAGAAGACGAACGCGGCGAGTTGACCGCCGGTCATAGCACCGGAGATCACATCGCGCGCACCGATCCAAAGAACGATGTCAACCGCACCAAACACGAACAGGATGACGATGCCGGTGAGCAGGGCGCGGGACTTGATCTGGCGGAGGGCCGTCGTGTAGGCGGCCTCGACGATCCCGCCAAATCTCCGGCGGTTGGCGTCCTCTCGGCCAAACGCCTGTATCGTCTGCACTGCATCAAGAGACTCGCCGGCGAATGTGCCGACATCCGCCAGCCTGTCCTGACTCTCGCGGGAAAGCCGCCGGACGCGGCGGCCAAAAAACACGATGGGCAATACGACCAGGAGGACGATCAGGAAGACGAGACCCGTCAGCTTGGGGCTACTGACGATCAGCAGAATAGAGCCGCCGGCGAAGATCATCATGTTACGCAGGGCCACGGATGCGCTCGATCCCACGACGGACTGAATGAGCGTCGTATCCGTCGTCAGTCGGGAGAGGATCTCTCCCGTACGCGTCGACTCGAAGAACTCGGGGCTGAGGCCGACAACATGCTGGTAGACCTTGTGGCGTATATCCGCGACGACCCGCTCACCCAGGGACGATACGGCGTAGTACCGGCCGTACGTCGCCACGGCGAGCAACGCGACAACTCCGAGCAGCGCGAGGAAGTATTGATCGAGAACCGTACTGTCGGCGCTGAATCCGAAATCGACGACGCGGCGAAGTGCCTGACCGATCGCAAGGACGGCCCCGGCGGCGACTATGAGAGAGACCAGCGCCGAAACGATGCGAAGCCGATATGGCCGAAGGAATCCGGCAATGTGCCGGAGGACGTTGACGCTGTCGCCTTTCGGCCTGTCTTCGATGAGCGGTTTTCTACTCACGCCACGATTCTGAAGATTCTAGATTCTTGAAGACCGTGGAACTCGGTGCAGGTCGGTTCACCTTGCCGGAACAAGGACTCGTACGATATAACCCGCTGCCTGACCCCAGAAGATCGTTCTCGGGAGCGTCGCGATGAAAAAGGACATTCATCCAGATTATCATACGATCACCGTCGTCATGACGGACGGTACCAGCTTCGAGACACGCTCGACCTGGGGCAGCGAAGGAGACACGCTGACCCTCGATATCGATCCCAAGTCGCATCCGGCCTGGACCGGCGGCGCAGGTCGCTTGGTCGATACGGGCGGCCAAGTCGCCAAGTTCAACAAGAGGTTCAGCGAATTTGGTCTGAAGTCCTAATTTCGTTCCCGTAGCCATCTTCGGTAACGCGTCCTTCGAGATGAACTATTTGATTCTGGAGCGGTTCCGGTTCGACCGGAACTGCGACAGTGCTCTTTTCAAATGCGACGTGGCCTCGCGACGGCCATCGCGGGGATGGTTTCCACTCGCGGTGCAGACGCCGCTAGATCGCTTCCCTGAGCGCATCGAGCACCTGATCCGGCCTCTCGATCATCGACATGTGCCCGCAGGCATCGAGGAAAACCGTCCGAACGGACGGAATCGTGTCTGCCAGATCCCGTACGGCACGGGGCGGAGTCATCCGATCTTCCCGCCCCAGCACCAGAAGGACGGGACAGCGAACGCGTGACGCGGCATCCAAGCCGTCTCGATAACCATTGCAAGCACAGAGGTCCGTGTAGAGCACGTCGTCGCTCGCCATTTCGAGCAGGCGTTCGGCGCCTCCCGTCATCCACAGACCCGGAGCCTTGTGCCCGCCGAGGTGAGCGCCCCGACCGTGGCCCCATACCTTGATCATGTCGATGGCTTGGTGGTCATTCGCCTTTGCAGATGAAAGAAGCTCTTCGCTCACCACCATGGGGTACGCGGTTGAAAGCAGCGCGGCCGCGACGACGCGTTTGGGAAAGCGGGCGCACAACTCTAGCGCAATGAGAGATCCCATACTGTGACCCACGACCGACGCAGCCTCGATGTCCGCAGCATCCATGAGTCTCGAGAGCCAATCCGCCATGTCGCCGACCGAGGTCAGCAGCGGACCTTCGGAACGCCCATGTCCCGGGAGATCGACAGCCAGCACATTGCGCCCGTGGTGCGCAAAATACCGCGTCTGCAACACCCAGACGGTGCGATTCATGCCTGCTCCGTGCACGAGGACCACGGCCTCTTGCCCCGGTTCATGCGACCGCCCACCGGTTGTGGCGAACGCGCGCTTGCCATCGACCTGAAGTTCCAAGATTGCGTTCCCTAACCCGAGTTACCGCTGCGAGACGTGCAGGCCGCGGTCGAGATCGTCGATGAGATCCTGCGGATCCTCCAGTCCCACGGAAAGGCGAACGAGATCCTCGGAAATTCCCGCGGCCTCGAGCGCGTCAGCGTCCATCTGCTGATGCGTCGTGGTCGCGGGATGAATCACGAGTGACTTCGCATCACCAACGTTCGCCAAGTGAGAGAACAGGCCGGTTGCCTCGATGAACTTCCGCCCCGCCTCGCGGCCGCCCTTGATCCCGAAGCTGAAGACCGCGCCACACCCTTTCGGAAACCGAGCCTTGGCGAGCTCATGATCCCGATGGCTCGGCAATTCGGGATAACCGACCCAGGCAACGGCCTCGTGATCGTCCAGAAATGCGACGAGGCGGCGCGTGTTGTCGACGTGCCGTGTCATGCGCAACGGGAGAGTCTCAACGCCTTGGATGATGTGAAACGCATTGGCGGGACTCATGCAGGCCCCGAAATCCCGCAGTCCTTCCGACCGCGCCCGCATCACATAAGCTTGGGGTCCAAATTCCTCGACGAAATCAAGGCCGTGATAGCCGGCGTAGGGCTCGGTGAGCGTAGGAAACTTACCCGACGCTTCCCAATCGAACGTCCCTCCGTCTACGACAACGCCGCCAATGGCGACCCCGTGGCCTCCCAAGAACTTGGTTGCCGAATGCATGATCAGATCGGCGCCCCATTCAAGCGGCCGGAAGAGATAGGGAGTCGCGAAGGTGGAGTCGATGAGAAGCGGCAAACCCGCCTCGTGCGCGATTTCCGCCACAGCGGGGATATCGAGTATTTCCAACCCTGGATTCCCCAGCGTTTCACCGAATAGCAAACGCGTTTCCGGCCGAATGGCGTCTTTGAACGCCTGCGGGTCGCGCGGATCGACGAAGGTGGTTTCGATTCCGAACCTGGGGAGCGTGTGGGTGAACAAGTTGTGCGACCCGCCGTAAATCGAACCGGACGAAACGATGTGATGTCCGGCGTCGAGGATGGTCGCGACGGCGAGATGAAGCGCCGCCTGACCGCTCGCGGTACATACGGCGCCGACGCCCCCTTCGAGGCTCGAGATTCGTTCCTCCAGCACCGCCGTAGTCGGATTGGAGATCCGCGAATAGATATGACCTGCCCGCTCGAGGTTGAACAGCGAGGCGGCGTGATCGACGTCCTGAAACACATAAGATGTCGTCTGATACACGGGAACCGCGCGTGACCCGGTCGCCGGATCGGGATGCTGACCCGCGTGCAGGCTCAGTGTGTCAAATCTCGGGGAGTTAGACTTGGCCATACGTCCGTCCCTTCGGAAGAGCGCAACCTATCCGGCACTCCGGCGCGCGTCCAGCGCACTTGACGTATGACGCGGCATTGGGTTGGGAGGCGTCAACGAATGGTTTGGTGGGGAAAGGCGACCGGCCGGATGAAGATAGTTCGACGAAACCGGCGAACCGTCGGGGCCGGGGTCCAGCACTACTTCTTGAACAGCGATTCCGCGTCTCCCCGCACGGCTTTTTTCGAGGCGATGACGTCGCGAATACGGACGATTTCCTCTTCGAGTTCCGAGATTCTGTTCTCCAGTTCATCGATCCCCAACGTCTCGAGCTTGATCGGTTCCGGCTGCTTGACCGGTAAACCGTCGAGATCATCCATGGTCATGGCTCCTCCCCGCTCGGCGACGTTCCTCTCGAGGCGGTGTACTACTGTACGTGATCGTCGGACAATGGCTCAACGGCCCTTGCAAGGCCGCCGGCGTCGGTCCATATGATCGGGGGCCGGCACCCGGGGCACATCTGCGCAAATGGACGAATTCGCTTGTGCGGGAGGCCCGAAATGGACATGGTGCCGGAAGTTCACTGCGGCCAACCGCAAGAGGAGCCCTTTCATGCCGCTGCCGTTGATGCCCAAGGCGACCGCTGTTTGGCTGATCGACAACACATCACTGACGTTTGACCAGATTGCCGAGTTTTGCGGTCTGCATCCGCTTGAAGTGAAGGGCATCGCGGACGGCGAGGTGGCGATCGGCATCCAAGGCCGCGACCCGGTTCCGGACGGCGAATTGACGCGTGAAGAGATCGAACGGTGCGTGGCCGACCCGAGCGCACGGCTGAATATGGCGACATCCGATATTCCCCGGCCAAAGGCGCGGACGAGCGGCCCCAAGTACACGCCGGTCACCAAGCGCCAGGACCGTCCCAACGCCATCATGTGGTTGCTCCGTTATCATTCTGAGTTGTCCGATGCTCAGATTTGCCGGCTTGTCGGTACCACCAAGCCAACCATCAATTCGGTGCGTGAGCGCACCCACTGGAATATGGCAAACCTCAAGCCGATCGACCCGGTGTCCCTGGGAATGTGCTCGCAAGTTGAGCTTGATGAAGCGGTGACCAAGGCTCACGCGAGGCTGCGGTCGCGTGAGCGCCGAGAAACGCGGGAACACGCGCGCATGGAGGGCGAGGCGGCGGGACCGACGACGGCCGCCGTCAAATCTCCCGCTGCAGCGCCTTTGGAAGGTCCGGCGATCCCCGTGAAAATCGTGCCGGACCCAGAGGGGGCGGCACCGGAATCACCCGCTGAGCAGTCGGTTCATAGCGTGGAGAGCGTTTTCGGTGCCGCACCGGAACCGGCGCCCTCCGAGCCTGAACCGATAACGTCTGCGGTGTTCGGGACCTCGGAACCGTCGGATTCGGAGTCATCGGCTCCGCTGCGGCGTGGTGATGGATCTCCTCCCGAGGAGGCAGAGCCCGCGACTTAGCAGGCTGCTGAAAAACGATTCGGAGCGATCATCCCGGCAGTTTTGTTTCGTTTTCGCGAACGCCCATCCGTTGATTCGTTTGTTTCGCGAGGCGGACTCTCGGCCGAGTTTTTCAGCAACCTGTTAGAGCGGTTTCCAGTTTGACTGGAACATGGGGTGCGGCCCCAATGAGCTCGGGCGCGCCGCGTGCTCGACCCGTCAGGGTGTTCCCCTCTGCGAAACCGCAGTGAGGCGTGATCGGCTACCGGTGGATCGTTTCCAGCTCCCGCATGCGCCGCCGAAGGTATTCACGGCGCTCCTCCCCGTCGTAGGCATCGGCGTCCATCACGGCGCCAACGACCTGCTGCCCGAGTTCGCGCAAGAAATCGCGGTCGTCGCCGTTGCTCCGTGGGGGTATTCCGAGAACCGTGTCGTAGCAATGCGTGTGGATGGGCTTGCGAGACTCGCACTGACGCGTCAGCTCCGTACGCGGGTCGTATTCCCCTCGGACGGACCGGCGTAGCATACGGCGGAGCGTCGCGACACCCCGATCGGTCGTACCGAGATGTTCGAGCGCATGAATGGCAATGGGGCGCTGCGATACCTGTGCTTCCCAGTCTCCGGGCTCGCGTTGCATTGCCTCGTGGCTTCGATGACCCGTCTGGCCGAAAAAATCGACCGTGTCGACGCCGCACTGGTCTTCGCGGCCCAATCCCTGTGGATCGACTTCACCGTTGAAATGTCGGAAACCGAACATCCAGCAGTGGGTATCGTCCACCGGCACGATCCATTTGCTGAGGCTCACGCCCGTGAAGTACTTCACCTTCTCCGCCGTTTCCCAAAGCGCCGTCGTTTGCCCGAAGTTGGGAAGCATCGTGTGATTGCCCTTGATCCACACTAGATTTCCGATCCGCCGGCTGCCGATGTACACCATGCCGTTCGGCACATCCGCAAAGTCGAGCACGGGGACGGCTCCATAAGACTCGGTGAGCTGAACGTTGCTCATCCGAGTATGCAAGAAGGCCGCGTGAACCGGATCCATGACATTGTCATGGACCTGCAACCAGTTGCAGGGATGCCAAATTGAGTACGGTACCAGCCGGTTGCCTGCAGGCTCGACGTAACAGTCGTATATGGGGAACGGCGGCAGGTCTTCGGGTGGACCCAGATAGGCAAAGACGAGGCCGTCGTGCTCGCGTGCCGGATAGGCGCCATGACGAAACGAGTCCTTGAGGCGCGAGTCGGAAGGCTCGCCAGGAGTCTCGAGAATCGTGCCGTCAGTATCGAAGAGCCAGCCGTGATAACAGCAACGAATGCCCCGCTTCGACACGATGCCATATTCCAGCGACGTGCCCCGATGGCTGCAGTGCCGATGGAGAAGTCCGATGCGACCCGTTCGGTCGCGAAATGCCACGAGATCCTCTCCCATGACGCGAATCGCCTTGGGCAGGTCGTTCAACTCCCGAGAAAGGCAGACCGGTTGCCAGAACTTACGCATGAGCTCGCCCATGGGTGTTCCCGGTCCGGTTTCCGTGAGCTCCGAGTCATGAGCCGGAACGTCGCCCATGAAGTAGGCGCCGTAGGGCGTCCGAATGGATGCGGCTTCGGTCATCGGTCCAGCCGTTCGCCGAAGGTTACGACCGCGGCGAATACATTACGCTTTGGATGGCATGACGTGGTTGAGGGCCAGCCGTCCTCCCTCCACATAGATGGTCTGACCCGTGATGTAGCTCGAATCGTCGCTCGCCAGAAACAGCGCCGTGCCCGCAATATCCTCAGGTTGACCCATGCGGTGCAGCGGCGTTCGCGACATCACCCGGGCAAAGGACTCTTCATCGGAGAGGACCACCGCCGCCATGTCGGTTTCGATCGATCCGGGTCCGATGGCGTTGACCCGCACCCCCCGATGAGCCAAGCCGATGGCCATGGATTTGGTGAGACCGTTGACACCCGCCTTCGAGGCGACGTAGGCCGCTTGATTGCCGATTGCCATGACGGCCGTCACTGATGCGATATTGATGATACTGCCGGCTCCCCGCTTTACCATTTCCCGAGCCGCCGCCTGACACACGAAGAACGCACCTTTGAGGTTGATGCCGACGACCCGGTCCCACTCGGACTCCTCCGTTTCAAGCACGTCCGAACCGTCGATTGGGATGACGCCGGCGCAATTCAGGGAAACGTCGAGCCCACCGTAGGTGTCGACGGCGGCTTGTACTAAGGCAGTCACCTGCTGCGGATCCCCGATGTCCGTGCGTTTGTACAGGGCTCTGCCGCCATCCGACTCGATTTCCGCGGCGACAGCGGTTCCTTGATCGTCGATGACATCCGCGATCACCACCGCCGCGCCCTCGGCGGCGAACCGTTTGGCACAGCCCCGGCCGATCCCCTTGCTGGCACCCGTGATGATCGCAACTTTTCCCTGGAGTCTCATGCCCGTGCCTCTCCCGGATCGGTCCGAGTTTCGGTGGACCTATTCATCGAACGGCAAAACGATGTTCTGGATCAACCGCCCGCCGTCAACGAACATCGTGTGCCCCGTGAGATAGGCGGCGTCGTCGCTGGCCAGGAACAGCGCCGCGTCGGCGATCTCTTCCGGCTCGGCCAGCCGTCCAAGCGGCGTTCGCGCCAATACGCGCTTCATCGCGGCGCTTCCGCCGTCATATCCGAGCGCCGACTCGGAAAGCTCCGTCCGGACCGTTCCCGGCCCCACCGCATTCACTCGAATGCCCTTGTCCGCCAATGCAAGACCGATGCTTCGGGTCATCTGAAAGACCCCGGCCTTCGACGTGCAGTAACTCACCTGATCGGGCATGCCGACCATCGCCGTGACCGAGCAGATGTTGACGACGGATCCTTTGGTGCCGGCCGCGACCATGCGGCGAGCGGCGGCTTGAGTCATCAGGAACACACCTCGTAGATTGACGCGCAACACCTGATCGAAGGATGCAATATCCGTCTCGAGGAATCTTTCGTTGCGGATGATTCCGGCGTTGTTGACGAGAACATCAACACCGCCGAACTGCTCCACTACCGACGCAACGAGGTGCTCCGCCTCCGCGGGATCGCCAATGTCGGCCTGCACGAACGCGGCGCGATGCCCCGCGGCCTGAAGGTCCCTAACCGCTCTTTCTCCGAGCTTCGCATCGATCTCTCCGACGGCGACGGAGGCGCCTTCCTCGGCGAACCGCTTCGCGGTCGCGAAGCCGATTCCACGGCCACCACCCGTCACGATCACTGTCGCGTTCTCGAACCTCATGGGTCCGCCACCTCCGATCTTTGCGTTGAACGTAAAGTCATGCGGCCGGGAGTTCGTCGACCGGCATTACGTGGTTCAACGCCAGCCGGCCACCGTCGGGATAGATGATCTGTCCTGTCATGTAGGAGGATTCGTCGCTCGCCAGGAACACCACCGATCCCGCGACATCCTCGGGTTCACCGATGTACCCCAACGGAATACGCGACAGCACGCGGCGATAGGCGGATTCGTTGACCAGAACGGCCTCGGCGACCGCGGTCTTGATGGTGCCGGGTCCGATCGCATTGACCCGAATGCCGTGCTCCGCGAGCGCCAAGGCCATAGCCTTCGTCAGACCATGAATGCCGTGCTTGGATGACACGTAGGCTGCCTGATCGGGATTGGCGAGTGTCGACAGCATCGACGCCGTGTTGACAATGCTGCCGGCGATGCCCTGGTCCACCATGTGGCGCGCCGTGGCCTGGGCCATGCGAAATGCCCCGAAGACATTGATATCCATGATGGTGCGCATCTCTTCCTCGGTCATCTCGAGGAAGGCTGTCCCGGGCCCGATGACACCCGCGTTGTTGAACAGGATATCGACACCGCCCATGAAGTCGACGCCCGCGGCAATGAAGTTGTTGACCTGGCCAATGTCGGTGACATCACACTCGACAAAGGAAGCCTTCCCACCAGTATCTGTAAGCTCTCGAGCGGCGGCTTGTCCTTCGTCAACGAGAATGTCTCCGAGCACGACAACCGCGCCTTCGGCCACGAACCGCCGGGCGCTGGCGAGACCGATGCCCCGCCCGCCTCCGGTGATCAGCGCCCGTTTTCCTTCCAATCGCATGACCTTTCCTTTCTCCAAGCCACCAGAGCATCGCAACCGACGTCGCGGATCGATCGGCCGGTTACCGAAACGAGTGCCAGATCGTCTCCCGCGTCAGGAAGACGCGCCGTGACGGGTGTAACCGATTCCCCGCAGCGCTTCTTCAATTTCCCCGAGGATGGCGGGGTCGTCGATCGTGGCCGGCATCTTATATTCCTCTCCGTCCGCAATCCGGCGCATCGTTCCCCGGAGAATCTTACCCGACCGCGTCTTGGGCAGGCGCTCGACGACGGTGGCCTCCTTGAACGACGCCACCGGCCCGATACGATCGCGGATAAGCTGAACGACTTCGACGACAATCTCCTCGTGCGGCCGGTTGACACCCGCCTTGAGCACGAGAAGACCGACGGGAATCTGACCCTTGAGCTTATCGTGAACACCGACCACCGCGCACTCGGCGACATCCTGGTGACTTGCCAGCACTTCTTCCATGCCGCCCGTGGACAGGCGATGGCCGGCCACGTTGATGATGTCATCCGTGCGGCTCATGATGTAGAGGTAACCATCCTCGTCCTGGTAGCCCGCGTCTCCCGTCTTGTAGTAGCCGGGAAAGTCCTCGAGATAGGAAGACAGATACCCCTCGTCGTTGTTCCAGAGGGTCGGCAGGCAGCCGGGCGGCATCGGCAGCTTGATGACGATCGCGCCGGTCGCGCCTGCCGCAACCTCCTTGGCGCCGTCGTCCACGACGCGCACGTTGTAACCGGGCGCCGGTTTCGACACCGAACCGTGCTTCACCGGCAACAGGCCGAGACCCGCATAGTTTCCGCCGATCATCCACCCGGTCTCCGTCTGCCACCAATGATCGACGACGGGGACTCCAAGCCGGTTCTCGGCCCATTCCAAGGTGTCGGCATCGGATCTTTCCCCAGCCAGGAACAACGTCCGGAAACTACCGAGATCATATTTGCCGATCAGCTTGCCGTCCGGATCGTCGCGCTTGATCGCCCGGAACGCCGTCGGCGCCGTGAACAGCACCGAACACTTGTGCTCGGAAATAGTGCGCCAGTAGACGCCCGCGTCGGGCGTGCCCACGGGCTTCCCCTCGAAGAGGATGGAGGCGCAGCCGTGGATCAGCGGCGCGTAAACGATGTACGAGTGGCCGACGGTCCAACCGAGGTCGGAGGCGGCCCAGTACACCTCGCCGGGCTCGACCCCGTAGACGTTCGGCATGCTCCAGGCCAACGCCACGAGGTGTCCGCCGTTGTCGCGCACCACTCCCTTGGGCACGCCGGTCGTGCCGGACGTGTAGAGAATGTACAGAGGGTCAGTCGCTCGGACCGGCACGCAATCCACTGGTTCCGCCTCATCCATCGCCTCCTTCCAATCGATGTCGCGCCCCGGAATGAGGTCCGTGGCATGTTGCTTGCGCTGCAAGATGATACAGGTGTCGGGCTTATGCCGCGCGATTTCGATGGCTTCGTCGACCATGGGTTTGTATTCGACGATCCGGCCGGGCTCGACACCGCAACTCGTGGCGACGATCATTTTCGGCTTGGCGTCGTCGATGCGCGTTGCCAACTCGTTCGCGGCGAATCCACCGAATACGACGGAGTGCACGGCGCCGATCCGTGCGCACGCCAGCATGGCGACTGCGGCCTGCGGCACCATGGACATGTAGATGATGACGCGATCGCCCTTCTCGATTCCGTGTCGGCGGAGAACACCGGCGAAGCGGGCGATTTCGTTCTGAAGCTCGGCGTAGGTGAAAACTCTCTTCGAGTCCGTAATGGGGCTGTCGTAGATGAGCGCTGGTTGATCGCCGCGCCCATTCTCCACATGGCGGTCGATGCAGTTGTAACAGGTGTTGGTCTCACCCCCGACAAACCAGCGGTAAAAGGGCTCGTTCGAGGAATCGAGGACGATGTCCCACTTCTTGTACCAATGCACAGCTTCCGCCGCTGCGGCCCAGAATCCTTCGGGATCGGACTGCCATTCCGCATAGACTTCATCGTACCTGCTGGTCATCGGTGGTCCTCTCTTGCGCTTGACGGTTGCGTGTCGAGTCAAAGGATGCGCATTCAATCGCGCCGAGTCGAGAGGCGGTGGTGTCGGTGCCTGACCGAGTTCAGACAGATATGAGACGCGGCGCGTTACGGACGCTGCAAAGTCTTGGAACTGGCGGCGGTCGGCACCAAACTCACGAACCGGCTTGCAGTGGGTAGGTCGGCCGGCATCGCGAATGCCTCGAAAGATCCTTCTCTTGAATCCGTCGGGCCCGCCCTCATATTTAGAATAATTCTAAAAGTAAGGAGGACTCCACAATGTCGCAGACGTTGCACCCCACGAAGATCGACATCGCCGATAACACGCGCTCCGTGATGATCGACATCCTCAATGCACGGCTGGCCGATTCAATAGATCTGGCAAGCCAGATGAAACAGGCTCACTGGAATGTCAAAGGACCGGCGTTCATCGCGCTGCACGAGTTGTTCGACAACATCCATGATGCCGTTCAGGGTCATATTGACGATATCGCGGAGCGTATTGCCGCGCTGGGCGGTACGGCACGGGGCACCGCAGCCGTGGCGGCGGCCGCTTCGGTTCTTCCAGCCTATCCGCTGGATATACACGCCGGCAGCGAACATGTGGAAGCGGTAAGTACTGCCCTGGCGGCCTTCGGCAAGAATGTTCGTGAAGCCATCGCGGAGGCCGGAGAGGTCGGCGACGCGAACACCGAGGACCTGTTTGTTGGCGTTTCCCGCGATATCGACAAGAACCTGTGGCTGGTCGAGGCACACGCCCAGGCGGTGCACTGAGCCGGGATGTCCGTCTTGAAATCCGACCAACCGTCCCGTCTGTCCCGACCACCGACCGCCCCGCCGTCCGGCGCTTTGTAGTGCCGATCTTTGGAATCTCAGATGCGGAAAAGCAATGGGTTAACATCCTCCTGACCCCGGAGTTGCGGAAGTTGGGCTAAGCCCCCTGCGTCAGCATCCAATGCTCGGCGCGGGGGCTGCTTCACGACGGCCTCGGTCTCACGGCATTGATCGATTGAGCTTCGATGACCTAAGACTCGATGCATCCCGACGGTATCTTGTTTCAGGGAACGGAACCATGACCGCGAAGTCGATCTACGAGGCGCATCTGGATCAGTCGTCCGCCAACCATCAAGCGCTATCGCCGTTGAGCTTCATCGAGCGCACTGCTGCCGTCTATCCGGATCGGATCGCCATGATTCACGGAGACGCGCGCCGCACGTGGGCGGAGACTTTTGCGCGCTGCCGCAGGCTCGCCTCCGCGCTGTCGAAGTGGGGAATCGGTCGTGCGGACACCGTCGCCGTCATGGGTGCCAACACGCCAGAGCTCTACGAATGCCACTTTGGCGTGCCGGCCGTTGGCGCCGTCCTCAATGCTCTCAACGTGCGTTTGGATGCCGATACCATCGCCTTTATTCTCGATCACGGCGAAGCCAAGGTATTGATCACCGATTCGGAGTTCTCTGACACAATCAAACAGGCACTGGCCAAGACCAAGGCTCGCCCCATCGTCGTCGATATCGCCGATGCACTGGCGGAAACTGCCGGGGATCGGTTGGCCGAGATGGACTACGAGGCACTGCTCGAGATAGGGGATGGGGATTTCGATTGGCAGCTGCCCGCCGACGAATGGCAAGCGATCTGCCTCAACTACACGTCTGGAACGACGGGCAATCCCAAGGGCGTCGTCTATCATCACCGAGGCGCCTACCTGAACGCGTTGGGGAACGTTCTAGCATGGTCCATGCCGCGTCACCCGGTATACCTTTGGACACTGCCGATGTTCCATTGCAACGGCTGGTGTTTCCCCTGGACCCTCGCAGCCATGGCCGGCACGAGCGTCTGTTCTCGCCGGGTCACGGCCGCCGACATATACGCCGCGATCGCCGATCACGGCGTGACCCACCTCTGCGGCGCGCCCATCGTGATGAACTTCATCGTCAACGCCACCGACCATGAGCGCCGATCGTTCGATCACCAAGTCAACATGATGACCGCGGGCGCACCGCCTCCGGCCGCGCTCCTCGAGTCCATGCAGGAGATCGGATTTGACGTGACGCACGTTTATGGCTTGACCGAGACTTATGGTCCGGCCGTCGTCTGTGACTGGCACGAGGAGTGGAACGCGCTCGGAGCCGTCGAGCAAGCCGAGCGCAAATCGCGCCAGGGCGTTCGCTATCCTGTGCTCCAGGACCTCACCGTCATGGATCCCGCGACCATGACCGAAGTTCCTGCCGATGGCGAGACGATGGGCGAGGTGATGTTCCGGGGGAATATCGTCATGAAAGGGTATCTCAAGAATCCAACGGCCACCGAAGAGGCTCTGGGAGACGGGTGGTTCCATTCGGGCGACCTCGGCGTGCGGTACCCGGACGGCTACATTCAGCTCAAAGACCGCTCCAAAGACATCATCATTTCCGGGGGCGAAAACATCTCATCCATCGAGGTCGAAGACACGATCTTCCGGCACCCAGCGGTATTGAATGTCGCGGTGGTGGCCAAACTCGACGATAAATGGGGGGAGACGCCGTGCGCCTTCGTCGAGCTGAAAAGGGACCCGGACACGGTCACCGAAGGCGACATCATCGCCTTCTGCCGGGACAATCTCGCCCACTTCAAATGCCCACGGTATGTGGTTTTCGGGGAATTGCCGAAGACCTCGACCGGAAAGATTCAGAAGTTCATCCTCCGCGAGAACGCGAAGTTCATTTGACCCGGATGCGGCGACAACCCGGGCGGCCGTCCCGCCGCGGCGGGACGGCCCAAGAGTCTTCAGTGCTCCGCGTCGAGCCGTGCGATCTCGTCCTTGATCCGGAGCTTTTGGCGCTTGAGATCCGACAACACCGCCGAGTCAGGCATGGGTCGCCGGTTCTCTTCCTTGATGGCTTCTTCAAGGTCGTGGTGCATTTGCCGTAGCGACTCCATACGCGCTTCGACATTCATATGGCATGCCCTCCTAGCGTGACCAATGGCCAGCATTTAAGCATAGGCAGGGTCCGGCGTCAGCGACGGGTTGAACTTCGGAATGATCAGGTTTCGAAGCGGGACAGGATCGCGATCTTATCCGCAGGGACGTCAGGATAGGCAGCCGAAAGCAGTGTCGCGGCCCATGCCTGCTCCTCCGCCGACGATCTTACCTTGAGAAGGGACAGGTATTGAGCCAAATTCTCGGCGGCGTCCATGGCTGCAGCTTCCGATAGCATGCTCCGATCGTCTTCCACGGGAACACCGTCCGCCAGAAACAACTGTTCAGCGTGCTCGGCGTCAAGTTCCGCCCGCTTAATGGTCGCGCGCACGAGTTCGGCATGGTTCTTGGATACCGGAGGCGTCCATTCCTTCAGCAGATCCCGAAGTCCGCGGAGCGGCAAGATGACCTGATCGCGCCATGAGGATATCTGTTCCAAAAGCTCGGCAAGGCGGGCTCGTGTGAGACGCCCGCCCCTCCGCTGAGCAATCCACAAGCAATAGAGCAGAACGTTCACGTCGGCGCCGTGGCGCTCCTGAAGCGCGAGACAAGCTTCGGCGACGCCCGCCTTGGCGTAAGTATGTATGGAGAAATCCCAGAACGGATTGTCGGGAAACGACAAATCCACCCCCAACTCTTCCGTTCGGCGCCCATCCTCGGGAACGCGACCGAACTCCAATTTCTGCTATTCTAACGTGGAATAACGTCTCCTGGTCCGATGGAGCGGGAATGGACGACCAGGACTTCGCCGAACTCAAGCACAAGCTGGAAGACTTGCGGACGGCACACCGCGACCTCGACGACAGCATCGAGGCGCTCATCAAAGCGGGAAGCCGCGATCAGCTACAACTGCAGAGACTGAAAAAACGGAAACTGGCGCTCAAGGACGACATAGCACGCCTCGAAAACGCGCTGGTACCTGACATTATCGCCTGAGCGTCCTCGAGCAAGAGGTCCTGTTCGCACCTGCCCAAGCGACTCGTACGCAAGGCTCACGTGACGACCCCCAGACCGGATTATCCGGGACTGTCTGAAGCCGATATCCTCTGACCGGCGTCACATTCTTGCGCCGTTTCGGGGTACCCCGCTACATTCCGCACGCGCAATGCAGGGAGAGATGAATGGCACAAGGTGATCCGATCGTCGGCATTCTGATGGGCAGCCAGTCAGATTGGGCGACGATGAAAAACGCTGCCGATACATTGGAAAAGCTCGGAATTCCATACGAAGCCCAGGTGATTTCTGCCCACCGGAATCCAGACCGGCTCGATGATTATTGTGCGACGGCCCAGGAGCGGGGTCTCAAGGTCATCATCGGGGGCGCGGGTATGGCAGCCGCGCTACCGGGGGTGATCGCCGCGAAGACACCACTGCCGGTTCTCGGCGTGCCCATGGAGAGCAAGCTCAACGGTCTCGACAGCCTGCTATCGATGACGCAGATGCCTGCGGGCGTTCCCGTCGGCACGCTGGCGGTCGGGCGCGCGGGCGCGGTGAACGCGGCGCTGTTCACCGCGGCGATCCTCGCCCTGAGTGACGGGACGATCGCCAAAGCGCTGAAGGATTTCCGCACCGAACAATCGGCGGCAACCGTAGAACTGCCCAAGGACTAAACGGTACCCGGAATCAGGCGGGACGACAGCGCAAGGGTGAAAATCTCGCTCCACGCGCTGCGAGTTTGGTCAATCTTGCCGTCAAGCCGTCGACACGTCCGCGCGCCTTTTGTATCCGCATGACATCCTCGATACGGCGCTCGAGGAACGCCCACGTGTCGGTAAAACCGTCCGAATGATCGTCCAACCAATAAAGCAGCGTGGATGAGTACACTCCCGCGAGCAAGGCGCGCTTTGTGTAGAAATTGAAGTCGGTCGACGTATCACCGATACCCGTCCATATGGCGTCAACCGTTCCGTAGAGACTGCGGAGGGCACGGGGTGCGTTGAACGGAAGGGCGTGCACGGCAACGGCCCGGCGGACCGCTTCACGATGTGGTGCCACGGCTTCGATCCTGAGGCGGATCGCGAGCGCGATGCGCTCCCGGATTCTGAGCGTTTCGAGGTCTTGCTCCGCCAACGCCTCGACCATGTCTTCGTCGGCGGACTTGATGAACGCGCCGACCATGCCAGCGGCACCTCCCGGAAACGCCCGCCGAACCAACTCGAAGTCCTCACCCAGATCCTTTGCCGCGTGCTTGAGAGCCCGCCGGCTCCAGCCGTCGAAGGACACATGTCTCAGGAGGGCGGGCAGATAGCGTCGACGAATCTCATTCCCGCGTTTAGCCATCGGACATCTCCGCTTCGACATGACTGGACTTGGCCGCCACCTCCTCGGTCTCCTCCATCGTGCGATGGAACTCCGATTCGAAGACGAGTTTCGTAAGGTCAGTCATTCGCATCGGGTACAGGATACCATCGAGATGGTCGCATTCGTGTTGGACCACCCGGGCGTGGATGCCGTGAACCGTACGGTCGATCTTTCCGCCGTTCAGTGTCAGGCCGCGATAGCGTATAGAGGCATGACGGGGAACCTGTCCCCGCAGTCCGGGAACCGAAAGACAGCCCTCCCATCCGTACACCAGCTCATCGGAGAGCGGCTCAATCACTGGATTGAACAGGACAGTCAAATCCCGCTCGGGCGGGTCGTCGGGTTCCCGATCGGAATCGCCGGTGGGCGCGTGAAATATGACGACGCGCTTGGGCACGTGAACTTGTGGCGCGGCCAGACCTAGGCCTTGGGCATCCGCCATGGTCTCGATCATGTTGTGGACGAGATAGCTGATTTCCGGCGCATCGGGGTCTGCGACCTCCTCCGCCCGACGCATCAAGACCGGGTGTCCCATGCGCGCGATCTTAAGTATGGCCATGGGCCTAATATGTGGGGAGGCAGGGGCAAGGTAAAGGCCACAGACACAACGATGCGCCGGACCCGGCCTCTGTGAGAAGGTGGACAGGCGCTTTCAGCCTGTGTTAAAGAGCGCGGCCCACCCTTCACCGCCCGTTACCGTGGGCGGATCGGGCAACGGGAATGGTTCCGGAAGCTCTGCCGAACGGAGGAACGAAAACTGGTTCAAGTCATCGTCAGAGACAACAATATCGATCAGGCCTTGCGCGCCTTGAAAAAGAAGATGCAGCGCGAGGGGATTTTCCGCGAAATGAAGCTTCGGAACCACTACGAAAAGCCGTCAGAGAAACGGGCCCGCGAAAAGGCCGAGGCTATCCGGCGTGCCCGTAAGCTGGCCCGCAAGAGAGCCCAGCGCGAGGGGAACAACTGACGCGTGATCCCCGGTTCAACCGGCAACCTGACAACATTCCAGAAGTTTCAACACCGACCCCGGTGATGGGGCAGGCGGGCCTATAACGCCTTCACCACACCTTCCGTGAGTTGTTTCGCGTCGGCGAACAGCATCATGGTGTTGTCCCGGTAGAAGAGATCGTTGTCGATGCCCGCGTACCCCGGCGACAGCGACCGCTTCACGAACAACACGGTCCGTGCCTTGTCCACGTCCAGAATGGGCATGCCATAGATGGGGCTACCCGGATCGTCCCGGGCTGCCGGGTTGGTTACATCGTTGGCACCGATCACGAATGCGACGTCCGTACTCGCGAAATCCGAATTGATCTCTTCCAGTTCGGCCACTTCATCGTAGGGAACGTTAGCCTCCGCCAACAGCACGTTCATGTGCCCCGGCATGCGGCCGGCCACGGGATGGATGGCATAGCGGACACGGACGCCCGCCTCTTTCAACTTGTCGGCCATTTCCCGAAGGGCATGTTGGGCCTGGGCAACAGCCATTCCGTATCCTGGCACGATAATCACGGAACCGGCATTCTTCATGACGAACGCGGCATCCTCGGCGCTTCCAGACTTGGTGGACTTGTCACCGGCTGCGGTGTTCGCAGCTGTGGGGTCGCCTCCAAATCCACCGAGGATCACGCTGAAGAACGAGCGGTTCATGGCCCGGCACATGATGTAGCTGAGGATAGCACCGGAAGAACCGACGAGAGCACCCGTGACGATCAACGCCGAGTTTTGCAATGTGAACCCGATGCCCGCCGCTGCCCAGCCGGAGTATGAATTGAGCATCGAGATGACGACCGGCATGTCGGCACCGCCGATCGGAATGATGATCAGAATCCCGATGAGGAAACTGAGGGCGGTCATTGCCCAGAACAGTTCGGGCGACTGCTCCAGCGTGAAATAGGCCAGGAGCACAATAGTGACGATTCCGAGCAGCAGATTGAGCCAGTGTTGACCGGAAAACACGATGGGGTTCCCCGAAACCAGCCCCTGCAGCTTGGTGAAGGCAACGATCGATCCCGAGAAGGTGATCGCACCGATCGCAGCGCCCAATCCCATTTCGATGCGGCTTGACAGGAGGATGGCACCAGCCGCGTCGGTGATACCGTACGCCTGCGGATTGTCCAGGGCAGCGCCGGCGACGAGGACCGCCGCCATTCCGACAAGACTGTGAAATGCGGCGACCAGTTGGGGCATCGCCGCCATCTGGATCTTCAGAGCCACCGTCATGCCGATGAGACCGCCGATCGCAAACGCGGCGAGAATCCAACCGTAGGACGCGACCTCGGGATCGATCACCGTGGTCAGTATGGCGATCGCCATTCCGGCGATGCCGTAGAGATTCCCGGCCCTCGCCGTCTCGGGAGACGATAGGCCGCGCAGAGCAAGGATAAACAAGACCGAGGCGACGAGATACGCGATTGCCGTCAGATTGCCCGAAATGGCCATCGCCTATTTCTTTCTTCGAAACATACCCAGCATGCGCTGCGTGACGGTGAAGCCGCCAAAAATATTGATGGCCGCGAGCGTCATGGCGATGAACCCCAGGATCTTGGCCGTGCTCAGTTCATCAGGCCCGGCGGCGATCAGCGCCCCCACGATGATGACGCTGGAGACCGCGTTGGTCACCGACATCAACGGCGTATGCAACGCGGGAGTCACGCTCCACACGACGTAGTAACCGACAAATATCGCGAGGACGAAGATGGTGAGTTGGAAGACGAACGGATCGACCGTTTCCATGCCTATCAGCCCCGATTTGCGAGAAGCGGATGAACGACGGCGCCATCACGGGTCAGAGCGGTGCCCGCGACGATCTCGTCGTTCCAGTCGATCTTCAGACAGTGGGTCTCGGCGTCGATCAACGGCATGAGAAAATTGAACAGATTCCGGGCGTAAAGTGCCGAAGCGTCCTCGGCGACTCGGCTGGGCACGTTGCGGAAGGCGATGACCTTCACGCCGTTCACCTGGACGATTTCACCCGGCCGAGACAAGGTGCAGTTGCCACCCGCCTCCACCGCCAGATCGACGATCACGGACCCTGAACTCATGCTGAGCACCATGTCGTCGTCGATGAGTGTCGGCGCCGGGTGTCCGGGAATGAGCGCCGTCGCGACGACGATGTCCTGGTGCGCGATGTGGGCACGAACGAGTTCCGCCTGCTTGTGCTGGTAGTCCTCGCTCATTTCCTTTGCGTAGCCGCCTTCCGTTTCCGCCGACGCAGATTCCTTATCCTCGACCATCACGAAACTGGCGCCGAGCGACTCCACCTGCTCCTTCGCGATCAGCCGTACGTCGGTCGCCGAGACGATCGCGCCCAACCGGCGCGCCGTAGCGATGGCCTGCAGTCCGGCGACCCCCGCCCCCAAAACGAAAACCCGGGCCGGCGCGACAGTCCCTGCCGCGGTCATCATCATGGGCAATGCCCGATGGAACTCCGCGGCGGCGTCGAGAACGGCCCGATAGCCCGCGAGGTTGGACTGTGAGGACAGCGCATCCATGCTCTGCGCCCGCGTGATTCGCGGTATCAGCTCCATGGCGAATGCCCTGATACCGTGCTCAGCATACTCGTCGATTTTTGACCGCTGATCGAAGGGCGCGAGAAGTCCGACGAGAACCGCGCCTTCCTGGATCATATCGAGCTCGTCCGCATCGCCCTCGTTGCCTGTAATGGGGCTCTGAACCTTCAAGACCACGTCGGCGCCGCTCAGCGTTTCGACCTCCGAATCGGCGATCTCCGCACCCGCGTCCCGGTAGAGCTGATCCACGAAGTTCGATTGCAATCCGGCATCGTGCTCGACGACGACATGCGCGCCGAGATCCGAGAACTTCTTGGCCGTGTAAGGGGTTGCCGCAACGCGACGCTCATGTTCCCGCCGTTCCTTGGGAACGGCGACCTTCATGCGTCACCCGGTTTTTCGAGATCGGGTCGTCCCGGATCGATGAAGCGAACAGGGCAGGGCACCATCACGAAGTGCCTATCGACCAACCAAAACCAGCACGCCGGTCATGAAGGACAACCAGTTAAATTCTTGGTGTGTCGGCGTCCTTACCAAACGAGGGTAGCCGCCAAAATGATCAATAGTGCAGCGATCCCGATGCAGCTCCACAACGTAAGCCGGCAGAAATCACGCCAAGTTTCTTGCTGTTGAGCTATGTCCATATCACTGTCGGCCATTGGAGGAGTTCTCCTTGAACTACTGAGCCGTCAATGCGTGGCAATATATCAAACGACGGGCGGTGATCAATATTGGTGCCGCTCAAGGGATGGTGAACGGTATTCATTCGATGAGCTCCCCAGTGATGCATCCGATTTGCCGCCAGTTGTCCGTCTCGGACCGATCATTCCGGGAGCGGCAAGCCGATTTTTTTGAGCAAGCGTGTCTGATTTCGCTTCAGTCGGGTCTCGTCGAAATCTCGGATGAGGTCGTGAAAAATTTCAAACCAATTGATCTCGGCATCAAGATGGAGAAACACGCCACCCAGACCGATTGCGGCACGGTCCATGAATACGAATTCGCGCGGCGGTCGCACGCCCCCTTGCTCCCGAAGACGCTGATGCACCTTCGCCGCGACCTCGTGACCATACACACCGGTGGACTCGAACTCCTGAATTCGTCGTGGACGATTCTCGAGTAGTGGCGCGTACACGAAGGCAGCCCACAGGTTCAGGGTGTCGATGATCTCGTCCGAAAGATCTTCAAATCCCCAGGTCTTGTAGGCCTGCACCGCGAGGTCGTGATCATCGTTCGCGATGGCCCAGTAAAGGTCGATGACGCCCCGGACGAAGCTTGGTTTGAAGATTCGGATGCAGCCAAAATCGAGGAGATTGAGGGACAGGTCTTCGGTTGCCGAGTAATTGCCCAAGTGCGGGTCGGCATGGATGACGCCGCCGTTGTAGAAGGGCACGTACCAGGCTCGGAATAACGCATGAGCGATCTTGTTCCGTACTGCAAGTGGTGCGTCGATGAAATCGAGCAAGCGCCGCCCCTCCAGCCAACTCATGGTCAGAAGCCGTCCGGTCGAGAGCTGGGGAACGACGTCGGGCACGTGGACATTCGCTTCGCTCTTCAACAGTTCGGCATAGAGCTTCACGTGCCGAGCTTCAAGCTCATAGTCGAGTTCTTCGCGCAAGCGTTCCGCAATCTCCTCGTGGATTTCTCTGGTGTCGACGCTGGGGTCGTACCGAGCGTAAATCGCGAACGCGAGTTTCAATTGCCTCAGATCGGCCTCGACGACCGAGGTCATGTCCGGATACTGCAGTTTGCAGGCAAGCTCCCGGCCGTCGTGGGACACAACCCGGTGAACCTGTCCCAATGATGCGGCCGCTGCGGCTTCGTGACCAAAGGACTTGAACTTGGACTGCCAGTCGGCTCCGAGTTCCGCCGCCATCCGGCGGCGCACAAAGGGCCATCCCATCGGAGGCGCGTTGGACTGGAGCTGGGCAAGTTCGGCGACGTACTCCTTCGGCAGTGCTTCCGGAATCGTCGACATCAACTGCGCCACCTTCATGAGTGGACCCTTCAGGCCGCCCAACGCTTTTCTCAGTTCAGCCGCGTGCTCGGTACGATCAAGAGGCAGGCCGAAGACCCGTTCGCCTGCCAATCGCGCCGCCAAGCTGCCGACCGTGCTCGACACCCGAGCGTAACGTTTCATGCGCCCGGTAAGGGAATCCCTTTCGTCGCCACGAGACATGCGATTCAGGTGGCTTCGAGTTCGCCGATGAAACCGAAACCGGAGACCATCGACAGCCCGTTGTCCCGAAACCGGGGATCGGATGCATCGAGCCCAAGTGGCGCGAAGAGTCCCTCGTGGTGCAACGCGCCACCCGCTTGAAGCATCTCAAAATACCTCTCGGAATCCTTCATGGGAGTCCAGATAGACTGCGTACAGCGAATTTACCAGGCATTCTCCGAGTGCGCAGGCACCCATCAGCGCGACACGCCGTACGGGGCGAGGCCATGCTCCGGGACGGTCTGCGCGGTGTGGGCGAGGACGGCGAGCACGGCGCGTCTCACGGCGAAATGACGGTCGATCTGGCGATCGTACAGCACGATGGGATCGTGCCGGAACCGTGGACGGCCCGTGAGTGCATTCCGGATGGAACATTGGGGCCGGACCCGAGGTCTGACCCCGCACGTTGCAGAACGCCGGAACGGTTCCAGCCGAACCTCTCTAGCCGATGATAAGGAAATGCCCGTGTGCCGCAGCGATCGGCAGTTCTGACCCCGACTGCCAAGCCTCGACCCTGACATTGGCCACACGGCGTCCCCGGCGAGTTACCAGACCCCGGGCATGCGTTTGTTCGAGTCTGCCGCTGCGCAAGTAGTCGACCGACATGTTGACCGTTTTGGGTAGCTGCCCCGGTGCCAAATCCCACATCAACTGCATCAAGGCCACGTGCTCGAGGAACGCACCGATCACCCCTCCGTGGATCGCGGGAAGGATCGGGTTCCCGATGATCAGGTCGCTGCCGGCCAGCGTGCAGATCACCGCCTCACCGTCGAGGTATGCGTCGATCCCGATGAAATTCGCGTAGGGAATGGCCTTCGTGATGGCGTTCGGTTCGCCCGCAGCCTTGGCGGCCCCGATGATGTTCGTCAGAGTCACGTTGAGGTATCGCCGGCCAATTCTTCGAGGCCGAAGACAGCGTCGGAGGAGTTCATCATGAATGTGCCGACGCTGTTGGCTACGGGGTCGTCTGGATCGCCGTGATACGCGACCGCCCGCGTAAAACCGATATTGCGGGTGAGACGGTAGCATCGGGCGTCGGCACGAAGCGGTTCACGGGGCGTCGCCGGCTTGAGGTAGTCGATACGCAGATCCAAGGTGGCAATGGAGATCAAGTCGGGTAGCGCCGAGAACACAGCACATCCGGACGCCGTATCGATCAACGTGGTGATGACGCCGCCGTGCAAAACTCCCGTTTCGGGATTGCCGATCAATCGTTTCTGATAGGGCAGGACCAGTTGGGTACGCCCCGGCGCGATCGCCTCGACGCGAATGCCGAGTTCTCGCCCGTGGGGGATGGAGTCGGCAAACTTCTGCGCGGCGTCCAAATCCGCGGCGATAGGATTGTGCGACTCAGCGGGGTCGAAACTCGACATCAACACCCGTGATATTCGCGAAACCAGTCCACGAACCGCGGAATACCCTCTTTGACCGTGGTTTTGGGCGCATACCCGATCTCCCGAGCCGCGGCCGATATATCCGCGTAGGTCTCCGGGACGTCACCGGGTTGGATGGGCTCGAGTCGTTTCTCCGCCTTCCTGCCCAGCGTCTCTTCCAGCACGTCGATGACGTCAAGCAATGATTCCGCCCGGTTGTTGCCCAAATTGAAGACCCTGTGCGGCGGATGCCGGTTCGATCGGAACAGGGGGCGGTCCAGGGCACGCAAAGTTCCGTCGACGACGTCATCGATATACGTGAAGTCTCGTCGCATATCGCCGTAATTGAATACACGGATGGGGCGATCGTTCAGAATGGCGTCCGTGAACCGAAACAGCGCCATGTCGGGCCGGCCCCAAGGTCCGTAGACGGTGAAGTACCGAAGACCCGTCTGCGGCACGTCGTACAAATGGCTATAAGCATGACTCATCAATTCGTCTGCCGCTTTGGTCGCGGCATAAAGCGAAATGGGCCGGTCGACGCGGTGCTCCGTTGAAAACGGCACGTTGGCATTCCCGCCATAGACGGAGCTGGAACTCCCGTAGACCAAGTGTTCGAAACCTTCGGTATGACGGCAGAGTTCGAGAACGCATGCGTGACCGACCAAGTTGCTCTCTATGTAAGCCATCGGATTTTCGAGGGAGTATCTGACTCCCGCTTGAGCCGCGAGATGCACGATCCGCTTGAACGGTCCGAACTCGGCAGCGATATCCCGCATCGCGGACGGATCACCGACATCGGCTCGGACGAATCGGAAATCGTCGTGCTGGTTGAGTCTAGCCAGCCGGGCCTCTTTCAACTGCACCTCGTAGTAATTGTTGACATTGTCGACGCCGACGACCCGGTCTCCGCGCTCAAGCAATGAGAAAGCGACGCTGTAGCCTATGAAGCCGGCCGCACCGGTTACCAAAATGGTCATGTGTGGGCGATACTCTAAGGACTGGCGTGTTGGCTCGCGTTGGAGGGCGCCAACATAGAACGGCTTATCGTCGAAATCACGCTAATTACAGAGATTCGCGGTCCCATTACCGTCGCGCCGAGTCATTCAAGAATGCCCTGAACAGGACAACTCCTCGACGCTCCGCTATACTCTATACAAATCCACCACCGGTGATCGGTGGGTCGTCGTGGGTGCCCCTCAGCGCTCCATCCTGTACCGCAACGTGCGGGTTTTCGGGCCTGAAGCAGACGAATTCAAGCTTCGATTCTGATCGGTAATCGTGAATCAAGAACGACGGCGATACATGGAATTGCTGCTGCCTACCGGGGAATTGCCACTGCCTGCTTGGTGCGCTACCACTTTCGATGGCCGTCGAATTCCGGAGAGATGCAAATGAGCCTTGCCGCCGTCACGCTTGAGGACAAGTACACGGCATCCAGCGGCCGCCTGTTCATGACGGGGATGCAGGCACTCGTCCGTCTGCCTCTGCTCCAGCGCGACCGGGACCTTGCGGCGGGACTTAACACGGCCGGCTTCATATCGGGCTATCGGGGCTCGCCCCTGGGCGGCTACGACCAAGCACTGTGGCAGGCCAGCGGATACTTGAATGAACACCACGTCAGGTTCGTTCCCGGCGTGAACGAGGACTTGGCGCTGACTTCAGCCTGGGGTTCGCAACAACTGCACCTTTACCCCGATGCCAAGTATGACGGCGTCTTCGCGATCTGGTACGGCAAGGGTCCCGGCGTCGACCGTTCCGGAGACGTCTTCAAGCAGGGCAACGGGCACGGGACCGCCAAGCATGGCGGCATCCTCGCGATCGCAGGGGATGATCCGGCGGCGAAATCCTCGACCTCGCCCCATCAGACCGAACACACCTTCATCGGTGCGTCGATGCCGGTGCTGGTCCCAGCGGATGTACAGGAGTTCATCGACTTCGGATTGTACGGATTCGCCTTGTCGCGCTTTTCCGGCCTGTGGGTCGGACTTAAGACACTTTCGGACAACGCCGAAAGCACGGCCATCGTCAATATCGATCCGACTCGGCTCGACATCGTCACGCCCGACGACTTCGAGTTGCCGGCAGACGGTTTGAGCCTGCGTTGGCCCGACGACAGATTCGAGCAGGAGATTCGACTTCACGAATACAAGGTTCCGGCTGCGCTCGCCTTCTGCCGTGCCAATTCTCTGAATCAGGCCGTGTTGTCAGGACCCCGGCGCCGGTTCGGCATCGTGACGACGGGCAAGGCCTATCTCGATGTGCGGCAAGCCCTCGACGATCTGGGTATCGACGACAACGCCACGCGCGAACTCGGTATCGCGGTCTACAAAGTCGGTATGGTCTGGCCCCTGGAGCCGGAAGGAGTGATGGCCTTCGCCCGGGGTCTCGACGAGATTCTAGTCGTCGAGGAAAAACGGGGTATCGTCGAGGACCAACTGAAGGACCTGCTCTACCATCTGCCCGACGGTGAGCGTCCCAGGATCGTCGGTAAGTCTGGCGAAAACGGGACCCCCTTAATTCCGGTGGCCGGCGAACTGGGCGCGTCGCTCGTTGCCCGGGCCATCGCAAATCGTATCTCTCCATTTCATACGACCGACCGGATTACAGAGCACCTCGCGTTTTTGGACTCCAAGGACGCCGACATCACGTCCCTCGATCCCCGAGACCAGCGCACTCCCTACTTCTGCTCGGGATGCCCCCATAACACGGGCACCAAAGTGCCTCACGGTTCGGTCGCCAACGGCGGAATCGGCTGTCACTGGATGGCTCTGTATATGGACCGCAATACCATCACATACACGCAAATGGGTGGCGAAGGCGCAAACTGGATCGGCTTGGCGCCTTTCACGGGCACGCCGCATTTGTTCCAGAACATGGGAGACGGGACGTTCTACCATTCGGGGTTGATGGCCGTACGGGCCAACGTCGCCGCCAACACCAACATAACCTACAAGATTCTCTTCAACGATGCGGTCGCCATGACGGGCGGGCAACCGATCGAGGGCCAGTTGACGGTTCCTGAGATCGCTTGGCAGGTGCATGCAGAGGGCGTCAAGAAGGTCGCCGTGACGTCGGATGAGCCCGACAAATATCCGATCGGTACCGACTTCCCCCCGGGAACGACAATCCATCATCGCGATGAACTGATGGAGGTTCAAAGGAGTCTCCGCGACACCCCCGGTGTCACGGTACTGATCCATGATCAAACTTGCGCGGCGGAGAAGCGTCGGCGTCGCAAACGCGGCCTCTTCCCCGACCCCGCCAAGCGAGCCTTCATCAATCATCGCGTTTGCGAGGGATGCGGCGACTGTTCGGTGAAGGCGAACTGCGTTTCCATCGAGCCGCTGGAGACCGAGTTCGGCCGTAAACGCGTGATCAATCAGTCCTCCTGTAACAAAGACTATTCCTGTGTCGACGGTTTTTGCCCGAGCTTCGTGACGGTACATGGTGGTGGGGTCCGACGGCTCCGATCAGGCGCCGACGCGGCGGCGGTCTTCACGAGACTGCCGGAGCCGGAACTCCCCAAGATCGACTCGCCCTATGGAATCGTGGTGACGGGCGTGGGCGGCACGGGTGTCGTCACCGTCGGCGCGCTGCTCGGGATGGCGGCGCATCTTGAAGGAAAAAGTTGCACGATTCTCGACATGACGGGACTCGCCCAGAAAGGCGGGGCCGTGATCTCTCATGTGCGACTCGCTGAGACCCGGGACAGGCTTCACGCCGTGCGCCTGGGCACCGGCGCCGCGGACGTCGTTCTGGGCTGTGACATGGTCGTAGCGGCGGATAGGGAAGCCCTGATGCGCATGCGCAAGGGGGCCACGCATGCGGTGATCAACAGCCGCATGACGCCCACCTCCCACTTCACGCTTGATCCGGATATCGATTTCCACGAAGAACACATGCGTCAAGTCATCCGTGCCACCGCTGGCGACAACTTGACGGATTTCGTGGATGCCACGGGACTGGCGACCGCTCTGATCGGAGATGCCATCGCGACCAACTTGTTCCTGACCGGCTACGCCTACCAGCGGGGCCTCATCCCGGTCTCGGCCGAAGCGATCGAGCGCGCCATCGAACTCAATGGCATCGCGGTGGAAGGCAACATACGGGCGTTCAATTGGGGGCGCGCCGCCGCCCATGATATCGCCCGTGTCGAGGCGGCGGCCGAACCGACGTTTCAAGGAGCGGCATCTATTGCCACGGACTCGGAAGACATCGTGGCAATCCGGGAGGCTGAGCTCACCGCCTATCAGGACGCGGCCTACGCGCAGCGTTACCGTGAACTCGTCGATCGCGTGACGACCGCCGAGCGGAACAAGGCCGGTGGAATGACGGGTCTCGGCGAAGCTGTTGCTCGCTGTTACTTCAAGCTGTTGGCGTACAAGGATGAGTACGAGGTCGCCCGCCTGTATGCGGACGAGAGCTTCTTGTCGGCTCTAAACAACCAATTCGAAGGAGACTTCACGCTCAGGTTCCATCTCGCGCCGCCCATCGGATCCCGCCGCGATCCGCAGACGGATGAACTGCAAAAACGTGAATTCGGTCCTTGGGTTCTGACCGTTTTTCGGACTCTTGCCAAATTCAAAAGGCTCCGTGGCACCGTGTTCGACATCTTCGGGCATACCAAGGAACGCCGCATGGAACGAAGACTCATTACGGAATACGAGGGTGTGATCGGCGAACTCATCGAAGGCCTCACCGCGGACAATCACGCGCTGGCGACCGAAATCGCCGCCCTGCCTTCGCAGGTCCGGGGATACGGGCACGTAAAGGAACGAAATGTCGATGCGACGAAGGCACAAGAACAGCACCTGTTGTCTCTCTTCCGGAACCCGACGCCACACGCACGAGCCGCCGAATAGATTGATCTGCGACCGTCCAAGAGAACATGCGCATGGTTGAGGCAGGAGCTGCACTTGTCGTGGGTGCCGGTCCGGGATTGGGATCTGCGGTCGCGCGAAGGTTCGCCGACGCAGGGATGCCTGTGGCGGTGTCCACTAGGACCCAAAGAACGGTTGCTGCCGTCGCATCGAAGATCAACGGTGCCGGAGGAATTGCCAAAGCCTATGCCGCCGATGCCACCGATGAGGATGCCGTCATCGACTTGTTCGATCGAGTCGAAAGCGATTTGGGTCAGATCGATGTTGTGGTTTACAACGCCGGGGCTTTCACCCGGTCGCCGGTGATCGAGACCTCAGCCGAGGTTTTCTTGGACTGCTGGAAAGTTGGCTGCTTCGGAGGCTTTCTCGTGGCGCGTGAGGCGGTACGGCGCATGCTTCCCCGCAGACATGGGACCATCCTCGTCACTGGCGCCACTGCCGCGCTCCGGGGAAGCGCCAATTTCGTCAATCTTGCGGTCGGCAAGTTCGGCCTGCGAGCTTTGGCCCAAAGCATGGCCCGTGAACTCGGCCCCGAAGGAATCCATGTGGCCCACGTCATCGGCGACGGTGTCATAGCCGTCGACGATCGCGATCAGACGACCGGGGGTCCAGACGATCTGCTATCCGCGGACGCTGTCGCTCAGACCTATTTCGACCTCTATTCTCAGCACCGTAGCGCCTGGACCTTTGAAGTCGATCTTCGACCCTGGGTCGAACGCTTCTAGATCTTGTTTCAGTGTGCCACGGAAAGGCGCGTTTTCCTCGCGGGTGCGAACACCGTGCAACAACTGTCGATTCCGGATTGCTAGCAGCCGACCCTCCTGGGATCAGGAGAAGGCCGACGGCGGATTGGGAAAAAGCGACGGACGCATCGGACCTTTCCCCCGCACGGGATAACAGGCCCGGACGTCACGGCGGCGGACATGTCCGTAGGATGTGCTGAGCAGCATCCGGATTGGGTGGGTTCGAACCCCACTGGCGCTCGGGTAGGGGGCGTCATATCCAAGAGTGGGGTTAATGCCTCACCGGCGGGGTGAGCTGATAAGCAAGGCCTTTCGATTGGTCGTGGATCCTGAAGGCTGGGTCGTTCCGGATATTGCGGAGAAGCTGTCCGGTCGGGACGTCTGACTGCGCTCGGGTCGGGTGGCGATCGTGTTCCATGCCCGCAGCGGTTCGAAGCGCGGACGCGAACGTTTGGCGTCCGCGAGAGGTGGCATTCGGTGGTGACGTTGTTCAAGGAGGCGGAATTGAATTTGGCGCTCGGGCGCGAAAGTATGGTACATGCTGCCGTGGCTGTATGTGGATTTACGGATCGTGTCCTTCGCGAAGTGTCGCGTCTGGAAGGAGTTCGTACATCCAACGGTCAAACGACGGATGAATTGTGGTACGTCCGATCCAATGTGGCGGACTGACTTGCGGATATGAGCGACACGAAAGAAACCGACGAGAAGAAATCGCTTAGCCTGTCCAAACCTGGGCGGCTTGAGCTCAAGAAGTCGGTCGAGTACGGCCAGGTTCGCCAAAGTTTTTCTCGTGGCCGAACCAAGGCAGTGGCCGTCGAGCGCGTCAAGAAGCGCTCCGTCGGTCGGAACCGTCAAGTATCAAAGAGCGGGTTTGCTCCCGAGCCCAAGGAAGTTGCCGAACCAACGAGGACCGAGGCAACCGCTCCACCTCCGGAGCTGGATTCTGCCGTTGAAGCGACCGGCGAGGGCGGTGATACGCGGGCCCGGGTCGTTCTCAAATCTCTGACGGAAGACGAGAAGGCGGCGCGGGCCAAAGCACTGGAAGGTGCGCGTAAGGCAGACGAAGAGGCGCGCCGCCGGGCAGAGGAAGAAGCGCGGCGTCAGGCCCTGGAAGAAGCACGCCGGGCTCGAGAGCAGGCGGAAGCGGAACGCCGCAAAGCCGAGGAAGAGCGCCGAAAGGAATCCGAGGAAGAAGCGCGGCGCAAGGCCGAAGAGCAGGCGCGCCATTCGTTGGGTGAGGAAGATCAGCCAACGGAGGTTGGCGAGCGCGCTGTCGTTGACGAGGACGATGGACGGCCACGCGCGCGGCGCGGACGGTCTGAGCCTCGTCGCCCGCCCGCGGAGCGCCGTGACTCGAATCGGCGTCGTCCCGGAAAGATGACGGTGACGCAGGCGCTTTCGGGACGCGAGGAACGGCAGCGCTCGTTAGCGTCTGTTCGGCGCGCCCGTGAGCGTGAGAAGCGTGCTGCTCGCGACCAAGAAGAGCTGAGTCCGCCCAGGAAAGTGATTCGCGAAGTCGTGGTGCCTGAAACCATCACGGTTCAGGAGCTTGCCAACAGAATGGCTGAGCGTGCCGTCGACGTCATCAAAGAACTCATGAAAATGGGCGTGATGGCGACGGTCAATCAATCGATCGACGCCGATACGGCGGAACTGGTCGTCACGGAGTTCGGCCACCGCATACGACGCGTCGCCGAGGACGATGTGGAAATCGGACTAAAGGGCGAGGACGACCCCGACGAGACTCTGAAGCTGCGTCCGCCCGTCGTTACCGTGATGGGCCACGTCGATCATGGTAAGACGTCACTGCTCGACGCGCTTCGTGAAACCGACGTCGTCACGGGCGAGGCCGGTGGAATCACTCAGCACATCGGGGCCTATCAGGTCGAGCTCGACTCTGGCGATCGTATTACGTTTCTCGATACACCGGGGCATGAGGCATTTACGGCGATGCGGGCGCGCGGTGCGAGCGTAACCGACATCGTCGTCTTGGTGGTTGCTGCTGACGATGGAGTCATGCCGCAGACCATCGAGGCGATCCGTCACGCCAAGGCGGCGGAAGCGCCCATCGTGGTTGCCATCAACAAGATCGACGTTCCTGACGCCGATCCTGCCCGTGTACGCCAGGAACTCCTCAACTACGAGCTCGTTCTGGAAGATCATGGGGGCGATGTCTTGGCAGTCGAAGTTTCGGCCAAGGCGAAGCAGCACCTCGACAAACTGGAAGAGGCCATCCTCCTCCAGGCGGAGGTCATGGAGCTGCGCGCCAATCCTGATCGCGCTGCTGAGGGGGTCGTGGTCGAAGCAAAGATTGACCGGGGACGCGGCCCGGTTGCGACGGTATTGGTCAGCCGCGGCACCTTGCGGGTCAGCGATGCGTTTGTTGCAGGCAGTGCTTGGGGGCGTGTCCGCGCACTGGTGGATGATCATGGACGGAACGTGGAGCAAGCAGTTCCGTCACAGCCGGTTGAAATTCTCGGTCTCAATGGACCGCCCGAAGCGGGGGACGAGTTCGTGGTCGTCGAGAACGAAGCCCGGGCACGGGAAATTGCGGAATTTCGTGAACGTCGCCATCGCACGGAGCGCACCACGGTTATAGCGCGCACGACGCTCGACCAGATGCTGGCGCACGCGCGCGATGGCGTGGCGGACGAGCTGCCGGTGATCATCAAGGCCGACGTGCAAGGCTCTATCGAGGCCATAGAAGGTGCATTGGAGGGGCTCGGGACGGATGAAGTGAAGGTCAACGTGCTGCATTCAGCGGTGGGTGGCATTAGCGAATCTGACGTGACGCTCGCCAACGCGTCGGAAGCCATCGTGATCGCCTTCAACGTGCGGGCTGATCCACAGGCACGGGAGCTCGCGCGCCGGGAAGGCGTGGAGATCATGTACTACTCGGTCATTTACGAGATCACGGATACGGTCAAGCAGATCCTTTCTGGCATGCTGGCGCCCGCTCGTCAGGAGAACTTCCTGGGCAACGCAGAAATCCGTGAGGTATTCGGGGTTTCGAAGATCGGCAAGATCGCCGGTTGCCTAGTCACGGATGGAACGATACGCCGGGGAGCGGGAGTGCGGTTGCTGCGTGATGATGTGGTCGTTCATGAAGGCAAGCTTGCATCATTGAAGCACTTCCAGGACGACGTCAGAGAAGTCCGCTCCGGGCAGGAATGCGGTATGTCCATCGAGAACTACCAAGACATTAAGGTGGGCGACATTATTGAAGTCTTCGAGGTGGAGGAAATCGCGCGGACCCTGTAGCCGCGTTGAACCTCCATAGCGAGTCGGCGCCGTTGAGGCGCTCACGAAGCCGATGAAGCGTCGTTCAAGCGAAGCAAGCCAGCGCCAGCTCCGAGTGGGAGAAGAACTACGCCACGCGCTCGCGGACGTTTTTGGCCGGGGAATCCTGAGAGATCCGGCAATCGTCGACCGATCCATCACAGTGACCGAGGTTCGACCCAGTCCGGATCTGAGAAACGCCACGGCGTTCGTCATACCGCTCGGCGGGGGCGATTCGATCGACCTGCTTGAAGCTCTGCGCCGGTGCGCACCCTTCCTGACCAGGGAGGTGTCCAAGCGCGTGCACCTGAAGTTCGCTCCGCGTTTAAATTTCGTGTTGGATGATTCTTTTGATCGTGTTGACAAGATCGACTCCATCTTGCGATCTCCTGAAGTTACCCGGGACCTGAGAGTAGAGGGAGGAGATCAGCCTCTCCCCGACAAGGATCAGGAATCCGGAACGGTCTAACGCGTGGCGCATCGCGGCTCCTCTCGAAGACAACGTGGCAGGCCTCTGAATGGCTGGCTCGTCATCGACAAGCCCTCCAGCGTGACATCCGCCGGAGTGGTTGCGGAGGTTAAACGACGGACGCAGGCAGCCAAGGCGGGGCACGGCGGTACCCTGGATCCCTTGGCTACGGGTGTGTTGCCGATCGCCCTGGGGGAGGCCACGAAAACGGTGCCTTACCTGATGGAGCGATCAAAGACCTATCGATTCACCGTAAAATGGGGAGAGGCTCGTACCACGGACGACGAAGAGGGCGAAGTAACGGAAACGAGTTCGGTGCGACCCGTGGCCCCCGACATAGAGGCGGCGCTCCCCAAGTTCCACGGCGATATCCAGCAGATACCTCCAACCTATTCCGCGATCAAGATAGGGGGACAGCGGGCTTACGATCTTGCCCGCAAGGGACATTCCGTTGAACTCGCACCAAGGTCGGCCCGGATCACGCGATTCGTGCTGATATCGCGTCGCGACAACAATCATTCAGAGTTCGAGGTCGACTGCGGCAAGGGCACGTACGTGCGAGCCCTCGCCCGCGATCTGGCGGTCGCGCTCGGAACATGTGGACACGTGGCTCGAATGAGACGGACGCGCGTCGGGCCGTTCGACGAGGACTCCGTATTTTCTCTGGATAATCTTGCCCAACTCGGCCATAGTGCGGCGCTCTGTGAAGCGATTCTTCCGGTGGAGACCGTGCTGGACGACATCCCGGCGCTGGCCTTGACCGGCCCGCAGGCCGAACGCCTGAGAAGCGGACAAATGGTCCGCGTGTCGAATGCCACGGATGGCGTCTACTGCGCACGATCGGCAGAACGTCTTGTGGCTTTGGCCGAGGCCAAAGACAGCGAAGTTCGGCCGTTGCGGGTCTTTCACCTCAAATGACGGAGACACGATGTCGGTTACGCAAGAACGAAAGCAGGAACTCATCGGCAAGTTCTCGACCACCAAGGATGATACCGGCTCTCCCGAAGTGCAGGTTGCTATCCTGACGGAACGGATCACCAATCTCACCGAGCATTTCAAGACTCACAAGAAGGATCTTCATTCGCGGCGCGGCCTCATCAAAATGGTCAATCAGCGTCGGAGTTTGCTCGACTACCTCAAGCGCACGGATCAGGCACGTTATCAGTCACTGATCCAGGAGCTCGGATTGCGCCGGTAGTTGTCGGACCTTCCGTGGGCTCGCGGATGTTCCCATCAGTGGCAGGCGCACGTAACTCGTCGGAAGTCGTGAGGACTCTGGCGTAAGGCATGCTGCATGGTGCAGCGTGTCTCGTAAGTAAGGAAATAGAGATGTTTGATATTCAGCGAAAAGAAATCGAATGGGGCGGACGGACGCTCGTGCTCGAAACGGGCAAGATCGCCCGACAGGCGAACGGCGCCGTAATGGCGACCTACGGCGGCACCACCGTGCTTTGCACTGCCGTTGCCGAATCGTCTGCGCGGCCCGATGTCGACTTCTTTCCCCTCACCGTCAACTACCAAGAGAAAACGTTCGCGGCCGGTAAGATTCCCGGCGGATTCTTCAAGCGGGAAGGGCGCCCGTCTGAAAAAGAGACATTGACGTCACGCCTCATCGACCGTCCGATTCGCCCTCTCTTCCATAAAGCGTTTCGCAACGAAACTCAGGTGATTTGCACCGTCCTGTCCCATGATCTCGAGAATGATCCAGATATCGTATCCCTGATCGGATCGTCGGCAGCGTTGACGATTTCGGGACTTCCCTTCCTCGGTCCGGTCGGGGCCGCGCGCGTCGGCTACATAGACGGTCAGTACGTGTTGAATCCCCAGCTCGATGAATTGCCGAGCTCGCAGTTGGATTTGGTTGTCGCGGGAACGCGGGAGCACGTCCTGATGGTGGAATCGGAGGCGCACGAACTTTCCGAAGAAGTCATGTTGAGCGCGGTGATGTTCGGTCTTGAGGCGTGGGATCCCGTCATCGACGCGATTGTGGAGCTTGCCGAAGCCGCGGCCAAGGAGCCCTGGACGCTGCCCGAGGAAGAGGACAACGTCGAATTGCGGTCTCGTGTTGCCGACTTGGCGGAGGCTGAGCTGCGCGCTGCTTACACGGAGCAAGTGAAGCAAACGCGGATCGAAAAGGTTGAGGCCGCAAAAACGCGCGTGATGGATGGGTTGGCATCCGAAGAGGATGAAGTCCAAGCCATCTCGAATTGTCTGAAAGACCTTGAGAAGAACATCGTCCGTAAGGCGATTCTCGAGGCCGGTTCAAGAATTGACGGCCGGTCGACGTCCGACATACGTGCCGTATCGTGTGAAGTCGGCGTTCTTCCGCGGGCCCATGGTTCGGCGCTATTTACGCGGGGTGAAACTCAGGCGCTGGTGGCCACGACCCTAGGTACCGGACAGGACGAACAGATCATGGATGCCTTGGAAGGCGAATATCGCGAAGCGTTCATGCTGCACTACAACTTCCCGCCGTATTCGGTCGGTGAAACGTCGTTCCGACTCGGCCCGGGCCGCCGTGAAATCGGCCACGGCAAGCTTGCGTGGCGGGCTATCCATCCGCTCATGCCGTCCAACGAGACCTTTCCCTACACCGTCCGAATCGTCTCGGAAATCACCGAGTCGAACGGGTCCTCTTCGATGGCAACGGTTTGCGGATCATCTCTGTCGCTGATGGATGCGGGCGTGCCCCTGCCGAAGCCCGTGGCCGGCATCGCCATGGGGCTCATTCTTGAGGGCGACGACTACGCGGTTCTTTCGGACATCCTTGGAGACGAAGATCACCTCGGCGACATGGACTTCAAGGTTGCTGGAACGGAAGACGGCGTAACCTCGCTTCAAATGGATATTAAGGTGGCAGGCATCACCGCCGAAATCATGAAAACGGCGCTCGCCCAGGCCAAGGATGGGCGTGCACATATCCTGGAGCAGATGGCAAACGCCATCAGTGAGGCACGTTCCGACGTCGGAGAGCACGCGCCTCGCATTACGACGATGACGATTCCCAAGGAGAAGATTCGGGACGTGATCGGTACGGGTGGTTCGGTGATTCGCGAAATCTGCGAAGTTTCGGGGGCCAAGATCGATATCGAGGACGACGGGACGATTAAGGTTGCCGCGACCTCGACGCCATCGGCCGACAAGGCGCTCGAAATGATCCGCAACATCGTTGCCGAACCCGAAGTTGGCGAAATCTATCATGGCAAAGTCGTGAAGACGGTCGACTTTGGAGCTTTCGTGAACTTTATCGGCAGCCGTGACGGTCTCGTTCATATCAGCGAACTTGTGAAGCGGCGAGTGGGCCGCGTCACCGATGTGGTGCAGGAGGGTGACGAAGTCTATGTCAAAGTGCTCGGTATCGATGACCGCGGCAAGGTCCGTTTGTCGATGCGGGTTGTGGACCAGGAAACCGGTGAGGAACTGCCTCGAGATCAGCCGGCGGAGGCGAGCTAACCCGTCGCGCCCGTTTTTCTAAGGCATTGGGTTCTTGACGTATTTGCGTTATATGCTTGGTAAGGTGGCCGTAAATTGCCAAGTGGCAGGACCTTGATACCACCTCGGGCGGCGCTTGCGTCGCCCCGAACGGAGGGGAGGACGGCGAGAAGGTCCGGTGAAGGCTCTCAACTCGATACTGATGTCCGGTGCCGAAGTACTTCCGCTCGTGGAAGGCGGAAAGGGCATTTCGGCGACGAATGGCCAGAGCTCAGGAGCCTGGGCCGCGTGTAGTGGGATCGGCACATTTTCTGGGGTCAATGCCGATTCCTACGATGAGCGGGGAAATGTCATCCCACAGCTATACCGGGGACGAACCCGCAAGGACCGGCACGAAGAACTCGTCGATTACGCGATTCAGGGTGCCGTAGCCCAGGCCCGGATCGCCCACGAGACGGCCAACGGTCTGGGCCGCATCCACGTAAATATCCTGTGGGAAATGGGTGCGGCGCAGCGGGTGCTTCAAGGGGTGCTCGAAGGTGCCAGAGGGCTCATTCACGGTGTCACGTGTGGTGCTGGAATGCCCTATCGTCTGGCGGAGGTCGCGGCGAACTACGGCATTTACTATTATCCCATCGTCTCCTCGGGGCGGGCGTTCAGGGCCCTGTGGAAGCGGGCCTATCACAAGTTCTCCGAGTTCCTCGGCGCGGTGGTATATGAGGATCCCTGGCGCGCCGGGGGACACAACGGGCTCAGTAACTCCGAAGACCCCCACAATCCGGAACCGCCCTATCCGCGCGTGGTGGCATTGCGCAAACAGATGCGGGAATTCGGGCTCGATCAGGTGCCGATCGTCATGGCAGGCGGAGTCTGGTTCCTGAGGGAATGGGAAGATTGGATCGACAATCCTGAACTGGGGCCCGTCTCATTCCAGTTCGGGACCCGGGCATTGCTCACCAAGGAAAGCCCCATCCCCGATGCCTGGAAAAAGCGGCTCCTGTCGCTCAAGGAAGGGGATGTTCTTCTCAATCGGTTCAGTCCGACCGGCTTCTGGTCGTCCGCCGTTCGCAACGACTTCATTGATGAGCTCGAGCAGCGGAATGCCCGACAGATCGCGTACACCGATGAGGCCGTGGGCGAGCACAACGTACCTTTCCCGACCGGCGCGCGTAAGCGCGAGGTCTATGTCACCGAGGCGGATCGTCGGGTTGCTGAAGGCTGGATCGAGGAGGGATATACGGAAGCTCTTCGGACGCCGTCGTCCACGCTGATTTTCGTAACGACCGGGAAGATGAACCAGATTCGCAAGGATCAGAGCGAGTGCATGGGGTGCCTCAGTCAATGCTTGTTCTCGAACTGGGCGGAGAACGAGGGCCATTCTTCTGGCCGCAAGGCGGATCCCCGCAGCTACTGCATCCAAAAGACGCTGCAAGACGTCGTGCATTCCGCGCGCACCGACACGAATCTGATGTTTGCGGGTCACGGGGCGTATCGGTTTGCCAAAGACCCGTTTTATGCCGGTGGGTTCGTGCCGACCGTGCGTCAGCTTTTCGAACGGATCGTCAGCGGTGATTGAGCACCGGGGATCGGCCGCGCTATTCCCTGATTTCGAACATTTCCAAGGAATGAGCTACCTCATTGAGGAATGGTCCATTAATTTCGTCCAGTCGACCTATACTTGATGGGAGTCCGAGTAACCGGGCAAGCTGTACCGGGTGATGATCGCATGACGCAGCAATGGCGGTTTTCCGACGTACTCTCTCGCCTCAAGGCGGTCGGTCTGAGGACGACGCGTTAGCGTCTGGCCCTGGCGAAGCTGCTTCTTGAAGGTGAGGACCGCCACGTAAAGGCCGAAGGGCTTCACGCTGAGGCCCGGGCTGCCGATGTGCGGGTGTCGCTCGCGACCGTTTACAACACCTTGCATCAGTTTACGTCGACTGGCCTCTTGCGTGAGGTCGTGGTCGAACCCGAACGGTCCTATTTCGACACCAACTCCTCGGATCACCATCATTTCTTCTTCGAAGACGGTGGAATGCTGCAGGACATTCCGGGCGAGTTCGTCTCGCTGCAGGGCGTTCCGTCACCGCCGTCGGGAACGTCGATCAGCCGGGTGGACGTGATCATCCGTGTCCGCGATACAGGCCGGTCCGGCTGACGTATGACAGCATCATAAAAGAATACTTCTCTAAGAATTATTCTAAACTATCACCTCCTGTTGGCGGGCGAGTCGCAGGCAAATCGTCGCTATCTGTGGAGCGTTATCGGGCCACCGTTAACTGCATCGGACACTTCCACTACGCTCACATGGCGCGTCTGCTGGAGCCGGTTCGATCCGCCTTGGCGGGGGACTTTGCCTGATCCGAGGTGCCAGGCCGGAAGTCCCTAAAAAGGGATTCGGAAATCTCAGGTACTGAATCGCGGGTCTTCGTGCAGCTTGGCGAAGCGTTCCTTGATCCGGGCGGTCCGCTGATCTGTCGTCGGCAGGCTATCGGCCTCCAGGACGATCTCCATGGCCACGTCGGAGATCTGGCTCCGGAGCTCCTCATCCTCCTTCTCGTCGGTGCTGCGCGGCGGAATGGGAAACACGGTGTCCTGGACATAGCCGTAGTACAGATCGCCGTACCGAGACGGGCGTGCCGGTTCCCGCGTGCCGTCGGCAAGGCCGCGGACTTGCTCACGCAGGCGCTTCCTTAGCGTCGCAACGCCGATGTCGGTCGTACCGAGATTCTCCGCCGCGTGCACGTTGGTGGGGCCCTGTGAGACCTGGGCCTCATAGTCACCCGGCTCGATCTGCCGCTCCCTGTAATCTCGGAACATGGTCTGGCCAATGAAGTCGACCTTCTCCTTTCCGACATCGTCGGGAATTCCCAGGTTTTCCGGGTCGATGTCGGGGCCATAGTGGCGCCACGAAAGGATCATGCATTCCGTATCGTCGCGGGGCACAGTCCACTTGGTGAGGGCCGAGCGCCAGAAATATCGAGGCTCATCCGCCTCGTAGAGAAAAGCCCCGATACGTGCGTGATTCGGCAGGCAGACATCCTGGGCTCGCAGCCAGACATGGTCGCCCCAGCGGTAGGTTGAGGTCGTGACGATGTGATTGTCCGGCGTGTACCACTTCACGACCGGCATCGCGCCCCACGAATTCGAGAACTGCACTTCCGTGATTCGGGTATGCAGAAATACCGTATGAATGGGGTCGACCGTGTTCTCCATCACCTGCAGCCAGTTGCAGGGATAGGTGATGGAGTATGGCACCATGGCGTCGTTGGGCTGCTCTTGGATGTCATAGACCGGAAATTCCGGTTGCTCGTCCGCTGGTCCCATGTAGGCGAAGACGAGACCTTTGTACTCGAAGACCGGATAGGCGCCGTGCTTCACGCGCTCGGTAATCTTTGTTCCTTCGGGCTCTCCGGGCGCTTCGAGAATCGTGCCGTCGATGTCGTAACGCCAGCCGTGATAGCAGCAGCGGATGCCGTCCTCCTCGACGATGCCGAATTCGAGCGAGGTGTTCCGGTGACTACAATTTGCGGCGAGGAGGCCGTAGCGGCCTGATTTGTCACGAAACGCGACCAGATCCTCGCTCATGATTCGCAGCCGCAGGGGGCGGTCGTCGAGGATTTCCGAGGCCATGCAGACGGGTTGCCAATAGCGGCGCAGGTATTCACCGCAAGGCGTTCCCGGCCCCGTCAAAGTCAGCTCGGGGTCGGGATTGGGCCGCCGATTCTTCGCGTATCCTTGATACTTCCCTGTCGGAACGACGATTCCGTGCGCCCTCAAATCCTCGGCGACGCTCATGTCCTGCTCCTCCGTTCGTTCGTGTTCGACGCCACAAACCAGATACCAAGAGTAGCGGGGAATACCGTTCCGCGCCAAGGGGTCGGGATATCAGGCGATCGTTCCGTAGAGAAGTCCACCGACCACGGCGCCCGTGAAGGCGAAAACGAGGTAGGACAGGAACACCGGAACCCGCGCCAGGGCGAAGACGGCGATGGCGGCCGGAATGCTGGTCACGCCGCCGGCTAGGAGGAAGGCCATGGCCGCGTCGGGCGCCATCCCCTGCGTGATCAGGCCGCCGACCAAAGGAAGCGCCGCGAATCCGTTGAGGTATGCTGGAACACCGACGATGGTGGCGGTGAGCACCGGCAGCCAGCCCCCTTCGCCGACAATGGTTGCAACCAGATTGGCCGGGACATAGGCCAACATGAGGCTTTCAAGCACGAACGCCAGTATCAGCCATTTGCCGAGAAACAGCAGGTTCTTGCGGGCGTCCCTGATGAACGTCCGACGGCGGGAACTCTCATTCCAGAACTTCCACTCGATCTCTCTCGAGTTCCGCACCATGGCACCGCCGCAGCCGCCATCGCCGACACCGTCGCGCAGAGGGTTTCGAAAGAGGTTGCCCTTTTGCAGCGCGTGGACACCGAACCCGCCGAGCAATCCGATGCCGAATGCGGCCGCCGTCTTTCCGATGGCGAAGGGAAGGCCGAGGACTCCCGCGGTGAGAACGAACATCGACGGGTCCATGATGGGGGAGGCCAGCCAGAACGCCATCACCGGGGCCAGCGGTACCCCCATGGCGAGCAAGGCGGCAATCAATGGGATCACACCACAGGAGCAGAACGGTGACACGGTGCCGAACAGCGCGGCGAGCACGATCATTTCGATTGTCCGGCCCTGAAAGGCCCGGGCGATCAGGGAATCGGCGCCGGTGGCCTGCGCATAGGCGGCGGCGCCGACCGACGCGAGCAGGAACGGCAGGATGCTCCACAGGCTTTCGCCCGTGAAAATCAAGCTCTCCAGGCCTTGTACGGCGCTGAGCGCAGAGGTCCCCACGAGGACGCCGGCGGTCACCAACCACACGCGGTCCACCTGGGCGAGCCGTCTGAACCGCTGCGTACGCTCCATAATGTCGACACTCATGCGACCATGTCCTCAGATTACCGGCTGCATTCGTGGAAATATCTCTTCAGGCGGCGTCGATCTTTTCCGCCGGAGCCACACCGCTGCAGCACTCCGCCGTGAGAAATTCGACGAGTCCATCCATGGCGGCGTAATCCGCACGGGAGACGATTTCCCGTCCGCGTCGTTCCTGTTCGACCAAGCCTGCGCGAACCAGCGATGTCAGGTGGTGCGCCAGAGTCGATGCCGGAACGCCCAGCCTTTCCTGCTGTTCACCGACATTGAGGCCAGCACTTCCCGTCCGCACGAGCAGGCGGTACAGGCGCAACCGGGTTACGTTGCCTAGCGCGGCGAGACAGTCGGCGGCTTGTTTCTCATACATAACGATATGTCCTCAGATACTAAAAAGACTATATATCTAATTATGTCGTTATTTCCAGGTTTTTTGTGCTCACGGCCGGGCCACGAACGAGCATTCCACGATTTTTTGGGGTGGGATCAGATCCGAGGTCCGATCCCGTAAATTCTCGCAAATCCGGGGCGGCATGAATGTTCGGTTGAGTCGATGGCTGCTCGACTCATTCCTCGGCCCGAACGCCCCACAGATAATCTTTGGGCATCCAGCCGACTTGTCCGGCGATTCGCATCTCGCACCACGATTCCTGACACGACAATACGTCGCCCTGGACACCGGGTTCCGCGAAGAGGATGACCGAAGAGGAGGCCGACGCTTCGTGATGCAGAGAGCGCACTGCGCCGGTGACGACGGCCGTGCGCCTCCCGCTGATCAGGCTTTGATGTATCCAACCTTCGCTGCCGTCGCGGTCTCGAATTTTCCGCCAGAACTCGAACTCGGCGGTGATTTTGATGGGCAGGCCTCGTCGCATGAAGACCCAGGAGATCGGATACCGCACGCCTGGACCCGAGCGGACGTTGACGCGTTCCGACCGCAACGATGCGAATCGAGGCACATCGGTTTGGGCTGCCACAAGTGTCGGCAGCGCCGTTCCCATCAGGAAGCAGAGGATCAGAAAACCTGCACGAACCTGCGCCATTGCTCAATGGGGAGCCGCAACTACGCGTACCCGCCCGCCCGCATGTGACATCTCAGAAGAGCGGAAGTTACGCGCGAATAGGGCCGGAGGCATGCACACTCTATGCGAATCCCGAGTCGAAGGGTCACAGCGCCGCCGGCCGCCACCAGCGGCGCGGCGGCAACGGCAACCAGTATCGTCTTCATCGTGCGGACGGAACTACCCTATTGGGCATCATGAGAGAACAAGGTGAGATGATCATAACGTTTAGCAACGACGAGATTGGGTACGAGAGATGGCTTTCGAGGAATCCGTGGGGCTTCGTGTTCAATCATTTCGGAGGCCGCAGCAGCGGCGACAACATCCTCCATCATGCTTCATGCGTTCATCTTCGCCGAACCGCCGACGAGGGCTGCAGAACCGTTTGTGAGAAGCGCGTATGCAGCGATCTTGGTCAACTCATCAAACATGTAGACAAACTCAGGTCTTCTGCTGGCGGCTGGAAGATGTACGGCGCGTGTTCTTCCCGACTACCGAAATGATTTCTGCCTAGCCGTGATCTCTCAATAGGCCGCCCATCCGGCTACGGGACTCGGGTCGCACAAGCGGGCCGCGTCCCGACCGCCACCCATACCGGCCGGGGCGGTATGCTTCGAGCGATGCCAGCGCTTCCTCCTCGCTCCGGGCCTTCTTGGCCTCGAAGGCCCGCGCCCCGTCGGCCGAGGGGGAGGCATCGCCAGTTTCCCAATCATGCAGGCTCGAGCTCGTGGAAAAGAATCTGGCGTGGACGAAAAAGGCACTGAGCCGGACGGATCTCCCGCCCCAGCTCCGCCGGCCGCTCGAGCATAGCCGGCGGCGGGCGAGGCAGTTAGTGGCCGTGGCCAGGCGCCTGAAGGAGCTTGAGCGGCATTACAAGCCAGACCCCGAGCACGACCGCCAAGGTATATGGATTACTCCGTTTTGGTTCCGCCGAGGCTTCTCTGGTCGAGCTCGTGACGGATTGCCGTGCCATGGCACAGCGAACGTGCCGAGAATGACCGGTTCAGGCCTGGAAAGAAATGCGGGCGAGCAGCCCTCGATTGCGTACACTACCCGTAGTCCGTTCGGCTACCGAGGCTCTCCGAACTCGCAATAGGTCATTCGTGTGACGTCTTCACTCCGGGAACTCGCGTCCGAGCTTCGCGCGGACATCCTGTCGGCGAAGACGGTTCCGGCGTTGTCGGCCGGGTTCACCTCCGGCCTCGGGCTGCTCGTCGCCCAAGTGGCCTTCGGGAGCTTCATATTCTCCGGCGCGTTGGCGCCCTATTCCTCCCAGGGCGTCGGCTTGGTGCTGTTCGGAAACTTCGCCGCCTGCCTTGTCATCGCGCTTGCGGGCGGCTTTCGCGGGGCGATCGCAGGGCTGTCTCCCGCCCTGGTGATCGTGATGGCCCTGATCGGCTCCACCATGGACGCCGAAGGCGACGCGCTGTTCGTCACTACCTCAGGCGCACTCATGATCGGCGCGGTCGCCACCGGCCTGTTCTGTCTCATGATCGGGCGTTTCCGTCTCGCCAACCTAGTGCGCTTCATTCCTTACCCGGTCGCTGCGGGGTTCGTGTCCGGGATCGGGGGTGCCGTATGTCTCGCAGCAATGTCCCTGATGGGAGCAGATCCGGACTGGCGTGCGATACCGGCGCTTGCGGAGCCCTCGGTGCTCTGGAGGTGGATCCCGGGCGCGGTCTACGGAATTGCGCTCTACGCCGCAATGAAGCGCTGGGGCAACCCGCTCATTCTGCCGGTGAGCGTCGCGCTCTTCGTCGGTGCCTACTATCTGGCCCTCGCCTCCCTCGACATCTCAGGTCACGAGGCGCGGACGGCGGGGCTGTTGCTGAAGAGCACCTCGGAAGGCAGCCTGTGGCCGTCGTTGCAGCCTGCCGACCTGGTGAATGTGGATTGGACTGCGATGGCCACACAGGTCCCGAGCATGCTGACGCTGGTGCTGGTCGCGCTTATCGTCGTGATCATGAACATCGCGGGCCTCGAGATGGCGGCGAACCAGGATCTGGACTGGGACCGCGAGTTCAGGGCGAGCGGTCTGGCGAGCGTGGTCGCTGGCCTGGGCGGCGGTACGGTCGCGAGCCTGATCGTGCCCGCCTCGCTGCGCAGCAAGCTGTTCGGGGCCGCCACCCGCCTGACCGGTGTCGCCGCCGCCCTTGTCATCGGGTGCGCATTGTTCATGGGCGACGGGATGCTGGAGCTGGTGCCGGTCTCGCTCGTCGGGGGCATTCTGTTCTTCGCCGGTCTCGGGATGCTGGACGAAGGGCTCGTGAGAAGCCGTCGGCGGTTGCCGTGGTTGGAGTACGGCATCATCGTGCTGATCTTCGTCGTCATCATCGCCTTCGGCCTGTTCGAGGGGGTGGGCGCCGGGATGCTGGCCACCCTCGTGTTCTTCGCCGTGCGCCTGAGCCGCGTGGACCCCATCGAATCGCGTTTCACCGGGCGCGAGCGCCGGAGCACCAAGTCGCGTCCCGTTCCGGATCGCGCCATCCTGCTGGAGGAAGGCGAGCGGTTGGTGGCGTACCGGCTGCGCGGTTATATCTTCTTCGGCAGCGTCGGTCCTCTGGCCGATCATCTCAGGAAGTCCCTCGGTGGCGCCTCGCGTCCCGCCTGCCTGATGCTGGACTTCTCGGCCGTCTCCGGCTTCGACTTCTCGGCGGTGAACGTTCTTGCGAGATTCCTGCAATCGGCGAACCGGGCCGGCATTCAAGTCGTCCTGAGCGCAGTGTCCGAACAGCTGAGGGCTGGAATGGAGCGCAACCTTCCCCCCTCGGACTTCTCGGCGTTGCGTCTCGAGCAGAATGCGGATCGCGGGCTGGAACTCGGCGAGGACATCGTCATCGCGGCGTGGAGGACGGATGCGGCCGCCTCGGACAGCCGGCGCGCGGCCTTGCTGGAGCACGCCGCCGACGACCTCGAACGCCACTTGGATCGGCAGGTTCAGTTTGAGGACTTGGTGAAGGAACTTCGCGACTGGTTGGAGTCCCGCGAGTATTCCGCCGGCGAAGCCCTCTCGGGGCCGGGTGCGCCGAGCAAAGGCCTGCAACTGCTGACATCGGGCCGGGCTTCCGCCCATGGGGCGGCGGGCACGCGGTTCCGTCAGTACGGACCCGGCGACGCGATCTGGCCGGCCGACCCTTCGGACGAGAAAGCACCCTCCGTGACCGCCGACGAACCCTGCGAGGCGATGGGGCTGACTCCGGCTGTCCGGAGCTGGCTGGAGGAGCATGAAGAGCGGCTTGCCCTCAAGCTCTACCGATACCTGCTCGCCGGACGTTTCGAGACCGGGCCGGGGGGCGGCTGACTGCAGACCGCTTGACTGCTGCCTTCGAACATGCGTCGGTCCTCGGCCTCCCATCGGCGATGATGGGGCGCCCCGCGCGACCACACGGTCCACCAGGACGCGACAAGGAAGGTAGTCTTCAATGACTTCTCGAAGGAAACGGCACTTTCACTCCTGCCGATTTGCTACTCCTTCAGAGTGGTGATGGCAGAATCACGGGGCCTCGTGATCCTCGCTACTTAGAATACGCCGCGAAAAGCAGGTTTGAGTTCCCAGCCGGGTTCCCTCCATGAAACCATTCGTTGTGATCGCCGCCCTCCTGGCTGCGGCCCTCGCATCCACCGTGTTCGCGAGGGCCCGGGAGCCGGCTGCCATGATCGAATGGCCGTTTGTCGGCTCCGGCCAGGCGCACACCAAGTACTCGGCCGCTGACGAGATCACCGCTGCCAATGTCGGCGAGCTGGAGATCGTCTGGCGATGGGAGCCGAACGAGACGCCTCTGGAGGAATACGGCACGCGGCCGGGCCCATTCCAGGCAACGCCGATCATGATCGGCAACGTCCTCTACCTCTCCACCATGTACACGCGCGTGGCGCCTCTCGACGCGGAGACGGGCGTGGAGCTGTGGACATTCGATCCCAAGGCTTACGAAGGCGGACTCAAGGGGATGGGGCCGCGCGGCTTCAAGCACCGGGGCATTGCCTACTGGAGCGACGGGGACGACGCGCGCATTTTCCTCAACAGCCGCGATCGGCTGTACGCGATCGACGCCGCGACCGGTGAGCTGGACACGGGCTTCGGCGAGAGCGGGAGCGTTCTGCTGACCGAGGGCCATGGCCGCCCGGTGACCCGCTACGAGTTCGATCAGACCTCGCCGCCGGTGGTGTTCGAGGACCTGGTGATCGTGGGAAGCCACATACCCGACCGGCTACAACGAAAGTTCGACCCGCCCGGAACCGTGCAGGCGTTCGACGCCCGCACGGGCAAGCGCCGCTGGGTCTTCTTCACCATCCCGCAATCGAGCGACGACTTCGGCGCGGACACCTGGGAGGATGAGTCGTGGCGCTATACCGGCCACGCCAACGTGTGGGGGCTGATGTCGCTCGACGTCGAGCGCGGGTTTATGTACGTGCCGACGAGCACGCCGAGTAGCGACTACTGGGGTAGCCGCCGGGTGGGGGCGAACTTCTTCGCCGAGGCGCTGGTGTGCCTGGATGCGCGCACGGGCGAGCGGCAGTGGCACTTCCAGGCGGTACACCACGGGGTGTGGGACTACGACCTGGCTGCTGCGCCCAACCTCGTGACGATCACGGTGGATGGACGCGAGATCGACGCGGTGGCGCAGGTGTCGAAGCACGGCTTCACATATGTGTTCGACCGGGTGACGGGCGAGCCGGTGTGGCCCATCGAGGAGCCTGCGGTGGACACCACGACGGACGCGCCGGGCGAGGTGCTGTATCCGACGCAGCCGTTCCCGACCAGGCCACCGCCATTCAGCAGCCAGGGGGTGTCGCTGGAGGACGCGAACGACCTGACGCCGGAGATCCGTGCGCTCGCGCTTGAGGAGATGCGGAAGTTCCGGCTCGGTCTTCTGTTCACGCCGCCGAGCCTTCAGGGGACGCTCCAGCGCCCGGGCGCGAGCGGCGGCGCGAACTGGGGCGGGGCGGCATTCGACCCCGAAACCGGGCTCCCGTACGTGCGGACATCGGAAGACGCCGACACGAACCAAGTGTGCGTGAATGCGGATAACGATCCGGAGGTCGACGTCGCGTACAGCAACAACTGTCCCTACGGGGCGACGCTCCTGATGTTCCGAGAGGCCGGCGGGCCGGGCGCCGCGCAGACGCCCGAGAGCAAGCTCGGCCCGATTCTGCTCATCAAGCCGCCGTACGCGCACTTGGTAGCGATCGACCTCAATGCGGGCGAGATCGTGTGGAAGGTGCCGTTCGGGGAGGGGAGTCGCGAGATGCGCGAGCACCCGCTGCTGCGCGGCGTGGAGCTGCCAGAGCGGCTGGGCACGCGAGGCAACTCCGGCCCGATGGTGACCAAGGGGGGGTTGGTGTTCCTCGGCGGCGGCGCCCCGTACCTGCATGCATTCGACAAGGCGACGGGCGTTGAGGTCTGGCGTGGCGCGACGCCGTTTCGAACTTACGCCAACCCGATGACCTACCGCGCGCGATCGGGGCGGCAGTTCATCGTCATCTCGACGGGCGCCGGGTCGGACGCCGCGCTCGTCGCCTTCGCGCGACCAGAGTAGCCAAGCTCGCGCTGACCAGGATCAGCCACAGGGATTTCTCGATGTGTGTCACGAAGCCTCGTCACCCTTGATTGTGTGACCTCGACACATTTGCTAGAGAGAAGAGAGTTCTCCGAAAGGCCTCTGTGTCCTCTCCACCGCGTCCTTCATGGTCCAAAACAGCCCGACCGTCGTCGTCACGCGAAAACTCCCCGACGCGATCGAAACGCGGATGATGGAGTTGTTCGAGGTTGATCTCAATCTGGATGACCATCCCTTTAGTCGCGAGGAGCTCGTCGACGCCGTGGGTCGGGCCGACGTCTTGGTGCCCACGGTCACGGATAGGCTGGACGCCAATGTTCTCAACCAATCGGGTGAGAAATTGCGATTGATCGCAAGCTTCTCGACCGGTGTTGACAATGTCGATCTGCGTGCGGCGGAGCAACGCGGCATCACGGTTACCAATACGCCGGGTGTTCTCACTGAAGATACCGCCGACATGGCGATGGCGCTGATTCTCGCAGTCCCGCGGCGGCTGGCGGAAGGCGAGCGCGCCGTCCGACACGGTGATTGGAAGGGTTGGTCCCCGACCTGGATGCTGGGCCACAGGATATGGGGCAAACGGCTGGGTATCGTGGGCATGGGCCGAATAGGTCAGGCGGTTGCCCGTCGGGCCCGGGGGTTTGGACTATCGATCCACTATCACAATCGGAATCGTCTGCACGAAGACATTGAGAACGAATTGGAGGCGACCTACTGGGAAAGTCTGGATCAGATGCTTGCCCGGATGGACATCGTCTCCGTGAACTGTCCTCACACGCCGGCGACCTTCCACCTCGTGTCTGAGCGGCGGCTCAAGCTCATGCAGCCGCGCGCCTACATCGTCAACACGTCGCGTGGCGAGGTCATCAACGAAGACGCGCTGACGCGGGCCCTCCGCTCGGGCCAGATCGCAGGCGCCGGGCTAGATGTTTTCGAACACGAGCCCGCCGTCAATCCCAAGCTTCTCGAACTCGACAACGTGGTCTTGTTGCCGCACATGGCGTCCGCGACCATCGAGGGACGAATGGAGATGGGCGAACTCGTGATCATCAACATCAAGACATTTGTCGATGGTCACGCACCTCCTAATCGGGTCATACCGGGCGAGTTTGACTAACGCAGCCGACAACGGCTCTAAAGAAAGGTAATCGGGCTGTCTCCAGCATCGGAGAAGAACGTCACCAGACCTCCCTCGGCGATATTCAGGTCGTCACGAAGATCTTCGCGCGTCAGCCCCATCGCTCGGAGACCCATTTCACACACCATGAGGCGGACACCGAGGACTGAACATGCCTCGATGAGCTCTTCGAAGGTGGCGACGCCACGACCGCGATAATCGTCGTCGAGTTCGGCGCCGCTGCGCCCATCTCCAGCGGTCATGGTCGCCCAACCGGGCGTTCCGGATTCGCCGACAAGGGCATGCACCGCTCCCATGGTAAAGAAAAGGTTTGCCGGGATGTCGATGGCGACCGCCGCGCTCGCCATGGCAAGGGCGTAGTGAACCTTGTCGACCGCTTCCGAATAAACCACGACCGACAATCTCCGGGGCCGGCCGGCGGGTTCCGACGCCGGTGGGTTCAGGCTGGACCGGATCTTATCGGACATGAACCGAGAGATCGTGGATCGTCGGCGAGTCGCCACAGAGCGGGCAGTCGGGGTCGGGTTTAACCTTCACCTTGCGCCAGTTGGTTCCGAGTGCATCGTAAATGACCAGCCAGCCGGACAGGGACTCTCCCGTTCCCAATAGCTCCTTGACGACTTCCGTTGCCTGGAGCGAACCCATGGCCCCGGCGAGCGCCCCGAGCACGCCTCCCTCCGCGCAACTGGGGATGAGGCCCGGAGGCGGTGGTTCACGGTAGATGCAGCGATAACACGGATGACCATCGCCCTGATGGGCCTTGAACGTGGAGAGCTGCGCGTCAAATCGGAGCAATGATGCCGATACCAGCGTCTTACGGGCGAACATACAGGCGTCGTTGACCAGGAACCGCGTGTCGAAATTGTCGCTGCCGTCGGCGATGACGTCGTAGTCAGTGACCAGATCGAGAACGTTGTCGACAGTCGCCCGGGTCTCATAAGGCACGACGTTCACGTCGGGATTCAACGCGGCAATGGTCTTTTTGGCGCTGGCCGTTTTTGGAATACCGATTCGTCCCGTCGAATGGGCGATCTGCCTCTGCAAGTTGGACAGGCTGACCGTGTCGTCGTCGACCACGCCGATCGTGCCAACGCCGGCAGCCGCGAGATACATCAGCAAGGGAGAGCCCAAACCGCCGGCGCCGATGACCAGGACGCGCGCGTTCAGGAGCTTCGCTTGTCCAATACCTCCCACTTCCCGCAGCACGATGTGGCGGGCGTAACGTTCGATCTGTTCTTCGGTGAATTCCATCCCGGTGTTCGCCAGCACGCAGGAATTCTCTTCAGTTACGGTTGTGATCATCCACGCGTTGGACAACCGTCGACCATATTGCGAGAAGTGATGTGGGCTAGGCAACCGGCCGATGGCGTCTCGGGCACGTCGTGTCCCGCTATGGTGATCTCAAGTGCCTGACGAACCCGTCGAGCCGAATCCTCCGCCACCCCGGTCGCTGTCGCCAAGGCTGTCCGACTCTTGCCATTCTATGGTCAGATAACGTGCGATAACGAGCTGAGCAATTCGATCCCCGCGTTGAATGGTTACCGGTTCGCTGCCCAAGTTGGCGAGAATGATCCCGATTTCACCGAGATAGTCCGAGTCGATCGTGCCGGGACTGTTCAGGAGCGTAAGACCGTGATCGAGCGCGAGGCCCGACCTCGGGCGGACCTGGGCTTCGAGACCCGGCGGAAGGGCGATGCGGACGCCCGTGGGAACGAGGAAGCCAGACTCCTAGGCCGCGGACAATTCGTGCGCGGCAGAGCCCTGGGTCGCGTATTTTGTGAGTTTGAGGTCTTGGGCATGGGGAAGCCGGTGGATCGGGACGGTGACGGCGTTCACGCCACCGACCTTTCTCGGGCCAGATATTCGGCGATGGCCACCCCCAGACGCCTGGCGATGTCGAGCTTGCTGAGCTTCGGCCATGCCTCGGTGCCACGCTCGGTAATCAGATGGACGGTATTCTCCGACGCGCCGAAAGTCCCGGCCTCCGCTGAAACATCGTTGGCGATGATCCAATCGCAACCCTTCCTGCGTCGTTTCGCGCTCGCATTGTCGATCAGGTTTTCCGTTTCGGCCGCGAAGCCCACGACAAGGCTCGGACGGTGACGCGAATGTCGGGCAAGTGCGGCCAGGATGTCGGGATTTTCGGTCAGTTCGAGGGCCGGCGCTGATTGGCCGTCCTTCTTGATCTTCTGGTTGCGTCGCGTGGTGACCCGCCAGTCCGATACGGCGGCGGCGCAGACCGCCACGTCAACCGGCAGTGTGTCGTCGCAGGCCGCCATCATGTCCATCGCGGATTCCACGTGAAACGTCGTGACGCCCGTAGGGTCCGGCTCATGAGTCGGTCCGGATACCAGGGTCGTCTCCGCTCCCAGGCTTGCCAACGCGCCTGCGATTGCGTGTCCCTGTTTTCCCGACGAGAAATTGGAGATGTAGCGCACAGGGTCGATCGCTTCGCGAGTCGGGCCCGACGTCACCAAAACCCGGCGCCCCGCAAGGACGCCCGGCCCGCCTTGCGTGAAGTGACGTTCCACGGCTCGAACCAACTCCTCGGCTTCGACCATACGCCCGGGCCCGGTTTCGCCGCAGGCAAGATCCCCCTCCGCGGGTCCGATCATTCGGATCCCATCGGATTGCAAGGTAGCGATGTTTCGTCGGGTCGCAGGGTGCGCCCACATTTCAACGTTCATCGCGGGCGCGACCATCACCGGCTTGTCCGTCGCGAGCAGGGCCGTCGTCGCGAGGTCGGTGGCCAGTCCGCCTGCCATTTTTGCGAGGATGTCGGCTGACGCCGGTGCGACGACGACGAGATCCGCTTCGCGTGATAGGCGGATGTGGCCCATCTCCGCCTCGTCGGTGAGCGAGAACAGATCCGTATAGGTCTTTTCGCCGGAAAGCGCGGCCACCGAGAGTGGCGTGACGAATTGTGCCCCACCCTCCGTGAGGATACACCGAACTTGGCATCCGCGGTCCTTGAGGCGACGAATGAACTCTAGCGATTTATAGGCAGCGATGCCGCCCGAAATGATGAGCAAGATGCGTCTCTCGTCGAGCATGTTTCCGCTCTTATCGGATCAACGATGTCGCCCGGTCTTCGGTCTCGGTGCCACTCGAATTTGAAGGCGCATCCGTCGACGGATGAGGCTGCAGCAAGAAAATTGTTTGCAACTCTATAGTTAGAGTTTGAACAGTATAGCCAGCGTGAAGACAACGAGCGCGAAAATCAACACAAACTGTATGAAATTCCGGCGGCCGCTGAATTTAGAACCTATCGCTCTCTCGGAGTCGGGATGCAGGCGGACTCCCTCCGGTGAGAGGACGTCGGCGGCAATTTGGGCTTTCTCCAGCATGTCGGGAATCCTGCGGACGGTCGCGGCCGCCTCTTCAAGGGTATCCCGTACACGCGTTTCGGCGCTGAGATTGTCATGCACCCACTCATCGAGGAAGGGTTTTGAAAGCTCCCACAAATTGGCTTCCGGTGCCAACCGGCGACAGGCGCCTTCGACCATCATCATGGTCTTCTGCAGCAACAGGAGCTGAGGCTGCGTTGGCATCGCGAAGGTCTCGGTTATCCGGAACAGTTGTGCCAACAGGCGGGCCACTGAGATCTCATTGACGGGCTTGCCCAGTATCGGCTCGCCGATCGATCGGCAGGCTTGGGCGAACGCTTCGACGGACTTGGTGCGCGGCACGTATCCCGCCTCGAAATGCACCTCCGCAGCACGACGGTAATCGCCGACGAGAAAGGCAAGCAGCAGTTCGGCAACGAACCGTCGCGTCTCGCGATCGAGGCGGCCCATGATGCCGAAGTCGACGGCGATGATATTTCCGTCCTCGTCCACGAAAAGGTTGCCGGCATGCATGTCCGCATGAAAGAAGCCGTCCCGGAATACTTGCTTTAGGAAGACGATCAGTGTCCTGCCGGCGATGTCTTCAAGGTCGTGTCCGCCGTCCAGCAGCGCTTCGCGATCATCTATCGACACGCCGTGGATTCGTTCGGCGGTCAGTACCTGCCGTTGGGTTCGCTGCCAGTCGATCTCCGGGACGCGGTACGTCGGCTCATCCTCGAAGTGTTCGCGGAGTTCGGATGCCGCCGCTGCTTCCAGCCTCAGATCCATTTCAAGATCGACCGATTCGTTGAACGTTCGGACGATGTCGACCGGCCGCAGCCGACGGAAAGCCGGCTGCAGGCGTTCGATGTTCTCGGCGAGCCAATAGAACAGATCGAGATCTCGCTGGAACGCCTGCTCTACGCCGGGTCGGAGCACCTTGACGGCGACGTGGCGGCCTTCCGTGGTCACGGCGTAGTGGACCTGCGCGATGGACGCCGCCGCAACGGCTTCCTCGCCAAACTCTGAAAACAATTCATCGAGCGACTGACCGAATTCCGATTCGATGATCTGCCTTGCTTCTGGCGTGGGGAAGGGCGGCAAATGGTCCTGCAATTCCGCGAGGTCGGCAGCGATGTCCTCGCCGACGAGATCAGCTCGCGTTGACAATGACTGGCCAAACTTTACGAAGCTCGGACCAAGTTCCTGCAGGGCCGCTGTCAAGCGCTGACCAGGACGCAGGTCGGGCGTCGGCGCGGGTCGTCCAGCCAGAAAGCCGATGACCTGTATGGCTGTCGCCGGCAGATGCAGGGTTTCAAGAGGGAACAGGGCGTGGTGACGTGAGAGAGTCCTTGCAATGCGCACGACCCGGAACAGATTGCGGACAGCGCGAATCACGCTGACATCACCTCAGATGCGCCACGCGGAGTGAAGCGCTGCAATTCCCCCGGAGAGATTGCGGACCTTGATCTGGGCCAGGCCCGTGTCACCGATCATCGCGGCGAATTTCCGCTGGTCGGGGAAGCGGCGAATGCTCTCGGCCAGGTATTGATATGCCTCCCGGTTACTGGTGACGATTTCTCCCAGCACAGGCAGAACCCGGAATGAATAGGCGTCGTAGACAGCGCCGAGCGCCGGTAGAAGCACTTGGCTGAATTCGAGGCACAGGAACCGCCCCCCCGGTTTGAGGACCCTGTATGCCTCTTCCAGGGCCCGCTCGACCCTCGCGACGTTCCTGATTCCGAAGGCGATGGTGTAGTAATCGATACTCACGTCTTCGACGGGAAGATTCTCCGCGTCACCGCGAACCCAGTGGAGGCCCTGCAGAATCCCGGCGTCAATCGCCCGATCCCTGCCCGTCTCTAGCATGGCCTCGCTCGCATCCAGAAGGGTGACCGTAACGTCGCCCGTCGCGTTCGGACCGGTCGCAGACAGGCGATTGAGGATTCTGAACGCCACGTCACCGGTTCCGCCAGCCACGTCGAGGAACCGGGCCGGTGCCCGGGGTGCGAGCCAATCAATCATCGCCGATTTCCAAAGGCGATGAACTCCCGCACTCATCAGATCATTCATGAGATCGTAGCGAGTCGCGACATCGTCGAATATGGCCTGAACCAAGCGTGGCTTGTCCGCCATTCTCACGGTTCGAAACCCGAAATCCGCAGGATTTTCGACCACTCTGGGAGTCATCCAGGCGACCATAGCGCAGCCTCATTTACCACGCTACTTTGCGCCAGTCTCCGTTCCTGAGTGCCGCAACGAATCAGAATGCCCGAGCTTCCCGAAGTTGAAACCGTTTGCCGGGGCCTCCGCGCCAAACTCGTGGACAAGCGAATCGACCGCGTGAAGGTTCGGCGCCCTGACCTGCGTATCCCGTTTCCGAATGATTTCGTGCCGAGATTGATGGGAAGGAACGTCCGCTCCATCGACCGGCGAGCCAAGTACATCCTGATGCACCTGGATGACGGATCCGTTCTGATCTGCCACCTCGGAATGTCCGGCCGCCTGTTGATTTCGGAGGGGCCGCCAGATTTGGGCCCGCACGATCACGTGTTGATCGGCACGGACGACGGAACCCATGTCGTGATGCACGACGTGCGCCGATTCGGTCTGATGACGTTGGCAAGGGAGACCGAGCTGGATGCACATCCTCTCCTCGCGGGATTGGGCCTGGAGCCCCTGTCTACGAGCTTTGATGGCGCTTACCTGAGCCGCGTGTTGAAAGGACGCCGCATGCCGATCAAAGGGGCTCTCTTGGACCAGAGCGTGATGGCAGGGGTGGGCAACATCTATGCCTGCGAAGCCCTGTATCACGCGCGAATATCTCCACGTCGATTGGCGACCTCGGTTTCGGGCCGTCGTGCCGAGCGCTTGGCACTGGCGGTGAAGTCCGTTCTCGAAAAGGCGATTTCGGCCGGGGGCTCCAGTCTGCGAGACTACGCCCAGACGTCGGGTGAGCTCGGATATTTCCAGCATCATTGGGCGGTCTATGGCCGTGAAGGCGAGCCTTGTCCGAATTGTGATTGCGAATCGGGGATTAAGCGGCTCGTGCAATCGGGCCGCTCGACGTTTTATTGTCCGACGCGGCAGCGTTAACGCACAAGGTGCTCGTTCAGGTGAGGAAGATCACTAAGCGGTGTTTGAGGGGCTGGTTGGTTGGCCTGACCCTGGGCACGTTCATTGCCGGCGGGGCCATGAGCGGGCTCCTTGCCCAAGCGGCCTTTTTCTCGACTGTGGAGGATTTGCCCCTCATGTCCGGGCTTCTCGAGATCGCGGATGAGGGTATGGTGTTCGACAAACCCGAAGGACGTATCGTTGAGGTCGTGGCCGCGGGTACCGTGCTCCGTGGCGCGGTCGTTGCGTACTACGAGTCGACCTTGCCCGAACTTGGATGGCATCGGGAGGGGGTCGCCGAGTTCGTGCGATCAGGGGAGGTGTTGCGCTATCGCCTCGAGACTGTCGGCGGAATGACGGAGATCAGGTTTACGATCGCACCGAATTAACAGGTTGGACGTGACTGAACAGGAAGGCTGCATCATGACGTTCGAGAACATTCTCGTCGAGGCCCGCGAGGCCGTGGGTGTGATCACACTCAATCGTCCGGACGCCCTGAACGCGTTGAGTACGCCGCTGATGAAGGAACTTTCTCGAGCGGTGGAGTCGTTCGAGGACGACCCCGCGATCCATGTCATCGTCGTCACTGGCAACGAGAAAGCCTTCGCGGCTGGGGCCGACATCAAGGAAATGCAGTCAAAGTCATACATGGATGCCTACAAGGAAGACTTCGTCACCCGCGATTGGGAGAGGGTGTCTCGGTGCCGCAAACCAACCATCGCGGCCGTCGCGGGGTTTGCCCTAGGGGGCGGGTGCGAACTGGCAATGATGTGCGACATTCTTGTCGCGGCGGACAACGCGAAATTCGGACAACCGGAAATAAAGCTTGGGATCCTGCCGGGTTCCGGAGGGACTCAACGTCTGCCGAAAGCCGTCGGCAAGGCGAAGGCAATGGATCTGGTATTGACCGGACGCATGATGGATGCAGAGGAAGCCGAGCGCGCGGGCCTTGTCAGCCGAATCGTGCCGACCGAAACCCTGTTGGAAGAGGCCTTGAAAGTTGCCGATGAGATTGCCGCATACTCGTTGCCTAGTGTCATGATGGCAAAGGAGTCCGTGGGTCGCGCCTTTGAGACCACCCTGGCCGAGGGAATTCGATTTGAGCGGCGGCTGTTTCATTCGGCATTCGCCACCGACGATCAAAAGGAGGGGATGATGGCCTTCGTCGAGAAGCGTAAACCTGAATTCAAACAGAGATAGAAGTTTGCCCGGGGGTTGGAACGGTTGACCTCGTTTACACCTGGCGATATAAGCCGCGTTCCGGTCCGCAAGGGGCCACGAGGAGGCACGATGGCGCATCATAAATCGGCCAGGAAGCGCATCCGCAGAAACGGTCGCCGTCAAGCGATCAACATGGCTCGCCGTAGCCGCGTCCGTACTCATTTGCGAAAGGTCGAGGAAGCTATTTCAGGGGGCGATCAAGAGGCCGCACGGGCGGCGTTGCGGGCTGCGGAGCCGGAAGTCATGCGCGGTGTGAAGGCGGGGATCATCAAGAAAAATACGGGCTCCCGGAAGATTTCCCGATTGTCCGCACGTGTGAAGGCGATGAACGCCTGAGCGTTTCGACGGTCCATCTCCTCACCGCACCAATGTCACGTCCCCTCGCGGGGCGTTTTTGATTCTAGGCGCGAGCCGACGAATTCGCCTCCGGGTGGGCTCCTGCGACCGACGGCATGCGCTTCGACATCGGCTACGGAAGTATCCTCGTCACATCCGGGAGACCACGCCTAGATATGGTAGCGGAGGACAAACCGAGACCGACGTGGATGCATTTTTTTGATCGAGTCGGTGTGCCGCTATTGCCTCTCTGTTTCAATGGAATTACTCTCAGGGTCGGACGGGGCGCCACTCAATAGTAAGTCGTCGGCAAAAATTCATCCGTTCTGAGCGGTCAATGTTTTGTATTGTCCGAGTATTGAGGTGTGCCTGACGTGTATTTCAGCTATTCATCAAAACAAATAAAGTATTCGGCTCGGCATTGGGATTAGGTCTCGGGGCTCGCAGGTGGCGCGGGTCCTACACGATTGTTTCTTTTTCAGAGTCCGCGTTGGATGTTTGGAGGTGTTGGATTGATGCAGGGGGCAGGGGGGCAGCCGCACGGAGCATCCTTTGCCGGTGATATTCCGGTCGAGGAGGCTTGGGCCGTCCTCAGGGATGAGCCGGACGCTACGCTGATTGACGTTCGGACAGATGCCGAGTGGTCATACGTAGGTGTTCCCGACCTTACAGGGCTTGGAAAGCACCCCTTGCTGGTTTCCTGGCAGCGCTTTCCCGACATGGCGATCAACGCTGAATTCATTGAAATGCTACACCGCGCAGGGCTTTCGCTCGACGCCGCTAACCTCTTCATATGCCGAAGCGGAGCGCGGTCGCGTGCCGCGGCTTTGGCCATGACCGCCGAGGGGTTCTCCCGCTGTTACAACGTGGCGGAAGGTTTCGAGGGTGACAAGGATGCGAGTCAACACCGCGGTACCACTGGCGGCTGGAAGGCCGCAGGCCTTCCCTGGATACAGAGCTAGGTCGATGAACAACCCGTCTGAAATGTCTCAGGAATTCGAGAGTCAATGGAGCCGTGTACGTGCACGGCTGAAGTCGGAAGTTGGTGAGGCCGCATTCAACAGCTGGCTGAAGCCGCTGTCGCTGCTGCGGATGCGGGACGGCGAGGTCGTCCTCGCCGTGCCGACCCGCTTCATGCGGGATTGGGTCGTGTCTCATTACTCGGATCGGCTGCGTTCGTTGTGGAGCGACGAGAATCCATCGGCGCATACCGTCAACGTGCTGGTCAATCCGCCGGCTAAACCATCGGCGCGGTCTGCCGGCGGTTCTGAAGAGGTCGGCGGGTCGAGCGAGCGGAATGATCAGGCGGGTGACGGGCGGCCCGGCGAGCGAGAGTTCGATATCGGCGCGCCTCTCGATCCGCGATTCACCTTCGAAAATTTCGTCGTGGGTAGACCGAATGAACTGGCATTCGCCGCTGCGCAAAGAGTCGGCAACGCTGCGGCCGTGCCTTTCAATCCCCTATTTCTCTACGGCGGCGTCGGTCTCGGCAAGACACACTTGATGCACTCCATCGCGTGGCACATCCGCGGCATGTTCCCGGACCGGAAGGTCGTTTATCTCTCGGCCGAAAAGTTCATGTATCAGTTTATCCGCGCGCTGCGTTTCAAGAACGTCATGGCATTCAAACAGCAGTTCCGGTCCGTGGATATTCTGATGATCGACGATGTCCAGTTCATCGCGGGAAAGGACACCACGCAGGAGGAGTTCTTTCATACGTTCAATGCGCTGGTCGATCAGAACCGTCAGATCGTGATTTCCGGGGACCGGTCGCCGTCAGACCTGGACGGCATCGAAGAACGCATGAGGTCTCGATTGGGCTGGGGGCTCGTTGCCGACATCCATGCCACAGACTATGAGTTGCGGCTCGGCATATTGCAGAGCAAGGCGGAGCATGCGGGCGCCAAGGACGTACCGATCAGGATCCTTGAGTTCTTGGCGCATCGCATCACGTCCAACGTGCGGGAACTGGAAGGCGCACTCAATCGCGTGTTGGCTTATTCCAATCTGGTGGGACGTCCGGTCACCCTCGAGACGACGCAGGATGTGTTGCGCGATCTCCTGCGTGCCAACGATCGGCGCGTGACGATCGAAGACATTCAAAAGCGGGTGGCCGAGCACTTCAACATCCGCCTTGCCGATATGTACTCGGCGCGGCGTGCCCGCGCCGTCGCGCGACCCCGTCAGGTCGCCATGTATCTGGCGAAGCAGCTGACGTCGCGGGCTCTCCCCGAGTGCGGTCGAAATTCCGGTGGGCGCGACCACACGACGGTCATGCACGCGGTCCGCAAGATTGACGAGTTGAAGCAGAGCGATAGCGCGCTGTCCGAGGATATCGATCTCCTCCGCCGCATGCTCGAGGCGTAGCCGCTCCGTTCCCGATCCACCCCGGATTCAACCGCGCCGTAGTTCAAAGTTCGGCGATCCCGGCCGAATAACGGATTGGATCATCGGATCACCCGAATTTTCCCCGCAAACCGCAGTTTTGGTACGCTTGTTGGGAGGTTTCCTCATCCTCTGGATTCCTCTGAAGAATCGTGCGGAATCAAGCGGATTCTGCTATAATGTCACACCGTCCACGATCTTCGATGACGACCTGCATCGACGCGTGCCGGGGCTAGGGAATCTCTCCCAATTCGAGCACCATTTGGACTCGCATAAGACATGAAATTGACCATTGAACGCGCTGCTTTGCTGACCGCGTTGACGCATACGCAGAGCGTCGTTGAGAAACGTAACACCATTCCCATCCTGTCCAACGTTCTGGTGGACGCGGACGGGGGACAACTACGACTGACGGCGACTGATCTCGATCTCGCGATCGTCGATCAGGCCGAAGCAGACATCGCGACCCCGGGGTCGACGACGACGCCCGCGCATACCTTGTACGATATCGTCCGAAAGCTGCCGGAGGGTGCCCAGATCGAGTTGGTGTTTGGCGAGGAGGCGGGCGAGTCCCGGGTGTCACTTGTGGCGGGACGGTCGTCCTTCATGCTTCCGTGCCTACCGAAAGAGGATTTTCCGGTTATCGCGGAAGGGGAGCTCCCTCACAGTTTCAGCCTGCCGGCCGACCTGCTCATCGATGTCATCGACAAAACGCGCTTCGCCGTTTCGACGGAAGAGACCAGGTACTATCTCAACGGCATCTATCTACATAAGGCCGAAGTTGACGGTCGACTGGTATTGCGGGCCGTGGCTACCGACGGCCATCGGCTGGCTCAGGTCAACGCGCAGCTGCCCGAGGGTGCTTCTGACATCCCCGGGGTCATCGTGCCGCGAAAGGCGGTTGCAGAGGTCAGGAAGCTCATCGACGAAGGCGGACTCGATATCGGGATCTCCCTTTCCGACTCGAAGATTCGCTTTCAAGTCGGCGAGTCCATTCTGACCTCCAAGTTGATCGACGGTACCTTTCCTGACTACCAGCGGGTCATTCCCGACGGAAACGACAAGGTCATGGAGGTCGACGCCAAGGTGTTTGCCGAAGCGATTGATCGCGTTTCCACGGTGTCTACCGAGAAATCCCGGGCCGTGAAGATGTCCCTGGAGGGAGGAAAGGCGACAATCGCTGCCAGCAGCCCCGACAATGCCAGCGCTTCCGAGGAAATCGCCGTCGAGTACAACTCAGACAACATGGAAATCGGATTCAACTCCCGATACCTATTGGACATCGCCTCCCAGATTGACGGCGATACGGCACAGTTCGTCCTCGCCGACGCGGTATCGCCTACCTTGGTTCGAGATGGCGGCAATGCCGATGCCCTGTACGTCCTGATGCCCATGAGGGTGTGAGGCGCGCCTGACGGTGGGGATCGCTTCCGTGGCATCCGACCGACCACTTCAAGGATCGGTATCCAACGAACCTGATCCTGAGCGGACGGAACGGCCCGCCACCGAGGCATCGACCGTCGCGGTGACGCGCCTCAATCTGACGGACTTTCGCAACATCCGCCACCTACGGCTGGAAACGGAGGCAAAGGTAGTGGTTTTGTCGGGTCCCAACGGTGCCGGCAAGACGAACATTCTGGAGGCGGTATCCTTCCTGTCACCGGGACGGGGATTGCGCCGCGCTCGATTGACTGATGTCCCGCGCCATAGCGGCACGGGCGTTTGGGCCGTGGCCGCGCGAGTCCGACATCCGCAGGGGATGACCGAGATCGGAACCGGGATGACTCCGGACGAGCAGGGTGGGGAACGCCGCCTCGTGAAGATCGATGGACAGGCGGTGCGGGGGACGGCGACCCTCGGCCACACGTTGACGGTGAATTGGCTTACCCCGCCGATGGATCGGTTGTTCATTGAGGGACCAGGGCCCCGACGGCGATTTCTCGACCGGCTTGTCTACGGATTCGACGCGGATCATGCCGCGCGCGTATCAGCCTATGATCGTGCGCTGCGGGAACGTTCCCAGCTCCTGCGCAATGGTCAGAATGACGCGGCTTGGCTCGGCGCACTGGAAGAGACTATGGCCGCCTACGGCATTGCCTTGGCGGCGGCACGCCGGGAGGCCGTCTCCCGATTGGCAGGCGGCATGGAAGCCGGCGTTTCGCCATTTCCCACGGCCAAGGTCGTCGCGGAGGGAGACGTAGAGCGCTGGCTCGACGACATGTCCGCGATCGATGCCGAGGTCCGATTCCGGGCAGCGCTCGCGGCGGCGCGCGATCGCGACGCTCAATCCGGCGGTGCAGCCACGGGCCCTCATCGAACCGACTTTGCCGTATATCATGCCGAGAAGGACATGCCTGCCGGAGCCTGTTCAACCGGCGAGCAGAAAGCGCTCTTGGTGTCGATCGTGCTTGCCGATGCACGGCTGCAGGAGGCCCGGCTGAGACGAGCGCCGCTTCTACTGTTCGACGAGATCGCCGCTCATTTGGACGCGACGAGGCGGGAGGCGCTGTTCGAGCTGCTGATTAACCGGTCCGCCCAGACCTGGATCACGGCAACGGATCGCTCGCTATTCGATGGGCTGGGTCCGGCTGCGCAGGGATTCGTCGTCAACGGCGGTCGGGTCTCGGTGAGCTCCGATAACTCCAACGGAATCGAATTGAATGGATGAACCGGTGGAACTGGCGGAAGAGAACGGCAGTGACGAATACGGCGCCGAGTCGATTAAGGTGTTGCGAGGCCTTGATGCCGTGCGCAAGCGGCCAGGCATGTACATTGGCGATACCGACGACGGCTCGGGCTTGCACCACATGGTGTACGAGGTCGTCGACAACGCCATCGACGAAGCGCTAGCCGGATTCTGCGACAAGATTGAGGTTTGCCTGAATCCCGACGGTTCGGTGACGGTCGCCGATAATGGCCGTGGGGTGCCCACCGATATCCACGAGGAGGAAGGCGTTTCCGCTGCGGAAGTCATCATGACCCATCTTCATGCCGGCGGAAAGTTCGACCAAAACTCCTACAAGGTGTCAGGCGGGTTGCACGGCGTCGGGGTATCGGTCGTAAATGCGTTGTCCCAGACGCTGGAGATGCGCATTTGGCGGGATGGCAAGGAACACTTCATGCGGTTCACCGACGGGGCGCCGGAAGCTGGACTGGCCGTTGTCGGCGATGCGGAGGACCGCATTGGGACCGAAATCACCTTTGTTCCCTCGACCAAGACGTTCACGAACGTCGAGTTCGATTTCGCGCGCCTCGAACACCGGCTGAGGGAACTCGCGTTCCTGAATTCCGGCGTTGATATCGTTCTCGAAGACGCACGGGGCGTGGAACTGCATCGCAAGGAACTTTCGTATGACGGTGGTGTCAAGGCTTTCGTCAGGTACCTCGACCGGAACAAGGCCGGACAGCATGGCGATCCCATTGCCATTTCCGGCGAACGCGATAACGTCGTCATCGAGTCATCGTTGCAGTGGAACGACAGCTATCACGAGAACGTCCTTTGCTTTACCAACAATATCCCTCAACGTGACGGTGGAACCCATCTCGCCGGGTTTCGAGCGGCTTTGACCAGAGCGGTGAATACGCACGCCTCGGCGAGTGGGATCCTGAAGAAGGAAAAAATAACGCTGACCGGCGATGATGTGCGCGAAGGTCTGACCTGCGTGTTGTCGGTAAAAGTGCCGGATCCCAAATTTTCCTCACAGACCAAGGACAAGCTCGTGTCTTCCGAGGTGCGCCCCGCCGTCGAAGGCTTTCTCGGGGAACGGCTGAACCAGTGGTTCGAGGAACACCCGAACGAAGCGCGCATCGTCATTTCGAAGGTGGTCGAGGCGGCAACGGCGCGCGAGGCGGCACGCAAAGCACGAGAGATTACGCGGCGCAAGGGCGCTCTCGATATCTCCAGCTTGCCCGGCAAACTTGCCGACTGCCAGGAACGTGATCCTTCGAAGGCGGAATTGTTTCTCGTCGAGGGCGATTCGGCGGGCGGCTCCGCCAAGCAGGGGCGCGACCGAGCGACTCAAGCGGTTTTGCCCTTGAGGGGCAAGATTCTCAACGTCGAGCGTGCCCGCATTGACAAGATGTTGTCCTCGGCCGAGATCGGCACCCTGATCACGGCCATGGGGACAGGCATCCACGATGAGTTCGATGTGTCCAAGCTCCGCTATCACCGCATCATCATCATGACGGATGCGGATGTCGACGGAGCCCACATTCGCACGCTCCTACTCACCTTCTTCTATCGTCACATGGCGCCGATCATCGAGGCCGGCTACCTCTATATCGCCCAGCCGCCCCTCTATAAGGTGAGCCGGGGACGCTCGGAGCGCTATCTGAAGGATGAGAAGGCATTCGAGGACTTCCTCATCGACAGCGGCTTGGAAGGCGCGGTGTTCGCGGACCATCAGGGGGTGGAGCGCGCCGGCGATGACCTGCGACGCCTCGTGGAACGCGCACGAGTGTGTCGTCGGTTGCTCGATTCCGTAGGCCGCCGCTATCCGAGTTGGATCGTCGAACAGGTAGCCATCGCGCAAGCCCTCAACCCCCAGGTGCTGTCGGATCCGGAACAGGCTATGCAGGCGGCGGAATACATCGCACGGCGGCTCAACGCCTATTCTGCAGAGTATGAGCGGGAATGGACGGGCGAGCCGACCAGCGATGGCGGGCTGCGGTTCTCAAGGGAAGTGCGCGGCGTACAAGAGGTCCACGATGTCGATGGTCGGCTGATCGCGTCTTCCGAGGCCCGCCAGATGCACGAGATGCGGAATGAGCTGTGGGAAATCTATGCCCTCCATGGGGAACTTCGCCGGAACGACGAAACGTTCGAGATCGCATCACCGACCAAGCTGTTAGAAACAGTCGTGGCATTGGGCCGCAAGGGGCTGTCCATTCAGCGCTACAAGGGTCTGGGCGAGATGAATCCTGATCAGCTGTGGGAAACGACGCTCGATTCCAACTGCCGCACCTTGTTGCAGGTCAAGGTGGAGCACGCCGACGAGGCCAACGATCTGTTCGGAGAACTCATGGGCGACGCCGTGGAGCCGCGCCGGGAGTTCATCGAGCAAAACGCACTCAAAGTTGCCAACCTCGATATTTGAGCCGAACACGCGAAACCGTAGCTTGGGCTCAAGATTCTAGGACTCCGGCCGTTCCTGAGCCACCAGACGTCCAACGCGAATATGTGCTGCAAGGGTCCCGAGACCCGTTCCCCCGATGATCAGGGCGAGAGGCACCGGCGTGCCGTCATGGAAAATTCCCACTGCGACGCCCACTAGGGAGCCCACGGTCATTTGCAAGAACCCCAACGTTGACGAGGCAAGTCCCGCGATATCCGGAAACGGGATGAGGGCGCTGGCGGTGGACTGGGGCATGATCGTGCCAAAGCCAGCCATGTAGAAGATCATCGGTACGACCATGACCCACACGTTCTCGAGTCCGATCAAAGCCATCACAGCCATTGTGCTACCCGATAGCGCCATCAGGGTTGCTGCCGTACGCATCAGCCTGTCCACGTTGACGCGTCCGCCGAGCCGTCCGGAAACCACGGCACCCAGCATGTAGCCGAACACGCCTAGGGCGAAGTAGTAGCCGAATTCGACCGGCGGAATGTCCAGAACGTCAATCAGGACGAATGATGAGCCAGATATGAAGGCGAACAATCCCGAAAAAGCGGCGCTGTTGGTGAGCGCGTAACCCAGATAAACCCGACTTTTGAACAGGCGGTGGAGATTGCCGAACAATCGAGTGGGCGTCAGAGCGAGTGGATCGGGCGTGGCATTCGACTCGGCGAGCGATACCGAAACGATCACGATCAACGCGGCACCCCACAGGGCGACAGCGAAAAAGTTCGCTTCCCAACCGATCCAGACCAGGATGTAGGCACCGGCGAGCGGCGCGACCGCGGGCGCCAGTCCCATCAGCGCGCCGGAATAAGCCAGTATGCGCGCAGCCTGCCGTCGTTCGAAGAGATCGCGCACGATCGCGCGAGATACGACGCCCGCGCTGCACGCCCCGATGGCCTGCAGCAGCCTCAGGGCGATGAGCAGCTCGATGGTCGTCGCCACGGCGCATGTGGCGCTGGCGATCACGAAAATCCAGAGGCCGGCGATCAACACGGGTTTTCGCCCGAATCGATCCGAGAGGGGACCGTAGATCAGCTGGGAGACGGCGAAACCGAACAAGAATACGCTCAGGGTCAGCTGAACCTCCGAGGTCGTCGCCTCGAATTCCTCGACCAGCAACGGCAAGGACGGGAGGTAGAGATCCGTCGAGAGCGGTCCGATCGCCACCAGCATGGCGAGGAGTACCAGAAACGCAGGCGAGTCAGGGCGCATAGTCAAGGGTTGCAAACCGTGAGGGCGGCGGAATCGGCCGAACCCGATGCGACGCCAAGCGATGGTGCTAACCGTAGCGATGGAGGTGGGGTCCCGATCGATGAAGCCAGGATCGGGCGTCGTCGATTCGATCAACCAGGTGTCCGACCAGGCGCCAGAACGCCTGACTGTGGTTCATCTCGCGGAGATGGGCGACCTCGTGGGCGACCACGTAGTCCATGACCCATTCGGGCGCCATGAATAGACGCCAGGAAAACGACAGCGTGCCGGATTCCGAACAGCTCCCCCATCGGGTACGCGGATCCCGTACGCTGACACGGGTGACCTCGGCGCCGATGCGGTCCGCTGCCGCCGTGGCCCGGCGCGCGAGGATGTCATAAGCATTGTCACGAAACCATTCCCCCACGCGGACCGATACGTCGTCCGGATGACAGGCGGCAAGCAGTTCGCCGGCCTCTCGCCGTACCTCGGTCTGGAAGAGATCGGTCGCGGTGGTCTGTCGAATACGGTGTGATTGCCCGAGAACCGGAACGATCGCGCCGTCACGGAACGGTATCCGAGGCGGCAGACGGGCCAGCCGATCCCGCAGCCATACCGCTTTCTCGGCAGCGAACGACAAGGCCTCCCGTTGGGAGACACCTCGCGGGATGATGAGTTGAGCTCCCAACCTCGGGTCGACTTTCAGCTGAATTCGGCGTGCTCGTGGACTTCGGCGAACGTCCAGATCGATGACGGTGCCATCGACATTGAGTTGAGCGCCACGACTCATGATCCCATGGGCGCGTCGTGGGGAACCGACCCTCAGGCCGCGGCCTTGAGGTTGAACCCTTCGGCATGCAGGGCCTCTTGGAGTTCTCGCTTCTGAGCAGAGGCGAGCACCGTCAGTGGCGGGCGAATGGCCTGCCAGCCTCGCCGGCCCGTGATCGTCGTCATCGCCTCCTTGAGGGCAGCGACGAGCGGAAGGCCGTCGAACACCTGCCGCACCGCCGTGAGTCGCTCTTGCAGGTCGCCCGCGTCGTTGTCAGACTCCTCGTGGGCGCGGAATACATCGGAAGCCATCAAGCTAGTCACATTGGCTGTCGCCGAGATGCAGCCGGGCCCGCCGGCCTGCAAGACCGGCAGCAGGTATCGCTCCGTTCCCGCGTAAACGCCGAAACCAGGAAAGGCCTCCAGCAAGGACGTCATATTGCCGAGGTCACCGGAGCTGTCCTTGAGACCGACGACGATGTCCGGATAGTCCCGACGCAGGAGTTCGATGGCGCCCTGGGTGATCGGCACGCCGGTCATCTTGGGAAAATGATACAGAATCACGCGCAGGTCGCCGTCTCCCGCGCGGTCGATCACCCGCGCGAAAGCCGCGGCCAGACCCTGATCGGTAATGCCCTTGTAGTAAAACGGCGGCAGCATCAGCACAGACCTGATGCCCGCGGCGAGGGCGGCATGCGTGAGCTCCAACGTATCCGGCTCGGCGCATGTCCCGGTCCCGATCATCAACTGGTCCTTCGGCAAGCCGCTTTCTCCCAACGCATCGATTATCGCGAGGCGTTCCGCGACACTGAATGAGTTGGCCTCGCCCGTGGTTCCCAAAACGCCCAGACCGTCGCATCCGCGGTCGAGCAGCCACTGAAAATGCGAAATCATGGATGGCAGATCGGGTGCCAGGTCTGGCGTAAGGGGTGTCAACGCGGCGGCAAGGACACCCCGCGTGATATTGGAACCGGTCATCGTCGTCACACTTTACTTACTGCCAGAGTCCGTCGCGCTCCTGCCACGCGACCTCACGATACCTCTATTCGGGCCAGGTGACGGTCCGAGCATCGAGATCGTGCGGTTCATCCTCGGAGATTGCCTTGTCCCGGACCGAAATGCCAGCGAGATGAACGGTTTCGGGGTCACCCGAGATCAACGGGTGCCACCAGTGGAGATCACGCCCCTCCGAGATCAGCCGGTACGCACAGGAAGACGGCAACCACGTGAGCGCGCCAACCACCCTCGGCGACAACACCAGGCAGTCGGGCACGCGCCTAGTCCGATTGACGTAGTCCCGGCAGCGGCATGTCTGGAGATCGAGCAGACGGCAGGCCACGTCCGTGTACTCCACCTCTCCCGTGTCCACCCATTCCAGCTTGTTGAGGCAGCACTTGCCGCAGCCATCGCATAGCGATTCCCATTCTTCGCTAGACATTTCGCCAAGCGGTTTTCGTCGCCAGAACGGGAGTTCCGCGTTCGCCTCCACCGCTGGATCGTCGGTTCTGGCCACCGCGTACCCTTCAACCCAAAAGTTCCGAAAGCCGTGTGGCGATCTCGTTCGGGGGCGTACCGAACGTGAAATGTGTGACGTAGCTACCGTCAGGCCCCATGAAGTAGATCAGCGACGTATGATCCATGAGATAGTCATCGCCTTCCTCCGGACCGTCGGCCTTCTTGAAATAGACCCTGTAAGCGCGTGTCGTGACACGTATCTCCTCTGGCGTTCCCGTGAGGGCCCGCAGGTTCGGATGAAAGTTCTGGGCGTAATCCGCCATCACGGCCACCGTGTCGCGCTCCGGGTCCACGGTGATGAACAGCGGCACGACGTCGTCCGCCTTCGGCCCCAGCCGCTCCAGCGCCTCCGTGATGGACTGTAGTTCCATCGGGCAGACGTCGGGGCAGAACGTGTAGCCGAAGTAGACGAGCGTATGGCGTCCGAGGAAGTCTGCTTCGGTTACGGTATTTCCCCCATGGTCCGTGAGCGTGAAGGGACCACCGATCAACGTCCGGCCCGTTGTCTTAGGCCCCCCGAGCATGCCGTCGTTCTCCGCCCAATACCAGCCGGCCAATACCATCAGGACGGTGGCGGCACCGGCGCAAACAAGTACGAGTGTTCGCCTGAATGCGGAATCGAGCAACAAGCTTCCTTTCGGGGCTTCGGCAATTTCCGTTCCCTATATATAGGCTTGATTCCCGGCCGTGTCCGCCCGTTTGGCAAACCTTGGCCAGATGGCGACGCGTCTCAGCGCGCCGCCGCCATCAACGCCTCCTTCAACGAATCGGCATTCTCTCCGGTGACCACGCGTTCGAGCACGATCTGTCGTGCCGTGACCGATTCCCCGTAGTAGGCGCTATTCCATTTGGCCTTGGTCTTGATCGCGGCCCCCTCGAGGGAGAGGCCCACGAACAGGCCCTTGGCCCGCGAGTAGGCATACACGTCGTCCCGCAGGTTCGTCGTGGTCGCAGCCTCGATGCCCTTGCCCACGGGACCGGCCGCGGCAGATAAGTCGGCGCCGATCTTGACCTTGTTGTGCAGCATCGCATCGACCGCGCGTTCCGTCATCAACAGGAGGATGACTTCCGCCGCCTGCGCCCCGATTTGCAGACCGATGCTGCCCGCGGCCATGTCCACGAACGCAGGTCCCGACCAATCGCCGTTCCTCGCGAGCAACACGCCCGAGCCGCCCGCCCCGCCGATGATGAACCCGGCTTTCAGCCATTGAGGGACGATCAACACGCCGCGCGCCCGTTTGAGAAGAGACCGCATGGGAGCCACATCCGGGTCGCGGGCAAACGACTCCACAGTGATCCGGGCTTTGTCTACAAGGTCCTGCTGTTCGCCAGCGCGAAGTGGGTTCGCCAGCGCCGGTATGGTGAGTGCCAGGATGCCAAGGAGTAACAGGGTTCGTGTCATGATGATTTCCTAGAGTCCATCCGTTCGGCGTTTGGGCCGAACATTAACGAAAACCACACGCCAATCGCCTCCGATCCCGGGACCTCCGATGTGGTCCATGCGCGTCGTCGACAGGTTCTCGACGGAGATGCAAAGCGCCTTGTCCGGATCGATTTCCAAGGTGTGGGCGAGTGCCGCACGGATCGTGCCACCATGGCTGACGGCCACGATGTCGCATCCCGGATAGGTTTCGGTGATGCGGCGCATGACCCCGGAGACGCGGTCGATCACGTCGATGAAGCTCTCCCCGCCGCCGGGCGCCCGGTGATCGGCGGGCGCCAGCCAGAACTTGTGCCAAGGGCCCCCATTGGCGGCCTCAAGCTGGCGTTCGGCCAATTCCGCATAGGCGATGCCCTCCCAATCGCCGTACCGTTGTTCCCCGATATCCGGCTCTTCCAGGCGTTCCAAGGGGGCCAAGCCAGCTTGAACCAGGGCATCTGCGGTTTCACGTGAGCGCTTCAGATGGGAGGTCAGCCAAACGGCATCCATGGGAAGCCAGGCCGCCAGATTCTCAAAGGAAACCATGTCGGACACGTCACAGTCCACGTCCGCGCCGCCGTAGAAGCGACCGTCAAATCCAACGACGGGTGCATGTCGCACCCACCACCATCGCGTGATATCCGTCATTCGGGTTGGGGTGTCGTGGGGCAGGACAACATCACGATTTCAGATCGTTCTATCCGTCTCGGTCCGGCTGCACTATGGGGCGCCATCATTCTCCGACTTGCAAGATCACGCCGTTGATGCGGGCCGATCTGAAGAAGGCCAGGAATACCGCCATGCCAACCCCCAGGTAAGCGACGTTCAGCAGAATCGCGTTGATCATCAGGTCGGATCGGAAGACATCGTCGACGAGGATCGCCCGCATTCCTTCGAATACGTGACTCGCGGGCAGGAAGAACGCAACACACTGCAGCCAGTCTGGCAACACCGAGATGGGATAATAGATCCCGCAGAGCGGCGCGACGGCAAAGATCGCGGCCCAGACCAGGCTTTCGGCTCCGAGACCGACCCGCAGCACCAGACCCGAGACCATGAACCCCATCGACCATCCCATGACGATCAGGTTCAAGAAGAACCCGATCAGGGGAACTCCGAGGGAGTACAGGGAGAATCCGAAGAACATCAACGCCAGCAATGATGCCGGAATCAGGCCGATCAGCGTGCGGACCAGGCTGACCACCATGAGGCTCACCAACATTTCGTAAGGCCGCAGGGGGCTGACAAACAGATGTCCGAGATTGCGCGACCACATCTCCTCGAGGAAGGACATGGCAACGCCCAGCTGTCCCCGGAACAGCACGTCCCACAGCAACACACCGGACAGGAGGATGCCGAAAGCCTGCGCGATGAAACTCGAATGCCCGATCAGGAACAGTGTGATGAAACCCCATAGGATCATCTGCACCGTGGGCCAATAAGCCATTTCGACGATTCGTGGCCAGGAACCGCGGATCAGATAGATGTAACGGAGCACCATGGCCCCGACGCGCCGAGGCGAGAACGGAGGATTGCGTCGCACCATTGCAGAGCCCGGGCCGCCGTCGGTCGGGGTCGGTGCGTCGCTCATTGTGCCGCCTTGTTCCAGTCGCCGTCCTGGCTTCGTCTCCGGGCGATGTCCAGGAAGACTTCTTCGAGATTGGTGCGGCCGTAGCGATCGATGAGTTCGGTGGGTGCGCCACGATCCACGATTCGGCCGGCGTGCATCATGATCACGTCGTCACACATGTGCTCCACCTCGCTCATATTGTGAGAGGCCAGCAAGATCGTCGCGTCCGTTTCGGTTTGGTAATCCTTGAGATAGCCGCGCACCCAGTCCGCCGTATCGGGGTCAAGCGACGCCGTCGGTTCGTCGAGCAGCAACAGGTCGGGAGCGTTGATCAGGGCTTTCGCCAAGGCCACACGAGTCTTCTGTCCCGCGGAAAGGCTGGCGACTTGCCGGTTCATGATGTCGCCGAGGACGAAGGCGTCGGAGACGTCGCGCAAGCGCCGTCCGATATCGGGCAATCCATAGAGCTGGGCATAGACCCTCAGGTTCTCCGCCGTGGTCAGGCGCCTTGGCAGATCGACGTAAGGCGAGGAGAAATTCATTCGGGGCAGAACCCGATAACGGTGCCGCAGCATGTCTTCGCCGAGTACGGTAACGGACCCCGTGGTGGGGAGTAAGAGGCCCAAGAGCATGGAGATCGTGGTCGTCTTGCCCGCGCCGTTGCCTCCGAGCAGCGCTGTCGTGCTGCCGGTCGGCACACTGAAATCGACATCGTCGACGGCGACGATGGGACCGAAGTGCTTTGCCAGATCTCTGACTTCGATGGCCGGCTCGGACATGTGGCCCCAATATGGGGTCTTTGCGCCTCCATCACCAGTGGCGCGGAGGAAATCCACGACTGGACGCGTGCAGGTCCCCTAGCGACGGTTTTTTGCTGTTTCGCCCGGTGCTAATGTCTTGCGGCAATGGTGGAACGTGCAACGGTCTCCAACGCAGCGTGATGGAAAGCCCAGTCCGCCTCAATGGGAGCGTGCCCCCCGGTCGACGCGTATACGCGGTCGGAGATGTCCACGGACGTATCGACCTCCTCCGGCGCCTCAATGCCCGGATTCGTGCCGATGCGGAAGAGGTCCAGGCCGACTCGTACGTCGTCGTCTACCTCGGCGACTACGTGGACCGTGGCGGTCACAGCCGCGACGTTCTCGACTGTCTGATCGAAGACCCCATTCCCGGCTTCGAAACTATCAGCATCCTTGGCAACCATGAGGCGTTCCTGTTGGAGTTTCTGGACAATCCGGGACGCGGCAACGTTTGGATCTTCAATGGGGGCGACACGACGCTACGCAACTACGGAATCGACGTGGGAGACCTCGAATTCCACGCCGGCGGATGGGAGTGGCTGCGGGACCGATTTCTCGAGAGCCTTCCCGAACGCCACCTCGACTTCCTGCGCAACCTTCCTCTGATGCATGTCGAGGGCGATTACGTTTTCGTACATGCCGGAATTCGGCCCAACGTTCCCTTGGAGAAGCAAGAACGGCAGGACCTGCTGTGGATCCGGGAGGGGTTCCTCGATTGCGAGGATGATTTGGGCAAGGTGGTCGTGCACGGGCATACACCCTTCAAGGAGATTCAGGTTCGCTCGAACCGCATCGGTATCGATACGGGAGCGTGGATGTCGGATACCCTCACCTGTGTCGTCCTCCACGACAGCGAGCACGCATTCATTCAGACCTGACCGTCAACGTGCCTGATCCCTCTCGTCTTCTCGAAATGCTGCCGACGCTCGACAAGGGCCGGGTCCTCGTCGTCGGCGATCTGATGCTGGATCGCTATGTCACGGGCACGGTCAACCGCATTTCGCCGGAAGCGCCGATTCCCGTGATGCGCATCGACCACGAGGCAGAGATGCCCGGCGGCGCCGGCAATGTGGCGCGGAACATTGTGAGCCTGGGGGGGCAGGTCGTTCTGGTGGGACTGATCGGTGACGATACGGCTGGCGCGCGCGTGACGGAATTGCTGGCGGACGAAGAGGGCCTGGCACTCCACCCCGTGATCTGTCCGAGCACGCCGACGACGGTGAAGACTCGGTACTTGGCGTCCGGCCAGCAGCTCCTCCGCGCCGACGTCGAGGGCAAGATCGCAGCGCCGGTAGACATCCTGTCGCAAGTCGTGGAGCGGGCTCGCGCCGAACTGCCGCGGGCGGACGTCGCGGTGTTGTCTGACTACGCCAAGGGCGTTCTGACCGATGCGGTCATCGTAAAGATCATCTCGGCGGCGGCGTCCGCGGACGTGCCGGTCGTCGTCGATCCGAAAAGCTCGGACTTCACGCGGTACAAGGGGGCGTTCCTGGTGAGTCCCAACCGGGACGAACTGTCCCGAGCCACCGGAATGGCGGTCGAGGACGACCGGAGCGCGGCAACTGCGGCCGACAGGGCTGTTGCGGAGTCCGGTGTCGGTGCCGTCCTGGTGACGCGCGGTGCCCAAGGCATGACATTGGTCGTTGCGGGCGAGGAGCCGCTGCACCTTCGCACCCGGGCGCGAGAGGTTTTCGACGTCTCGGGCGCGGGCGACACCGCAATCGCGACCGTCGCGACGGCCCTCGCCGCCGGGCATGGACTCGAAGAGGCCGCATCCCTCGCGAACGTGTCCGCCGGGGTCGTGGTCGGAAAGGTAGGAACGGCGACGGTTGATGCCCACGAGATCGCGGCCAGTCTTCAGACCGCCGCCTCCCGGGACTCGCGGGACAAGATCGTGTCACTCCATTCGGCACTTGACCGGATTGCCCAGTGGCGCCGTCGCGAAAAGCGAGTGGTATTCACGAATGGCTGTTTCGACCTCTTACACCCGGGACACGTCTCCCTCCTCGAACAGGCTCGCGCGGCCGGGGATGCCTTGATCGTGGGACTGAACTCGGATGCCTCCGTAAGCCGTCTTAAGGGCGACGATCGGCCCGTCCAGCCGGCGGCGACCCGCGCCTCCGTTCTCGCGAGTCTCTCCACCGTCGATCTGGTCGTCGAGTTCGGCGAGGACACGCCGATGTCATTGATCGAAGCCATCAGGCCGGATGTCCTCGTCAAGGGTGCAGACTATGCCGAGGATGGCGTCGTTGGCGGCGACCTTGTGAAATCATACGGCGGCCGCGTCGTTCTGGCCGAACTCGCCGAAGGTCACAGCACGACCGGCACGATTTATCGGATTGACCGGCGCGCCGGAAGAAATCCGTGATCATCGTCACCGGTGGGGCCGGCTTCATCGGTTCGAATATCGTCGCCGCGCTTGAGGCGCGGGGAGAAACCGAGATCGTGGTTTGCGACAGCCTGGGCAAGGGCGACAAGTGGCGTAACATCGCCAAGCGTGACCTGATGGACATTCTGCCGCCGGAATCTCTGTTCGATTTCCTGGAGGGGCAGCACGGCGCCATCGATGCCGTCTTTCACATGGGAGCCATTTCGTCGACCACCGCGACGGACGCCGACCTCGTCATCGCCAACAACGTCGAATTCTCTCTCAAGCTCTGGGAATGGTGCGCGATCGCCGACGCGCGCTTCATCTATGCCTCGTCCGCGGCAACGTACGGGGACGGCAGCGCTGGTTTTGGCGACGACGGTTCGGTTGACGGCCTGTGTAAGCTTCGGCCGCTCAACCTGTACGGCTGGAGCAAGCACCTGCTCGACCGTCGCATCGCCCGGTTGTCCGCCGAGAGACAGCCGAGACCGCCCCAATGGGTCGGCCTGAAGTTCTTCAACGTGTTTGGTCCCAATGAGTATCACAAGGGACCCATGCGCAGCGTCGCGCACCAGCTTTACGAACAGATTGCTTCGGGAGACGCGGTCCGTCTGTTCCGGTCGCACAACCCGGGATACGAGGATGGCGGCCAGATGCGCGATTTCATATCGGTCGATGATTGCGTGGACGTGATGATGTGGATCTACGACCACCCCGACGTTTCCGGCCTGTTCAATCTCGGTACGGGAACGGCGAGAACTTTCTCCAATCTGGCGCGGGCCGTGTACGCCGCGATGGACGTGGCGCCTCGGATCGAATTCATCGATACGCCCGAGGAAATCCGCGACAAGTATCAGTATTTCACCGAGGCCCGCATGGAGAAGCTCCGTGCGGCCGGATGCGGACACGAATTCCGCCCGCTCGAGGACGCGGTCGCGTCATACGTGGGGGGCTACCTCGTCAAGAGCGATCCATACCGCTGATACCGGTTACCCGAACGGGTTTTCATTATGAGAAGGGCGGCATGGTCTCGATCAGAGACGCGCGTCCGGCCATCGCTTTCTCGCCGTCGCGCAAGGTCGGGACGAGGTCTCCCGAGATCGTCTCCCTCGGGCGTCATCGCGACGGTGGAGACGATCGGGATGAGCGGAATATCGGCGAGGGGCATGCAGTTGTTGGCGAGGTGGGCGCCGTTGCCGGCTTGACCATGCGGGTCCGCTGGGGAAGTCTGGATCACATCTCATGGGAGGGACTCAGTGGCGTCAGGTCAACAGGCTGCCGATCGGCTGCGTGGTCTCGTGCTCGAGGCACGCCGTATCGTCTTCTTCACCGGGGCGGGGATCAGTACCGAGTCCGGGATTCCCGATTTCCGCAGCCCCGGAGGGCTTTGGACCCAAAACAAGCCGATCGAGTTCGGAGAGTTTCTAGCCTCGGAGGAGATGCGCCGCGAAAATTGGCGCCGCAAAATCGAGGTGGACAAGACGATGAAAACGGCGGAGCCCAACCGTGGTCATCTCGCCGTGGCCGCGCTCGTTCGTCGCGGCCTCGCAACCGCCGTCATCACCCAGAATGTCGACGGCCTGCATCAGAAATCGGGCGTTCCCGATGAGCAGGTCATCGAACTGCACGGCAACAGCACCTACGCCACCTGCCTCGACTGCGATACGCGGTACGGGCTGGATGCCATCAAAGCGACATTCGAGATCGACGAGACGCTGCCGACATGCACGGTCTGCGGTGGGATCGTCAAGCAAGCCACGATCTCGTTCGGGCAGGCGATGCCGGTGGAAGCCATGCGGCGAGCGCAGGAGGTGGCCCTGGAATGCGATCTTTTCCTCGCCGTCGGATCCTCGCTCGTGGTCTATCCAGCCGCCGGATTCCCCGTCATGGCCAAGGACAACGGATCAACCCTGGTCATACTCAACCGCGATCCGACAGATCTCGATGTTTTCGCCGACCTGGTTATCAACGACGAAATCGGTCCAACTCTTTCGGCCGCGGTCGGCTTGAATTAGCAGGCAGCGGATCTCCGGTCCGCTCACAGATCGGGCTTCCAGCGGTAGCCGTGCGCAGCCCCCGTCACAAAACCTGCGGTCGGGGCGGCGAAGTGAGCCGGAAACACCTTGATATCAGTGTCTGCGTAGCGCTCCATGAACTCCTGCCGTGTCGCCGCCGACTTGGGAGGATCGATACAGGCAGCGCTGTTGACGTGGGGCATCGCGCATTGGATGGGGTGGTGTATCAGATCACCCGTCAAGACCGCTTCGGTATCGTTCGACTTGAGGCGTACCGAGCAGTGGCCGGGGGTATGCCCCTCCGAGGGCTCGAGCCAGATCGAGTCATCCAGAGCATAGTCGCTCGTCACCTCCACGGCATTGCCGGCTTCGATCACCGGCAGCACTGAATCGCGATATCCCTGCCAGTGATTGCCGTCGTCTTCCGGAATGGCGGAGAACCATTCCAGGTCCTTTTCCGAGAAGAGGTACTTGGCGTTGGGAAAGGTCGGGACCCATTCGCCATTCTCGAGCTTGGTGTTCCAGCCCACGTGATCGCCGTGCAGGTGCGTGCACATGACGTAGTCGACCTCATTCGGATCGACCTCCGCCTCGGCCAGTTCCCTGAGAAAGCGGTCGTCCTTTCGCATGTTGAAGATGGGTCGAGCCTCTCGGCTCTTGTAGTTGCCGATGCAGGTATCGACCACGATGGTGTGGTGTTCGGTCTTCAGGACGAAGGCGTGGAAGCTGAACCTGACCTGGCCGATGCCGTAATCGAAGAAGTGTGGATCGAGCCAATCGCGATGGGCGTCGAAGTCTTCCTGGGAAAGATCGGGGAACAGCCCCTGATAGCGGAATTCGGTACCCTCAAGCTCTACAACGCGCGCGATCTCGATATTGCCGACCGACTTCTTCTTCATTCTCTGCGCCTCCCCTCGATGAGCTTCGCGATCCACCCGCATGCGGTGGATCACCGGAACCGGATTGTAGGAGCCGTGTTGCGGATCTGCCAAGCGGGCGTACCTTGCACGTGGCGTTTGGCACCGTGTAAGGGTTCCACGGGATCGCAAGGCGCACTACGGGAAGGGCTGCGATGTCAGGACGGGAGCGTGTCACCGTCATCACCGGCGCAAGCAAAGGAATCGGCCACGCCACCGCGCGGCGGCTTGCCCGGGAGGGCCACACGATTATCGGGTTGGCTCGAACCGAACCGGAAAACGGATTTCCCGGCATATTTCACACCGTCGATCTGAGTGACCGGAACGCCGTCGCCGGCGCAATGAACGCGATTGCCGCCGTCCACGAAGTCAATGGCGTCGTCAACAACGTGGGGCGCTCACATCCGCAGGCAGTCGACGACATTACCCTTGATGAGTACGACCTCGTGATGCAACTGAACCTGACGACAGCGTTGCAGGTGACCCAAGCGTACATCCCTTCGATGAAGCGCCAGGAATTCGGCCGTATCGTCAACATCGCCAGCGAGCATGCTTTGGGCTTGGTTCCGCGGCGCACCACCTACGGGGCCACCAAGGCTGGTCTCGTCAATTTCGCCCGCGAGTGGACCCTGGACCTGGCATCCTTCGGCATCACCGCCAACGTGGTCGCGCCCGGACCCATCGAAACCGGCATGTTGCTCGAGAACAACCCGCCCGACAGCCCCCAGCGCCGCGACCTGTTGCGGCGCGTGCCCATGGGCCGAATCGGAAAGCCAGAGGAAGTTGCTCACGCGGTGGCGTTCTTCATGTCGGAAGAATCGGCCTATATCTCCGGTCAGACCTTGTTCGTCTGCGGCGGCGCAAGTCTGGGCAGCAATTTGTGATGGGAACCGCCTTCCTGTTCAGACTCGCTTGAAACCGCCGATTTGCTGTCCAGGTAGGGAAAGCGCCTCATTCGACCAGAGAGATGATCAGGACTTGAGGAATTCACTCACGAGAGCGGCGACGTCGCCGGGCCGTTCGATCCACGTGCTGTGACCGGCTCCCTCCAGCATTTCGAGCCGGGCATGGCCCAGGCCTTCGACGTAGGCGTCCGCGTGAGTGCCGGGTACGAACTGGTCTTCGCTGCCCCAGATGATCAGCGCCGGCCGGTCGTAGCGGTAGAGACGGTCCCGCAGGGTCCGGTTGTAGAGATACGGCGGTCGGAAGCCAACGCGCGACAAAAAGCGGAACATCCTGTAGCGCAGCATCTCGTTCCCGATCTCGCCGAGGCCGTCGGGGAACATGGCGAGGGCTTCGGCTTGATCTTCGGCGGCAAACAGCATTCTTCGGAAATCGGGATACATTCCGCCATCCGTCGACTGGACCGCCATGAAGATGTCGCCGATCGGCTGATCCGGCACATGGAGGCCCGTAGCTCCGAGAAGAGCGAGGCGGGAGACGCGGTCAGGATAGCGGACCGAGAATTCGGCAGCGATCCAGCCCCCGACGCCGGCGCCAACAAGCGCAAAGGTCTCGAACGGGAGGGCGTCAAGGACCTCCAGGAGATGGAATACGACGTCTTCGATCTCCTCGATGTCGTCGTTCTCGTCGCTGCCCGCGCACCCCGGATGGGCCGGCGCGATGACATGGAATTCATTCGCCAGCGCCTCGTGGAAGGGCAGCAAACCGGGCCGAGCCGCATGAATGTCGGCGATATCGTGCAGGTAGACGAGGGCGTCCCCCGTGCCTGCCTCGATAAGCTCGACGGCACGGCCACGGACGTCCACAGTGCGAATGCTCACGCCGCCGCTCCGGGCCGCGTCAGCATCTCGCCGAGGGCAGGGAATTCTTCGGCAAACAACGCCCCCGAGTCCGACCGTAACTTCGGTGCGACCTCGGTCGCGAACAACTTCATGCTCTTGCGCGTCAGATCGTCGGGAAGGTTTCCGAAATGGAACTGGATCAGAATAGTGCCGAGCTTGAATGACTCGATCATCCGCCAGAGCCGATTGCGCACGGTCTCGGGCGATCCGACGATGACCGAGCTCCAGCTGTCGAGTTCCTCCCACGTTTCCACGTCGCCGAAATTGTTGGTCGTGGGGTCGGCCCGCTCAAGGTAGGTCTCCCACGAAGTCACCGACGCGGACGGCACGCCGGGACCAAAGGTGAGGTTACGGCCGCGGCTCCTGAGATGTCCTTTCACGCAATTTCGCAGGAAATACCAGACGCCCTCCCGGGACTCCGCGCGTGCCTGCTCGTCGCTCTCGCCGACGTAGACTGAGAGCAGGATCCCCATCCGATAGGGGTGGAAGGCGCCGCCGTGGGCTTCCACGCGGTCGGCGAATCGTTCGACCGCCATTTGAGTCGCGGTATCGTGGCGCCGGGATGACAGGAAGAAGTCGTAGCCACGTTTTGCCACCTCATCCATGGTCTCGAGGCTGAGCGCACCGGGAATCCAGATGGGTGGGTGCGGCTTCTGTCGCGGGCGTGGCCACAGGTTGACATAGCGCAATGGGTAATAGCGCCCTTCATGGCGAAAGGGGCCGTCCTCTACCCAGGAACGGGCAACCAGATCCACCGCCTCCCAGAATTGCCTGCGGGCCTGGGGCTGGGGCACATCGTAGTTGAACGCTTCGGGTCCGCCGCCGATGGCGAAGCCGGCGATGAGGCGGCCGTCCGACATGTTGTCGAGCATGGCGTATTCCTCCGCCACGCGCAGGGGGTTGAGATGCAGCGGCAGGATGTTCCCCAGGATCACTAGCTTCGCCCGCTCGGTCCGCTGGGTCAGTGCCGCAGCGATCAAGTTGGGGGACGGCATCAACCCATAGATGTTCTGGTGATGCTCGTTGAGCACAAGGCCGTCGAAGCCCAGCTCTTCGGCGTAGACGAGCTGGTCGATGTACCCCTGATAGAGGGTGTCGGCCCGCTCATGGTCCCAGAGCGAATTAGGAACCGTCACCCAGCCTGACTCGTACTTGTCGTCGAAGTCCGCCGGCAGGTACGGATAAGCCATGAAGTGCCAGCAGTAAAAGTGCACTTGGTGCATTGGGCTGATTCCGGGCCTCAGTCGTGGTCGCCGTGTTCCTCGACCGCCCCGGGATCCAGGAGACGGTGCACGTGGACGATGAAATACCGAATACTTGCATCGTCCATCGTCGCCATCGCCACGGCCCGCCAGGCGTCATAGGCCGTCTGATAGTTCGGATAAAGTCCCACGATCTCGACCTTGTCCAGGTCGGCGAACTCTGTTCCGCCAGGATCCGTCAATTCGCCGCCGATCACCAGATGAAGCAGCTGCTTGGTTATGGCAGATCTCCTCTGGCCGGGGTCCGCGCTCGTGTTCGCTAAATTTCCGTGACCACGTTCAGAATGGTGATCACGCGGTCCTTCACCATGTCGGCCGTATCCGAACGGAAGGACTTCATGTGATCGGAGTTCATGTGGGTCTCGATGGCATCCTTGCCGACGTAGACCTCGTACATGACGTAACGATTGGGGTTGTCTTCCACGGTATTCACCTGAAACATCAGGCAGCCTTCCTCGTTGGCCTGGGAATCGGCCGAGTGACGACGGGCGCGGGCGTCGAACGCCTCTTTGTGGACGGGATCGATGTCGACCTGGGCGAGAACTGCAACTTGGGCCATGGGTTTGCTCTCCATTATTGGTTGCGGGTTGCGAACGATGATTAGTTGGTCGCGCGCTGCGCGCCCAGCGCCTGTCCGAACGGGAGTCCGTCCGCCATGGCTGTGATCATTTCTGCGATCGGCAGCGAAGATGTGATACCCGGGCTCTCGATGCCGTATAGGTTTACGAGGCCGGGCACGCCGTGTTCGGCGGGACCGTGCATGATCCAGTCGGCCATGGGTTCTCCTGGGCCATTCAGGCGCGGGCGTATGCCCGTATAGGCGGGCTGTAGCATACCGTCTTCGAGGCCGGGCCAGTAGCGCCTCACCGCTTCATAGGCCGTCGAGGAGCGCGCGGCATCGATATCGTAGTTCACCTCTTCGATCCACTCTTCTTCGGGTCCGAAACGGGCTCGCATGGCCATGTCGAGCGTGTAGATCCCGCCCATGCGGATCCAACGCTGGGCCGGCACCACGAGATGGCGGAAGGGCGACTTGACCGCAAGCGAGAAGAAGGCTCCCTTGGCGTAATGGACGTGCGGGATGTCGTCCTGAGGCGTGCCTTCGATGGCGCGCGCGACGGGAACGGCCCAGAGCCCCGCCGCGTTGATGAGCGTGTTACAACCGAGGTGATGCGTGCCGTCCTTTGTTGCGATCTCGAGGGCGAATCCATTATTCGCCACACGGGCGCCGAGTAGCCGGCTCTGGAAAGCGATCGAGGCACCATGCGCTTCCGCCTCGCCTTGATAGGCGAGCATCAGAGCATGCGTGTCGACGATCCCCGTCAGGGTCGAATGGATTGCCGCGTCACATCGAAGTTCGGGTTCGAGATTGCGCGCCGCGTTGCCGCCGAGCCAATCCAGACCCCGTGCGCCACAGATCTGGGCATTCTCGTAGATGCCTTTCAACCACTCAAGGTCATCCTCGCCGTTGGCCACGACGAGCTTTCCCACCACTTTGTACGGAATCCCGTGTTCGGCGCAGTAAGGTTCGAGCAAGCGATGTCCGGCCACGCAGAGGATCGCCTGAGGTCCGTCGGGCCGGTAGTAGAGGCCGGCGTGCGAGACCTCGTTGCTGCGGGATGACGAGTGCGTGCCGATCAGGTCTTCCTGTTCGAGGACGATGACTTCGCGACCGGACATGGCGAGCCGCCGGGCCACGGCGAGGCCGATGACCCCGGCGCCCACAACGACGCTGTCTGCCCTATCTAGGTGCTCCGGCACGCTTGCGCAGCTCGATTCTCGGACGACTAGCGGGAGCGTTCGTGGTCAACCGGATAGGTCTTACCGAGTGAAGGGCGCTGCGCGATCTCCTCGAACCAAGACACGAGCTTGGGCCGGCTCGGCCGCCAATCCTGATCGCCGAAGCGATACAGGACTTGAGCGAGCGCCACGGCGATTGCAATGTCGCCAATGTCGATGGGCTTGTCGCTGTCAGGCAGGGTGCGTTCCATTTCATCGATGCACCGTTGCACGGCCGACCAATGCCGATTGATCCAGTATTTCGAATCGGCGTCGCCGGGACGGTTGCCCTCGACGCGCCGCGCGATCATCGCGTCCAGCATGGCGTCTGCCAGCGCCTGCCGGCGCAAGGCCGCCCATCGTGCAGGACCGGCCGACGGGAACAATGACACCCGGTCGCTGAGGGAATCGAGGTATTCGCAGATGACAGGTGAATCGAACAGGCTGTCGCCATCGTCGGTGATCAACGCGGGAACTTTGCCCGTGGGATTTTGCATGGCCACATCGGCGTCCTCGTCCCATGGAATGGTGATCACCTCCTCGACTTGGTCCTCCAGACCAAGTTCGCGAACCGAGACGCGAACCTTGCGCACGTAAGGCGAACTCGGTGAGATATGAAGCTCCATATTCCTCCCCCTGAGAGCGGATCAGGCCCCCGAAGTCCGTCCTGTACTGTCGCAGTGTTTCATACGTGCCCGGCGGGGGCAAAGCCCGGTAGTTCTTCAGCGTCCGGAACGGGCGTCGACGATCGCACTGGAGACGAATGACGCCTGATCCGACAGCAGCCCACGAGGTGAGCGCCGGCTCGAGTCGTGTCCGCACGGGCTTTCTCCGCTCCCGAACACCGGTGTTACAGTCCGGTCGGATGCCGTTCGGTATCGCACCGGGAAAATCCGCAAGCTTCGAACGCTCTTGGACGGGTACGGGGCTGGCGCTCCGGCAGCGGTATGCAAGGGAGGATACTCTGATGACGGGACGCATTGAAGGCAAGGTCGCGCTGGTGGTCGGTGCGGGCTCGGTTGGCGAGGGCTATGGCAACGGCAAAGCGGCTGCCGTGCTCTATGCGCGCGAGGGCGCCAAGGTCTTCGCGGTGGACATCGATGAGGCCGCCGTCACCGAGACCAAGAGGATCATCGAGAACGAGGGTGGCGTCTGCGCGACGCATACTGGCGACGCCATGAAAGCCGACCAAGTCGAAGCCATGGTGAACGCCTGCATGGGGGAATACGGGCGCATCGACATCCTTCACAACAACTGCGGGGGATCGATTCCCGGAGGGCCGGCGGAACTCTCCGAGGAGGATTGGGACTTCCAGATCGACTTCAATCTGAAGACTGCCTTTCTGGCCTGCAAATATGTGCTGCCCATCATGGAAAAGCAGGGCAGTGGCGCGATCGTCAACATCTCGTCCATCGCGAGCCGGACCAATATCGGCCGGCGGCTCTGCGCTTATCAGGCATCCAAGGCCGGCCTCATTCAGTTCAGCAACGCCGTCGCATTCCAGTATGCAGGCAAGGGCGTGCGATCGAATTGCGTGGTCCCCGGGCTCATGCACACACCCTTGGTCGAGGCTCGCGTCGCCGGCCAAGCCTACGACGGTGACGTAGCGAAGGCGATCGCCGACCGCGATGCCATGTGTCCGGCCGGCAAAATGGGAGATGCTTGGGATGTGGCCTACGCGGCTCTTTACCTTGCCTCAGACGAGGCGCGGTACGTCACGGGTGCGGAGATCGTCGTCGACGGCGGCGTCACGTTGAAGAGTTTTTGAGGTTAAGTCGGAACAAAGAGAAGGACACACCGTTCATGGTCATGCCCAACAGTGGCCCACCGGATCTCACCGGACAAGTCGCCATCGTCACCGGAGCAACCGGAGACATCGGTCAGGTAACGGCCAGGGCGTTGGCTGACTGCGGCGCCGCTGTCGTGGGGACCGACATTCACGACTTGAGTGATGCGTTCGTGGCGGATGATTCGATCGCCTACAAACAACTCGATGTTACGTCGAAGTCTGCCGCCGAGTCGCTGGTGGCCGATGTGATGTCCGAGCGCGGACGTATCGACATCGCCGTTTTGGCCGCTGGCATCGCCACGCTCGCCCGTGTTGACACGGTGACGGACGAGGAATGGGACTAGGTGATGGGTGTCAACGTGTACGGGGTCATGAATGTGGCCCGTTCCGTCGTGCCGATTATGAAAGAGCGGAGCTATGGCAAGATCGTTGCCGTCGGCTCGACCGCGGGCAGGTTCGGCGGAGCTGCCACTGGCGTCGCCTATGCGGCGTCGAAAGGCGCGGTCCATGCCCTAATCAAGAACATCGCCCGCAACAGTGCGAACGACGGCATCTACGCCAACGCGGTGGCGCCCGGCCCCATCACGGGGACGATGTGGGGCGATGTCGTGAACGACGGCAGCCCGCCGGATCCGTCGACCATCGTACCCTTGGGCCGCTACGGCATGCCCGCCGATATCGCACAGGCGATCGTATTCCTCGCCTCGCCACAGTCCAATTGGGTCACCGGGCAAGTGCTGGATGTGAACGGCGGCATGATGATGATTTAGTGCGGAGTCCGCTAGTCGAAGTCGACGATCAGGATTGAATGATCCGATAAGCCAGCCTCGCGTTCCGGATGGGAGTGCCAGGCGCCACGAAGGCGGCTGGTCATCGGGGGTGACGATATCGCGTAATCCAGCCGGTAGCCGTTCTGCCGGTGGCTGTACCAGGTGAAGTCCTGTTTGAGCCCGTGGAAATGGCGAAACCCGTCCGTCCAGCCTTGGGACTCTAGCTTCTCGAGATACGCGCCCTCGAAAAATACGAACGTGTCGGGACCATCGATCCCCTGTTTGCCGGAGTTGAGATCACCCACCAGCAGTGATGGTTCCTTGAGGTAGGTGCGTGGCAAGGAAACCAGGTATTCGAGCAGCGGGAGCTTCGCTTTGAGATTGGGTAGATGGAGCCCGACGATTCGAAAATCCCTGCAGTGTGCCGCGACTACCCGATGAGACCATTGCCCCAAGTGTCTGGTCCGGGGAAGCGGCGTCAGGGGATACCGAGAGGCGACGGAGACCGTGTTGGCTGGTGGTGCCGCGCGTCCCGACCGGCGGTGAACGAGGCCCATGTCGGCAAGGTGCTCGTGCAGGTGGGCACCGAACCGGTTGTGCCGGAATTCCGAAAGCACCGCGATGTCGGGATCATGGTCCGAGATCGCTTCGGCGATCGCCTCGATACGAGCTCCGCCGCCGTGGCGGATGTTCCAGGAAATCAGGCGTGTCATGGCGTAACGGGCGTGCAATTCGGCGCTGGAGTGTTGGAGCGGTTCCAGTTTTGACTTGAACCGCCATAGCGACGACCTCAGACGACGTCCGCTTTTCGAAACTCCGCAATCTCGGTGTCGCTATAACCGATTTCGGCAAGCACCGCTTCGGTATCGGCGCCGATCTCGGGCGGTGGCCCGTCGGCCCTGATGACATCGCCGTCCACCTTGAAGCCCGCCGTCGGCACACCGATTTTGCGGTTGTGACCGGGCAGAACCATCTCCTGTGAGATTCCCCGCGACATGGCCTGGCCATCCTCCGCCATCACTTCGGCGACGTTGCGGATCAGCCCGGCCGGGACGTCCATGCTGTCCAGGATCTCTTCCCATTCTTCGCCGGACTTGGTTTTCAGCGCGTCGTTGACGACCCGGCGGAGTTCGGGCTTGTTGGCGAGGCGCGACTGGTGATCGGCGAACCGGGGATCGTCGATCAGATCTTCAAGCCCGAGGGCCGTCATCAGGCCGCGGTATTGCACGTCGGAATTGGCCGCGATCAGGATTCGCCGGTCCCTCGCATCGAAGACGCCTGCCGTGGGACTGCGGCTCTGAGGCTCATTGCCGACGAGCTCCGGTACGATTCCCGTGATCAGATAGTCGGCGACGATGTTCGACATCAGCAATAGCGTGGAATCGAGCATGGCGATGTCGATGCGTTTGCCTTCGCCGGTCTTCTGTCGCTCGAATAGCGCGGCGGAAATGGCGAATGCACCGTTGAGCCCCGTGGCGAAGTCGATGAACGGCAGGCCCGCCTTGATCGGACCCGTTTCCGGCGTGCCCGTCAGGCTCATGATCCCCGTCGTGCCCTGCAGAACGTGATCGTAACCTTTGCGATGGGACCAGGGGCCGTCCTGGCCGTAAGCGGACAGCGAGCAATAAATAATGTCCGGCTTTATGGCACTCACCTCCTCGTAGGAAAGACCGAGCCGCTCGACCGCGCCGGGGCGGAAGTTTTCGACGAACACGTCACCGGTCTCGACCAGCTTCCTGACGATGTCGCGACCGCGCTCGTCTTTCATATTGACGGTAACCGATCTCTTTCCGGCATTCTGGGACAGGAAATGCGTTCCCATGCGCGCCTTGCGAAGTTCCGGATCAAGGCCCGTAACGCGGATCCAGTCGCCCTGGCCCGGCAGCTCGATCTTGATCACTTCTGCTCCGAGCAGACCAAGCTGGTAGGTGCAGTAGGGGCCGGCGAGGATCTGGGTGAGGTCAACGATGCGGATGCCGTCGAACGGGCGCATGACACACTCCTTGTGCCGGAATTCTAGAGCAATGAGTCGGAGGGCGAGGTAAGCCCACTCGAACATCCTTGGAAGTTAGCTCCTCAGGTCCCCGCACGTCACCCGATTTTCCGATCTGGCCGGATTGAGGTTTTGCGTCGAGATTGTTATGGGTGCCTCGGTTCGATACGCCTCTGCAGCTCTCTTCTGCCGAGCGGACATGCCGGAAGTTGCCACGGACAAGGAATACGAGGGAGCGGGTGGAGCTTGGTCGCCGACGGTTCCGATCGAGGCGCCACCGGTCTTCCTCCGGCGTCCGAGGTCTCTCGGTTTCAAGAAACGCTGAAATGCCTGGCGTTCACCTTGCACTGCCGTGGCAGGCGTTATCGCGCAGACGAAGAAAGAGGATTGGCCTCCGATGGAATACGAAAACGTGCTGACCGAAATGGATGGTGACTTGCTGATCGTCACGCTGCACTGGCCCGAGCGGCACAATGCCCTGAGTCACCAGATGCGGGTCGACCTGATGGATTGTGCCCGTCGCGCGGAAACCGACGGCGCGGTCAAGGCCATCGTGTTCACCGGACACGGCGACAAGTCGTTCAGCGCAGGCGCCAATATTCCAGAGCTCGAGCAGCGTACGCTAGTATCGGAAATGGGTCCTTCGGCGACGCTCAGAAAAGATCTACCGACCACGATCGAACGCCTCGGCAAGCCAAGCGTCGCCGCGATCAATGGTTATTGTTTTGGTGCTGGCCTCGAGTTCGCCATGGGGTGCACGGTTCGTATTTCCAGTGACGATGCTCTGCTCGGCCAACCGGAGATCACGTTGGGCCAAATCCCGGGAAGCGGGGGGACGCAACGCCTCTACCGGTTTGTTGGTCTCGGCTGGGCCATGCAGATGGTGCTGACCGGGCAGCGCATTGACGCTCGGACCGCGGCGTCCATCGGCTTGGTTACCGAGGTCGTGCCGCACGCCGACCTGTTGCCGCGGGCTAAGGAACTGGCGCGCGAATTGGGATCCCAGGCGCCGATGGCGTTCGTCGCCGGACGCGATGCCGTGCTGCGATCGACGGAGACGGATCTCCTGACCGGCATCGACTATGAACGCAAGCTCTATGCCATTTGCATGGGCACCGAGGATGGCCGTGAAGGCTTGAAAGCTTTTGCCGAAAAGCGTTCCCCCGAATACAAGGGCCGATGAGTTAAAGGTTAAGCATGAAGCCAACCCGTATCGATCAGGAGAAAGTCGAGGCTTACCTCGCGGCTGGCCATTGGTCCCGGGAGACCATGGTCGATCGGTACGCCGCCTACGCGCGGGATTTTCCCGACAAGATTGCCTGCCGTGACTGGGAGACCGAGATCACTTGGCGGCAGCTCGACGAGGCCACCGACCGGATCGCCGCCAATCTGATCGCTCGCGGCATCCCCCGTGACGGACGGGCTCTCGCACAGATCCCGTCGTCGACCCGCGAAATGGTGCTGCGGATTGCGTTCAAGAAGGCCGGCATCTTGGGCTGTTTCGCGCCGATGCAGTGGCGTCGGCGAGAGCTGGACTACACCTGCGAGCGGATCGACCCGAGCGCTGTCTTCGTCTCGCTCGACTCCATGAACGATGACCAAAAAACTTGGCTGAACGAGGCGGTTGCCGGCCGGTCCGCGCCGGTTCTGCGCGTCAGCGTCACGCCGGCGCCGCCGGAAGGATGGCTGAGTTGGTCCGATCTGGAAGGGACTCTCGAATACGGTGACCGCCGTGATCAGATCACGGAGCGGCAATTCCGGTTTGACGAGGTATCCCTGATCACCGCCTCAAGCGGGACCAACAGCCTCGCCAAGTTGAATGAATGGCCGGAAGCAGCGCAGATTTGTATCGGCCGCGGCACCGCCGACAGGCTGGGGATGCGAGAGGATGAGGTCATCGGCATGTTCGCGCCGATGTCGGGCGCGGCCGGGGTGCTGGTCTGGGTGATGTCTGGCACGATGCCATTTACCTACACGTTCCCCAGGACATTCGAAGCGCGTGCTTTGTTGCAGTTGGTGGAGGATGTGAAGATCACGGTCGCGACCACGGTGCCCGTCATCCTCGCCCGCTTGACCGGGGAAGACCTCGCGGCGTTCGATCTGAGCTCGTTGCGGGCCTTACGGGTCGGCACCGGGGCCGCCAGCCTCGATGCGGCGCGACGTATCGAAAGCCTGACCGATTGCCGAGTGGTGGTCGCGTCGGGGGCCATGGAGTGCCCCGGATTTGGGCACGCGGAGTTCGACGAACCGGCGGCGCTACGCCTTGACGGGAGTACCGGCTTACCCCTTCCGGGCTGCCGCTTGCGGGTCGATGACGACGACGGAACGAAACTTCCCGCGGGCGAGGTCGGTCATGTCAAGGTCTCCGCACCTTTTGCCTCCCTGGGTTACTGGAACGACCCCGAGGCCACGCGGGCCGTATGGTCGGACGGCTGGTACACGACTGGGGATATGGGCGTACTCGATGATGGTGGCCGGTTGACGCTGCTGGGACGCTCCAGCGAGGTCATCAATCGCAGCGGGCACAAGATATTGCCGGTCGAGGTCGAGCAGGAGATCGCCAAGCATCCTGACGTGTTCCAGTGTGCCGTCGTCGCGGCACCCGATGCCGAATACGGCGAAGCGCCGTGGGCCTTCGTTCAGGTGCAGGAAGGCAAGACATTCGATTCCGAGGGTTTGGTGGAAATTCTTCGGGCGGGTGGCCTTGCGACGTACAAGATACCGGCTCGATTCATCGAACTGACCGAGTTTCCCCGGGTAGGCGGCAACAAGATCGACAAGAAGCTGCTGCTGGAAATGGCGCCGGCGTCGTAGCCGTCGGTTGCCCGTACCGTCCGCAAAACCGAACCGAGGACTGACAGGGAGGAATGGCGTTGACCATCGGAGCGACGGAAGAACTGTACGGCAAGGCCTTTGACGGTTTCACGGTCGATGTCGATGTCGAACGGCAGCGTGGCGACATCATCCTGGACCGTGGCGATATGAACACGATCTCGATGGATCAACGCGAGGAATTGCGAGCAGTGTTCGAAACGCTCGACCGTGACGACCGGGTCCGCGTGATCGTGCTTCGCGCTCTCGGTCCGAACTTTTCTTCGGGCGGGTACATCCGGGGGTTCATGGAGGCATCGCCCGAGCACGTCTCGAAACTTGCCGACAACATGGCCGCGCCGACGCGGTGCGAGAAGCCCGTTATCGCCGCCAATCGCGGCTACTGCTTCGGCGTCGGCTTCGAAATCTCGCTCGCCTGCGACTTCCGTATCGCCTCCGAGACGGCGCTCTACGCCCTTCCCGAGCAGAGGTTGGGTCAGATTCCGGGATCAGGCGGGGCGGCGCGCCTGCAGAAGATGATCGGCATCACCCGGACCAAGGACATCGTCATGCGCTCCCGGCGCATCTCCGGCCGGCAGGCCTTCGACTGGGGCATCGTCACCGAGGTGGTGCCGGACGATGAGCTGGAGACGTCCACGGACGCCCTGGTTGCCGAACTTCGCGAATTCGCGCCGCTGGCGCAACGGACGGCCAAGCGCTTGCTCAACGAAACGGAGGACATGTTCCTGTCCGTGGCCATTCAGGCAGAGGGTCACTGCTACTCGAGGCTGCGGCAATCCGACGATTTCCGCGAAGGCGTCGAAGCGTTTCACGAGAAGCGCAAACCGGTATTCAAGGGCACCTGACCGCTGGCGAGAGTCCGAACAGCGGGCTGCCGTGGTTTGCGGGATCCTGAATCCGTGGAACGAAGTGGCGCACCCGACAGGATTCGAACCTGTGACCTCTGCCTTCGGAGGGCAGCGCTCTATCCGGCTGAGCTACGGGTGCTTGGACCGACGTTACCTCAAGGTTCGACGGCGGCGCAATTCGCCTGAACCGGATGTGCAGCACCGATGCGTCACGAGCTGCGTGCGCGTTCGCCGCCCCCGCGAACAGATCCTCGGAATTTGACTTCCGGGTCGTCATGTCGGCGATCTCCCGGCCGGCGAAGGTGATCGATCGAGCATGTGGAATCATGACACGGTTCGCGATCCGATTGAGACCCCGGGGCAAGTCGGAAACCAGGTCATTCGAGTTGAATGCGGGTCGACTTTGCGTATCATTCGGCCGACAACGGGTCGGCGCGCCACTGCCGTCGCGAGATCGGTCAACCGGGATTGGGTAAAGCCGTATGTCCATCGAACCGCCCGAAGTCATTGAGGTCGAAGAACACACTGTCAGTTGCGACGGCGGCGGACCGTTGGGGCACCCGAAGGTGTATCTCAACTTGGGGGAAGATGGCCAGATCGACTGCCCCTACTGCGATCGGCGATTCGTTCTCAAGGCTGGGGCAGCCAAGAGGCCCGGCCACTGATCCGATACCTCATTTATCCACAAGAAATTTCCCTTGTGGGAGTCGGGGATTGAATCCTTAGCGCGTTGACAATCGGACACCTCCGTGGGGAGTGCTGTCTGTGGAAGAAATTTTCGTGAAAATTCAACGCGATTCCGTGCTTTCGAGTGGCAGGAAATCCCGCTACTGTGACCATCGGGGGAAGGCAGCACAACAGGCGCTCAAGAACCGTTAGCATCGCTGAGGCGAACAAATTGACGGACCAATTAACTGCCGGCAGCAGTGGTTTGCCGAGGCTGCCGTTCTTGATCCTCCCCGGGAATCGCGATCTCGGCAAACCCTTGTTTGGATAATTGATGGCTGGCGCGGCCGAACATACGCTCTTTGCCGTGGACGAGATGAAGCCAGGTATGGAGCCGATGCATTCCACGGGTGTCGTGCCGTCCCAGGGACTGCGTGAAGCGGTCGAACGTGGTGAGATCAAGGCAACCGAGCCGATCAACGAGGGGCAGATTCAGCCCGCCAGCGTCGACCTTCGCCTCGGTCCTATCGCCTACAGAACGCGGGCCAGCTTCCTGCCCGGTCGCGGTGCATCGGTGGGCCAAAAGATCGAAGCGTACGCGATGCACCAGTTCTCGCTTGATGGCGGGGCGGTCCTGGAAAAGGGGTGCGTCTATTTGGCGCCCGTGATGGAAAGTCTTCAGCTGAGGCATCGCACGTCGGCCATGGCCAACCCCAAAAGCTCTACCGGGCGTCTCGACGTGTTCTGCCGCCTGATCACCGACGGCGGCACGGAATTCGATCATGTGCGGGCCGGTTATCACGGCCCGCTGTGGATCGAGATATCGCCTCGCTCGTTCAGCATCCTGGTGGAGACCGGCACGCGCTTGCTGCAACTCCGGATCAAACGAGGGGCGCCCCGATGGAGCGATGCGGCGCTACGCGAGCTTCACGCCGAGGTCGGACTCATCGACGATGAGACCGTATTCGCGGAGAACGTCAAACGGGGGTTGCTCGCCATTACGGTAGACGCGCAGGGGAACGGCGGGTCCGACCTGATCGGTTGGCGCGCGCGCAAGAATGCCGACCTGATCGACGTCTCAAAGGTCAACTACTACGATCCCAGAGACTACTGGGAGCCTGTACGTGCGCGAACGGGTCAGGGGGTTATTCTCGATCCCAACGACTTCTACATCCTGTCATCCCGGGAGTCGGTCACCGTTCCGGCCGATCACGCAGCCGAGATGCTGGCCTACGATACGCTGGTGGGCGAATTCCGCGTGCACTACGCCGGTTTTTTCGATCCGGGCTTCGGACTAGCCGACGTCGGCGGTGAAGGAACGCGGGCGGTCCTGGAAGTCCGATCACGCGACGTTCCGTTCATGATCGAAGACGGTCAGGTGGTCGGACGTCTGCTCTACGAACGGCTTACGGCGCTGCCGGACAAGCTTTACGGGCGTGATATCGGGTCCAATTATCAGCGCCAGGGACTCGCACTTTCCAAACAGTTCAAGCGTCCCTGACCGGCCGTCCGCCGGCTGGGCAACCTCGGGGTGGCGTTTATGCGCCGGCCGGCCTCATGGCATACTGCGGCAGGCTTGGGAGGATCGATGATGGCAGCAAAGGGTTCCGAAGCCGGTCGCAGTGCCGGGATTTCCGAGAAGACGAACGGCACTCGGCGTGTCTTGCTGGTAGACGGCTCGGGCTACATCTTCCGCGCCTACCATGCGCTTCCTCCCCTTACGAGAAAGAGCGACAGTTTACCCGTCGGTGCCGTTTCCGGCTTCTGCAACATGCTCAACAAGCTGGTCGACGACGCTCTGGCCGACGACGACGTCGGCCACCTGGCGGTCATTTTCGATACCGCACGCCGATCCTTTCGCAACGACATCTACCCTAAGTACAAGGCCCATCGTCCGCCGCCACCGGAAGATCTCGTCCCGCAGTTTCCGCTGGTCCGGGACGCCACGCGCGCCTTTAACGTGCCCTGCATCGAGATGGAGGGCTTCGAGGCCGATGACCTGATCGCCACCTACGCCGATCAGGCGGTCGCAGCGGGTTATGACGTAGTGATCGTCTCATCGGACAAGGACCTGATGCAGATGGTCGGCGATCACGTGTCGATGCAGGATCCGATGAAACAGACCGTGATCCGGGAAGATCAGGTCGTGGAGAAGTTCGGGGTGAGGCCGGACAAGGTAATCGACGTCCAGGCGCTGGCCGGCGATTCCAGCGATAACGTGCCCGGCGTGCCCGGGATCGGCGTGAAGACAGCGGCCGAGTTGATCAACACCTATGGGGATCTCGATACGCTTCTCGACCGCGCCGAGGAGATCAAGCAGCCGAAGCGCCGCCAGAATCTGCTGGAAAACGCCGGATTGGCGCGCGTCAGCCGAGACCTCGTGACGTTGAAGCGTGATGTCCCCGTCAAGCGAGGCATCGAGGCGCTGGAGATCCGTCCGCCTGATCCCGACACATTGTTCGGGTTCCTCGATGAGATGGAGTTCGCGTCCCTTTCGGCGCGCCTGCGCGCGAAGTTCGGCAACGAAGCCGGCGAAATCACAGCGCCGTCGGCTTCGGAGCCCGAGGGCGACGGCGAGTACGTAGCGGTCCAAAGCGAAGAGGCGCTGGCTGCCTGGGTTGAAGCCGCCGAGGTAAAAGGTGCGGTGACCGTGGACACGGAGACGACGTCCCTCGATGTCATGCAGGCAAATTTGGTCGGGGTGTCTCTCTCGGTGGAGCCGGGGAAAGCTTGCTACGTGCCGCTCGGCCATACCGGAGCGGCAGGGCAGGGCGGTCTCGGGCTCGAGGAGGAATCGGAGAATACCGAAGCGCCGGTCCAGATCCCATTCGATCACGCGATCGAGATCCTGAAGCCGTTGCTCGAGAACCCCGGTGTTCTCAAAATCGGACAGAACATCAAGTACGACATGGCGATGTTCGCCAAATACGGCATCGAGCTCGGCCCGATCGACGACACCATGCTATTGAGCTTCGTACTGGAAGGGGGCCTGCACGGCCATGGCATGGACGAGTTGTCGGAGCTCCACTTGGGCATCGAGCCCATTTCGTACAAGGACGTCGCGGGAACCGGCAAAGCGCAGGTCACCTTCGACAAAGTGCCGCTCGACAAAGCGGTGGACTACGCGGCGGAAGACGCAGACGTAACCGCGCGTCTGCATCGGATATTGAAGCCGAGGCTGGTGAGCGAACGCTTGGTCAGTGTCTACGAAACCATTGAGCGTCCGCTCGTGCCGGTACTCGCCGGCATGGAACGCAACGGCATCCACGTTGATCCGAAGAAGCTCAAGAAGCTCAGCAATGACTTCAAAATGCGCATGTCCCGGCTGGTCGACGAGATCCATAGGGTGGCAGGTCATGAATTCAACGTTGGATCCCCCAAGCAACTGGGCGAGGTGCTATTCGACGAAATGAGTATCCCGGGCGGCAAGAAGGGTAAGACCGGCGCTTATGCCACTGGGGCGGACGTGCTTGAAGACCTAGCTGCGCAGGGCCATGAGATGCCGAGCCTGGTACTGGACTGGCGGCAGCTTTCAAAGTTGAAAGGAACGTACACCGACGCTCTGCAGACGCAGATCAATGCGGAATCGAGTCGGGTGCACACCTCATTCCAGATGGCGGCGGCGAGTACGGGAAGGCTTGCGTCAACGGACCCAAATCTGCAGAACATTCCGGTGCGGACGGAAGAAGGACGGAAAATCCGCCAGGCATTCGTGCCTACAGACGGTTGCAAGTTCCTCTCCGCCGACTATTCCCAGATCGAACTTCGGCTGCTCGCGCATATCGCCGACATCGATACGTTGAAGGACGCATTTCACGCGGGCGCCGACATCCATGCGTTGACGGCGAGCGAGGTTTTCGGCGTGCCGATGGAGGGAATGGACCCGACGGTGCGCCGCAGCGCAAAGGCCATCAACTTCGGCATCATCTACGGCATCAGCCCATTCGGATTGGCCAGGCAGTTGGTGATTCCGCAGAAGGAAGCCAAGGCCTACATCGAGGCTTATTTCGAGCGCTATCCCGGCATCCGGGACTACATGGAAACCACCAAGGAATTTGCACGAAAGAACGGTTATGTGACGACATTGTTCGGTCGCCGCGTGCACGTGCCGAGCCTGCGGGAAAAGAACCCGGCGCGCCGAAACTTCGGTGAGCGGGCAGCCATCAACGCGCCGCTGCAAGGATCCGCCGCCGACATCATCAAACGCGCGATGGTGCGGATTCCCAAGGTCCTCGAACGGAAGAAACTGTCGGCCCGCATGCTGCTCCAGGTGCATGACGAACTGCTGTTCGACGTTCCGGAGGCTGAAATCGATCAGACGGCATCGGTCGTCAAGGGCGTGATGGAGGACGCGGCGTACCTGAGCGTGCCGCTCACCGTTGATACGGGCGTCGGCGAGAACTGGGACGAGGCTCACTAGGCGTTTGATTCCGTGGCGGTCAAGCTCAACTTAGAATCGCCGCAGTTGGTGTTTATTCGTGGGACTTTGCGGGACATGGCGGGACTTGCCGAGATCCGATCGATCTATGCAACGGCTGCAACCGGCCCGACACGAAGAACACGGATATGGTACGATCGCGTCCAACCGGCGATGGACGGAACTCCTGACTTGAGATGAACGGCGATACCTCGGCGACGATCGCGCTTGTCGACGATGATCGGAACATACTCACGTCCGTTTCGATGGCGCTCGAAGCAGAGGGGTTTCGCGTGCGGACCTTCTACGATGGCGCGGAGGCTCTGACGGCCTTGACGCACCGGCCGGCGGATTTGGTTGTCCTCGACATCAAAATGCCGCGGCTCGACGGTATGGAATTGCTCAATCGACTGCGGCGGACGAGTGACGTTCCGGCGATCTTTCTCACGTCCAAGGACGATGAGGTCGACGAGATGCTGGGCCTGAAAATGGGCGCCGACGACTACATTCGCAAGCCGTTTTCCCAGCGCTTGCTCATCGAGCGCATTCGCGCCGTCTTGCGGCGCACCGACAGCGGGCGGCGGGAAAGTTCGAACGGGGACGACAAACCGATCGTCCGCGGCCACCTCGTCCTCGATCCGTCCCGACATTCGTGCACGTGGCGCGGCAATGAAGTACGTCTGACGGTGACGGAGTTCCTCATTCTCAAGGCGCTCGCGGCTCGCCCGGGACACGTCAAAAGTCGCGATCAACTCATGGATGCGGCTTACGATGACAACATCTATGTCGACGATCGCACGATCGACAGCCATATCAAGAGATTGCGTCGGAAGTTTCGCGAGGCTGACGGGGATTTCGCGAGTATCGAGACCCTTTACGGTGTGGGCTATCGGTACCGCGAAGCGTGATTTCGCCGACTGCCCATGAACGGGTACATCGCGGACAAGAACACCACCTCTGTGGCTGAAGGGCCGGGCGAACGATTGCGTCGCCAAGCGGTGCAGGCCCGGCGTCGTTTGTTGTCACCCCTCACGTTGCGTGTGCTGGCGGTCAATGTGCTGGCGCTGGCGATACTCGTGGGCGGTTTGCTGTTTCTCGGCCAATACCGGGAGAGCCTCTTCGACGCGAAAGTAGCGGCGCTTTCGACCAATGGCGCCATCATCGCCGGAGCGCTTGGTGAGGGTGCTGTCGGCGGACCTCCCGAAAGCATCGCACTGCACGTGGAGATCGCCACCGATTTCATTCGCCGGCTTTCTCAGCTGACGGGAACCCGAGTGCGCCTGTTCGACGAAAGCGGGGTTCTCGTCGCGGACAGTCGGGTGCTGCTCAGCGGCGATCGGGAAGTACGGGCCAGGATGCTGGTCCCTCCGGCCGAAGACGGCTATCTGTCCAAGGCGGCTGGCTGGGCGTCCGATCTGATTTCCGAGTATCTGCCGCTCGGCTCCACGCTGCCTTTGTATCGCGAGCCATCGCCCATGGTGGCGGGAGACTTCCCTGAAGTTCTCCACGCTCTTGAGGGTGAGACCGGCAGCGCGCAGCGCCGCACCGCGGACGGGCGAATCATGGTGACCGTCGCCCTTCCGGTGCAGCGATTCAAGAAGGTCCTGGGCGCGCTTCTGCTGTCGGCAAGCGGCGAGGACATCGAGGCGGGGGTGCGCGAAGTGCGTCTTGCCATCCTGCAGGTATTCGTCCTGGCGTTCGCGATCACCGTGATGCTGTCGGTCTATCTGGCCGCGACCATTGCGCGACCCGTCCGGCGTCTGGCGGAGGTGGCCGATATCGTGCGTCGCGGACCGACGCGGCGTGTCGCGATTCCGGATTTCACCTCTCGCCGGGATGAAATTGGCGACCTCTCCGGGGCGTTGGGTGACATGACGGCTGCGCTGTACGATAGAATCGAAGCCATCGAGGCGTTTGCCGCAGACGTTGCGCACGAGGTGAGGAACCCGATTACCAGCATTCGCAGTGCGGTAGAGTTGTTGGCGCAGGGCGGCGATCTCCAGCGGCAAGAGAAACTGACAGCCATCATCCAGGAAGACGTTGCGCGACTCGATCGATTGATCGGCGATATAGCGGATGCGTCGCGTGTCGATGCCGAACTCGCCCGTGCAGAAGTCGAGCCCGTGGACCTAGTCCAGCTCATTCGCACCTTGGTCGGTATCCAGAGGGAAACGGGAAGCCGCGAGTCGCCCAACGTCGTGGTCGACGCCGGGTCCGAAGCCCCTCTTGTGGTCGACGGCATCGAAGGGCGCTTGGGCCAGGTCATGAGGAATCTGCTGGCCAACGCCGTCACCTTCAGTCCCCCTAGAGGGCTCATTCGGATTCGCGTCTCCCGTGAGAATGACCGCGCGCGAATAACGGTAGAGGATGACGGTCCAGGTATACCGGACGATATGCGGGAAGCCGTATTCGAGCGGTTCTACACCGAACGACCGGAAGGTGAAGCCTTCGGCGTGCACTCCGGACTGGGGCTCAGTATTTCCAGGCAGATCGTCGTTGCACACGGTGGCGGCATCCGTGCCGAAAACCGTCGTAACGAAGACGGGGACGTCGCGGGGGCGCGTTTCATCGTGGAGTTGCCGTTGTCCGCCTGAGGGCGCTCCGTTGACTTCGATGCCGGGAACACTCACCCTTGGCGCCGACGGTCGCTATTGCGCATGGGGAACGCCCCCGGTGGACGATGACTCTCCCGTACCGGTGATTCTCGTCACCGGAATGTCGGGTGCCGGGAAATCGACGGCTCTGAAGGTCCTCGAGGATCTCGGATACGAGGCGATCGACAATTTGCCTCTCCATTTGTTGGGTCGACTGTTGGCCCCCGAAGACGACCGCCGGTCCGCATCGCGTCTCGATGCCATCGCCGTCGATGTAGATGTCCGAACGCGCGACTTCGAAGCGGATTCGTTCATCGCGGAAATGATGCCACTTGCGGCGCGCGAGGACTTGGCGTTCAGGCTGGTGTTTCTTGATTGCGACGACGACGTGCTTCAGCACCGGTTCACGGAAACCCGCCGACGCCATCCTCTCGCCGGTGACCGCCCCGTCGCGGATGGCATCGCGCACGAACGCCGCCTGATGCTGCAATTGCGGGACAGTGCGGATCTCGTGATCGATACGTCGCATCTTGCCATTCCCGAGTTCAGACACTTGATAACGCGGTATTTCGCACTGGATGCCGGTCCGGAAATGGCCGTATCGGTGACGTCATTCTCCTATCGTCGGGGTCTTCCCAGGGAAGCCGATCTGGTGTTCGACGTGCGTTTCCTGGCCAACCCTCATTACGTCGAACGCTTGCGTCCGCGAAGCGGCAAGGACGGGGAGGTTGCCGCGCACATCGAGAAGGATCCCGCGTTCGGTTCCTTTTTCGAGTCGTTGAGGGGCATGTTGTGCGACCTGCTGCCGCACTATGCGCGGGAGGGAAAGAGTTATCTCACCGTGGCTATCGGCTGCACGGGCGGTCGCCATCGGTCGGTCTACATCGCTGAGCGTCTGGCCGGGGAGCTTGGGTCCCAGGGGCACGCGGTGTCGGTGAACCACAGGGACTTGGCACCGGCAGAGACATGACCGGCCGCTCCGGATTCCGGGAATCGACATGGATCCGGACATGAAGGTCCTCCGTGTTTACGACGGGAGGGATGGGGTGATATAGACCCCCCGACGGTGTGACCAAGGGCCGGGCCGCAGACCGTGGCGCCGGCCCATTCGTTTATCCTCAAGGAACGCTTGATGCCAGATTACAAGGTCGCCGACATCGCCCTGGCGGAGCGGGGACGCCGTGAAATCACGATTGCCGAGACGGAAATGCCCGGTCTCATGGCGCTGCGGGAAGAGTATGCGGGTCAGCGACCGCTCGAAGGTGCGCGTATCGCGGGATGCCTTCATATGACGATCGAGACCGCGGTGTTGATCGAGACGCTTACGGCGCTCGGGGCGGAGATTCGCTGGAGTTCCTGCAACATATTTTCGACCCAGGACCAGGCCGCCGCGGCCATGGCCGAGGGTGGTGTGCCGGTTTACGCGTGGAAGGGCGAAACCCTCGAAGAATACGACTGGTGCATCGACCAAACGATCGAAGGGCCGAATGGCTGGCGTCCCAACCTGCTGCTCGATGACGGCGGCGACTTGACGCAAATCATGCACGACAAGTACCCCGATCTTCTCGAGAACGTGCGAGGGCTGTCGGAAGAGACGAGCACGGGGGTACATCGCCTGTATCAAATGGAGAAGTCCGGCGACCTTATGGTTCCGGCATTCAACGTCAACGATTCGGTCACTAAATCCAAGTTCGACAACCTGTACGGATCGCGCGAGAGCCTCATCGACGGGATCAAGCAGGCGACGGGCGTCATGTTGGCGGGCAAGCTGGCGGTGGTTTGCGGCTATGGCGAAGTCGGCAAAGGGTCGGCTGCGAGTCTGAGAGGGCAGGGTGCCCGCGTCATCGTAACGGAGATCGATCCGATCTGTGCCCTCCAGGCATCCATGGAAGGCTATGAGGTTGCGATGATGGAAGACGTCGCGTCACGCGGCGATGTCTTCGTTACCGCAACCGGAAACAAGGACGTCATTACTCTCGACCACATGCGCGCGATGAAGGACCGCGCCATCGTCTGCAACATCGGCCATTTCGACGCCGAGATTCAGATCGCGTCGTTGCGGAATTTCCAGTGGCACGAGGTCAAGCCACAGGTCGACGAAGTGGAGTTTCCCGACGGCAAGAGGATCATCGTGTTGGCGAAAGGCCGGCTGGTGAACCTGGGGTGCGCGACGGGACATCCCAGCTTTGTGATGAGCGCGTCGTTCACGAACCAAGTGATGGCTCAGATCGAACTCTGGAACTGCGCCGATCGATACGAGAAGAAGGTCTATGTGCTACCCAAGCATCTCGACGAGAAAGTCGCACGTCTTCATCTCGACAAGTTGGGCGTGAGACTCTCGCGCCTTTCCGAGGAGCAGTCCGATTATCTCGGTATTCCGATCGAGGGTCCCTACAAGCCCGACCGCTACCGCTACTGAATTTCGAGAGTCACAGGGGCTGTTTGGTTGTATCGCCTCGGATTGAGTAACATGCGGCTCCACCCGGGCCATGCGTCCGCGCCGCCGTCGCCGCCGAATGCGCCTTGTCGGGTGGTGTCCTTGACGCAGTCCACGAATCTACCGATCGCCGCCGACATGACGCCTTCCGTTGACGACGAGGAGACGCTCAGCGGTCTTGCCGCAACCGAACGACTGGCCTCACGGCTGTCAAGAATCGCGCAGCTTGGCGACATCGTCTGTCTTTCCGGTGAGCTCGGAACCGGAAAAACGACCTTTGCCCGTTCCTTCATTCGTTCACGGGCATCCCGCGCGGGCATCGAAATCAGTGAAGTCCCAAGCCCAACGTTCACGCTGGTGCAAACCTACGAAATGCCCCAAGGCGACATTTGGCACTTCGATCTGTTTCGCCTCGAACACCCAGGCGAGACACTCGAACTGGGTATCGGAGACGCGTTGAACGGCGGCATCTGTCTTGTCGAATGGCCTGATCGCCTTCCGGAGGACTCGTTGGGCGCACGTCTGGATTTGGCATTTGCGTTCGGTACGACGGAGGACGAGCGTCACGTCAAGATTGTTGGCGACGCGGCGTGGCGTGGCCGATTGGCTGAGTTCATCGGGAATGAGTGACCGGGCGGAGCGCATCGACGAATTTCTGCTTCGAGCCGGCTGGTCCGACGCCGTTCGAGAGCCGCTGGCGGAAGACGCTTCGTTTCGCCGCTACGAGCGTTTGCGGTGTGAGGAACGGGGCGCGGTGCTGATGGACGCACCGCCACCTCACGAGGATGTACGCGCATTCATCGCGGTCGGCCGACACTTAAGACTTCTCGGATACTCGGCACCCGAAGTATATGCAGCGGATATCGAGCTCGGAGCTCTGCTGCTGGAGGATCTGGGCGACGATCTGTTTACCCGGGTTCTCGATGCAGGCGGCGACGCGCGAGAACTGTACGCCCACGCCGTCGATCTTTTGATCGACCTGCAGCGCCAAGAGCTTCCAAAAGATGTCGCCGCGTACGACATTGCAACATTGCTCGATGAAGCCTCGCTGTTTGTGGACTGGTATCTTCCAGCGGTCAGCGGGGCTGCGGTGACCCGGTCTGTGCGGGATCCCTTCTTTGCAGCGTGGCGGGAAATCCTGCCGTCGGCCTATGAGAAGTCGCGGGTCTTGGTGCTTCGGGATTTCCACGTCGACAACCTGATGTGGCTGGAACGACGGGACGGGACGTCCCGTGTGGGACTGCTCGATTTCCAAGACGCGCTGATCGGTCCCTGTCTGTACGACTTGGTGTCTCTTCTGGAAGACGCGAGGCGCGACCTTCCCCTGTCCCTAGCCGAGGAAATGTTCGATCGTTTCGTCGCAGGGACGGGTCTGGATTCCGCAGTAGCCAAAACCGCCTACGCGATCCTCGGTGCGCAACGCAACACCAAGATCATCGGTATCTTCGCCAGGCTTTGGCAAAGGGATGGAAAAATCGATTATCTCGCGTACATTCCCCGGGTTTGGGACCTCCTCGAAGGCGACCTCGGACACCCTGCGTTGAACCCCCTGCGCATCTGGTTTGACCGGCACGTGCCGTCACAATTGCGGGGATCCTCGATCACCGGATCCGTGGCGTCTTCGTGACAACTTCCGGCTCGACCCTGTCCGACACCGCCATGGTTCTGGCCGCCGGCAAGGGCACCAGGATGCGGGATCTCGCGTCGGAGCGTCCCAAGCCATTGATCAAGGTGAAGGATACTCCGCTCATCGATGGAGTCCTGGATCGGGTGAGCGCGGCCGGCATCAGGAAGGTGGTCGTGAACGTTCATCATTTCGCCGGCATGCTGCGCGACCATTTGGTGTCCCGTCAGGAGCCGGAGATCGCGATATCCGACGAGTCCGATCAATTGCTGGACACTGGTGGTGGAGTCGCCCGCGCTCTGGAGCATTTCGATGGTCGGCCCTTCTTCGTTCTCAATGCGGATGTCCTGTGGCTTGACGGGCGCGCCAATACCCTGTCGCGCCTGGCGCAACGCTGGAGCGACGAAGAGATGGATGCGTTGCTGTTGATGTGCTTCACGGTCAACGCCATCGGATATGAGGGGTTGGGTGATTTCATGATGGCGGACGACGGGCGGCTGTCCCGACGCGAAGAGCAATGCGTAGCGCCGTTCGCGTATTCAGGAATCCAAGTTCTACATCCGCGCCTGTTCGATGCGGTACCCGGCGGTGTTTTCTCGCTTAACCGCCTCTGGGACAAGGCCGAGTCGGAAGGGAGATTGTTCGGCCTTATCCATGAAGGCGCGTGGATGCATGTGGGAACGCCCGAAGGTGTGTCGGCCGCAGAGGACGTCCTGAGCAGTCTCTGAGGTTCCATGGTACGGCCGCCACCGCGCGTATTCACGATCCCCGCGGGGACACATTTCACGGACGCGTTGGCCCACGGCATCCTGAAGAGATACGGCGACGATTCCCTCGATCTGGAGCGCGTTCTCATCCTGCTACCGACGCGACGCGCCTGCCGCTCGCTTCTCGCCTCATTTCTACGGGCAAGGGGTGGCCAGCCTTTGCTGTTGCCAGGTATTCGACCTATCGCGGACGTCGATGAGGAAGAGATATCCCTGTACGGAGGCGGTCTGCGGCATGGGAGTTCCGAACGAGCTCTCGGAGTTCCACCAGCCATTCCCGCCATGCGGCGCCAGTTGCTCCTCTCGCGTCTCATTCTCGAATTGGATGCCCGACGCCGTTCCCGTGCGTCAGGCGGAATGGACCACGGGCAGGCCGTCGCGCTCGCGAGCGAACTTGCGGACTTGCTCGACCAGATGCAAACCGAGCGGCTGCCCTTTTCGGCGCTGGAAAAAGTGGTCCCCGATCAGTTGGCGGCTCACTGGCAGCAAACGCTCGATTTTCTCAAGATTCTGACCGAGCATTGGCCGCGCCTCTTGCAGGCGGAGGGCTGCATCGACCCTGCTGACCGACGCAATCGGCTCTTGGAGATGCAGGCGGACATCTGGCGGGACACACCCCCCGACCATCCGGTCATTGCCGCCGGGTCCACGGGGACAATTCCCGCGACGGCAGATCTTCTGAAGGTTATTGCGTCGCTTCCCAACGGGATGGTCATTCTTCCCGGCTTGGATCAATTCATGGATGAGGAGACCTGGAGGGCGGTTGACGATACCCACCATCAATATGGACTACGACGCCTTTTGAACCATTTGGGTGTTCCGCGCTTCGACGTCCCGGTCTGGGAGGGAGTTGATCGGGAGGATCGTCTGAATGATCGTGCCGAGTTTCTGTCCGAAGCTATGAGGCCGGCCGAGACTACGCACGCCTGGCGGGGCGGCAAGCATTTCGTACCGTCTGCCTTGACCGGGCTGAGCCGGGTCGATTGCCCGGGACCCGGGGAAGAGGCTCGAGTCGTTGCGCTCGTGATGCGGAAGGTGCTGGAAACTCCCGGACGGACGGCCGCGCTGGTGACGCCCGATCGGGCATTGGCCCGCCGCGTCGCCGCAGAGGTCCGACGCTGGGATGTTGAGATCGACGATTCCGCCGGACAGCCGCTCGGCGAGACTCCGCCGGGCACGTTCTTTCGCTTGGTTGCGCAAATGGCTGCCGAGCGACTGGCGCCGGTTCCCCTGCTTGCGGCGCTCAAGCACCCGCTTGCCGCCGGCGGGATGGCGCGCGTCGAATTTCGCAGGACCGTGCGCGCGCTCGAGCTCGCCGCCCTGCGCGGGCCGCGCCCGGCGCCGGATCTCGAGGGATTGGTTGGCGCCGCCAGGATGTCCGGCGCAAACGACGTGCTGCTCTCGTTCGTCACCGATCTGGGTTCGCGCTGTTCGGCGTTTCTGGAGGCTTCGCGCAAGAAGTCCGTTTCCATCGTCGAATTGTTGGAGCATCACATTGCGGCCTGCGAGGCTTTGGCCGCCGGTGAGAGGGGCGAAGGTGCGGAGCGAATGTGGGGCGAGGACGCCGGAGCGGAGCTCGCCAGCTTCGTCGGCGAACTTCATCAGGCAGCGGCGGGTATGGCGCCTGTTTCGGGTGCCGAATACGTCTACCTTCTGACGCGGTTGCTCGACGGCCGCGTGGTTCGACCGCGGTGGGGTCTCCATCCCAGATTGAATGTATGGGGGCTGCTCGAGGCGCGCCTTCAACGCGCAGACGTAATGATTCTGGGTGGCCTCAACGAAGGCACTTGGCCGCCCGACTCCCATTCGGACCCCTGGTTGAGTCGTCCTATGCGCGAGGCCGTTGGGCTTCCCACGCCGGAGCGAAGAATCGGCTTGACGGCCCACGACTTCGTGCAGGCCGCCACCGCTCCGGTCGTGTTCCTCACGCGGTCGGAGCGAGTCGAGGGGACGCCGACCGTACCCTCACGGTGGCTGCTGCGGATCGAGGCACTCCTCGCAAGGTTCAATGACGAACTGACGTCACGGCATCCCTGGCTGAGTTGGCAGGCATTGCTGGACCGGCCGGAGACCGTTACCGGTCCTGTGGCACCTCCAGAGCCGAAACCACCCGTGTCGGCGCGGCCGCGTCGTCTCTCGGTCACTGACGTCGAGACGTGGGTGCGAGATCCCTATGCCCTGTTTGCGAAGCGTATTCTGCGGTTGCGACCCCTCGAAACCATCGATGCCGATCCCGGTGCGATGGAGCGGGGGATCTTCATCCATCGAGCGCTGGAGGAGTTTCTGTCCGGACATGGCTCCGAGCTTCCCGAAGATGCCGTGGATCGGCTGGTTTCGCTTGGAGAGAGCGTGTTTGGCGCCGCGCTGTCGCGGCCGGCCGTCTGGTCGTTTTGGTGGCCCCGGTTTCAGCGAATCGCGGACTGGTTCGTCGGTGAAATGCGCAACCTGGCCGACCGAGGCGGCGCGATACGGACGGCCGTTGAGGTTCGTGGCGAGATCGAATTCGAAGTTTCCGGGGTGTCGTTCAGTCTCGTCGCCAAGGCGGACCGGATTGACACTCGGTCCGATGGATCATTGGCGATCATCGACTACAAGACAGGCGGGACGCCGTCTCAGAAGGAGATCGCGTCCGGTCTGTCCCCTCAGCTTCCTCTAGAGGCTTGGATCGCCCAAATGGCAGGTTTCCCCGATGTCAAGGCCGAATCGATCTCTGAATTGGCCTATTGGCGTTTGAGCGGCGGGGTAACCCCCGGGCAGATCACTTCGGTGCGGGGAGACATTGCCGGGCTGACAGAACGTGCACGGGCCGGCCTTCGGCGGCTCGTGGATGTGTTCGATGATCCGGCAACCCCTTATCGGGCACGGCCGCGACCCCGCCACGCGATCCGGTATGGCGACTACGATCACTTGGCGCGCGTGGCGGAATGGTCTGCCAGTCCGGATGAGACTCTCGGGTGAGTATCCATAGCGCCACGGATCGGCAAATCGCGGCATCCGATCCCAAATCGTCCGTGTGGGTGGCGGCATCCGCGGGAACGGGCAAGACGCGCGTACTCACCGATCGTGTGTTGCGTCTCCTCTTGGACGATACGCCTCCGGGTCGGATTCTCTGTTTGACGTTTACGCGTGCCGCGGCGGCCGAAATGGCGAACCGGCTTCACGGTGATCTTTCGCGCTGGGCGATTTGTGAGGATACGGAGCTCCATGGTGCGCTCGAAGGATTGATGGGACGGGTACCGACAAGCGATGAATTGGAACGAGCCCGACAGTTGTTCGCGCGCGTGCTGGATGTGCCGGGCGGCCTCAAGATTCAAACGATCCACGCATTCTGTGAGTCGTTGCTGGCGAGATTTCCACTGGAGTCCGGAATTCCGCCCCATTTTTCGGTGATCGATGAGCGAACATCCGCGGAACTCCTCAACGAGGCGCGGGATCACGTTCTCACTCAGGCGAGAGCCGACGCGGCACTTGCCAGCTCTCTCCACCATCTGACGGCCCAGGTATCAGAGGATCGGTTCGATGATGTGGCGCGGGAATTGACCGCCGAACGCTCGCAACTGGAGGAACTCTTCAGTCGGTTCGATACCTCTTTTCCTGCGGTTTCCACGGCCATTCGCGAAGCGCTTGGGTTGGATGCTGATGAAGACGAGGCGACCATCATCGCCGCGGCGAGCGATCTTGCGAGCCCCTTGGCCGAGAGGTTGCGCACGGTGGCCGACGCCATGTTGGTGGGTGGGAAGACCGACCGCCGGCATGGTGCTCTGATCAGCGAGTGGCTCGAGAACCCGGAAAGACGGGTGGAGCTGTTTCCCGCGTACGTTTCGGCATTCTTCACCAAGCAGGGCACTCGGCGAGTGGATCTCATCCACAAGGAGGCCTTGAAAATGGCACCCAACGACGCCGCCTCTTTGTTGGACGGGGAAGCGGATCGCCTGGAGGCGGCGATTGTTCGAATCCGGGACGCTCAAACCGCCGCCGATACATTGGCCGTGCTGCATCTTGGATACGCCATCCTGCGCACTTACGAGGAGGTCAAGCAACGACAGGCTCTGCTTGACTATGAAGATCTCATCACGCGCGCAAGACAGTTGTTGATACGCCCGGACGTCGCGTCCTGGGTTCATTACAAGCTGGACGGTGGACTCGATCATGTCCTGATCGACGAAGCCCAGGACACGAACGACGAGCAATGGCAGGTCATCGCATCTCTGACGGAAGAATTTTTTGCCGGAATGGGAGCCCGAGACGCTAGCCGGACGATATTCGCGGTGGGCGATGCCAAGCAGTCGATTTACAGCTTTCAGCGGGCGGATCCGCATCTCTTCTCCCAGTGGCGTGATCATTTCGGCACCCGGGTCACCGGAACCGGCGACCCGTGGCGGCCACTGGATCTGGTCCATTCGTACCGCTCTGCACCTCCAATCCTGTCTTTGGTGGACGAGGTATTCGGGCCGCCGGAGGCGCGCGTCGGGTTGGTCTTCGACGATACCGAGATCGACCATATTCCCCATCGCGTGGGCCAGGCGGGGCTGGTCGAGCTTTGGCCGGCCGAGCGGCCTCACGACGTCCCGGAACCGGAGGTTTGGGACCCTCCGGTCAGGCAGATCCACAATCTCACGCCGAGTGTCTGTGTGGCTCGGACTATTGCCGCCAAAGTCAGCGACTGGTTGCGTCGCGACGAACGTTTGGAGAGTCGGGACCGCCCGGTCCGTCCGGGCGACATCATGATCCTCGTGCAGCGTAGAGCCGGATTTGTGGAGGAGATGGTCCATGCCCTCAAACGGATTGATATCCCCGTCGCGGGAACCGACCGAATGATCCTCACCGAGCAGCTCCCGGTGATGGATCTCATCTCGTTGGGGCGGTTTTCCATCCTGCCGGATGATGATCTCTCCCTCGCCGAAACCTTGAAGAGCCCCCTCTTCGGGTTTGATGATGATTCGCTATTCGATGTCGCGTGGGACCGTGGCCGCAAGAGTTTGTGGGCGGCTCTTCGAGACCGTCGGGACCGGTCGTTCACATACGATGCGGCCGTCCAAACGCTTGAAGAAGTTCTGGCGGCGGCGGACCACATGCCGCCCTATGAGTTTTTCGCCCGCGTTCTGGGTCCGGGCGAAGGCCGGCAAAAACTCGTATCGCGGCTTGGTCCGCAGGCCAACGACCCCATAGACGAATTTCTCGCCCTCTGCCTGCTGTTCGAGCGATTGCATGCACCCTCACTCCAAGGGTTCCTGCAATGGGTGACAACCGGCGAGACCGAGGTCAAGCGTGATCTGGAGCTTGGCCGTGATGAAATAAGGGTATTGACGGTTCACGGCGCCAAAGGGCTTCAATCTCCCGTCGTATTTCTTCCCGACACTTGTCGGGTCTCGCGTGAGTCCAACGGAGTCCAGTGGATTCGTGACGGCACGGGTCGTCCGACTCTTCCTCTCTGGCCCGCTCGCCGTGACCGCGAAGGCGAAACCGCACAAAAAGCCCGAGAGGCCGCACGGCATCGCCTGGAGCAGGAGTCCCGTCGATTGCTCTATGTCGCCCTCACCCGGGCGGAAGACCGACTGTACATCGGCGGGTTCGAAGGGGTTCAGGGCCGCCCGTCCGGGTGTTGGTACGACATGGTTGCACGTGCAATGCAGAACATCGGCACGCCCGTTGCGGGCCTGAACGGCCAGGACATCCTGATGTTGCGCACCGAACAGTCCCGCCCGCCGGATCGGGTGGGCGCACGGGCAATACGGTCCCGCGACGACATGCCTCTGCCCTCTTGGGCACGTACGCCGCCGCCGCCGGAACCGTCCCCGCCCACCCCGCTAGTACCCTCGCGGCCGGAGGAGGCGGAACCGGCGGTCCACTCACCTATCGGTCCCGACTCCGGAGTGCGGTTTCGCAGAGGGCGTCTCATCCATCGGCTGTTGGAGCTTCTCCCGGAAATTCCGGCGGCGCAGCGATCGTCCGCAGCTCTGGAGCTCCTGTCCAATCCACTCCATGAGCTGGAACCGGATGCACGAGGGGAAATCGTCGACGTGACATTGGATGTACTGGAAGACCCGTCCCTTGCGGCGCTCTTCGGTCCCGGCAGCAGGGCCGAGGTGGCAATCGCGGGTATCGACGGAGAGCATGTCGTATCGGGTCAAATCGACCGTCTGGTGGTGGCCGAGGACTCGGTTCTCATCGTGGACTACAAATCCGACCGTCCCGCCCCTCGATCGGCGGATGAAGTGGCCCCGGCCTATCTCCACCAACTGGCGGCCTATCGCAGAATCCTGGAGAGGATTTACCCCACGAAGACAATACGTTGCGCATTGCTTTGGACGGACGGTCCGACACTGATGGAAATCAGTTCCGAGGCGTTGGCGATCCGTGCGCCTTGACGCTCGGAACCGGCGACCGTACATAATTGATCGCGAATTGCGGCGCACCACGCCCGATGCCCACCCCCCAATGCCGGAGAGCACAATGACCGTCAGCCATATCACCGACGACTCCTTCGAGACCGACGTAATCGGGGCCGAACAACCCGTGCTGGTGGACTATTGGGCGGAGTGGTGCGGCCCTTGCCGTCAAATTGCGTCGGCTCTGGAGGAGATCGCGAATGAGATGGGTGATCGGGTCACGGTGGCGAAACTCAATATCGACGAAAACCCGATGACACCGACTAAGTTCGGTGTTCGCGGCATTCCCACTCTTATGTTGTTCAAAAGCGGCGAGGTCGCTTCGACCAAAGTTGGCGCGTTGCCGAAGGGCAAGCTCGTGGAGTGGCTGGAAGAAGAGCTTTAGGCGTCGCGGATGGGTTCAGAACCTCAAGAAGGTGTTTCCATGGCGGTTCAGGTTGAAACCCGCACCGCTCTAGCTGTGCTGTGCCAGAATCCTGCCGGCCAGATATAGGGATCCGCAGATCAATACTCGCGAAGGCGCTTGCTTGCCCTTCTCGGCGATCAACTTGACCGCGTGTTCCACAGAGTCTGTGACGAGGGAGTGGAGCCCCGTCTTCCGGGCGGCCTTGGCCACGTCCTCTCCCGAAAGGCTTGCCTGCTCGCCGGGTATCGGCACCCCATAGACGCTCTCGACCAACCGATCTTCAGCGAACGGCTCGAAGAATGCCGACACGTCCTTGGTGTTGAGCATTCCGGAAACCAGATAGAGGGGGCGGACGGTGTGCTCCTCGTCTCTCCAGGCCGCGAACGTGTGTGCAAGGGCACGACCCGCCGATGCGTTGTGTCCGCCATCGAGCCACAGATCGGTGGTGCCCGGCATGAGGTCTCGCAGAGGCCCCCGTCGGATGCGCTGCAGGCGACCGGGCCAATGTGCCGCTCGAAGTCCACGACGGATACAGTCATCGCCGATCTCGAAGCCCGGCAAGGACAACAACGTCACCGCCGCTGTCGCGGCATTGGCGAATTGATGTGACCCTGGGAGAGAAGGCTCCGGCAGGAACACGTGGCGAGACCCCAGCCGCAACGAAATCGAGCGATCTCTCTCATCCACCTGAAAATCCCATTCCAAACCACACCTCAGAAGCGGCGCCCCAACCTCGGCGGCTCGTGCGGTGATCGGTCTTAGGGCCGCTTCGTCTTGGGGACCGATGACAGCAGAGACGCCCTTTTTCAGAATTCCCGCCTTTTCCGTTGCGATCCCGGCGAGATCGGTTCCCAGGAATTGCGTGTGATCGATCGAGACAGGCGTAATGACCGAGGCGACGGGAGCCTCAACGACATTGGTGGCGTCGAGACGACCGCCGAGCCCTACCTCGAGCAGCAGAATGTCCGCCGGATGCCGCGAGAAGGCGAGAAAAGCCGCTGCGGTCGTGATTTCGAAGAACGTCACGGGGGCGGAACCGTTGGCGGTTTCGCACGCGGTCAGAATTTCGTTCAGTTCAGATTCGTCAACGGGGAGAGTGCCGCCGGACTCTCGCGCCAAGCCTATGCGTTCGTGAAAGTTGACGAGATGCGGAGAGATATAGGTGTGGACCCTGTAGCCGGCGGCACACAGCACAGCCCGCAGAATGGCAATGACGGATCCCTTTCCGTTGGTGCCGGCGACATGAACGACCGATGGAAGTCGGGTTTCGGGGTGGTCGAGGGCCGCGAGCAGACGCTCCATCCGTCCAAGCGAAAGGTCGATTCTTTTGGGATGAAGTTCTTCCAGCCGGTCGAGAACGACACTACTGCTCCGACGGTCGGCTGCCATCCCCTGCCTCCACGATCTCGTTGAGGTGTGCCTCGGGCGGCTGGGCCGTCAAGGACTCGGTCAACTGCGTGACCGGCCGCAACGACAGGTCTGTCGGCGGGGGGATATCGCCGGTTGCCTCGACGCCGGTCAGCAGCGCCAGAAGGTGGGCCAGGGTCGCGCGCAGATCTCGGCGGTGGACGACGAGGTCGAGCATTCCGTGTTCCAATAGATACTCGGCCCTCTGGAATCCCTCGGGCAGGCTTTCGCGGATCGTATTTTCGATCACCCGTGGTCCCGCGAAGCCGATCAAAGCACCCGGCTCCGCGATAGAGATGTCTCCGAGCATCGCGTAGGACGCGGTGACACCGCCCGTCGTCGGGTCGGTCAAAATCGAGATATAGGGCAGGCCGGCCTGCCGGACGTCGTCCACCGCGATCGCGGATCTCGGCATCTGCATCAGAGAGAGAATCCCTTCCTGCATGCGCGCTCCGCCCGCGGCGGTGATCACTACCAGCGGGGTGTCACGGGAAATCGCTTCTTCGGCCGCTTTGATCAACGCCTCACCGACGGCCAGACCCATAGATCCACCCATGAATCCGAAATTCTGGACGGCCATGACCGTCTCCAAGCCGCCGACGTGGCCGACCGCAACGACCATCGCCTCGTGCTCCTCCGTTTTCGCCCTGCTTTCCTTCAGTCTTTCGGTATATCGCTTCGAGTCGCGGAATTTGAGGGGATCAGCGGCGACCTCCGGCACTTCGATGCGTTCGTAACGGCCGTCATCGAATAACTGCGTCAGACGCTCGTTGGGTGACAGGCGAAAGTGGTGGTTGCATTGCGAGCAAACGCGGTGATTGGCCTGGAGGTCCCGGTGGAAGACCATCTGGCCGCAGCTCGGACATTTCTCCCAGAGATTTTCCGGCGTCTCCCGTTTGCTGACGAGCGCACGGAGTTTCGGCCTGACGAAGTTTGTGAGCCAGTTCACGATGTCGGCCCCGCCTTACGGGCGTGGTGCACGCTATCGGCAAGGTCTTGGACACGGGTCAGGAGGGCGTCAACCAAGCCATTTCCTGCCCTGCCGTCAGCATCCAGGTTCTCGGAAATGGTTGTTACCAGGGCAGAGCCTACCACCGCTCCATCGGCGCCCCGGGCAATCGCAGCGGCCTGCTCGGGCGTTTTGATGCCGAACCCCACCGCCACGGGAAGTGACGTGTGACGCTTCAGGCGTTCCACGGCGCTGGTAACCAGCGACAGGTCGGGAATGGCAGCTCCGGTGATGCCTGTGACGGAGACGTAATAGACGAACCCCGACGTGTTGTGGAGGACGCGGGGCAATCGTGAATCGTCTGTCGTGGGAGTAGCCAGCCGGACGAAACTCAGCCCTGCTTCGAGTGCGGGTAGACAAAGCTCGGCGTCTTCTTCCGGCGGCAAGTCAACAATGATCAGCCCGTCCACGCCGGCTTCCTTCGCCGATTCCAGGAACCTGCTCGGGCCGAACGCATAGATGGGGTTGTAATAACCCATCAGAACCAGCGGCGTGTTCGAGTCCTTGCGGCGAAACCGGCTGACGGCATCAAGGACACGGTGGACGGTTACCCCGGCCTTGAGTGCCCGCAGTCCCGAGACCTGAATGGCGAGACCATCGGCCATGGGGTCGGTGAAGGGAATCCCAAGCTCGATGATGTCTGCTCCCGCGCTGGGGAGTCCTTCAAGAATGGCGGTCGCTGTATCGAGATCCGGATCTCCGGCCATGACGTAAGTTACGAGGCCCGCGCGGTTCTCTTTCGCGAGTTGGGCAAAGCGCCGCTCGATTCGTGCTGTGCCACCGACGTTCGCCGTCACATTCCCACTCCCAATGCGTCGGCGACCGTAAAGATGTCCTTGTCGCCCCGGCCGCACATGTTCATGAGAATGATGTGGTCCGAGGAGCGCTCGGGGGCGATCTTCATGACATGAGCAAGGGCGTGCGCGGGTTCCAAGGCCGGAATAATGCCTTCAACCCTGCTGCACAATTGGAAGGCTTCCAAAGCTTCGGCGTCCGTGATCGGCACATACGTCGCGCGGCCCGCATCTTTGAGCCACGCGTGCTCCGGCCCGATGCCTGGATAATCGAGGCCGGCGGAAATCGAATGGGCCTCGACAATCTGCCCATCTTCATCCTGGAGGAGATAGGTCCTGTTGCCGTGAAGCACTCCGGGGCGTCCAGCCGTAAGGCTGGCGGCATGTTCTCCCGTGTCGATTCCCCGGCCCGCCGCCTCGACTCCGAAGATTTCGACACCGTCGTCATTCAGGAATGGATAAAACAGCCCCATGGCATTGGAGCCGCCGCCGACGCAGGCGACCAGCGTATCGGGAAGACGATCCTCCGCTGCCTGTACCTGTTCACGGGCCTCAATGCCGATGACGGATTGAAAATCGCGGACCATCTCCGGGTAAGGATGCGGACCGGCGACGGTGCCGATGATGTAGAACGTCGATTCGACGTTGGTGACCCAATCCCGGAGCGCTTCGTTCATGGCGTCCTTGAGCGTCCGAGAACCGGACGTGACGGGAACCACTTCAGCACCCAGCAGCTTCATCCGGAATACGTTGGGCTGCTGCCGTTCGATGTCGACCACGCCCATATAGACCGTGCAAGGAAACCCGAAACGTGCGGCGACGGTCGCCGCGGCGACGCCGTGCTGTCCGGCACCGGTTTCCGCGATGATGCGGGTTTTACCCATCCGCCGGGCGAGCAGGATCTGGCCGATGCAGTTGTTGATCTTGTGAGAGCCCGTGTGATTGAGTTCGTCCCTCTTGAGATAAATCTGTGCGCCGCCGAGGTGCTTGGTCAGGCGCTCCGCGAAGTAAAGGGGACTGGGGCGACCGGCGTAATGCCTGTTGAAATGGGCGAGTTCGGCCTGGAATTCCGGATCGTTCTTCGCGGTGTCGTAGGCTGCTTCCAAGTCCAGAATCAGCGGCATCAGGGTCTCGGCGACGAAGCGACCTCCGTAGATCCCGAAGCGTCCCTCTTCGTCGGGTCCCGCCCGGTAGGTGTTCGGTATCTCGGATACACTTGTCATCGACGCGTACCGTTAGAGTGATCTGATGGTGTCCAGGAATCGCCCGATCAGCGAAGGGTTCTTGCTGCCCGGGCGGTCTTCCACACCCGAAGAGACGTCTACCGCCGTCGCGCCGCTGATGGAGACCGCCTCGGAAACGTTGTCCGCGTTGAGCCCACCGGAGAGCATCCACGGCCGTTTCCAGGACCGATCTTGCAGCAGGTACCAGTCGAATGCCAAGGCATTCCCTCCGGGCAGCGCACTCACCATATTCTTGGGAGCCTTGGCATCAAACAACAGCCAGTCCGCTGAATCGGCATATTCAGAAACCGCCCCGATGTCAGCAGCGGATTCGACCTTGATGGCCTTCATGGTCTTGAGACCGAATTTGCCGCCGAGCTCGTGAATGCGGTCGGGCGACTCGCTTCCGTGCAACTGAAGCATGTCCAGACTCACGGTCTCCAGCGTTTCGGCGATGACGTCGTCTGAAGCGTCCACGAATAGACCGACCGAGGTAACCGTCGAAGGCACCGCGCGAACGAGTTCGGCCGCTTTGTCCGGTGCCACATAACGCGGCGAAGGTGGAAAGAACACGATTCC
>JAGWAU010000005.1:33694-34039 GCA_021296255.1 Alphaproteobacteria bacterium | reverse complement strand
ACCCTCCAATCCTGATCCCGGCAGCGCGTTTCCATGGTGCCGAATTGGCGAGCGGTTATAGCACGAAACATACTTGGGGCACGGGCATTTACGGGAGTTTTACACAGGGTCTCCCTGTGCCCGTTCCGGTCCGCGCTGCACGCCCTGTCCCGGCGAGTCCGGAGAGGCCTGTGGCCGAGATTCGGAAACGGGAAGCGCGTCGGTTTCGAGTCGATTACGCAGGGCGGCCACTTCCGTTTGCAACAGGGCGTTACTTCGACGCAACTGTCGTGTGCTGCGGCGCCAGCGCCGGCCCGACAGCCAAGCGGACACGCCTCCAACGATGAGCCCGACCAGAACGGACGT
>JAGWAU010000005.1:28322-33633 GCA_021296255.1 Alphaproteobacteria bacterium | reverse complement strand
GGCGGCGGCGAATGCCGCCGCCAAAACGAGAAAGGGCAAATAGAGGAGCCAGAAAAGCACCTTCACCTTCCGGGATCCTTTGTCTCGGCCAGCAGCGCCGGCCGGCCGTCGTATGGGACCCGCCTGTCGTCGCCCAGCGTTACTGGTCGGCGACGTTGGAATCGTTTAGCCGTTCGCGCAGCTCCTTCCCGGTCTTGAAGAACGGAATGTGCTTTTCTCCAACGAACACGGCTTGGCCCGTCCGCGGGTTACGTGCGGTCCGTGGTTGACGTTGCTTGACGGAGAACGTTCCGAAACCGCGTAGCTCGACACGGTCCCCCTGTGCGAGAGCCATGGAAATTTCATCAAAAATCGTGCTGACGATTCGCTCCACATCCCGCTGATAAAGATGAGGGTTGAGCTCAGCGAGCCGCGCTATCAATTCGGATTTAACCATGGGAGCCCCACGCTTGCGGCACTCGCTGGCCCGCCCGAGGACGGATCAGCCCGTCAAAGTACGCTCCGAGGGTGCCAAAGCGAGATCAGTCCGTCAAGTGTAAGTCGTTCAGAAAACGCCATTTTTCCGATTGCGGTCCGGCATTCCTCGTGGCCTGCGGCAGCGGACCTCCGGTCCGCGCTATTCCTCGGTTGCAGACTTCTCCGCCGTTTGGGGGTCCGTTTCGTCGGCAGTTCGCTCATCCGCGCCCGCCTCAGTGTCGTCGGCCTCCGCCGGTTCCGTATCTTGCGCCGCGGCCGTGTCCTCGGCCGGCGACTCGTCCTCGCTTGCCGCTTCGGCCTCTTCGCGAGCCCGACTGATGGCCGCTCCAAGAATATCGCCGAGGCTGGCACCGGAATCCGAAGATCCATATTGCGCCATTGCTTCGCGCTCGTCCGCGATTTCCAAGGCCTTGATCGACAGGGTCACGCGACGAGAGGCGCGATCAATACTTGTGATCGTGGCATCTACCTTGTCGCCGATGGCAAAGCGCTCCGGACGCTTTTCAGATCGGTCCCGCGATAAGTCGGCCTTGCGTATAAAGCCCCGAAGATCATTTTCGAACATGACCTCGATTCCGCCTGACGCGATTTCCGCGACGGTACATGTTACGGTGTCGCCCTTCTTGAGCTTGTCGCTTCCCGTGAATGGGTCTTCCGACAATTGCTTGATACCGAGGCCGACCCGCTCCTTTTCGATGTCGGTGTTCAAAACCCTGGCTCGAACGACGTCGCCTTTGTTGTACTGCCCAATCACTTCATCGCCGGGACGGTCCCAATCCAAATCCGAAAGATGGACCATGCCGTCGATATCTCCGGTCAAACCGATGAAAATGCCAAATTCGGTAATGCTCTTCACTTCGCCTTCAACTTCGCTGCCTTCGGGGTGGAGAGCATGGAACTCGTCCCACGGGTTTTCCTTGCATTGCTTGATGCCGAGGCTGATGCGACGCTTCACGGGATCGACGTCGAGGACCATGACCTCGACTTCCTGGCTCGTGGACACGATCTTGCCCGGGTGGACGTTCTTCTTTGTCCAACTCATTTCCGAGACGTGCACCAATCCCTCAACTCCCGGTTCTAGCTCGACAAACGCGCCGTAATCCGTGATGTTGGTCACGCGGCCTTTGAGCTTCATGTCGACCGGATACTTGCTTTCGACACCATCCCACGGATCCGCCTCGAGCTGCTTCATGCCAAGGCTGATCCTCTGCGTTTCGACATTCAGTCGAACGACCTGCACTTTGACGGTCTGGCCAATCTGTACCGCTTCGCTCGGGTGGTTGACTCGCCGCCAAGCCATATCGGTGACGTGGAGAAGTCCGTCGACACCACCCAGGTCGACAAATGCGCCGTAGTCGGTGATGTTCTTGACGACACCGTCGAGAACCTGGCCTTCGTGAATGTTTGCGATGAGTTCCTGGCGCTCGGCGGCACGGGCCTCTTCCAGGACGGCGCGGCGGGATACCACGATGTTGCCCCGCCGGCGGTCCATTTTGAGAATTTGGAAAGGCTGAGGCTGGCCCATCAGCGGTGCGATGTCGCGGACCGGGCGCACGTCCACCTGGCTGCCCGGCAGGAACGCCACGGCGCCGGAGAGATCAACGGTGAACCCGCCTTTGACCCGGCCGAATATGACGCCGCTCACGTGTTGATCTCTGGCGAATGCGTCCTCAAGTTTTTCCCAAGCTTCTTCACGCCGCGCCTTTTCCCGACTCAGTACGGTCTCGCCGTGGACGTTTTCCATGCGCTCGAGGTAGACCTCGACCGTGTCGCCGATGCTGATTTCGGAAGGTTGGCCCTGAACCGAGAACTCCTTGAGAGGAACCCGACCTTCCGACTTCAGTCCGACGTCGACGACCGCCATGTCATTTTCGACGGCGATCACGGTCCCGACGACTACCGTGCCGACCAAGTCATTTCTGTTGCCGAAGGATTCCTCGAGAAGGGAGGCGAAGCTCTCCTTGAGTTCGGGGGTGTCTCCCCCGGTCGCGGTCTCGGTATTCGTCATTCTGTCTCCTGTTGCGCGGTCCCATCGCGCGCGTATGGAACAAGCATAACACAACCGACCCTCCAAGGTGCCGTCGGCAGATCACGGGAGCCGCCGCTCCAGAATCTCTCAGGGGATGCTTGCGTTACCCAAGAATACAATCGCTTGAGCCCGAGATATACGCCATCAGGGCCGCAAAGGCTGCGTCTATAGACAAATTCGTCGTGTCTAGCAAGTACGCGTCATCCGCCGGTCTCAAAGGGGAAGTGCTACGTTCGCTGTCCCGTGCGTCGCGTTCGAGGGTCGTTGCAAGTACCTGTTGTTCGTCGCCTTGATTACCGTCCTCCTGCAGTTCCAGGAAACGACGGCGGGCCCGCGCTTCCGGAGTTGCGGTTATGAAGATTTTGTAGTCGGCGTCCGGGCACACGATGGTTCCGATGTCTCGACCATCCAGGACCGCCCCCCGGACCCGCCCGGGAGGCTGGCGGGCGAAGTCGCGCTGAAACCCGACCAACGCGGCGCGAACCTCAGGGTTGGCCGCGATCCGAGATGCCGCCTGGCCGACGTCCTCCCGGCGCAATTCGGGATCGTTCAAGTCGTTCGCATCCAAATGCTCGACCGCCTTGACCGCAGTCCGGGAGTCTCGAAGATCCGAACCATCCCGCAACATTCGGAGTGCCACGGCGCGATAAAGCGATCCCGTTTCCAGCCAAGCGAGGTCCAGCCTCTCCGCCAGCAATTGCGACAAGGTGCCCTTACCGGCCGCGGCGGGGCCGTCAATCGCGATAATCATTCCGCGTCCATGGCTTTTGGGACACTTCGGCACCCAGGCCCGTCAAGAGATCCATGAATTCGGGAAAGCTGGTATCGATGGTCTCTGCGCCGTTTACCACGATCGGTTCCTCGGAGGTCATGCCTAGTACGAGAAACGACATGGCCACTCTGTGGTCGAGATACGTGTGGACGGCGGCACCACCGGGTACCGGTCTACCCAGACCGGTGACCGCGAAGCCGTCCTCGAATTCGTCAACTGTTACGCCGCAAGCCCGGAGGCCGGTCGTCATGGCGGAGATGCGATCACTTTCCTTGATACGGAGTTCGCTGACGCCACGCACGACGGTTTGACCTTCCGCGCTCGCCGCCAGCACTGCCAGGACCGGATACTCGTCGATCATCGTGGGAGCCCGTTCCGGAGGAACGTGGATACCGATCAAACGGCTGTGCTTGACCGTAACGTCCGCTACCGGCTCGCCTCCGACCGTTTGGATGCTCGACAACTCGATGTTGGCTCCCATCTCTCGCAGAGTGTCGAAGAACCCCGTTCGCAAAGAGTTGGTGCCGACGTTTTGGATCGTGACTTGGGAAGTCGGAATGGCGAGGGCGGCAGCGATGAGGAAGGCAGCTGACGACGGGTCACCAGGGATTGAAACGGGACGCCCCGTCAGTTCCGCTTCGCCCTTCACGGTGATACGGCGTCTGCCGTCACCGTCTTCCCTTTCGGTAATCGTTGCTCCGAAGTGTGCCATCATGCGTTCCGTGTGATCTCGCGAAGGGACGGGCTCGATCACGGATGTATCACCCGGCGTATTGAGAGCGGCCAGAAGTATGGCGGACTTGACCTGTGCTGATGGGGTCGGCAGGACGTATTCGATGGGAACCGGGCTCCGCGTGCCGGCGACGGTCAGGGGAAGAAGGTTTCCATCCCGTGCCGAGATATCGGCTCCCATTTGCCGGAGGGGGAGAATGACGCGGTCCATGGGTCTGTTCGAGAGCGAGGCATCCCCGGTGAAGTGCGCCGTCAGGTGATGGGACGCGACCATACCCATCAGCAGCCGGGCGCCAGTGCCCGAATTCCCCAGATCGAGGGCCGACGCGGGTTCGCATAGTCCTCCGACTCCACGCCCGAAGATGACTCGAGTGTCGGCTTCCGGCGCCCATATCTCGGCTCCAAGGTGGCGCAACGCCGCCTCGGTTCTCGCCACGTCGTCGCCCTGGGACAATCCCGTGACTACCGTTTCGCCGACCGAAAGCGCACCAAAAATGAGAGCGCGATGGGATATCGATTTGTCTCCCGGCACGCGTGTAGTGCCGTTCAACGCCTGAGCGCGATGTGAGGTGAATACGATCAAACTGGTTTCAAGATGCAGAGGCGATCAGGCTCCGGCCGGGAATGGCCATTTGCAATCCGAATCGCACCACCATCGAAATCAGGAGGTGCAATAGATTGGCGAGGCCTCGTCGAGATAAGAGCGACAAAACTTTTGACAGCTTGGCCCGTTCATGGCAATTGGGACACCCCCAAATTTGTATCATTCCGCAAAATGTCAAAGCGATCGGGAGTCATCCGCGTGTCGAAACCTGAATGGGGTGAGAAGCGGGAATGCCCAAAATGCGGGGCGCGCTTTTACGATCTCAAACGCGACCCTGTCATCTGTCCAAAGTGCGAGACCCCGTACCTCGTGACGACCGAGAAGGCGCCGGTGACTGTGCCCAAGAATTCGGCAGGGGAAGGCGAGCAGCTGGCGTCCGGCGAGAGCGCGGAAGGCGTCGTTCCGGGGACGGGAGGCGAAGAAGGACTTGAGGAGATTGATATCGACGACGATGCCGACGACGAGGACGACGGTCTCATCGAGAATGCTGCCGAACTCGTGAAAGGAGATGACGTGTCGGATGTGCTCGACGGTGCGGTCGATGGAAGCAAGACCGACGAATAGTTGTTTCGGTGCCGCGATTGGCGGGACGCGACGAAGGGATCAGGGGCCATAGCTCAGTTGGGAGAGCGCTTGAATGGCATTCAAGAGGTCGGGGGTTCGACTCCCCCTGGCTCCACCAATTAGAACAGGGGCT
>JAGWAU010000005.1:0-28151 GCA_021296255.1 Alphaproteobacteria bacterium | reverse complement strand
CCTATGGCGGTTCAAGCCAGGCCTGAACCGCCATAGGCCGTAACGCTCCCGCCCTTTTCATTTCTCCGGTCTTGTGGCCTTGCTCTCATCGCGGCGTGGTGCGCATCCTCGGGTTCTGAGCCAACGCAGGACGGCTGGGTGTTTCAGAGGGAAATGATGCTAGGGCAGTGGCGGTCCCCGAAACCCGACGCCGTTCGGCCTGATCCGACATTACCCGAGCGGTGCGAAGTCGTCGTCATCGGCGCCGGTATCGCCGGTGCAAGCACCGCTTATGCGTTTTCGCGGAACGGCGTGCCGACGGTGCTCTGTGAAAAGGGCGCCGTGGCCGGCGAGCAATCAAGCCGCAACTGGGGGTGGGTCCGCAAGATGCATCGTGATCCGCGGGAACTGCCGCTGATGATGGAGTCGATGCGGATTTGGGAAGGGTTGAACGAAGCCCTTCAGATGGAAACCGGATTTCGCCGAAGCGGCATCGCCTACCTATGCGAAACGCCAGAGGATGTTGCCCGATACGAACGTTGGCTCGAGGAAGTGCGTGGCTTTCAACTCGATTCAAAGGTGATTACACGGGCCGAAATTGAGGAAGTCCTCCCCGGCTATCGGGGAAATTGTCCAACGGCGTTCTACACGGCGAGCGACGCTCGGGCCGAGCCACAGAAAGCGGCGCCTGCCCTGGCTCGTGGTGCTCAAGACAATGGCGCGACCGTGGTGACGAACTGCGCCGTGCGGGGGCTGGACGTGGAAGGAGGTCGTGTCGCCGGGGTCGTAACGGAACGGGGCCGCGTGTCGTGTCGGGCGGTGGTGATTGCCGCAGGCGCGTGGTCGGGCCTGTTGTGCCGCAGTCTCGGGGTGCGGTTCCCGCAGCTAAAGGTCGTTGCGTCGGTTTTTCGCACCGAGGCGCTTGACGGTGGTCCCGAAACGGCGGCCTGGGGAGGTCGTTTCGCATTCCGAAAGCGTTTGGACGGTGGCTACAGCGTCGCCAACGGCAACTGGAACGATGTCGATATTGTTCCAGACAGCATCAGGTTCATGAAGGAATTCATCCCGGCCTTCAAGAACGAACGGGGAAAGCTGCGATTGCGTCTGGGCCGCAGGTTCTTCCAGGAGGCTCGGCAGCGGGGATCGTGGAATCTCGACCAAGCCAGTCCCTTCGAACGGGTTCGCGTTCTCGACCCGGAACCGTCCCGCAAAGCGATGACGACCGCCTACGCGGCGTTGTCGGCGGCCTTTCCGGTATTCGAGAACAGGTCCATCGAGCAGTGCTGGGCGGGTACGATCGATGCAACCCCGGATGCCTTACCTGTCATCTCAGAAATTGAATCAGTACCAGGTCTGTTCTTGATTTCCGGGTTTTCGGGGCATGGCTTCGGAATTGGACCGGGTGCGGGTTTCTTGATGTCCGATCTCGTGCGCGGTACCGCGCCCCGAGTAGACCCGACGCCCTTCCGGTTCTCCAGGTTCGGCGACGGAACCACGCTGGAGCCGATGGCGCGGTCGGTTTAGGCGAGTATGGGCGGGAAGCGCCACGATTAGTGAGGTCTTGAGACTCGCATCAGAGTGTAGCGGTCCGCCGTTTCGATCACGACGTCCATAATCTTGCCATCGCGGAGAACGGTCATACTGACCTTCGTCCCCGCGTCGCCTGCGCTCCAGACCTTTCGGTACATGTCGGCAAGCCCCCGTACGGGCTGGTCGTCGACTCTCAGGATGACGTCGAGTTGCTCCAGGCCGGCTCTTTCTGCCGGCCCGTTCGAATAGAGACCCGCGACGATCAGGTGCCCTGAACTCTCCGTCGTGAACATGCCAAGCCAAGGACGCGAGGCTCGATTGACCCGTCCCAGGGTCACCAGGTCATGGTAGACGGGTTGAAGCAAGTCGATCGGCACAAACATGTTGCCGGGTTCATGCTCGTCAGGTGCTCTGGTCTCCTGGACAAACAGGGAGCCGATGCCGATCAATTTTCCGTTTCGGTCTATGAGGGCGGTACCGCCCCAGTTGGGGTGCGGGGGCGTCGTGAATATCGCTTCGTCAAGCAGGTACTCCCAGTAGCCCGCGAACTCGCGTTTGGCTACGACCTGTGCGGCGATGGAACCGCCGCCGTCTCCGTGACCGACTACGACAACCGGATCACCGGGCATGGCTGTCGCGGCCTCGCCGATTTCAACCGGTGCCGCATTGAGGGACGCCAAAGCTCGTATCAGGCCGAAACCGGTCTCGTAGTCGTAGGCCACCGTCTCGCCGGCTACTTCGTCGCCGTGCGCGGTTCGCAGGGTGACCGCGGTGGCTTCACTGATCAGATACCCGATCGTGAGAACGAGGCCGTGCTCGTCGATGATCACCCCGTTCCCGGCCCGCTCCGTTCCCAGCGTCTGGGCTGTCATGGCATCCGGCGGGATCTCGGCGCTCAAGGAAACCACCGACGCACTCACAGCGCCGAGATCGAAGCTCAAGTCGTCGGGATTGGGTCTCTCGAGCGTGCCCACGCCGAGTTGAATGTGAGCGATGCTGTCGAGGCGATGACCGTTACTCCGCGTGATATTTGCCATGTTCTTGAACACTCCGCTACATGTGCACGAGCCATGTTATCCCGACGCCGCTGTGGCGGCGAGACCAACGAAGCCCGTTCGCAAAAGATGTTGATTGTCGGTACGAAACGGACGAGCGTGACAGATGTCGAAGAGTTGAGATTCCATGGGTTCGGCCGCTGGAACTCCGCCGGTGAACAGTGCACGGGTCCATCCATGATTTTCGTTGGGGGTATTGAAAACTGCTCGAGGCCTCTTACATCAGGTGACGTCCTGGGCTGGCACTCTCGGGTTTCGAGTGCTAAAAGGGGCAGCGCATTTCCAGGCGGCATGGATTTTCGGCTTTCTTGGACGCGCGGGGAGGACGACAAAGCGCCATGACGATGGTCGCGATCAAGGGCCTGACCAAAAGGTTCGGGCACCTCTTGGCAGTCGACAATATCAGTCTCGAAGTGTCCAAAGGCGAAGTCCTTGGGTTCCTCGGGCCCAATGGTTCCGGCAAATCGACGACCATGAAGATGGTCACGGGATACCTGACGCCCACCTCAGGCACGGCCGAGGTCTGCGGAATCGATGTGCTGGAGGATCCGATTCAAGCACAGCGTCACATCGGTTACCTCCCCGAAGGTGCCCCCGCATATGGAGATATGACTCCGCAGGCCTATCTCGGATTCATCGCCGATGTCCGCCGCCTGTCGGGTGCGGCCCGCCGAGCGGCCGTTACGCGCGCGGTGGAGCTCACCCATTTGGATCGCGTGCTTTATCAGCCGGTCGACACGCTGTCGAAGGGCTACAAAAGGCGTGTCGGTCTGGCCCAGGCGTTGATACATGATCCCGACGTTCTGATTTTGGACGAGCCGACGGACGGCCTCGACCCCAACCAGAAGTTCGAGGTGCGAACGCTCATTCGCGAGATGTCCGGCGAGAAGGCCATCGTCATCTCCACCCATATTTTGGAGGAGGTAGAGGCGGTCTGCAGCCGTGCCGTGATCATCTCGGAAGGTCGCGTGGTCGCCGACGGAACACCCGACGATCTGGAGCATCGATCCCGCTACTACAACGCCATTTCGCTGTCACTGCCGCCGGCCAACATCGACTCGGTACGCGAGGGGTTGCACTCGCTGGCTGCCGTGGCCTCGGTGGAGCAGCGGGATACGGCAGGCGTGCAGGCTGAACTCGTCGTAGTGCCCGAGGATGGTGGTGACATCTTGGGGGAGGTCTCTCGGTTGGTTCGTGAGAGCGGCTGGGAGGTCGACCAGATCCGCGTCGAGCGCGGCCACCTCGACGAGGTCTTCAGAACCATCACGACCGGCGAGGCGCTTCCCGCAGGTGGAGACGGACATGCATGACACCTGGGTGATCTGCCGGCGTGAATTCGCCGGCTATTTTGCAACTCCGCTTGCTTATGTCTTCATCGTCATCTTTTTGGCTTCGATCGGCGCTTTCACGTTCTTCTTCGGCAACTTCTTCATCCAAGGCCAAGCCAATCTCGACTCCTTTTTCCTCTTTCATCCCTGGCTTTATTTGTTCCTCATTCCGGCCATCGCGATGCGCCTGTGGGCGGAAGAGCGCAAATCCGGCTCAATCGAGTTGCTTCTCACGCTGCCCATCACGACGCTCAGCGCTGTGGTCGGGAAGTTCTTGGCCGCGTGGTCAGTCGCCGGCGTCAGCCTGATCCTGACGGCACCCATCTGGATCACCGTCAACTATCTTGGCTCACCGGACAACGGCGCGATTCTGGCGGGCTATCTTGGCAGCTTCTTCATGGCCGGGGGATATCTGGCCATCGGTGCGTTCGTCTCCGCGCTGACCCGGAACCAGGTCATCGCCTTCATCATCGCCGCCGCGATCTGTTTCGTGTTCACGGCGAGCGGTCTCGGAGTGGTTCTCGAGTTCTTCAGCGGCTGGGCGCCGCGTGCGCTGTTGGACATCGTCATGGGCTTCAGTTTTATCGAACATTTCAAGGACATTGCGCGCGGCGTGATCGATATCCGCGACGTCGTATTTTTCTCCTCGATGATCGTCTTCTTCCTGTTCGCCAACGTAGTCGCAGTTGAATACAAGAAGGGCGGGTGAGCACGATGCCGGGAGAACATCGCCTATCACGGGTCGGCGCGGTTTCGCTCACGGGTCTCGTCATCGCCGGGATCCTGTTCGTCGCAATCAACACCCTGTTTGGTGGCTCGGTTCCCGGCGCCAGGGTCGATTTGACCGAGGACCGGCTGTTTACGTTGTCGGAGGGCACGCATGAGACACTCGCCGCGATCGACGAGCCCATCGAACTGCACTTCTTCTATTCAGAGCGCCTGGGACGAGAACTGCCGTTCTACGGAGGCTATAGCCGCCGCGTGCGGGATTTGCTGAACGAGATCGCCGCGGCCGCGGGCGGCAAGGTGGTTCTCCACGAGCGAAACCCCCTTCCGTTCTCCGATGACGAGGACCGGGCCGTCTCCATGGGGATACAAGGTATTCCCGTGGACCAGGGCGGAGAGCTTGTCTACTTCGGATTGGCGGGTGTCAACTCGGTGGACGACGTCGAGCTCGTTCCGTTCTTCCAGCCCGAGCGGGAGAACCTCTTGGAGTACGACCTCGCTCAGATGATTCATGCGCTGTCCAACCCAGAGCCAACCGTTGTCGGCGTCATGAGTTCCCTGCCGGTCATGGGGGACATGCGCGCGCATATGCAGGGCAGCGTCTCCATCCCGTGGGAAATCGCCCGCCATCTGAGGACGTTCTTCGACGTCATCAATCTGCCTCAGTCGATCGACGATCTGCCCGGGCGCATCGACGTGATGGTTGTCATTCACCCTGACCCCCTTAGCGACCGCGTCCAATACGAGCTGGAGCAGTTTCTCTTCCGGGGAGGCCGCGCGATGCTGTTCCTCGACCCCCGCTCCGAATCGAACAACAGAATCGGTCCAGACGATATTTCCAGTTCCGCGGACAGCCTGTCCGGTCTCCTGGAGAAGTGGGGGGTCGAAATTCCTGACGGCAAACTGATGGGCGACCGGAGCATGGCTTGGCGCGTCAATGCCGGCACCCATCAACGTGTCATTCCCGCGGACTACGTGGTGTGGCTCGCCGTGTCGGGCGAACAGATGAATCAGGACGATCCGGTGACCAGCCGGCTGCCGCTCGTCAATATCGCCAGCGCGGGATACATCGACCGCAAGAAAAATTCGCCGCTCACGCTCGAACCCCTGATCACTTCGACCGAGAACTCCGCGCCTGTCGACGTGGACCTCGTCAGAGGCCTGAACCCCGACATCCTGGGATTGCTCGACAAGTTCAAGCCGGATGAAAACAAGTACGTGATTGCGGCCCGCTTGTCCGGAGAGGTGGAGACGGCATTTCCGGATGGTCCTCCCGAGCGCGTGATCAAGAAGACGGAGGAAGAACTCTCTGAAGACCCGGACAGGCCACAACTGATGACGTCCGAGGGTCCGATCAATCTCATCGTGGTCGCAGATTCGGACCTCATAGAAGACCGATTTTGGATTCGCAAACAGCAGTTTTTCGGCCGCGAGGTGGCGCAACCCATCGCGAGCAATGCGAATTTCGTTGTCAATGCGGTAAGCAATCTTGGCGGCAGCGATGAATTGATCGGACTGCGTTCGCGCGGTGTCTCGCAGCGTCCCTTCGATCGGGTCAATGAGTTGCAGCAACAAGCTGAATTGAAATTCAGGGACAAGGAGCGCGAACTTCAGGACACGCTGAAGGAGCTCGAAAACAAAATCGCGCAGTTGGAGGGTGTGGAGACGAAGACCGATGCTTCGACGGGGGAAATTCAGGTGGAATTGTCCCTGACGCAGGAACAGAAGGATGAATTGGAGTCGCTACGCCTGGAAATGGTGTCCATTCGCAAGCAACTGCGTGACGTCCAGCGCGGGCTTCGCGAGGACGTGGAGAACCTCGAAACATGGCTTCAATTCGTGAACATTGGCCTCGTCCCATTGATCGTGGCAGCCATCGCGATCGTCCTCGGCACGGTGCAGGTCGCGCGCCGGCGGCGCAGCTACAAAGGCGGGTAGGGGCGTGGAGATGCAGCGCAATCGCGGACTTCTCATTCTTGCGGGCGTCACTGCCATCACGGTGACCGCGGCAGCTTGGTCCGTCAGCGAACGCTACGGGACGGTCGCTCTGGAACAAAAGGAGGGTGGCCTCGTATTTCCGGATCTGCAGGAGAATGTCGCGAGCATTTCATTTGTCGAACTGACCCGGGCCAAGGGCAGTTTTTCGCTAAACCGCCAACCGGAAGGGTGGGCGAACATGGGTGCAGGCGGATATCCGGCACGTCAGACGCGAATCGAGAAGATGATCGGTGGCCTTGTGGCGCTTTCTTATTTTGAGCCCAAGACGACACGCGCCAAGCTTTATCCCAAGATAGAGGTTGAGGACGTTGCGGAGGATGCAAAATCCACGAGGGTTACCGCCAAAGACCAAAACGGCGCGGTTCTGGCCGACGTCATCGTTGGGAAGGCAAAAACCGGCGTTGCAGGGCTGGACCGCGATGGTGTCTACATTCGCCTTCCAAATGAAGAGAGGGCGTGGCTGGCCGAAGGTGCCCTCGATGTCCGGTACGACGCGGTGGACTGGTCCGACCGAAGCGTCGTCGATGTTCGTGCCAGCTCCGTCGGCCTCATGAGCGTGACGCACGCGGACGGGGAGGTCGTCGAGATTTACCGCCAAAAGACCGACGATGCGGATCTGACGATAAAGAACCTGCCCCAGAACGCCGAGATCGAGAACCAGTATCAGATCGACTACATGTCCAATCTCCTGGACAACGTCTCATTCGTCGACGCGAAGCACGCGGATCGAGTCGATTTCAAAGAGGGCTCCGGATTTCGCGCGACGGTCATTTCAACCAGCGGCCTCGTTGTCATGTTGCGGACGGCCGAGCCGGAAGAGGACGAGACGATCTGGGTTCAGTTCGACGCCGACGTCGCGAAGGATTTCGAGCCGACTGAGGAGGTCAGGAGAGAGGCGGAACGGATCAGTTCCGAGCTTTCGGATTGGGCATTTCTGCTGCCGCGGGCGAAGACCGAGCGGTTGAAGGTGCGGCTGGAGGAAATCATAAAGTACAAGGAAGCATCCGACCGCAAGGAAGGCTGAAACGCCCTCCCGTCCGATGTTGCGCGCCCGGCTCGGCGGGCCGCGCCCTTCGGTAGATGGCCAGAGATCTTGCCTGGGTTGAGCGGTTTCCGCGGAGGTGCCGTGGCGGAGCTTGAACGCCGTCCACATGGTGGTGGCTGTGCCGCCATTCGGTTGCCTTGAGATGCAGATGGGACAAAGTGCCGGGGCGGTCATTTGAATTTCGCCAGCCGATTCCGCCCCGGTAGCCTCGAGGACTCCGCCCTTTCCCTGAGTTTCACGAATCATATCCATCCGAGCGAGACCGATATTTGCGTAAAATCCGGCACCTTGCGCGAATTCATGGTTAACATCGGCATGGATTTCGCTTGCCATTCGTCCATCCATGAGTCACACGACGCGACCCTGCTGGCCGGAATGAGCGCAAGGAATAGGGGCCGTTCGGGGGACTCACATGAAATCTCAAGCGTTTTTTGCTGCTGAACCAGCTACCTCGGAGGCGGACGAAGTTCACGACTTCTATGTCGAGAAGGATGGGTTGCGGTACGCGGGAACGCACCTTCTGATCGACCTGACCGGCGCGAGTCGTCTTGCCGATCTGGCGGTCGTGGAAACGGCATTGCGGCGGGCGGTCAGCGCGACGGGTGCCACCTTGCTTGATATCGAGCTGCATCACTTTTCTCCGCAGGGTGGTGTGTCCGCCGTGGCAATTCTTGCCGAGTCGCATATGAGCATTCATACGTGGCCCGAGACCGGGTTCGCTGCCGTGGATATCTTCCTCTGCGGCCGCTGCGACGCCTATCAGGCAATTTCCGTACTCATGGAAGTGTTTGCGCCCGATCACGTGCAGGTCACGGAGCATAAGAGGGGCTTGATGGTTTGACGGATTGGTTTCACGAAACCCTTCACCCGTCTGTCCGACAATCCCTCCGTATCGACAAGGTCATATATGAGGGCAGGTCCCGCCATCAGGATATCCTGATATTCGAAAACGAATACCTCGGGCGCGTACTCGTACTCGATGGCATCGTGCAGACGACCGAAGCCGACGAGTTCTACTACCACGAGATGCTTGGTCATGTGCCGATAGTCGGGCACGGGGCGGTGAAGTCCGTTCTGATCGTCGGCGGCGGAGACGGCGGCCTGCTCGAAGAGGTTCTCAAGCATCCCGTCGACCGTGTGGTTCTCGTCGACATCGACGGGGAAGTCGTGCGCTTGTGCCGCGAACACCTGCCTTCGATTTGCGGCGGCGCGTTTGAGGATCCCCGGACCGAGTTGGTCATCGGCAATGGTATCGACTTCGTCCGGGAAACGGAGCTTCGGTTCGATGTCATCATTGTCGACTCGACGGACCCGGTTGGCCCGGGGCGGATGCTGTTTGATGAGGCCTTCTACGCGTCATGCCGCTGCGTTCTCAATGTCGGCGGCGTGATCGTGACGCAGAACGGCGTTCCGTTTTTCCAGGGCTCGGAGTTGACGCAAACCCATCGCCATTTCAGCCACTTGTTCAGGCGTTCAGGGTTTTTCTTGGCACCCGTGCCCACCTATGCCGGCGGGCACATGGCCTTTGGCTGGGCGAGCGAGCTTATTGACCTATCTGCGATGGATATCGAGACCTTGCGGTTGCGCCTCGACGCGCACCGGTTTGACTCCCGGTACTACAATGCGGACGTGCATATATCTGCCTTCGCGGTCCCGCCGTGTACACGGGCGCTGATGTCTTGAGATTTCTTCTGGGAATTCTCTGTAACCGTCGGCGATTGCTCGAAAAATCAACGCCTCCTTGATCCAGAGATAATGAAGACTTACATATGAGTCGGTGGTGCCGGAAGGGCCGCCGCGACGTGGGAAGGCGCCGGCTTTGGGCTGACCCGCGGCAGCTACGACGCTTCGCTCGCTCATATTGAGGAGATGGTCGCATGGGCCGCATGTCTCTATTTGACAGTCCTCTGTTACTCGGATTCGAGCATTTTGAACGAACGCTCGATCGTGCCACTCGGGCGGCGAGCGACGGCTATCCTCCTTACAATATCGAGAAGACCGGCGAAGACTCGTTACGCATCACGTTGGCGGTAGCGGGTTTTGCGCATGACGACCTGAATATCGTCCTCGAGGACAGTCAGCTGGTTATTCGCGGCCGGCAGGCCAAGGAAGACGAGCGTGTTTATCTCCATCGCGGAATCGCGGCCCGCCAGTTCCAGCGGGCGTTCGTCCTGGCGGACGGCATTGAAGTCGAAGGCGCCGAACTCGCCAAGGGGTTGCTTCACATTGATTTGGTGCGGCCGCAACCTGCCAGCATTGCGCGCACCATCGAAATCAAGTCCGCAGCGGACCGGGATGGCGCCGACGCGTCCATGAACGTGGAAGGCCCGCGCCGGACCTCGAAGTAGTCTGCCGAGGTATCGAACCAGTGGTGTCCATGTCGTTGAGGAGGGTTGGAACGATATGACGATAGGTGATTCGAGCTTGACTCCGCGTGCCATCGCAGCAGCCTTCGAAACTCCCTCCGTCGCCTATGTCAAGCAGGTCAACGTTCGGGGGCGAGCGGCCTACGCCATTTTTGCCTCGGACGGTACGGAACTGGCCGTCGTGGAGGATCGGGACGTCGCCTTCGCGGCCGCTTTACAGCACGAGTACCTGCCTGTGAGCGTGCACTAGGCGGCGTGCGGCGTCGCCGATCCGTTTATCAGGTCGAGAATTGATTCGCGGTCCGCGGACTCGCGGATTTTCTGGCAGGTTGCGCCGTCGCGGAGCAACCGGGAGACCCAGGCAAGCGCCTTAAGGTGGTCCGCGCCCGCAGACTCCGGCGCGAGCAGCACGAAAATGAGATCGACGGGCTGGTCGTCGATGGCGTCGAAATTCACCGGCGAATTCAGTTTGGCGAACATCCCGCACAATTCCTTGACGCCATCGAGCTTGCCGTGAGGAATGGCAATCCCGTTACCTACCCCAGTCGTTCCAAGCCGCTCTCGTTCCAACAGAACTTCGAATATGGCGCGCTTCTCGACACCTGTCAGTTCGGACGCGAAGGTCGCCAGCTCCTGCAGCGCTTGCTTTTTGCTGTCAGCCCTCAGTCGAGGAATGATGGCTTCCGGCTTCAGCAAGTCAGCAAACTCCATTCGACATACTCCGAAAGATCGATCGACGGGTTAGACGGGATTCTTGGGATCGATCCAACCGATGTTGCCGTCTTCGCGCCGGTACACGACGCTCAGTCCGCCGTGCGTGCGGTTGCGAAACAGGAGCACCGGAACGTTCGCGAGATCGAGCCGCATCACGGCCTCGCTTACCGTGACGGTTGGCACATTTGTGGTCGATTCGGCGACGATCACGGGCTGCGCGTCTTCCGCAGGGTCCTGATCTTCCTCTTCGCCGGAAAGGACATAGGTCGGCGCCTCCATGATCTCGACCGGCGGCGCTTTGTGATGGTTTCTCAAGCGTCGCTTGTATCGCCGCAGCCTCTTTTCCACTCGTTCCGCCGCGGCATCAAAACCGGCGTAAGCATCATTGGCGGAGGCGTGGGACTTGACGAATATCCCCGCACCGACGTGTACCGAGCAGTCGACACGATGGAGGGGGCCTTCGCGAGAGAATACCACCTGAGCGTCGATCGGGTTGCCGAAATACTTTTCGGCTCCCGCCGTAATTCTCTTTTCGACGTGGTCTCTGAGCGTGTCGCCCACGTCTACTTGCTTCCCGGTCACGGTAATGTGCATGGGCATCTCGTCTGGTCGGAGCACCGGGACCGGCATTCTGGCAGCATGAATCGATTCAGTCCGGCGCGAGGCGGCGGGACACTAAGGTCTGGGGTCATTCCCTGTCAACCATCGAACCCCAATCGGGTGATCTGATCGGTCAGCCACGGCAGTTCAAGTTGGGCTTGAACCGCTCTAGCTGGCGACACGCTTTTGACGTCGGCGCTCCACCGACGAGGGAATGCGCATCACTTCACGATACTTTGCCACTGTGCGTCGAGCAATGTCGATCCCCGACGAATTCAGCACCTCGACAATCTTGTCGTCTGAAAGGACGGCGTCGAGTGTCTCGTTGTCGATGAGCTCCTTGATCCGGTGGCGCACCGACTCGGCCGAGTGCGCTTGTCCGCCCGACGAAGACGAGAGGGCCGATGTGAAGAAATATTTCATCGGGAATATGCCACGCGGCGTGCTGATGTATTTGTTTGCGGTCACGCGGCTCACGGTGCTCTCGTGCATCTCGATGGCCGAGGCGATGTCGCGGAGGTTGAGCGGGCGCAAATGTTCGATCCCATGAACGAGGAATGCGCCTTGCTGGCGCGCCAACTCCGTCGCGACGCGCAGGATTGTGTTGGCCCGTTGATCGAGAGATTTCACGAGCCAATTGGCCGAGCTGAGCCGTTCGGAAAGATAAGCCTTCTCTTGCTGGCTTTTCGCCTGACCGCTGATCTCGGCGTAGTACGGTGTGTTCACCAGAACGCTTGGCAGGGTGTCGTTGTTCAGCTCGATTTGCCAGCCCCCTCCGGGATTGGGGCGGACGAAGACGTCAGGAACAACGGGCTGCAAGACCTCGTTGCCGAAGAGTAGGCCGGGCTTCGGATTGAGCGACCGAATCTCCGCGGCCATATCGGTGATATCCTCGGTATCGACTCCGCAGGTCTTGGCGAGGGCTTGGTAGTCGTGGCGAGCCAGCAGATCCAGGTTCTCGAGGAATCGCTGCATGACGGGGTCGAGGCGGTCTTGCTCGCGAAGCTGGGCGGCCAGGCACTCGCCGAGGTCGCGGGCAAGCACCCCGGGCGGGTCGAATTTTTGAAGGATGCTCAGGGTCGCTTCCACGCGATCGAGGGAGCACCCAACCATCTCGCCTATGCCCTCCAGTTCACCCACGATGTAGCCCGTTTCGTCGACGGTATCGATGATGTGCGTCCCGATGATGCGATCTACGGGATCAATGACGTCCACACCGAGTTGGTCGAGAAGATGTTCCTTCAGAGAAGTCTCGTGGCTCAGAGTTTGCTCCAAGCCGATGGTGTCTTCGTCAAAATCGTTCGAACGAAAGGTATCGCGAAGATTGGAGAATTCCGCGGTCGGACCCACTTGAGACGGTGCCGCGTCGGCTTCAAATACTTCCTCGTAGTTCAGGTCGAGGGGTGCGTCGGCGGTATCCGTGAACGTCTCGGCTTCGGACATTTGGGCGACATCCAGAACGATTGGCTCTGGCTCGTCGTCAGGCTCGAGGCCGGTTTCGTTTGATCCTTCTGCACTCCGGTCACGATCCATACTGTCGTTGTCGTCGCGTTGGGAGTTCTCGGGATCGGCGTGCTCGAGGAGCGGGTTTCGCTCTACCTCCTGGTCCAAGTAGGCAAGCAACTCCAAGTTCGTAAGCTGCAGCAGCTTGATCGCCTGCTGGAGTTGCGGCGTCATGACCAATGCATGACCTTGCCGCAGTTCCAGTTTTGCAGTCAGCACCATGAGGAACTCTACAAGCTGAATCGGTCCCCGAGGTACACGCGTCGCACGTCTTCGTGCGCAACGATGTCGGGCGGCGCGCCTTCGAGCAGCAGCCGACCTTCATGAAGGATGTACGCGCGGTCGATGATATCGAGGGTCTCTCGCACGTTATGATCCGTGATCAACACGCCGATACCACGGTGTTTGAGGTGGGACACCAAGTCGCGGATATCGCCCACCGCGATCGGATCGATACCGGCCAGGGGCTCATCGAGCATCATGAAGCTCGGCCGCGACGCCAGAGCACGCGCGATTTCAACTCTGCGCCGTTCCCCTCCCGACAGTGCGATGGCCGGTGTTCGCCGCAAATGCGAAATCGAGAACTCAGCAAGCAAATCGTCGAGCATGGCTTCACGGGTGTCGCGGACGGGCTCGACGACCTCCAGGACGGCCCGAATATTGTTCTCGACGGTCAGGCCCCGGAATATGGAAGCCTCCTGCGGTAGGTGCCCGATACCCAAGCGCGCGCGCCGGTACATGGGTAAATCAGTGATGTCGTGACCGTCGAGAACGATCGAGCCATAGTCCGGAAAGATGAGCCCCGTGATGATATAGAAGCAGGTTGTCTTGCCCGCGCCATTGGGGCCCAATAATCCGACCGCCTCGCCGCGCTGGACCTTTAGCGTGACGTCCCGCAGCACGGGGCGCTTCTTGAAGCGCTTTCCGATGTTACTGGCGAGAAGCCCCTGATTGTTTGTCACGAGTTTGGGTGACGCCCCAAGCGTCCCCATCCCATCGCTTTTGAAGGCTATGGACGGTTTATCAGACATGCGGCAATCGGTAGTCCCTACTGTCTTTCCTGCACTGTCTACGAGTCGTTAACGCAAGTCACCGTGATTCATATATCAATTGGTTGATCGCTTTGGAACGAACAAACTGCGGACCCGTCCTCCCGACCGAGGCCCACTCTCACCACCGTCGACACGAGTTTGTCCCGTCACTAGGTCCAGTACCAGCCGGTTACCGCGGATCACGTTTTCTCCTCGAGTTAGAACAACGTTTTGGATAAGGGTGATGAGGCTGTTTTCGACGTCGTATACGCCTGTTTCGCCTTGCGCCGTTTCACGGCCGGAGGTGACGAAGACCGAGCCGGAAGCGTCGATCCGGCTGATCGCATTGACGCCTGCCTCGCCGCCTTCGCCGCTGCGGTAGTGCACCGTCAATTGACTGGCTCTCAAACGAATATCTCCTTGGAGCGCATCCACATTCCCCGTGAATATGGCGATGTTCTCGTCCTGTATGACTTCCAGGGAGTCCGCGGAGATTTCAATGGGTTTGTCGGTGTCTAGGCCAGATAGAGGCTTACTCTGCGACCATCCTGGAGTCGCGGGCAGGGAGACGGCGCAGACGATAAAGCCTGCGAGGCACAGATGATAGAACCAAGTTAGGGGACCGAGCCTTTGTTGAAGCGAACGCATTCTCACTCGTCCCCACGCGGTCGGATGGTCGTCCGGACGTTGTCGTTGAATAGCAGCCTCTTGCCCTGATCCACGATCCGGAAGCGATCTGCACGCAGCGTTCCGAACGGACCGTGACCTTTAACGGGGGCGTCGCTTTCCGCGACGTTGTTTTGCAGGTCGACGCGCGCGGCCTCGGCGTGAAATTCGTAACCGATGTCAGAGAAAATATTGACGGATCCAGCGAGCTGCAGGACTTGGCGCGTACGATCGTATCTGCCATGCGACGCTATGACGGATACCCACATGCCGTTGTCCAGCGTCATGTCCGCCTGGAGCGCAACCATGTCGATCAGGTCCGGTTGGGCCGGGTCCTGGATCGCTTGGTCGGCCGTCACGAGGAAGGGGCGATTGTCGGCATCCGTGCCAACGTAACGGGCGTTGGCCATGCCCGGTGTCATTGCGTCTGTCGAACCGGTCTCGGCGAAGGTGAGCGCTATCTCCTGCGGGTCTTCGTACGTGCCGGGCCAAGCGAGAATGAGACCGGCGATGGCCGCTGCAACGAGCGGCAGGAGCACCTTCATAGCGCCTACGAAACGGCTGTATCGAGCCCCGAAGCGCCTGGTTCCCGGGACGGCGGGTGTAAGCGCCTCGGCCGTCCGGGCGCGGCGTTCTGAGCGCATCAATCCACCAGTTGAAACGGACGTGTTCATACCACCCCGGCCCGCAGGCAGTCGTGGATATGAACGATTCCGACCACCTGATCCCGGTCCAAGACGAACAGGCTGGTAATCGGTTTGACGTGAGCGTTCATGCTGCGTACGGCTTCGGCGGCCAGGGCCTGAGGCCGTATCGTCCTGGGGTTCTGAGTCATGACGTCGCGAGCGGATTGATCGAGGAGCTTCTCGTTCATGTGCCGGCGCAGGTCGCCGTCGGTGATGATCCCCAGAAGTTGACCATTCCGTTCCTCGACGACTCCGACACAGCCGAAGCTCTTCGCGGTCATGGTCACGATGACGTCTGCCATTCCCATTTCGGGGGGTACGAGCGGTATGGCGCGGCCGGTATGCATGATCTCGGACACCCGGGTCAGGCGCTGTCCCAACTTTCCGTCGGGATGCAGCACGTGAAAATCGTCCGGCGAGAACCCCTGGCGTTCGAGGAGAGCAACGGCGAGTGCGTCTCCCAACGCGAGCATCATGGTGGTCGAGGTCGTCGGTGCGAGACCCATCGGGCAAGCTTCGGGCACTACCGGGAGGGTCAAGAGAATATCGGCGGCCTCTCCCAACGTGCTTCCGGGGTTGCCGAGAATCGCAATGAGCGGCAACTCGAACCGGCGCGTGAATTTGATGATGGCCGAGAGTTCCGGTGTCTCGCCGGAATTGGAAAGAGCGACGACGACGTCGCTATCGGCGATCATGCCGAGGTCCCCATGTCCCGCCTCGCCCGGATGGACGTAGAGGGCCGGTGATCCGGTGGAGGACAGCGTGGATGCGATTTTGCGAGCTATGTGACCGCTTTTGCCCATTCCGGTCACGACGATGCGCCCAGCGGCGGCGGCCATCGCTTCGACGGCATCGGTGAAGGTGTGATCAAGATTTTGATTCAGCGCTTCCAGGCCCTGGATTTCCAGCGCCAACACGCGCCTGGCGGCACCGAGGTCTGTCTCGCCCTTGATGTCTGCGGCAGCCGGGCCATGCTTGGTGTTCATGCTTTCAAACCGGTGTTCCGACAGGCACCATCAACGTCGGTCCACGACTGCGGCATGCGTCGACCGAAACTGGCAAACCGATGTCTCCCGCTCGGTGCGTCTGATGGTCGAACCTCGGACGAGAAAACGGTCTCAATGCGCGAATAGATCCTCTTCCGACCAGCCTGCCAGGTCGAGTTCCGCGCGCACCGGTAGAAATGCGAAGCAGGCATTGGCAAAATGTGTTCGGCCTTCGCGTTCGAGCATCGCGTCGAGCAACTGTTTCAGCTCGTGCAGATACAGAACATCCGCGGCCGCGTATTCCAGTTGTTCCCTGCTGAGAGTCTCGGCACCCCAGTCCGAGGATTGCTGTTGCTTGTTGAGGTCCAGCTTGAGGAGTTCCCGGCACAGGTCCTTGAGGCCGTGACGGTCAGTATAGGTTCGGACGAGCTTGGACGCGATCTTCGTGCAGTATACGGGTGCGCAGAGGACGTTCAGATGCTGGCGAATCGTCGCGATATCGAACCGGGCAAAGTGAAAGATCTTCGTAATGTCGAGATCGGTCAGCAATGCCGAGAGGTTCGGCGCGTCGAATTCGTCGCGGTCGAATTGGACAAGATGGCTGTTTCCATCGCCCCCCGACAATTGCACGACGCACAGACGATCACGTTTGGGGTTCAGACCCAGCGTTTCCGTATCGACGGCGACGCTGGTGCCGAAATCGAGACCGGGAGGCAGATCGCCTTTATGGACGTCGATGGCCATGATGTCGCCTTGCGTAGTCGCGCACCGCTTCGAGGGAGGCGGGTGGTGCCCAGGAGAAGACTCGAACTTCCACGACCTTGCGGCCACTAGCACCTGAAGCTAGCGCGTCTGCCAATTCCGCCACCTGGGCTCAGCGTCATCAGTCGTTACCGCCGTGTTCCGCCGATGTCAACGACGCAATATTCTGCACGAAAGTGATGGATCCATAGACCTCGGGTAGGATGCTTGCCTGAAGGTTTTGAAGGCGACAATACTAGCGGCTCGGATCTCTGGACGGGGAGTGCGGAAGTGGCCGATCGACTGGTAACGGTGTTCGGTGGGTCCGGCTTCATCGGACGATACCTGGTTAAGCGGCTCGCCGATGCGGGCGATCGCGTATGCGTCGCCGTGCGGGATGCGGAGAACGCGCGGTTCCTGAAACCGATGGGCGACGTCGGACAGATCGTCCCCGTGTCTGCGAACATTCTCGACGACGACAGCGTCAGGTCTGCCGTGCGGGGTGCCGATGCGGTGATTTTCTCCGTGGGCGTCCTGTACAACCGTGGCCGTCAAACATTTCAATCCATCCACGTCGAGGGTGCGGAACGGGTTGCCAAGGCGGCGGTAGAGTGCGGCGCCAGCCGTCTGGTTCTTGTCTCCGCCCTGGGCGCGGACCCGTCGTCGGAGTCCGTCTACGCCGTATCCAAGGCCGAAGGTGAGGCGCGCGTATCCGCGGTGTTTCCGTCGGCCACGGTGGTGCGTCCCGGCGTCGTATTCGGCGCCGAAGACCAATTTTTCAATCGCTTCGCGGCGATAGCACGTCTGTCTCCCGTGCTGCCGATCTTTGGCCACGGCTTGCTTGACGCGGGCAGCAGCCGACTGCAACCGGTTTATGTCGGCGACGTGGCCGACGCCATCGTAAAGATATTGGACGTTGTGGCGAGCGAGGGCGGGACATATGAACTGGGAGGCCCGCGGACATACTCCTACAAGGAGATCATGAAGCTGATTTGCCGCCAAACGGGACGGCAGCGCCTTCTCGCGCCGATCCCCTTCTGGGCTGCCAAGATCAAGGCCCTGTTCCTCGAGTTGCTTCCGGTTCCACCGTTGACACGAGATCAGCTCGCGCTCTTGTCGACGGACAACGTGGTGGCCGACACCGCCCTGGGATTCTCGAATCTTGGAATGACTCCGAGTTCCGTCGAGGCCATCGTTCCACGTTATCTCGGGAGGTATCGCCGCCGCGCCACGCGCACGCCGCCGATGTCAAGCTGACCGTCGTCGCGTCCGGCGTTCCGATCGAACATCCGCGCATTCCAGCGGATGGCCTGAACAACCGGTGGCTCTCGTTCGGGCGTCAGGAATACACCCAATACAAGAGGACGGCTCCTACGGCGACACGATAGATCACGAACGGGGTAAAGCTCTGACGGCGCAGCCACGCCATGAGTAGTACGATGGCGAGAAGGGCGGCAACGAGGGCGCACCCGGCTGCGATGATTGCGTCCATGCCCAGCGCCAAGTCTTGAGAGTTGGCGATGCCGTAGATGCTGACGAGTCCCGCCGCAAAGATCGTCGGGATGGAGAGGAGCATCGAGAACCTAGCGGATTCCCCTCTCTCGAAGCCGAGCAGGCGTGCGGCGGTCATGGTGATGCCCGCACGGCTTGTACCGGGTATGAGCGCTGCGACTTGTGCCACGCCGATCATCAAGGCTGCGCTGGCCCGCATGTGCTCGACGCGACGCACGGTCATGCCCAGTCGGTCGGCGGCATAAAGCAAGATGCCGAAGCCGAGCATGCTCCAGCCGATGACTTCGGCGTTTCGCCACAGGTCGGAAAGATCGAAATAGATCACCGCCGCGCCCGCACCGACGATCGGAATCGTGGCGACGATCAAGTTGGTTGCGAGCTGAGCATCGGGTGACGAACTTCCGCCGAACAGACGAAACAGTCCTTTGACCGCGGTCCACGAGTCGCGCCAAAAGTAGGCGATGACCGCGCCCAGGGTCCCGAGGTGCACCGCGATGTCGAACAGCAGTCCCTGGTCGGCCCACCCGGTCAATATCGGAACCAGGGCCAGGTGTCCCGACGAGGATATCGGCAGAAACTCCGTGATGCCCTGCACGGACGCGAGGAGTGCGATCTGAAGAGATGTCAGCAATGTAGAGAGTGGGCCACGTGTCTGGGAGGTCGCGCCTCAGGTGGGACGATTCCGGTAGGCCGATCGGGCCCGATGCTTATATCACTCCCCCTGTACCAACCCAAGAAATCATATAGTACAAAAATGGTACTAAGATACTGATTTCTTGTGCTTCGTAACCTATTGGAATCTAGGGAAAAATTTTGCTAATTCACATATGTCAGTAACTTTGACTTAAAATCAGGGTTTTGTTGGCGTTCCCGTGAGTAATCGGGTATCAATCTTGCGAATGCGCGGGTGTCCGTCGGGGACATCGGCCAACAACGAATGCGGACAGGAGCGGTTCCATGCCGGAGCAGATGTTGAGCTTCGTAGACGTGGCGCGACGCATGCCGGAAAAGCGGCAGGCGGAAAAGCGCGTTCGCGACTTTCGGGAGATCTTCGAAACCTATCAACCCGATTTGGCGGCTCGGCAGGCCTCCAGGTGCTCGCAATGCGGCATCCCGTTCTGTCAAATTCATTGTCCGGTCCACAACCACATCCCGGACTGGCTGAAGCTCACGGTCGAAGGTCGGATGGAGGAAGCGTACGAGTTGTCCTCCAGAACGAACAATCTCCCGGAGGTGTGCGGCCGTATCTGTCCGCAAGATCGTCTTTGTGAAGGTAACTGCGTGATCGAGAAGGCCGGACACGGCACGGTGACGATCGGCTCCGTGGAAACCTACATAACCGAAACCGCGTTCGCGAACGGTTGGGTGAAGCCGCCGACGCCCAACGAGAATCTGTCGCAGTCCATTGGCATCGTCGGTGCCGGGCCGGCTGGCATGGCCGCCGCCGAGCAATTGAGGAAGGCAGGATATCAAGTCGACGTCTATGACCGCTACGACCGGGTTGGGGGCCTGTTGGTATACGGAATTCCCGGGTTCAAGCTGGAGAAGCGTATCGTCGAGCGCCGGGCGCAATTGCTCCGTGATGGCGGCATCCGGTTCCACCTCGAGTTTGAAGTCGGCCGCGATGTCACTCTCGCGGATCTGCGTTCCCGTCATGATGCCGTCTTGATCTGTACCGGCGTATATCGGTCGCGGGAGATGACGGTCCCAGGCGTGGGCCTTCCCGAAATCAAACAGGCGCTCGACTACCTCACGGCGTCGAATCGAAAGGGCCTCGGCGATGCGGTGCCTCAGTTCGATATGGGTCCGTTGAATGCGAATGGCAAGCGGGTCGTCGTGATCGGCGGCGGCGATACGGCGATGGACTGCGTCAGGACCGCTGTGCGTCAGGGCGCACGGTCCGTCAAGTGCCTTTACCGCCGCGATCGGGAGAATATGCCGGGAAGCATGCGGGAGGTGGTGCATGCGGAAGAGGAAGGCGTCGACTTCGTTTGGCTGACGGCGCCCGAGGCCTTCGTGGGGGATGACAAGCTCGAAGGCGTTCGCGCCATTCGGATGCGCCTGGGCTCGCCGGATTCCAGCGGAAGGCAGACTCCGCGGCCGGTGTCGGGCTCAAGCCATGTGATCGAGGCCGACTTGGCCATCAACGCGCTGGGATTCGATCCCGAGGACATCCCGGAGATGTTCGGAGCACCCGATCTCGCGGTCAGTCAATGGGGGACGGTCCAGATCGACTTTCGCACAATGATGACCAGCGTGGACGGGGTGTTTGCGGCTGGCGACATCGTGCGGGGCGCGTCCCTGGTGGTGTGGGCCATTCGTGACGCCCGGGACGCCGCAGCCAGCATGGACCGGTATTTGCGGGCCAAACGCGAACCCGCAGCGATTGAAATGGCTCTGGCGAGCTAGGTAGGGCGGAGGAGCGGATATGGACGGTCGGCGGGGCCGGAGGAAGTTGGGAACCGCGTTCGTCGAGGACTGGCGGAAGCAGGCGGATTGCCTCGCCCAAGACGGGCTTTATGATCCCGCCGACGAACATGATGCATGTGGAGTCGGGCTGATCGCCGCAATCGACGGCAAGCCGCGTCGGTCCGTGGTCGAGGCCGGGATCAATGCTCTCAAGGCTGTCTGGCATCGCGGCGCCGTCGACGCTGACGGCAAGACCGGAGACGGTGCCGGCATCCACGTCCAGATCCCCCAGGACTTCTTCAAGGAGCACATCGCGCACACGGGCCACGAGCCGAGCCGAGGCCAACTGGCTGTGGGCACCGTGTTCCTGCCCAAGACCGATTTCTCGGCCCAGGAACGTTGTCGCGAGGTCGTCGAGACCGAGATCCTTAATTCGGGATACCGGATCTACGGTTGGCGCCACGTGCCGATCGATACTTCCGTCATCGGCGAGAAGGCGAATGCGACGCGCCCCGAGATCGAGCAGATCATGATCGACAACCGGCGCGACATCGACGATGCGGAGTTCGAACGCGACTTGTTCCTCATCCGCCGCCGCATCGAGCGTCGCTTGCTGCAGGAACAAATCGCCGATTTCTATGTCTGCTCCTTGTCGTGCCGCTCACTCGTCTACAAGGGGATGTTCCTTGCCGAGCAGCTTACCGCCTTCTATCCCGATCTTCTGGATCACCGGTTCACGTCGAATTTCGCCATCTATCACCAGCGCTATTCGACAAACACGTTCCCTACCTGGCGGATGGCACAACCCTTCCGGATGCTCGCGCACAATGGCGAAATCAACACGCTGCGGGGCAACGTCAACTGGATGAAGAGCCACGAAATGCGCCTTGCCTCCGATCTTTTTGGCGAAGAAGCGGAGGACATCAAGCCTATCATCCAGCCGGGCAGTTCTGATTCAGCCGCCCTCGACGCCGTTTACGAGGCGCTGGTCAAGGCTGGGCGATCGGCACCGATGGTCAAGGTCTTGATGATGCCGGATTCCTGGCCGCGCCCGGCCATGCCGCCGGCTCATCAGGCTCTTTACTCTTATGTCAATGGCGTCATGGAGCCCTGGGACGGACCTGCGGCGATCGCGGCAACGGATGGTCGCTGGGTGGTGGCCGGCATGGACCGGAACGGTCTGCGTCCCTTGCGCTACACCATCACGGATGACGGCATTCTGATCGTCGGTTCGGAGGCCGGCATGGTGCCGTTGCCCGAAACCGATCTCGTTGAAAAAGGCCGGGTGGGACCTGGGCAGATGATCGGCGTGGACTTGGACCGGGGGCGTTTCTTCCACAGCGATGAGCTGGTCGACCATCTATCGGCCGGCAATCCTTACGAGGAGTGGGTCAAAGGCAATGTGGCGCTCGAGAGCGTCATCGATATCGAGCCGTCACCGCGGCCGCTGTACGGGGAGCGAGATCTGCGGCGGCGTCTCATGGCGAGTGGCTATTCGTCCGAGGATCTGGAACTCATTCTCCATCCCATGGTGGCCGAAGGAAAGGAACCCACGGGTTCCATGGGCGACGACACGCCCCTCGCCGTGCTCTCCAATCATCATCGCCAGTTGCACCACTACTTCCGTCAGGTCTTCAGCCAGGTAACCAATCCGCCGATCGATTCCTTGCGAGAGCAACGGGTCATGACCTTGAAGACCCGGCTCGGCAATCTCGGCAACGTATTCGACGAAGACCAGTCCCAGACGGATATCCTGGTGCTCGAATCGCCGGTGCTGTCGACCAGCGAATTCGACGGCATGGTCGCCTACATGGGGGACTCCGTCGCCATCATCGACGCAACGTTCAACGCCACCGACTCGGACAAGCCGTTGACCACCGCGTTGGATCGCGTTCGCCAAGAGGCGGAGGACGCGGTACGCGGCGGCAAGACCCACTTGGTGCTGACCGATGAGAATATCGGTCCGGACCGTGCCGCCGTGCCGATGATCCTCGCGGCCGGCGGCGTTCACACGCACCTCGTGCGACATGGCCTGCGCACCTATACATCTCTCAACGTCCGTTCCGCCGCATGCATGGACGTTCACTACTTTGCCGTGCTGATCGGTGTAGGTGCCACGACGATGAACCCCTATCTCGCCGAGGCGGCGATCTGTGACCGCTACACGCGCGGCTTGTTCCCGGGGTCGACGCTCAAGGAGTGCCTCGAGAAGTACAAGAGCGCGGTAAATCAGGGCCTGCTGAAGATCATGTCGAAAATCGGTATCTCCGTGCTCAGCAGCTATCGCGGCGGCTACTACTGTGAGGCGGTTGGTCTCTCCCGATCGCTGGTCGCCGAGTTCTTCCCGGGCATGCGTTCGCGGATCTCAGGCGTCGGTTTGTCGGGAATCAAGCGCAACATGCTGTCGCTCCATGCTCAGGCCTATGCCTCCGAGGACGTGGTGCCCCTCTCGCTCGGCGGCCTATACCGCTATCGTCGCGGCGAGGAGCTGCACGCCTTCGATGGGCAACTGATTCACATGCTGCAGTCCGCCGTGGCCAGTGACTCCTATGGTCTCTATCGGCGGTACAGCCAGGGTCTCGGGGAGATGGGGCCCGTGAATCTCCGTGACCTCCTGGATTATGAACCCAAGCACGATCCGGTCCCGCTCGACGAAGTGGAGTCGATTACGGGTATCCGCAAGCGCTTTTCCAGCGGCAGCATGTCGCATGGTGCGCTTTCCAAGGAGGCGCATGAAACCCTGGCGATCGCCATGAATCGCATCGGCGCGGCATCGTGTAGCGGGGAGGGTGGTGAAGACGCCGGCCGCGCCCGACCGCGACCCAACGGCGACAACGCCAACTCGGCCATCAAGCAAATCGCATCCGGTCGCTTCGGAGTGACCGCCGAATACCTCAACAACTGTATCGAGATCGAGATCAAGATCGCCCAGGGCGCCAAGCCCGGTGAGGGTGGTCAGCTCCCCGGTTTCAAGGTTACCGATGAGATCGCCCGGTTGCGTCTGTCGACACCTGGTGTCACGCTGATCTCACCGCCTCCCCATCACGATATCTACTCGATCGAGGATCTCGCCCAGCTCATTTACGACCTGAAGCAGATCAACCCGACCGCACAGGTTTGCGTGAAACTGGTTTCCGAGTCGGGGATTGGGACCATCGCGGCGGGCGTCGCCAAGGCCAAGGCCGACGTAATTCTGGTGTCCGGACACTCGGGCGGTACGGGCGCGAGTCCCCAGTCCAGCATAAAGTTCGCGGGAACGCCGTGGGAGATGGGCTTGGCCGAGGTCAATCAGGTGCTGACGTTGAACCGGTTGCGCCACCGCGTGCGGTTGCGCGTCGATGGCGGCCTGAAGTCGGGTCGTGACATCGTCATCGCGGCGATGCTGGGCGCCGAAGAGTTCGGTATCGGTACGGCGTCTCTGGTGGCCATGGGATGCATCATCGTCCGGCAATGTCATTCCAATACCTGCCCCGTCGGCGTGTGCACGCAGGATCCCGCGCTTCGCGAAAAGTTCACGGGCACGCCGGAGAAGGTAGTCAATTTGTTCAGTTTCATCGCCGAGGAAGTGCGGGAAATCCTGGCTTCGCTGGGTGTTCGGTCCATCGAGGACGTGGTGGGGCGCACGGACATGTTGACCCAGGTCAGCCGGGGCAGCCTGCACCTTGACGACCTCGACCTCAACCCGCTGCTCGTCCAGGCCGATTCGGGCGATGCGCCGCGCTTCTGCACGTTGGAGGGTCGCAATGACGTACCCGACACGTTGGACGCGCAGATGATCGAGGATGCCCAAGCCGTCTTCGAAGAGGGTGAGAAAATGCAGCTCACCTACAACGTTCGGAATACGCAACGGGCGATCGGCGCCCGGCTTTCGTCGCATCTTGTACGGCGTTTCGGCATGGCAGGTTTGCAACCGGGACACCTCACCGTGCGTCTGCGCGGTTCTGCCGGGCAGTCCTTGGGCGCCTTTGCCGTGCAAGGTCTCAAGCTCGAAGTGTTCGGGGATGCCAACGATTATGTCGGCAAGGGATTGTCCGGCGGCGATATCGTGGTCCGGCCGACGACGTCCAGTCCTCTCGTTTCAAACGAGAACGTCATTGTCGGAAATGTCGTTCTATATGGCGCGACAGGAGGAACGTTGTTCGTCGCGGGTCAGGCCGGTGACCGGTTCGCAGTTCGCAATTCCGGAGCCGTCACGGTCGTCGAGGGTTGCGGGGACAATGGCTGCGAGTACATGACCGGTGGTGTCGCCGTGATACTGGGCTCGGTCGGTGACAATTTCGCTGCGGGCATGACCGGCGGCCTCGCCTTCGTGTACGACCCCTTGGAGACTCTGCCCGCCCGCGTCAATGCCGACAGCATCATCTATCAGAGATTGGAATCGGCACATTGGGAGAACCACTGCCGCGACCTGATCGGCCGGCACGCCAGGGCAACTCAATCGGCATTCGCCCACAAACTGCTGGCGGAGTGGGAGGCCGAGGTCGGCCATATTTGGCAGGTTTGTCCGATCGAGATGATGAGCCGGCTGGAACATCCGTTGAGTGATCAGGTAATCGCCGCGACGGCCTGACCAAGAACCGCTTGTCGTTTGGCGTTCGACCATATCGGCGCAACATGCGCAGGCTTTTTCACATTTGGCTCTCGCCGTTTTGCCGCAAGGTCCGCCTGGTGCTGGAGGAGAAATGCCTGGAATACGAGATGGTCGTCGAGCCGGTCTGGGAACGGCGCGAGGAGTTTCTGAGACTCAACCCCACGGGGCTGGTGCCCGTCTTCGTCGATACAGACGATGCCGTGGTTTCCGAAAGTGACGCGATCTGTGAATACCTCGAGGAAACCTGTCCTGAACCGCGGTTGATTTCGGGAACACCACGCGAGAAGTCTGAAATCCGCCGTTTGGTACGCTGGTTCGACCTCAAGTTTCACGGCGAGGTCACACGCCATCTGCTGAATGAAAAGGTGATGAAACGGATCATGGGTATGGGAGAGCCCGATTCCGGCGCCTTGCGGGCCGCCTATCACAACATCGACCACCATCTGGACTACATCGCCTATCTGACCGATCGGCGCCGTTGGCTCGCCGGAAACGATCTGAGCCTTGCCGACCTCACCGCCGCCGCCCACCTGTCCTGTCTCGATTACCTTGGCGATGTGCCGTGGGAGGACCATGCCGGGGCCAAGGATTGGTATGCACGTATCAAGTCGAGACCGTCCTTTCGAGGTTTGTTGGCGGATCACATTCCGGGATTGTCACCTCCAAAACACTACGGCAATCTGGATTTCTAGACGTGCCGTGTGGCGACGGAACCGTTAAGGGATAGCCACGGGAACATGAACGGAGTTGAGCACGACCCGATCTCGGCGGGCGCGGAAATTCGTGCACGCGCCCTTGAGGAAGGGTTCGATGTCGTCGGAATCACAACCCCTGACGGCGTCGGGGATGCAGGGTCTCGCCTGCAGGACTTTATCGATCGGGGCTGGCATGGAGACATGGCGTGGTTGGCTGCCAAGGCCGAGTTGCGCGCGCATCCCCGGTCGCTTTGGCCCGAGGTCAGGTCGATCGTGGTGGTGGGCGTAAACTACCGCCTTCCCGGTGATCCTCTGGCGCTTCTGAGTCAGCCCGATGTCGGGTCCGTCTCGGTCTACGCCCGAGGGCGCGATTACCACGACATCGTCAAATCCAAACTCAAGTGCCTCGCGCGATGGATTTCCGAGCGACATGCGGCGCAGGTGAAAGTCTTCGTCGATACCGCACCGGTTCTGGAGAAGCCGTTGGCTGCGGCCGCCGGCATTGGCTGGCAAGGCAAGCATACGAACCTGGTCTCCCGAGAGCTGGGATCGTGGTCGTTCCTGGGAGAAATTTTCACCACACTGGAACTCGTGCCGGATCGTGCGGAGACCGATCACTGCGGATCCTGCCGAAGCTGCCTCGACATATGCCCGACGGCCGCCTTCCCGGCACCCTACCGGCTCGATGCCCGGCGTTGCATCTCCTATCTGACTATTGAGCACAAGGGCGCCATTCCCGCGGAGTTCCGGAAAGCGATGGGCAATCGCATATACGGGTGCGACGACTGCTTGGCCGTTTGCCCCTGGAACAAATTCGCGCGCATGTCCAGGGAGGCCGCGTTTCTGCCGCGCGCCGAGTTGACCGCTCCACGCCTTGCGGAGCTGGCGCGGCTGGACGACACCCGGTTCAGGCACATGTTCTCGAAGTCCCCGATCAAGCGTACGGGTCGCGACCGATTCGTCCGTAATGTCCTGATCGCGCTTGGCAACAGCGAGAACGAACAGGCCGTTCCGGTCGTCGAGACCTGCCTTTTCGACACCTCATCCTTGGTACGCGCCGCCGCCGTTTGGGCATTCCGGGAGCTCGTCGGCGAGGACAGGTTCAGCGCGAAACGTGCCGAGCTTCGCCCGGCGGAACGCGACTCCGAGGTGTTGTCAGAATGGGATGGAACGGCCGAATGAAAGACGTGCGCTATTGGCTTTCGAGAGCCTTGAGCATTGCCTTCGCCGAAACCGCCTCGGAGCTGTCCGGCGCCACTTCGACCACGCGCTGCCAGTCGGCGCGGGCACCTTCGCTGTCATTCATGAGCCGCCGAAGCGAACCGCGTTCGAGCAAAGCGGGGACGTGGTTGGCGTCCAGCGAGACCGCGCGCTCGGCGTCGGCGATTGCTCCCTCGACGTCACCCAGTTTTCGGCGAACTCGGGCGCGAAAGGCGTAAGCATCGGTACTTTCCGGATCGAACTTGACCGCTGCATCCAGGTCGCCTGCGGCCGCGCGAAAGTCCCGAAGGTCAATGGCTGCGAGGGATCTATCGACGAAATACTCCAGTGCCTTGGTGTACAGATGCCTGGCGCGCGCAGGATCGCGTGTGAGCATCCAACCATGCCCGGCCTGTGCCAGGACTTCGGCAATCTTGGCCGGCTCATTGAAGTCGTCCGAGTTCCGCATCTTGCGGACCACGGTTTCGAGCCGCTCCGCCCCATACTTGTGCTGACCCATGCGGATGAGCGCCAAGCCGGCGCAGTGCGCGGCCGGAATGCCGCCGCCCATGAATCGCCAGAACACCGCCGTGTCGAACGCATCGCGTGGATCGCTTTCCATTTTTGCGATACATGCGGCGTAGCGTTCCTCATCGACCGCGGCCTTTGCGGGGCCGATAAGAGCGGCGGCGGCAAAGGCGCATGCGGCTCCGGTCGGGATGGCTCTCGCAAGCCACCGGCACCATAAGCGCATCCGTGATCCTGTCGTTGGCATGACCCCAAGAGTCGG
>JAGWAU010000046.1:9693-35462 GCA_021296255.1 Alphaproteobacteria bacterium | reverse complement strand
TCGTATGCGCGTTGATGGACGAGGCCAGCTATCGACGGGAGGACAACCTCAACCGCCTCGCCCTCACCAAACAAAAACCCGCATAACCGGACGCTGCTGGACCGGAACCGGTTCTTGCCGATCAGTATTCGAGGGCACCTGCCAGCTCACGGCCTGCGCCAGGTGCAGCCGGCCATCAGGGCGAGCCGCTTGCCTGCCAGGTATTCGACGTCGTAGCCACAGCTCCCGCTGATGCCGGCATACTTGCCGGTACCGCCCAGAAGCTCCATGCGGCCTTCGCCGCCACCGCCCGCTTCCACGCCGCCCGCAATCCTCTTCGAGAGCGTATCCAACCTGTCGCCCGAGGCATCCGTAGTCGCGCAGGGAATCTCGAGATCCATTCCGGCGGCTGATTTCCTCCCATAGGCCACGCACGTCGAGATGCCGTGCTCGCCTTCGACGAACGGACCGCCGCTGCTCGAGAGAATGGTGCTGGTTCCTTCAAGAGCGCCGCCGAAGACCGACCCCCCGGCGTGATCAAAGGCGGTGTAGTCCTGCTCTTGGACGTTGATCATGCTGAAATTGCCGCTTTCCTCGGCGGCGATGCAGGCCGGAAACAGCACCCCTGCGGCGACGGACAACGCCGCGGCGATTCGCCATCCTGAAGGCATGTGGTTCACCTCGCTTCCCTCCATGGCCGGATGGTAAGGGAGTGAAACCTGGCTCCACAATCGAAAATGCCTCGAGCGGTTTGCCCAAGGCAGCAAGGCCGTTTCCATGAATAGCCGTATGCCGATCTCACAAAGCGGCAGGCACTGGCCGTCAGACAATATGACTCCCAATCGCGCGGGGCCGCCTCACGACGCATTCGCAATGAGGTAGACGCCCCTTGATTTTGCAACCTGCTGGATTGGCCGTATAGGCTGACGCACCCGGCCCTGGCGGAGCGTTGAACGAGACGAGCAGGTACGCGAGCATGACATCGAGCAAGACCCTGTATCTGGCGAACCCCTATGGGTTTTCCGCGCAGCAGCGCGGCGGGCCACTGGCGGCGCTGGTGGCCGCCCTGGAAGCGATGGGTGCGGAGGTCTGGGAACCGTTCGCCCGCAACAACCAGATCGACCGGGCGAGCCCCGGCTGGGCCTACCGGATCGGGCAGGCCGACCTTCGCGACGTGCGCTATGCCGACGGGCTGTTCGCGGTGGTCAACGGCTGTCCTCCGGACGAGGGGGTGATGGTGGAGCTCGGCATGGCGATCGCCTGGGGAAAGCCCGTGTTTCTGTTCCGTGACGATTTCCGCCGCTGCACCGACAGCGAGGCCTATCCGCTGAACCTGATGGTGTTCACCGGCCTGCCGGAGACGGGCTGGGAGGCTTACTGGTACGGCTCGGTCGAGGAGATCGCCGATCCCGGCAAGGCGCTCGCGCGGTGGCTGAACGGCGGGGTGTGCGACCCCCGCCCCGACACTGCCGGGTAGGAGAGCAGCTACGTATTTCGAGAGGCGAGGAAGCGCTCGTAACGGCTGACGCCCGCCAGGGCGCGTGCCACTTCCGGAATTTCATCGAACACGGGAATCCCCAATGCCAGGGCCTGGGTCCGGTCGGCACGTTTCCGCTCATCCGCCTCAGCGGAACCGTCCGAGCGCAGCACGAGCGCGAAATGAACATGCGCCTCCATCCGGGCCCGGACGTGCAAGGCGTTCTGGATGAGATTCTCGAGGATGTTGAAGCGTTGATCCGCCGAGCCGACGAACGACGCGATATTGAGATGCATCACGAGCGCATCCGAATCGCCCGAGGCATACGCCGCTTCCAGGATTTTCTCCACGATTCCCGCCCCTTCCACCCGAAGCGTCGAGCGTGGCGTGTCAATCGGGTTTTCGACGCTCGTCCCCGGCGGCAGGTTGAGATCGTCCAACGGCTTCCGCGTCTCCTCCGAGAAAGCGGGGACCGAGAGCCCCACCGAAGAGAATATGTCGGTCCCCATGACACTGATTCCGCCGCCGTTGCCAAAGAGAACGACGTTTTCCGTGGGCTTTGACGGACGCGGCGTAAGCATCTGGAACGCGAGCAGGATATCCATGAACTCGTCGAGGGTCTCCGCCTGTACGAGACCCAACTGGCGGACCGCTGCCTGCCAGACGCGCTCGTCGCTGGCCATGGCGCCCGTGTGAGAGACCGCGGCGCGCCGACCTTCCCGGCTGCGCCCCCCGCGCAACAGGATGACCGGCTTGGCCCCCGCGGCGGCGCGAAGAATATCGAAAAATCGGCGGCCGTCCTTGATGTCCTCCAGATATAGCCCCACCACTCTGGTGTCGGGATCGGCGAGGTAGAACTCCAGGAGATCGTTGGGGCCGATGTCCGCGCTGTTGCCGACGCTGACCAAGCTGCTGAAACGCACGCCGCGCTCGTTCCCGCGGCGAATCATATTCGTGCCGAGGCCTCCGCTCTGGGTCACGATGCCGACGGGCCCCGGTTCCGGCGAGACGCCTCCGACCCACGTGAGATGGCCCTTGGGACAATAGATCCCGATGCAGTTCGGTCCGACCAGCCGCGAGCCCCCGGCGCGGGCCGCCGCAACGATGTGGTCCTCGAGTTCCTTACCCGCGACGGTCTCGCCGAAGCCGCTGGACGACACCTGGGCGAACCGCACCTTGCCCCCGGCACCGGAGAGGAGACCGGGGATCGACGGCGCCGCCACCGAAACGTACGCGTAGTCCACGATCTCCGGCAGGTCGGCGAAGGTGCGATAGGCGCGAAGTCCCTCGACCTCCTCCGCGGACGGATGAATCGGATAGATACCGCCCTTGAAGCCGAAGTTCCGGACGTGATTGATGATCTCGTTGCCGAGCGTCACGCTCGAAGCCGAAGCCCCAGCGACCGCGATGGCGCGGGGTTCGACCAGCGGCCGGAACGTTTCCAGCACGTTCGGATCAGGCGGCACGTCGCTCATGTCAAGCCATTCTCCTTCTTATTTCGCGTGATCCGATGGCGCACCACACCGAGGTGCACGCCGAGCGGCGCAGGGTCACGCCGACACCCCCGACTGACCGTCATCGGCCCGAAGGGGTAGTTTCTAGAGGCTGCGGCTTGCACGTGCCGACAGCCCCGTTCGTCGTAGCGCCCCGACGTATTTGCGCCGCCACGCGGTCAAGTCGTTGTCCTCCAGCACGTCCATCATGGACGACCAGCGTTCGACTCGTTCCCTCCGCCGCATGGTGAGCGCACGGTTGATGGCGTTGGCGACTCCATCCGTGTCGTAGGGGTTGACCACCAGCGCGTCGTTCAATTCGCGCGCCGCGCCGGCGAATCGAGAGATGATGAGGACACCGGGATCGTCGGGGGACTGAGCGGCCACGAACTCCTTGGCGACGAGATTCATGCCGTCGCGGAACGGCGTCACGAGCGCCACGCGCGAGGCGCGGTACAGACCGGCCAGATTGGCTCGCTGAAAGGAGCGGTTGAGGTATCTGATCGGAACCCAGTCGGGTTCCGAGAAGCGGCCGTTTATGTGTCCGGTGAGCTGCTCGAGGTCCCTGCGGATTTCCCGGTATTCGGCGACATCGCCGCGCGACGGCGGCGCGATCTGCATCAGCACGACCTTGCCTCGGCTCTTGGCACGCTGATCGAGGAATCGTTCGAAAGAACGGAATTTCTCACGCAAGCCCTTGGAGTAGTCGAGGCGGTCGACGCCTAGGATCAATTCACGGCCCCTCATACTCGCGCGCGTGCGCTCGTACTCCCGTTTCGCGGCTTGGGAATCCGCCATCTCGGCGAATTCCCTGGTATCGATCGAGATCGGAAAGGCTTGAGTCCGGATCGTGCGGCCGAAAGCGCCGACGATCGAGTTGCGGCGTACTTCACCTCCCGCTTCCTGCGTCACGTAGACCTGGAAGGCGCGCAAGTCGCTCGGCGTCTGGAAACCGACGAGGTCGTACGCGAATAGCGAGCGAACGATGGCTTCGTGATTGGGCAGGGTGAGCAGGATCTCCGGCGGCGGGAAGGGGATATGCAGGAAGAAGCCCATAGGCTGAGGGATGCCCAGCCTGCGCAGTTCCTCGCCCATGGGCAGCAGATGGTAGTCATGGACCCAGACGAGATCGTCTTGCCGCAGCAACTTGGCCAGATGGCGTGCGAAGAACCGATTGACCTCCACGTACCCCTTTTCGTGACCTCGCTCGTATGTTGTGAGATCCGTGCGGTAGTGAAAAAGCGGCCACAGGGTCTGGTTGGCGAAGCCGTTGTAGTACTCGTTCCGTTCGGCCCGCGTCAGGTCGAGGATCGCGTAGGAGACCTGCCCGGCCTTCGTCACCTTGGGAGTACGATGTCTGTTCTGAGTCGTTTCGCCGCTCCATCCGAACCACAATCCACCGGACTCCCGAAGCGTGGCCTCCAGCGCCACGGCGAGCCCGCCGGCCCGGGCCCGCGTCTTCTCGGGATCCCGTGCAACGGCAACGCGGTTGGAGACGACGACGATTCGGCTCACAGCACCTCTTCCCAACGCCGGCTCAGTCGAACCGCGGCCAGCAGCACCGGACCACTCCGGCACGGTCGTCGGCCAATGCGGCAATCGAGCGATTTCCGATTACGCCCGGATCGAGATTCGTCATACTTGCGCGCCCGTGGCCGAGGAAGATGCTCCGGTCGGGCCAGCGATTCGCGTCAGCCAGTCCAGCAATTCCTTGACCGTATCGACCTCTACCCCTGCCTGGGTAACCGGCCCGTTTCCGACACGGATGCTCACTCCGCCCCGCGCATTGACGACGGCGAAACCGTCTTCATCGGTGATGTCGTCGCCACAGAATACCGGGGTTCGCCCGTGGAATGGCGCCTCGCGCATGAACGCTTCGATGGCGGTGCCTTTGGTGAAAGCACGCTGTCTGATGTCGAAAATGAACTTGCCTTCAACCACCTGCCAGTCCTTCGTATTGCCCTCGAGGGCGGCGTTCACGGCGTCTCTGCAAGCGTTCATCGATGAGGGGTTGAGGCGGCAGTGCAAGGCGACGGCAAATTTCTTGTCTTCGACGAAGACGCCTCGATACCCCGCGGCGAATTCCCGCAGCAGCGTCCGGACACTCCGTAAGCCGTTGGGAGGCGGGCTTGGACGGACAATCGTGCCGTCGGCGGTACGCCGTTCAAACCCGTGCAGCCCGGCGACGGCGGGGATGGCGGTGCCGAGAAAGCCGTCGATCTGCTCGATGGACCGTCCTGTGACGATCGCCACGGCGTTTCCCAATGTCTTGCGCAACGCGGCCAGCAATGAAGGCAGAGTCTCCGGAACGTCGACGGACTCGGGCGTCGGCGCGATATCGACGATGCTACCGTCAAAATCGAGAAACAACGCCCAATCCATGCGAGGTTCGGGCAGGTTCACGGAGTGCATGGCCGCCCCTTGCCCAGAATCTCGCGTGTCCGGACCTTGCCTTCCTCGACGGCGGGCTGGTCGAAGGGGTTTACGCCCGACATCCGCGCCGCGATGATCGTCTCCAGCATGAAATGCATGAACAGCGCGCCCATCGCCGCGACGTCGATCCGGGCCAGCCGGAGGACTCGCGTGGGCCGGCCGCGCGCGATCAGCGCCTCCGTCGTCGCCGTTTGTTGCGCCGCGACGAGGTCGCCGACGGTCGTATCCGCAAGGTAGGCCAGGGACTCCTCGCCCGTTCGTCCCACCGGGATCGCGGGGCCCGTGCCGCGAACGTCCGGCTGGATGATCGTAAACATCTTGTCCCGCGGACCGTCGAGATAGAGCTGCAGCTGACTGTGCTGGTCCATGGGACCCAGCGCGGGAATCGGCGTCGTGCCCGCTCCGTCCTTGCCCAGGCTCTCTGCCCACAATTGACGGTGCCAGGCCGCGAGGGGATCTAGAGCATCGCCATAGGGCATGACGATGCTCATGGTTGCGCCGTGATGCCGGGCCAGCCCCAGCGAGACCGCGGCTCCAAGTGCCGCGGGGTGGGAGCCGGATGATTCCGCGCCAAAGGCGTCATCCAGAACCGCGGCTGCGCCCCCCCGGATTTCCACCGGGTCGAGGCCCGCAATCGCGGCCGGCAACATGCCGACCGCCGACAGAACCGAGAAACGCCCGCCCACGCCACGGTCATGATCCAGCACTTCATGGCCGCGCTCGACGGCGAGGCGTCTCAGGACGCTGTCCGTCGGGTCGGTGACGACGACGAAGCGGTCGGATGCGGTCTCGGCAAGCGCAACCTGGGCTGCCCGGTGGCAAACCAGGTATTGCGAGACCGTCTCCACCGTGGAGCCCGACTTCGAGATCACCAGAAATCCGGTGCGCGGGAAGTCGATCATCCCGATCAGCGCCGCCATGGTCGCCGGATCGAGATTGTCGGCGAAATGGAGTTTCGGATCGCCATGCGGGTTCAACCGCGTGATCGCCCGGCCTCCGAGGCTCGAGCCTCCGGTGCCCAGCACGACGACGCTCTCGAACCGGGACTTGATTTCTTCCGCAACGGAGGCGAAGAGGGAAATGTCGTCCCGGCGCGCGGGCAGGGCCAGGACGTCCGCGGCACCGTCCACGTCGCCGTTGCGCAGGTCCTCGAGAGCGGCGGCCGCGCCGTTGAGCAGAGCCGCCAGCTCATCCTCGGCGAGGCCGTGTTCACCGATGGTCTCCGCGAGGCAGCCGCGAATATCCTGTTCGTAGTGCACGGGCATGCGATGGACTGCTTTCCGGAAAAGGTCAAGTCCCCATGTAGAGGGGTGGAAAGCGGCGGCGCCAGGTTGCCTCGGCGCCGCCGTAATTTGTGGGATCTCTGACCGGCCTTCCACGCGGTTTCAAGTGTCACACGCGTATGTTACACACGGCGGTCGCGCGGGCGGTCGGCAACGAACCCCAGAAGACGATGTCGATCAGGGAGAATGTGAATGAGGATTGGCGGACTTTTTGCCCTCGCCGCGGTGTTCGCGGTGGCCGTCGCCGGCTCGCCGGCTGTCGCGGCAGGCGACCCCGCGAAGGGCGAGAAAGTGTTCAGGAAGTGCAAGGCGTGCCACACGGTCAAGCAAGGCGCGAAGCACAAAGTCGGTCCGAATCTGTACGGCGTGATCGGACGCCAAGCCGGCACGGCCGAGGGTTTCAAGCGATACTCCAAAGGTCTGAAGACCGCCGGATTCACATGGGATGCGGAGCTGCTTGACCGGTATCTGACGAACCCGAGAAAGATGATCAAGGGCGGCCGGATGGTGTTCCCCGGACTGAAGAAGGAGCGGGATCGGGCGGATGTCATCGCCTACCTCATGCAGGCGACGAAATAGATACGGCGGCGGCCTCTCGGAGCGGTTCCGGTCAGGCCGGAACCGCTCCGGCATTTCTTGTCTTGTCGCTCACTCCCGACGCACTGAAAGTGCCTTTCGGCGTGGGCGTTTGCCGTTGGACAAGTTGATGGAAAGGTTCATGGAATCAGTGCCTTAAGGCACTCTCGGTCCGGCCCCGGTGGCGGGGCTTCCTTGTGCAATCGCCGCCGCGACCGCTTCCTATTTTGACCCCCGGTCGCGCGGCCCCGACAAGGAGCTGCCTCATGGCCGAACCCCGTTCCCGCCCATCCTTCGCCCGGCGCATCGCCGCCGCCAAGCCCCGTGAGAAGAAATACGACGTCTGGGACGATGCGATCTCCGGGCTCGGTGTCTGCACTACCCCTCCGGCACCCGGTCGTTCTTCCTGCGCCGCCAGTTGCCCGGCGGCCGGGTCCGCCGGGTCACCCTCGGGTCCGCCGACCGAATGAGCGTGCCCCAGGCGCGCCACGAAGCGCGCCGGACCCTGCCGACGTTGCTCGACCCACCGGAGAAGGGGCGCGGCCCCAGATACCCCGGCCGCCCGATGACCGCGTTCGCGGACGAGTTCCTCGAACGCCACGCCCGCCACTGGAAGCCAGCGACGCTGGAGGCCAACCGATGGGTCATCCGCGACCGTATCCTGCCCGCCTTCGGGCATCTGGCCGTGGACACCATCACCGTCGAGCACGTCCGGGACTGGTTCGCCTCCATGGCGGACCGGCCCGGCACCGCCAACCGCTCGATGCCGGTCCTGTCGGTCATGATGCACATGGCCGAACTGTGGGGCTACCGGCTCCACAACACCAATCCCTGCAAGAACACCCGGCGTTACGCGACGACGCCGAAGGAGCGCTTCCTCACGCCCGGGGAGATGGCCCGGCTCAACGCCGTGCTCACCCGCGATGAGTTCTGGTGCCCGCAGGCCGTCGCCGTCATCCGCCTGCTGCTGCTCACCGGATGCCGCGCCGGCGAGGTCATCGGCCTGCAATGGGACTGGATAAAGGGCGGGCGCATATCGCCACGCTGCCCGGCGCGCGTGGCCCGGACGCGTTCCTGTTCCCGCGCTACGCCGAAGGCCGCCGCAATACAGTCTCATCGCCTGCTGGCGCGCGGTCTGCGCCGATGCGAAGCTCGGCAGGCTGCGGCTGCACGACCTGCGCAACACCGTGGCCAGCCAGGCCGTGATGGCCGGCGAGAACCTGCCCCAGGTCGGCAAGCTGCTCGGGCACCGGCGGCATCGCACGACGGCCGGCTACGCGCACCTGGCCGACGGCCACCTCGTCGAAGCGGCGGAGAAGGTCGGAACCGTCATCGCGAATGCGATGGCGGATGTTGGCAGCGACTCATCCGGCAACGCGGGGTAGCGATGTTCCGTGACAGCCTCGCGCTTCCGACCGTCAGCGCTTATCGCTCGGCGGTGCCGACTTGCATCGGTGGGCACGGCACGGTCGCGTAGGAACAGAACACGCAGCAGTCGCCGGGCTTGGGCTTCAGGACAGCCCCGCAGTGCCTGCAATTGTAGAACCACTGGCAGGCGTCGGCCGGCATCGTCTCCGTCTCCGAGTGACCGCACGCCGGACAGGTGATGATTGTCTCCAGTACTACCGATGCCTTCTGCGCCGCCATATCGCGTACCCCGTGATAGCAAGGAAGACCGCCAGCGCCGGAAGCAGAATCGGGTCCAGATATCCGGCATGGGCCGACAGCCCGAAGGCCGCGAGGAGTCACACGAGAACCGGCGTGAAGCAGCACAGCGCCGCCACCGCCGAACCGGCAATGCCGACCCCCAGGAGCTTGTCTCTCAACGCGTCGTGCTCCACGCGTCCATCGTCATGCGCGCCGCGACTTCCTCCCATACCGGCGAAAAGGCCGCGACGACGAAGGACAGCGACGCGAATGCCGCCAGCGCCACCGCTCCGGGCTTCCGCACCCCGCAGCGCGAACGCCTGATGAGACGGAACCATGCCCAGAGAAGAACCAGACCGACCGCGACCGGTATCGCCGACCGGTAGGCGACGAACGGCCCCAGCACGGCAAGCCATGCGCCGCCGAGCCCGACAATCGACAACCCGATGGGCAGGACGCAGCACGAGGCGGACAGCAGCGCCAGCAACGCGGCAAGCCCGACGACGGCCCCTCGCGGACGACCGTCCTCGACAGCGACGAGCGAAACGATTCTTGCGTTCATGAGCGCGCTTATACATTCTGTAGCCGCTACAGAAGCAAGAAGCCATGACGATGCGCCCGATCGGAGCCGCTTCAACGATGAGCGGCGTGAACATCGAGACCATCCGCTACTACGAGCGTGAAGGAATCATTCCCCTCGCGGACCGGACACCATCGGGCCGCAGACTCTACGGTGACGCGGACATCGCACGCCTGCGGTTCGTCAAGCGCTGCCGCGACCTCGGGTTCTCGGTCCCGGATATCCGCACCCTGCTCGAGCTGTCAGCGGGCAACGGCGCGTCCTGTGCGGATGTGAAAGCACTCGGCGAGCGGCACCTGCACGGCGTAAGGCGGAAGCTCGATGAGCTCGGCAAGCTGGAGCGCGCTCTCGCGGAACTGGTCAGGCGATGCGATACCGGTCGCACCGATTGCCCGATGCTGGAAAGACTCCTCGCGGACTCCGACGCGTAGACCTCCCGCGTCGCGCACTCGCCGGTGCGCTCGCGTCCGCACCGGTGGGGACTCGAGTGTGCGCGCTGCGGTGGAGATTGTCGGCGGTAAAGTCGGCAAGACGGCCCGCGGTCGTGTCGGCGCCACTGTCCGCGGCTCTGCCGGCGTCGCTGCTCGCGATGTCGAGCACGGCCCGCGCACTCCTGAAGCTCGCGGTGCGCGGCGGGCGCTGCCGCTCAAGCGCCGCTCGAGCTGAATGCCGATTGCACAACGGCTTTCATCGCCCAACGGTTTGAGCGGTCAGGAAGCGCGACTAGGACGCCCTTCGGCGCGCGGGTCTTACTCCCGAACCACCAATACCGACACCGGCGCATGTCTGACGACACGCGCGGCGTTCGGCCCGAGCAGATAGTCCCGGAATTCGGGCCGATGCGACGCCAATACGATCAGGTCTGCATCGATCTCTTTCGCCGTTTCGAGGATCTCCTCATAGATCGTACCGTTGGCCACGATCGTCCGCGCCGAGATGTCGCCGGGGACGTTCTTCGCGACGAAATCCCCCATCTCCGCATTCGCCTTCTCGAGCGCCTTTTCCTCGAAGTCGGCCGGGAAGAATCCGGCGACCCACGACGAGCCCATGTCGGGTACGACCGTCATCACGTGCAACTTGGCGTTCGACGACTTGCAGAGACCCAGGGCCGTGGGCAACGCCTTACGCCACGAGGATTCGTGGTTGAGATCGATGGAAAGCAGAATGTTGTCGTACATCGCGCGTCTCCGTATCAGGCATTCGCCGGCACCGATTTCTCGCGTCGGCCACGCTGCAGCATGATGATGAGCCCAAGCAGGATGAGCGCCGGTATGTACATCAGCTGCTTGGGCGGACGCTCCGCCTCCATCTGAATGCCCTTGATCTCCCAGTCGAAGTCCAGGCCCGCCTCTTCGGCCGGGCTGCCGAACACGAGATTGTCGACGAGGACCTTGCCCTCTTCGATTCGAACTTCGATTCCGGCCTCGTTCAAACGTTCCGCTCCGCTCGCCTTGGGTCCGAGCGGCAGCATCACGAGCTTGCTCACCCGGTCGCCGTCCAGGGTCTCGCCTTCGGTACTGATCTGAAGGCTGGCGCCGTCGGGCAACCCCTCGGCCAACGCCTCGATCTGCGTCGCCGCGACGACCTCGACCGGCGGGTAAATCATGTCCCACCAATACCCGGGCCGGAACAGGGTAAACGCCACGAGCACCAGGGCCAGAGACTCCCACAGTCTGCTCCTGACGAGGAAGAAGCCCTGGGTGGCCGCCGCGAACACCAGCATCGCCAACACCGCCGCGACGACCACGATGACGAAGTGGTACCAGCTCGTGATCCCGATCATCAGCAACTCGGTGTTGAATATGAACAGGAACGGCAGGATGGCCGTCCGGATGTCGTACGTGAAGCCCTGGAGACCCGTCCTGATCGGGTCGCCGCCGGATATCGCGGCGGCGGCGAAGGCGGCGAGTCCCACCGGCGGCGTGTCGTCCGCGAGAATGCCGAAGTAGAAAACGAACAGGTGCACCGCGATGAGCGGCACGATCAGGCCGGATTGCGCCCCCAACGTGACGATCACCGGCGCCATCAGAGTCGAAACGACGATGTAGTTCGCCGTCGTCGGCAGGCCCATGCCCAGGATCAAGCTGATCACCGCCGTGAAAATGAGCATCAGGATGAGATTGCCGCCTGAGATGAACTCGACGAACTCGGTCATCACCAAACCGATGCCGGTCAGGGTTACCGTTCCCACGACGATACCGGCCGCCGCCGTCGCGACGCCGATGCCGATCATGTTGCGGGCGCCGGACACCAGGCCGTCCAGCAGTTCGCCCCACCCCTGCCGCACCGCCGCGCTCGGGTCCGCGCCCTGCCGGAAATATGCCATCAACGGCCGCTGGGTGATGACGATGAAGATCATGAACACCGTCGCCCAGAAGGCGGACAGACCCGGGGAGAAACGCTCCACGGTCAGGCACCAGACCAGCACGACCACCGGCAGCAGGTAGTGGAGTCCGGACTTGATCGTCGGACCCGGCAGCGGCAATTCCGTGATCTCCGCGTGGGGATCCGCCCCGGCCGGGAATCGGGAGCCGTACCAGACCAATCCGACGTAGGCGATCGCGGTCAGAACCGCCGCGGCCCACGGCGAAGCCGCGCCGAACGCCGTCTTGATCCAGCCCATGCCGTAGTACACGACGCCGGACAGGATGATCAGGCCGATGACAGTCATGACGAAGGCCAGGAGCACCTGGACCGGCGTCGACTCGGAACGGCGCGGAAGACCCCGCATGTCCGCCTTCGCCGCTTCCAGATGGACGATGTAGACCAGGGCGATGTAGGAGATGATCGCCGGCAGGAAAGCGTGCTTGATGACCTCGACATAGGAAACGCCGACGTATTCCACCATGAGAAACGCGGCGGCCCCCATGATCGGCGGCGTGAGCTGACCGTTGGTCGATGACGCGACCTCGACGGCGCCGGCCTTTTCGGAGGGGAACCCGACGCGTTTCATCAGTGGAATCGTGAACGTGCCCGTGGTCACCACGTTCGCGATGGAGGACCCGGAGATCAGGCCCGTCATGCCGGACGAAACGACGGCCGCCTTGGCCGGTCCCCCGCGCATGTGACCCAGCAGGGAGAAGGCGACACGAATGAAGTATCCGCCGGCCCCCGCCTTGTCGAGCAACGCCCCGAAAAGCACGAACAGGAACACGAAACTCGTCGAGACCCCCAGCGCGATGCCGAACACGCCTTCCGTCGACAACCACTGGTGCGACATCGCCTTGCTGAGCGACGCGCCCTTGTGCGCGATCACTTCCGGCATGTAGGGGCCGAAGAACGTGTAGACGAGGAACACGCTGGCCACCACCATGAGCGGCGGTCCCAGGGCACGCCTCGTGGCCTCCAGAAGAAGAAGCATGCCCGCTACCGCGACCACGAGATCGAACGTCTCGGGCGCGCCGGCCCGGTCGGACAACGCCTCGTAGAAGAGATACAGGTACGCCGCGGCGAAGGCGCCTGCGACGGCAAACACCCAATCCTGGATCGGGACGTGACGTCGCGGCGAACTCTTCAACGCCGGGTAGGCCGCAAAGGTCAGGAAAATCGAGAACGCGAGATGGATCGCGCGGGCCTCGGTATCGTTGAGGACACCGAACCTGAGCAGGAACGGCAACGGTGAGGCGTACCACAATTGAAACAGCGACCAGACGAGGGGCACGGCGAACAGGACCTTGGCCGGGAGTCCGGTCGGCGTGCGCCCGCCGGTATCGGCCTCCGCGATCATGTCCTGGACGTCCTGTTCTCCCGCGGTATCGGGACTGGTGTTTGGGTCAGTCATGTCCGGCCTCCGGCAACGCCGAGCGCAATTCCGTTGATGCAGGCATCCAGCGAGCGAGGCCTGGCAACCCGGCGTCCGACACCGGGAGACGCTGCAACCGCTCGGGCCATCACATCAGCCCGTGCTCGCGGAAGTACCGCTCCGCGCCTTCGTGCAGCGGCGCGGACAGCCCTTCGCCGGTCATGAATTCGGGACGCAGCGGCCCGAACGCGGGGTGCATCCGCTTGAAGGCGTCGAGATTGTCGAACACGGCCCCGACGACGGCATACACCGTGTCGGCACCGACATCGGCGGAGGTCATCAACGTCGCCTTGACGCCGAACGTCTCGACGGACTCGGGATTTCCGGGGTACGTCCCCCCGGATATCCGCGCGTGCGCGTAGTAGGGGTTTTCCGTCACGAGCCTGTCGATCTCCGGTCCCGTCACCTCGACGATCACGGAGTCGCAGAGTCTCGCGGCCCGGGCGACCGAGTCGTCGGGATGCCCGACCGTGTAGACCGCGACCTGCACGCGCCCGTGACACAGTGCCAGGGACTGCTGGGACGCAGGCAACTCCGTGACCAACTGGAAGACGTCCTTGGACCAGCCTTTCGCGTCCATGACGGCTTTCATCGTCGCACGCTGGTCCGAGCCCGGGTTTCCGATATTCACCCGCTTCCCGGGAAGATCGTCGAGCGTCACGATGTTCGAGTCGCGCCGGGCGACGACGGTGAGGGGCTCCGAGTGAACGGAGAAAACGGCGCGCAGGTGGCCGAGATCGATACCGACGAATTCGAACGGGCCGCTCTTGTTCCCGGCATGGAATTGAACGTCGGATCGGACGATCCCGAATTCCACGGCCGCATTCGCCAACTCCGCGACGTTGTCGAAAGAACCCTCGGATTCCAAGGCCCGGCAGCCGATACCGGAGATCGCGCGTTCCACGATCCGGCAGATCGCACGGCCCACCTGGAAGTAAACGCCCGTCTTGCTGCCCGTCCCGATGAACAGATCGGCCGCCCACGCGCTCTCGGTCGGAGCGGAAAGGGTCATTGCGGCCGCGCAAGCCGCACCCACGGCGGTTTTGGCCCGTTTCGCCGCCATCGCCTGCCTCCCATGTCGAGCACCGGCCGGCATCGCCGACGCGCACCGAGTGTCTTGCGTCTTCAGCGACGCCGGCCGGCTCAATTTCGGGGACCGGCGGGAAAACGCCGGTCCACCGGCAACCACATTGGGGGACCAAAAAACCACACGGGGGAAAACCACTCCACGAACCGTCGTCGGGACGTCTCCGGACGTCCCGACGCAAAGCGCGGCTACATCAGGCCGGCTTCCTTGTAGTACTTCGCCGCGCCGTCGTGGATGGGCGCGGAGAGGCCGTCCTTGATCATCTGGGCCTTCTGAAGATGCCTGAAGGCGGGATGAAGCTTGCGGAAGTCGTCGAAGTTTTCGAACACGGCCTTGACGACCTCGTACACCACGTCGGCGGACGCCGCGGTCGACGACACGAAGGTGGCGCCGACGCCGAAGGTCTGAACGTCACTGTCGGAGCCGCGATACATCCCGCCCGGAATGGTCGCCGTCCGGTAGTAGTCGTTGTCCATTACGAGCTTGTCGACCGCTGTGCCCATGACCGATACGAGAACGCTGTCGCACGTCGTCGTGGCTTCCTTGATCGACCCCGAGGGGTGCCCGACCGTAAAGACCATGGCGTCGATCTTGTTGTCGCACAGCGCCTTGGACTGCTCCGCCGACTTCAGCTCGGAGGCGAGCGCGAAGGTGCCCTTGTCCCATCCCAAGGCAGCCATCACGACCTCCATGGTGCCGCGCTGACCCGAACCCGGGTTGCCGATGTTCACCCGCTTACCCTCGAGGTCCATGAAATCCATGATGCCAGAGTCGGCGCGGGCAACCACCGTGAACGGCTCGGGATGGACGGAGAAGACAGCCCTCAACTCCTTGAACGGGCCGGCATCCTTGAACTTGCTGGTGCCGTGGTAGGCATGATACTGCCAGTCCGACTGCGCCACACCCATGTCGAGCTCGCCGGCGCGGATGGTGTTGAGGTTATAGACCGAGCCGCCCGTGCTCTCTACCGAGCAGCGGATTCCGTGCTGCTTGCGGCCCTTGTTGACGAGACGGCAGATCGCCCCGCCCGTGGGGTAGTACACGCCGGTCACGCCCCCCGTGCCAATCGTAATGAATTTCTGTTGTGCCTCCGCCACCGGAGCCTCGGCCGCCACGAAGGCGCCCGCGGCCAGAGCGACGGCGGCTGCAGTCAATGCGATACGCTTCATTTCTCACAATCCTCCATCTCGAAGTTCGTGTCACGACGTTGTCCGGCCTCCTCGGCAAGATCCGGTGGACGGAAATCCACCGGAGCGCACGACAGCAGGACGTGACACGGGTCTCCCTGCCGCCGCAAGTCGAATTCTCTCGGAGCTGTCGATTCCCTCATCGTGACGCCCCTGCCGCCCGAGCGACCGGTTGGGCGTCCATGCCCTCGAACACGTCGCTGAATGCCACCTCGAGGCGGCTCACGATTTCTCGCACATCGTCCTCGTCGACGATGAAGGGCGGTGCCAGCAAGACATGGTCTCCCCGCTGTCCGTCGGCGGTTCCGCCCGACGGATAGCAAATCAGGCCACGTGCGAAGGCGGCGCTCTTGATTTGTGCGTTGAGGCGCAGCGCCGGGTCGAACGGCTCTTTCGTGGTCCGATCAGCGACGAGCTCGAGCGCGCGAAACAGCCCGCGACCCCTGATCTCACCAACGTGCGGATGATTTCCAAACGCATCGCGCAGCGCCTCGTCCAGTACCTCCCCCTGGCGCCTCACGTTGGTCAGCAAATCCCGCTCGATTACCGCCCGTTGCACGGCCAATGCGGCCGCACACGCCGTGGCGTGGCCCATGTACGTGTGTCCATGCTGAAAGTATCCGGTGCCCGCGCTGATCCCGCGGTAGATCGCGTCCGACGTGAGCACCGCCCCGATGGGTTGGTACCCGGCGCCGAGCCCCTTGGCGACGACAACCAGATCCGGCGTGATTCCTTCCTGTTCACAAGCGAAAAGTGTCCCGGTCCGGCCCATGCCCGACATCACCTCGTCGAGGATGAGCAGGACGCCGTGGCGATCGCATATTTCACGGATCCGGGTGAAATAGCCGGGCACTGCCGTGGCGGCCCCGATGGTCGAACCGACGACGGTCTCGGCGACGAATCCGATCACGGTGTCCGCTCCGAACTCCAGGATCACCGATTCGAGCTCGTCCGCGACCCGGAAACCATAAGCCTCTTCGGTTTCGCCCTCGTTCCGGCCGCGGTAGGCGTAGCAGGGAGAGATATGCGCCGCATCAAGGAGAAGCGGTTCGAAAGGCGCCCTGCGCATGGCGTTGCCGCCGACGGACAGAGCGCCGAGCGTGTTCCCGTGATAGCTCTGCCGCCGGGCAACGAAACGAGTGCGCCGCGATTCACCGATATCCACACAGTATTGACGGGCAAGCTTGAGCGCGGTGTCCATGGCTTCCGAGCCGCCGCTGACGAAGTAAACGCGTTCGAGGCCGGAAGGCGAAACCTCGCTCAGCAGATCGGCGAGGTCTTCCTGGGCGCGCGTCGTGAAGAATGCCGTGTGTGCATAGGCAAGCGACTCGATCTGATCGAGGATCGCCCGACGGACATTTGAATCCGAATGCCCCATGACCGATACGGCGGCACCGCCCGAGGCATCGATATACCGGTTCCCCGCGTCATCGATGATGTGAATGCCCTCGCCCCGCACGGCGACCGGAGGGCTCACCCGAATGTCGCGATAGAATACGCGGGTCATGGCAGTTCCGGCCGACCTCGATCTCGCGGCAACCGTCGCTGCGCACAGGTCTCGAACAGGTCCAGGTGGTCCTCCCCGGTCGCCAGAAAGCCGCGGTTGGGTATCGTAAAGACTAGATGCGCTTTGTCCTGTACGCAACAAATGATCCGGAATCAACGATAATGAACGGCCGATTCATCCGCGCCCGCTCCCTCCCGCTGCCGGTAACATTTTCGTGGTCTCTTCGCTTGCGGATGGTCCGCCGCTCCGCGTTGCGCTAGGTTCGCCGGACGCCACTGTCCAAGCGGGCGAACATCATGGCATCTCACCCCTCCATCGCATGCCGGCGCCGCATCCTGCGAGCGGCGCTCTTCTACGGGATCGGCGCCCTCTGCCTGTGGGGTGCCCCCCACGTCCAGGCAAAGGAGACCGCGGCCGAATCCGCCGACGAGATTCTATCGGCGGTCGTCCGCCTGTCGGCCGCGGTCCCGCCGGAGGCCCGTACCGCCGACACCTTGGGCACGACGCGCCATGGCAATGGCGTCGTCATCGACGGAAACGGCCTGGTGCTCACGATCGGGTACCTCATCCTTGAAGCGATGTCCGTCATCGTCGAGGGTCCGGACCGCAAACCGATCCTCGCAAACGTGGTCGCATACGATCACGAGACGGGATTTGGCCTGGTGCGCACCGTCCGGTCGCTGGACGCCAAGCCGCTTCGCTTCGGCAATTCCGCCGACTTCGGCGAAGGAGAGCCCGTCCTGGCCGTCTCCAGCGGCGGCGTGACCGGGGCCCGTCCCGTCAAGGTCGTGTCACGTCGTGAATTCACGGGATATTGGGAATACCTCCTGGAGTCGGCGATCTTCACCTCTCCGCCGCATCCTGACTGGAGCGGCGCCGCACTCGTCGGCCGGGATGGCAGGTTGCTCGGAATAGGCTCGCTGCTCGTGCCGGACGCGACAACGGACGAGCCGCCCGAGCCGGGTAACATGTTCGTGCCGATCGACCTGCTCAAGCCGATTCTGGGTGATCTGCTCGCGGACGGCAGGGCGCAACACGAGGCGAAACCCTGGCTCGGAATGATCTCGATCGAAAACCTGGGCCGGATCGCGGTAGCCCGCGTTGCCGACGACGGACCGGCCCACAGGGCTGGCGTCCGGCCCGGTGACATCGTGGTCCGTGTCGCCGGAAAGGACGTAGCGACGCTGTCCGAACTCTACCGGACGGTCTGGGACATCGGCAGCGCGGGCGCGGAAGTGCCTCTCACTGTCATGCGGGAGGGTTCGTTGTACGACATCACCGTCAAGAGTGCGGATCGTTACGATTACCTGCGCCTCGATCAGAGTTACTGACGGCGTTCCGGTCCCCGCGCCGTCCACAAGTCATTGGGTGAGTTCCGAAGCGAGAGGGCGCCAGGGAGCATAGGAGTGGGGCCTATGCTTGACTGTGCCCCGCGAGACACACCCCTGGCGCCCAGGAGCCGGTCTAGCCCCTGGCACGTTCGGCGTGTGGTCCGGCTGCCGGAATCGCAAGACCGGGATATTCCGAAGACGGAAAGTAACCCGGCTCCAAGCCCAAGCTCTCCCCTGGGCCTCCGTCCCTCGACCATCGAGCACCGCGAAGTCCAAGACACCCGAGGTTTCGGCGCCCCGCCCCAAAGCTTCGCGGCACCGCCAAAGCGCATTTCCCGAAGGAAACGGTTGCTTCGGCGATGCAGCGATCCCCCGAGGCCGCAACGGATTTCCATCGATCGGGATCGCTTCCGAAGACTCGTCCCGGTCGACGAGAAACCCGCTTCGGGTTGGACCCGTCGGGCCGACCGCTTTCCAGGAAAACGACTGACCCGGCGTTTCCGCCCCAAGCCGATGCGCCGGCCCTCCACCGCATCGCTCCCCTCCGGAGAGGGTTGCGACCCGAGGAACGGCCATCGCACCGACGGGAGAACTCGCCGTTCCAAACCGAACGAGGAGCAGACTCTCGACGGCTACCCGCCCGGCTGAAGCCCCCGTCCGGTCAATCCGTTCGCGACCCGAGGATCGCTCGACGAACCGCCCCGACGACGGGACTTCCACGCATTCACATGCAACCAAAGTATCGCGAAACGAAAATCAACTCTTCAAGCAAGAATTCAAAGTAATTGCAAAAAAGTTGTGTATAATTTGATTGTCATATCCCATGGGGTACACAGTTTATCCACAGATTGATTCACATTATGCTTAAGTTGTTACTTGAACTACATTGGCCACAAAATGTGCTAACCCGACCTTCATGAGCTGAGCGAGCCTCATCGGGCGTTCATGGTCCGGTTTCATCGGATTTTCCCGTTCGATCGGGCGGAATGGCGCCCTCGGACGCGATCACGATATATTTGATGTTGTCGCCTCGCCGTTGGGACGGACACTCGGCGGCTCCTAGCGTCAGACCAACGGGATCCCGTTGCTGGAAGGGTGGAGCGAATGCAAGATTTTGGCCCGCTGATTACGTTGAACGATCCCGCGTTCATTCACCCGACCACGCTGATCTACGGGAAGGCGACGATCGGGCCGGGATCGTCGACATGGGCCAATACCGTCATCCGCGCCGAGAACGATGAAGTGGTGATCGGCGCCAACACGAACATCCAGGATTTCACGATGATCCATGTCGGCTCGGCGACGAGCGCGATCATCGGCGACAACTGTTCGGTGACCCATCATTGTACGGTGCACGGATGCGTCATCGAGGACAACTGTCTGATCGGGATCAACGCGACCATCATGGACGGCGCAGTGATCGGAGCGAATACCATCGTCGCGGGCGGCGCGTTCGTGACGGAAGGAACGATCATCCCGGAGAATTCCATCGCTGCGGGCGTCCCCGCCAAGGTCATCAAGACTCGGAACAACCGGGACGCGAACCGCTACAACGCGATCCTCTACAACCTCAACGCCGCAGCTTACGCGCGCGGCGAACACAGGGCCTGGAACGATCCGGCCACGGTTGCCGAGGCCAAGCGGCGCCTCGAGGCGTTCCAGTCCGAACACGGTCCGGGGCGGCATGTCTAACGGAGTTCAACACGAGTGGAGTGGGCGCATGACCGACATGCACATCGAGCAGCCCTATCTCATGTTCCTGGGCGACGCCCGCGACCAGCTCGCCGCGAAGACGGCAGACGGCATCGCCTTCTGGCGGCGCGAGTGGTGTGTGGGCCAGCTCCGTTTGCCCGATTGCAACGCCGACATCGGGCTCCCGGACATGACGATTTCCGAGGCGGCGGCAAAAGGCGCAAAATCGCTGATCATCGGCGTCGTCAATGCCGGGGGCGTTCTGCCCGGGTCCTGGACGGACACGATCGTCGAAGCGCTGGAAGCCGGCATGGATGTCGCAAGCGGCCTGCACACGCGCGTCGCGGATGTCCCGGTCATTCGAGACACGGCCGAACGCCTGGGCCGCCGGCTGTTCGACGTACGGCACCCGACGCGGGAATTCGCCACGGGCAAAGGAACCAAGCGGACGGGCAAGCGGCTGCTCACGGTGGGCACGGACTGCTCGATCGGCAAGATGTACACGTGCCTCGCCATGGAGAAGGACATGCGGGCCCGGGGCATGAAGGCCGATTTCCGCGCCACAGGCCAGACCGGAATCTTCATCGCGGGCACCGGCATCTCGGTCGACGCCGTCGTCGCGGATTTCATTTCGGGCTCGATCGAATGGCTGACCCCCGACAACGATTCCGACCACTGGGATCTGATCGAAGGCCAGGGCTCCTTGTTTCACGCCTCCTACGCCGGGGTCACGCTCGGATTGATCCACGGCTCTCAGCCCGACGCCCTGGTGCTGTGCCACGAGCCGACCCGCGCGCACATGCGGGGCCTTCCCGACGCCCCCCTGCCGCCGATCGACCTGTGCATCCGCGCCAACGTCGACGCCGCGCATTTGACCAATCCCGACTGCCGGATGATCGGCGTCGCCGTCAACACCTCGGCGCTTGACGAGAAGGCGGCGCGAGACTGTTTGGGCGCGCTCGAAGACGCGACAGGCCTTCCCTGCGTCGACCCGGTTCGGGATGGCGTAGCCCGTCTGGTGAACGCTCTTCCGTGAACGACCGGCGCCTCGTCGTCCGGGAGGAGGAATGGCCCATCGAGGGGGCATTCACGATCTCGCGGAACAGCAAGACAGCCGCCGAAGTCATCGTCGTGGAGATTCATCAGGACGGGCAGCGCGGACGCGGTGAATGCGTGCCCTACCGGCGCTACGGCGAGACGCGCGAGGGCACGGCCGGACGGATTGAGGCGCTCCGCGACGAGATCGAGAACGGCACGCTGGGGCGCCCGGCCCTGCAACGACGTCTCGAGCCCGGCGCGGCGCGGAACGCGCTGGACTGTGCGCTGTGGGATCTGGAAGCCAAGCTCTCCGGAATTCCGGCGTGGTGCTTGGCGGGAGTGGCCGAACCGGAACCCGTGACCACGGCATTCACGATCGGCCTGGACGAACCGGAAGCGATGGCGGAATCCGCCACAGAGAACGGGCACCGCCCCCTGTTGAAACTGAAGCTTGGCGGCGACGGCGACATCCTCCGCGTGCGCGCGGTTCGGGAGGCCGCGCCGGATGCCACACTGATCGTCGATGCCAACGAGGCGTGGACGCCTCTGATGTTTTCCGAGTACGGCGGCGAGCTCGCCGAGCTCGGCGTCGAACTGGTCGAGCAACCGGTGCCCGCCGGAAGCGACGGCGTCCTCCGCGGCCTGGAGCGCGCAGTGCCGGTGTGCGCGGACGAGTCGGTGCACGACACGTCGACGTTGGCCGACGTCGCGTTATGTTACGATTTCGTCAACATCAAGCTGGACAAGACCGGCGGCCTCACCGAAGCGCTTCGATTGGCGGACGCTGCCCGCTCCGCGGGCATCGGCATCATGCTGGGATGCATGGTGGGGACATCGCTGAGCATGGCCCCGGCAACCCTCCTCGGCAGCATCGCCCGGTTCGTGGACCTCGACGGCCCGCTCCTCTTGGCGCAAGACCGGGACCCCGGAATCCGGTACGTCGGCAGCACCATGCACCCGCCGCCACCGGAGCTGTGGGGTTAGAGCGAATTGGGGTCGGACTCGGGGCTCGATCCCGAATTGACCCCAAAAAATTCCACCCGGAAGGTGTTCCCCTGGAGGACGTAATTCGCCATAGTGGCGCCCAACCGTAGCATGCCGGCCGGTGGGGTCCGGCGCCGCCCGACCACACCACGACGGAGCGTTCGTACATGTCCTTACCGGATGCCTCGGAACCTTTTCTGGCGGTCTCGCATCATGATACGGCCAACGCGATCCGCGCCCTCGCGATGGACGCGGTCGAGGCGGCTGGATGCGGCCATCCCGGCATGCCCATGGGCATGGCGGACGTGGCCACGGTGCTGTTTACGAGATTCCTCCGGTACGATGCCGCCGAGCCCGACTGGCCCGACCGCGATCGTTTCGTTCTTTCCGCGGGCCATGGATCGATGTTGTTGTATGCCCTCCTCTATCTGACGGGCTACCCGGACATCGACATCGACGAGATCAAGAATTTCCGTCAGTTGGGAAGCCGCACGGCGGGCCATCCCGAGTACGGACACGCCCGGGGGATCGAAACGACGACCGGCCCGTTGGGACAGGGGTTCGGCAATGCCGTGGGCATGGCGATCGCCGAACGGCACCTCGCGGCATGTTTTGGTGATGACCTCGTCGATCACCGCACCTTTGTCCTCGCCAGCGACGGGGATCTGATGGAAGGCATCAGCCACGAGGCGGCGTCGCTCGCGGGCCATCTGCGACTGAACAAGCTCATCGTGCTGTTCGACGACAACGGAGTTTCCATCGATGGTCCCACGGATCTCTCCGTCAGCGATGACCAGATCGCCCGATTCAAGTCGTACGGTTGGAACGCGGAGGATATCGACGGCCACGACGCGGACGCGATCGCAGCGGCGATCGCGCGGGCCGAAAACGCCGATCGTCCGTCGTTGATCGCCTGCCGCACGACCATCGGATACGGCGCCCCGAACAAGCAGGGAACCGCCGCGACCCATGGCGCGGCTCTGGGTGCCGAAGAGGTTGCCGCGGCACGCGAGGCGTTGGGCTGGACGTCGCCGCCTTTCGAGATTCCCGGAGACATCCTGATGTCGTGGCGCGAGGCGGGCCGACGCGGGGCCGGACGGCGGGCGGCCTGGACGGCGCGTCTCGGATCTCGCAACGGCGCGGAAGCGGAGGAATTCCGGCGGGCCATGAACGGCGAACTGCCCGAAAACTGGGATGACGGCCTGATCGCGTTCAAGCGCGGCCTTGCAGATGAAGCGCCCACATGGGCGTCGAGAAAATCGAGCCAGGAGGTCCTGGAAGTCATCAATCCGGCCGTTCCCGAAACGGTCGGCGGCTCGGCCGATCTCACGGGTTCCAACAACACGAAGACCGGGACTCTCGACCTGATGTCGGCGGACAATTACGGCGGCCGCTACATTCACTATGGCGTCCGAGAACACGCCATGGGCGCGGTCATGAACGGTATGGCGCTGCACGGCGGCATCATCCCCTACGGCGGCACCTTTCTCGTCTTCACCGACTATCTGCGCCCGGCGCTGCGATTGAGCGCGCTCATGGGCAAGAGAACCATCCACGTCATGACCCACGACTCCATCGGTCTTGGGGAAGACGGCCCCACCCACCAGCCCGTCGAGCATCTCGCGAGCTTGCGGGCCATTCCCAACCTGGCCGTGTTCCGGCCGGCGGACGCCATCGAGACCGCGGAATGCTGGGCTCTCGCGCTGGAACGGGCGGATGGACCGTCGGTGATCGCGCTTACGCGACAGGGCCTGCCGCCCGTGCGGGCCGAGCACACGGAGGCGAACCTGTGCGCGGGCGGCGCGTACGAACTGTCGCCCGCGACGAGCCGTGCCAAGGTCACGGTGATCGCGACGGGATCGGAGACGGCGATCGCGTTGGAGGCCCGGTCCAAGCTCGAAGAGGACGGGATTCCCACACGGGTCGTTTCCATGCCGTGCCAGGAGTTGTTCGATGAACGCCCGCAGGCGGAGCGCGACGAGATTCTCCGTCCGGACACGGTCCGAATCGCCGTCGAGGCGGCCGCGGCCCTCGGCTGGGAGCGGTATGTCGGCGACGCGGGCGCCGTGATCGCCATGGAGTCATTCGGGGCCTCCGCGCCCGGCAAGGAACTGTTCCCGCATTTCGGTTTCACCGCGGAGGCGATCGTCGACGCCGCCAAGGCGCGGCTCGCCTGATACTCCGCATCATCTCCCACGGAGGGCATTCATGGCAGTGCGTGTCGCCATCAACGGTTTCGGGCGGATCGGCCGGAACATCCTGAGAGCCATTCACGAGGGCAAACGGAAGGACCTGAAGGTCGTGGCCATCAACGATCTGGGCGCCGTCGAAACCAACGCGCATCTTCTGCGACGAGACTCGGTTCATGGTCCGTTTCCCGGGACGATCAAGACCTACAAGAACGCCATCGACATCGGAAGCGGGAAGATCAAGGTCTGTTCCGAGCGTGATCCCGCGGCCCTGCCCTGGGGCGACCTGAAGGTCGATGTGGCGCTTGAATGTACCGGGCTGTTCGCGAACAGGGACGCCGCATCGAAGCACCTGGACGCCGGCGCCAAGCGTGTCCTCGTGTCCGCGCCCGCAGGCGGCGTCGACCTCACGGTCGTGTACGGCGTCAACCACCGCAAGCTGCGCAAGAGCCACAAGGTGATCTCGAACGCCTCATGCACCACCAATTGCCTCGCGCCGGTCGCCCAGGTTCTGAACGAAACGGTGGGAATCAGCCAGGGTTACATGACAACCGTGCACGCCTACACCAGCGATCAGCGCATCCTCGACACGCTGCACGGCGACCTTCGGCGCGCGCGGTCGGCGGCGCAATCGATCATCCCCACCTCGACCGGCGCGGCCCGCGCGATCGGCCTCGTGCTGCCGGAACTCGACGGCAAGCTCGACGGCGTGGCGGTGCGGGTCCCCACGCCCAACGTATCGATGATCGACCTGAAGGTCGTGGCGAGCCGCCGGACCTCGGCCGAACAAGTCAACGCGGCGGTCAAGAAGGCCGCGCGCGGCCGATTGAAGGGCGTCCTCGACACGACGGACGAGCCGCTGGTCTCGATGGATTTCAATCACAACCCGGCCAGCTCGACCTTCGACCTGACTCAGACCCAGGTCGTCGGCGGCAGGCTGGTCCGCGTCCTGTCCTGGTACGACAACGAATGGGGATTCGCCAACCGCATGTGCGATACGGCGATGGCGGTCGGCAAACTGGGATAGGCCCCGTGGCCGGATTCGCGACGCTCGACGACCTCCCGGTCGCCGGAAAGCGGGTGCTCGTGCGCGCGGACCTGAACGTGCCCATGCGGGACGGTCGCGTCGGCGATGCCACGCGGATAGATCGTCTCGTCCCAACCCTTCACTATTTGCGGGCCGCGGGCGCCAGGATCATCCTGATGTCCCATTTCGGCCGCCCCAAGGGCCAGGCCGATCCGGCTCTCTCTCTTCGTCCCCTTGCGGACGCCCTTTCGAAGGCTCTGGGTGGACTGCCCGTAAACTTCGCCGAGGACTGCGTGGGCGCCGTCGCAATGGAAATGGCGGAGGGGCTGGGAGACGGTGACGTCCTGCTGCTGGAGAACCTGCGCTTTCACGGCGGAGAGGAGCTGAACGATCCCGGATTCGCGGCTGCCCTCGCCGCGCTCGGCGACGTCTACGTTGACGATGCGTTCTCTTGCGC
>JAGWAU010000046.1:0-9649 GCA_021296255.1 Alphaproteobacteria bacterium | reverse complement strand
GCGGAACTGGAAGCGCTCGAAGGCGCTTTGAGCTCGCCGGACCGCCCCCTCGCCGCGATCGTGGGCGGTGCCAAAGTGTCGACCAAGCTCGAACTCTTGGAGAACATGATCACCAAGGTCGATGTCCTGGCGATCGGCGGGGCCATGGCGAACACGTTCCTCCACGCCCGGGGACACGACGTGCGCCGCAGCCTGTGCGAACCGGATCTGTCTCGAACCGCAATCGACATCATGACGCGGTCGAAGGAAGGAGGATGCGAAATCCTGCTGCCGGAAGATGCGGTCGTAGCCCCGGCCCTGTCGGGGGATGCCGGAACGCGGGTCGTCGATGTCGACTCCGTGCCGAAGGACATGATGATCTTCGACATCGGACCGGATTCCGCGGGCGCGCTCGGAGACCGCCTGGGCGACTGCCGAACGCTCGTCTGGAACGGACCGCTGGGCGCCTTCGAAGTTCCGCCGTTCGACTCGGCGACCAACATCGTCGCCGCGGCGGCCGCCCGCCTGACGAAGAACGGGAAGCTTCTCAGTGTCGCGGGCGGGGGAGACACGGTCGCCGCCCTCGCCCACGCCGGAGTCTCGGAAGACTTTACCTACGTATCGACGGCGGGCGGCGCGTTTCTCGAATGGATGGAAGGCAAGACGCTGCCCGGCGTGGCGGCGCTACGCTCCGTAGCGGCCTCCCTCGGCGATCGCGAATAGGGCGGCGCAACTCCTCTTCGGACCGGCCTGGCGGGACCGTCCGTGCGTCAGCGGCAGAACGGCCAGATCTGGTACCAGGAGTCACATCGGAAACGCGCTTCGCAGCGTGCCAATTGAGTCCTGTAGCGCCCCGCGGTCGCCGCCACCCGCTCGGCGGCACGTTTCACCTTGGGCTTGCCTTTCCAGGTGCCGCGTCGATAGCCACCCTGCCCTTCATGATAGGCCAGATAGAGCCGCCGCGCGTCGGTGCGGGGAATGCCGAGCTGGCGCCAGGTTCTGTGGTTGTACCAGCCGACGAAGTCGAGCGCGTCTTCCATGTCGCCGCGGCTTCGGAACAGCCTGCCCCGCTCCTCCTGATACTCGCCCCAGACCGGGTCCTGCGCCTGCGCATAGCCCCTGGCCGATGACGGGCGGCCCAGCGGTATGAACCACAACCACCGGCGCGGCGGCCGGGCATCGCCGCGGTAACTCGACTCGTGGCGGACAAAGGCCATCTGAACGTGAATCGGCGTGCCCCAACGGTCTTTCGACGCGCGCGCATAGTCGTACCAATCGGGGTACTGCGCGAAGACCTCGCAGATATCCGCCTGCTGCGTCGGCGGCGGCGCGGTGCCGCAGGCAGCCGTTAACAGCAGCAAGACCGTCGGCAGCATGGCTGCGCCGTATCGCTTAGTCTCGCCTAGTCCCGCCAAGTCCCGCCATCTGGGGCCTCGGAGACGCTTCGTCGGAGTCGGATCGGCCATCCGGGGACTCGCTGTGGTGACTCTGGGCGGGTAGATCCTGCGTTATCCCAAGCCGCTACGAGGCATCCGCGACGAAGCCTCGATAGGGCTTGATCCCGTAGAGATCGAAGGAGAGCATGCCGAGCTTCACGAGGGGGAGACCGCCGAGAATCTCCTCCGCTTCTTCCTCGTTCTCCGCCTCCACGACCAGCACCGCGCCCTTGCCGTCGGAACGGCTGTACAGCTCTCGAACCTTCTCCTCCGCATACAACTTCATGGCGTAGGCGGATTCGGCGTCGAGGTGCGGGGCAAAGTCCTCGGGCTCATGCTTGTCGCTGCGATGAGCGATTGCGACGATCCTCATGCTTGGGCTCCTCCCTGTTGGTTTCCCGGACTTTAGCAAGTTCGCCTCGTCCCGCAAGCCGACCCGCGCTTCGGCACGGCGAATCCCGCGCGACGAAACGTCGGGCCGCGAGCAGAGGAGCGAAACGCGAGAGGCTATGCCGCCCGTCGGTTCCCCGCGGTCGCGGTCCCGGGATCTGGAGCCCGGTGAAACGTCCCGCCCTTCATGACCGCGACGACATTCTCCCGGTCCATCAGTATGCGAACGTCGGCCGTGGGATCGCCATCGACCAGCAGGAGGTCGGCCAGATAGCCCGGTCGAATTTGTCCGATCTCGTTGCCCCGCCCCATCAGTTCTCCGCCAACGCTTGTCGCGCACAGAAGCGCCTGGGAGGGCGAATAACCGAACAACTCAACGAAGTGCGCGAGGTCCCGCGCCTGCGCGCCCTGGGGCGTCCACGGAAATCCGTAGTCGCCGCCGATGACGACGCGAATTCCGCGTTTCAGCGCTTCCCCGTACACCCGTTGGGCGCTCTCGATGCGCTCCAACAGTCCTTTCTCCTCGACCGAGGCGCGGGTCATGCCCCAGGCTTCCGCCTCGTGCGCGGCACCGTAAGTGAACCCGATCGCCGGACCAAGGAACACGCGATCCTTGGCCTCCTCGAGCATGTCCAGGGCTTCTTCGTCGGCGTAGTCGGCGTGGTAGACGACGTCCACGCCGTTCCGAACGGCTCGCTTGACCGCTTCGGCCGTGCGCGCATGAGCATTGATCATGGCTCCATGCGCCCGGGCGACGGCGACGGCGGACGCGACCTCGTCCTCGAACATGACCGTCCGCTCTCCTTCGGCGCCGAGCACGAAATTGTCGCCGGACACGTTGATCTTGAGTTGATCCACGCCCTCGCGGATGCACCGGCGGCATACCCGCCGGATTTCCTGAGGGCCGTCCGCGTACAGGACGACGGATTCCCGATCCTGATGGGCTTGACGCACGTCACCGAGTCCGGCGGTGCTGGTGATTTCGGGGCTCGCGGCGCGAAGGCGCGGTCCGGGAATCATCCCGGCCTCGATCTCGTTTCGGATCACCACGTCCAGACGAAGCTTCGCCGCGGCGCCTGAATACGCACTCGTAAACCCGGCATCGAGCAGCGTCCGCGCGTTGTGCATCGATATCAACGTGTGCTCCTCGGGCGGGATCGCACCGATGTCCTGGAGCGTGACCTCACCCCGGTAGCTGATGTGGGCGTGCCCTTCGACCAATCCCGGCATCAACGTGGCACCACCGGCGTCGATGACCTCCGCGCCGCGCCGCGCGAGTTCCGTTCCGGCTTCGGCGACGGCGTGAATGCGCTCGCCCCTGACAAGAACTTCGCCGGCATACGGCTCTCGCCCCGTCGCGTCCCAGATCATGACGTTGGTGAAGAGCGTCTTGGTCATGTCGACTACCTGTACGGACGGCGGCGGTACGGATCGCCAGACCTTACCAGTACCCCTCGACGATAAACATCTCGCTCTCGCTGGCTTTCTGGCGAATGGGAATGATCGCCTGATATTCCGGCGAGTAATACCAGGTGTCCGCCTGTTCGAAGGTCGGAAACTCGATAATCACGTTCCGCACACTGTTTTCGCGGCCTTCCAGCGACTTAGTCCGGCCACCCCGGACGCGGTACTTGCCGCCGTGGGCGATCACCGTTCCCGGCGCAAGGCGCGCGTATTCGGCATAGGTTTCAGGGTCGGTGACGTCGACCCGGGCGACATAGAAGGCGGTCATGCATTCCTCCCGATTGCAGGTGGTGTCGGACCTGGGGTCCGACCCCAATTGCTCTAGAACAGCCCTTCGATCATCCCGTCGGCATTGAGACCTATGCTGTTCGCCGCGGGCACTCGCGGCAAGCCCGGCATGGTCATGATGTCCCCGCAGATCGCCACGATGAAGCCGGCACCGTTGGACAGCCGCACCTCCCGAACGGGAACGGTGAACCCCCTCGGCGCACCCTTGAGATTGGCGTCCGCGGAGAAGCTGTATTGGGTTTTGGCGATGCACACAGGATACGAGCCCATGCCGTTCCGCTCGAAGTCGGCGAGCTGGTCCCGGACGCGCTTGTCTCCGGTGATGTCGTCGGCCCGGTAGATTTTCTGGGCGATGGTCCGGATCTTCTCCCACAGGGGCATGTCGTCGGGATAGAGCGGGTTGAAATCCGCTTCGCCGCTCTCGGCCGCCTCGACGATCGCGTTGGCGAGTTCCTCGGTACCGGCACTGCCGTCGGCCCAGTGCGTGCACATGACGGCCTTCACACCGCGCTCGGCGCAGGCGTTCTCGACGAGTTCCACCTCGGCGTCCGTATCTGCCGAGAACCGGTTGATGGCGACGACGAGGGGTACGCCGTAACTCCTGACGTTCTCCACGTGCTGGGCGAGGTTCTCCAAACCTTTCCCCAACGCCTCGAGGTTCTCCTCGCCGAGGTCGTCCCGCGCGACGCCCCCGTGCATCTTCAGGGCGCGGATGGTGGCCACCAGCGCCACCGCGTCAGGCCGCAGGCCGGCCTTCCGGCACTTGATGTCGAAGAACTTCTCGGCACCGAGATCCGCGCCGAACCCCGCCTCGGTGACGACGAAATCAGCCATCTTGAGGCCCGTTTTCGTCGCAATGACCGAATTGCAGCCGTGGGCGATATTGGCGAACGGGCCGCCGTGGACGAATGCCGGATTGTTCTCGAGCGTTTGCACGAGATTCGGCATCAGCGCCTCCTTGAGGAGGACCGTCATCGGTCCCTCGCCCTTGACGTCACGGGCGAACACGTAGCTGCGGTCGCGGCGCTGGGCGACGACGACGTTCGACAGCCGCTCGGTCAGGTCCGCGAGACCCGAGGCTAGGCAGAAGATCGCCATCACCTCCGAGGCTACCGTGATGTCGAACCCGTCCTCCCGGGAGTATCCGTTTCCCACTCCGCCGAGGGACGAGACGATGCTCCGCAGCGCACGTTCGTTCATGTCCATGACCCGGCGCCAGGACACGCGACGGCTGTCGATCTCGAGCTCGTTACCCCAATAGATGTGATTGTCGACGAGCGCCGCCAACAGATTGTTGGCCGTGCCGATGGCGTGCATGTCGCCCGTGAAGTGCAGGTTGATGTCCTCCATCGGCACGATCTGTGCGTAGCCGCCGCCCGCCGCGCCGCCTTTCATGCCAAAACAGGGTCCGAGGGAAGGTTCCCGAAGGCAGATCATGGTGCGCTTGCCGATGCGGTTGAGCGCATCGCCGAGTCCCACCGTCGTGGTCGTTTTTCCCTCGCCCGCCGGCGTCGGCGTGATCGCCGTGACGAGAATCAACTTTCCGTCGGTCCGGTCGGCGAGGGAATCGACATAGTCGAAGGAAAGCTTCGATTTATGAGGGCCGTACCGATGGAGAGCGCCTTCCGGCACGTCCAGCATGGCGCCAACCCCTTCGATCGGCTTCAGAGTCGCTTCGCGGGCAATCTCGATATCGCTTTTCATAGGTACTATCCTTCGCCTCCCTTGATATCGGCCGATTTTAGGGAACTTCGGCCAACTCCGCGCCTGAAGGCGCCTGCATACCACGCCCGGATACGAGTCCGATCATCTCTCGGCCCGTTCCCGCCCGGAATATTTACAGACCGGCAAGCCGCCTGACGGTGCCGAGCCCGGCGAGCCCGCCGTCGAATTCCTCCATCGCATCCAGCAGGCACGCCCATAGATAACCCGCCGACGCCACGTCGCCCAAGATGTGATAGGCCGGCGTGTCGCCGAGGTCGTCCCGGACGACGACGGCGTTCATTCGGGCGACGGAGGTCTGCGCGATTTCCAGTTCTGAAAACTTGCCCGTTCGCAAGTCCACGCCGCAGACCTTGGCGAACATGGCGGCGGCCCGTTCGCCCGAGACCAGGAACCAGAAATAGCCGTCGCCCCGCGGCACGGGAAAGGCTTCGATCTCCTCGTCGATGGACGCCGCAGCGGCAAGGCGTTTGCACAAGCCGGAGCGGCCCGCGACATCGCTGATGAGCAGAACTTCACGCGGCGCCAGCCTGGCGGCCAACGCCCCGTCCGATTGCCGGTATGCCAAGTTGTCCCGGTCGCCGACGTCGACCCCCTGCCGCCGGAGCCAGTCCACCGTTTCGCGGCCCTTGAATCCGAGATGCGGAAGAAGCGAGAAGTCCGCGAGCGCGAGTCGTCGGGCCGTGCGGATCTCGGCCGCGGCGTCAATGGCGAAACTTTCCGCGACGGCACCGCCGTGGGCCTCCACGAACCGTGCGCCGGCGAACGCGAGCTCGCGGTACACCGGGCTGCGGCGCGGCAGTTCCGCCGGGCTGACGCCGCCGTCGCTCATGCCCTACATCTCCTGCCGTCTGTTGTCCGGGTCATAGAACGGCACCGGCACGACTTCCGCTTCGAGAAATCGCCCCTGGCCGATCTTGATGGGGAAGCTCGCACCGATCTCGGCCTGCGCAGGCGCGACATAAGCCAATCCGATGATGCATCCGAGCGCCTCCGAACGCGCCGCGGACGTGACACGTCCCGCGATGTCGTTGCCGTACAAGGTGAGATGGCATTCCTCGGGCACGGGTGCCTTGGGATCGTGGATCGCAAACCCCACGAGTTTGCGCAGCAAGGGGCGGGCCTCGTGCACCCGGTTTGCCCGTCCGCCGACGAAGAAGGGCTTCTTGCGGGAGATCGCCCACGTCATGTTGGCCTCCGCCGGATAGGTCAGACCATCCGTGTCCTGGCCGATGATGACATGGCCCTTCTCGAGGCGCAGCACGCGTTGAGCCTCCAACCCGAAGGGCCGGATGCCGTGGGCCTCGCCCGCGGACATGAGCGCGTCCCACAGAGCCTCGCCCTGGCTCGAGGGAACGTGAATTTCGAACCCCAGTTCCCCGACGAATCCGATCCTCAGCAGGCGCGCGGGAATTCCCCCGACATGGCCGGTCCGAACATCCATGTAGGGAAAGGCGTCGGGGGAGAGGTCGATGTCGTCCGCCAGCGGCACGAGAAGCTTGCGCGCCTCGGGACCCGCCAGGCTCACGGCCGCGTAGGCGTTCGTAACATCCGAAATATCGACGGCAAGGCGCCACTGTGCGTTCCACCACAACATCTCGCGATAGACGTCGGATGCGCCGCTCGAGGTCGTCGTGACGTAGAAGTGCCGTTCGTGGAACCGGCACGTCACTCCGTCGTCCACGATAACGCCGGTCTGATCGCACATCATGAGGTACCTGCTACGGCCCACGGGCTGGCGAGCGTAGGTAAACGTGTACATGCGGTTCAGGAATTCCGCCGCGTCCGGTCCCCGAATCTCGATACCGCCGAGCGTGGAGACATCGAGCATACCGACGCCGCCGCGCACGGCCCTGACTTCCTCCCGAACGGACCGCTCGCGATCGTGGGGAGCGCCGTAGAACGATGGTCGCATCCACGGTCCCGCGACCATCATCCGGGCGCCTGACTCGAGATGGCGATGATGCATCGGCGTGTACCGTACCGGTTCGAAGTTGCGCCCCGCCAATACGCCGAAGGTTTCCGCGGTGTACGGCGGCCGCACGGTCGTCGGAGGCGCGTCCGCCAGCGAACGCCCTGTGGCGCGGTACACGAGACGCAGTGCGTTGAGCGCCGAATGCCGGCCCTGACTCGGTCCCATTCCGACGGTCGAGTAACGTTTCGTGAGTTCGATGTCGTCGAAACCATCCGCGCAGGCGTTGAGAATGTCCTGGACCTGCAGATCCTCGTCGAAGTCGACGAAGTCCTTGCCGTCTTCATGAGGGAACAATGGCCAATCGTGGTTCCGGTCGTCCGCGCCTCTGGCTTCGGGCACCGCCGGTTCCGCACCGGCTTCGAGACCCAGGGCCGCGGCCGCGCGCCAGCCCGCATGAACCCCTTCCGCGAGCACCGTGTCGAGCGCGCGGGACCCGTTTACCGAGCCGGCCGCATGGCCGTGCGCGGGCAAGTTACGTAGAACGAAGGTCGAGGTCTTCTCGTCCATCGCCAGCCGGCCCCCGTCGTGACAGGGAAGTTGGCCGGCCGGCGCGTATCCCACGGACATACAGACGAGATCGCAATCCACGGTTTCACCGCCGCCATACGTGCCCCGTCCCTCGATGCGGGACAGCACCGCGCCGCGGACCGAGCGGCCACCGCCCCCCGGGATCGCGGAGCTGATGGTGCAACCCGTCTCGACACGAATCCCCGTTGCCTTGGCCGCCGCGGCCATTTCGCCGGCATCGGGTTCGGCCCGGAGATCGGCGACCGCACCGATCTGAACACCCGCATCGGCCAAGTCCAGAGCGACGCCGTAGCCGTCGTCGTTGGCCGTCGCGACGACCGCGCGCGTCCCGGGGCGGATCCCGTAGAGGCGGATGAGTCGTTGCGCCGCGGTACCCATCATGATGCGCGGGAGATCGTTGTTTCGGAACACGAGCGGCTGCTCCATGGCGCCGGTGGCAAGAACGACCTCTCTCGCCCGGACCTTGAACATCCGGTTCCCGCGCATCAGCGCAACGAAATTATCCGCGAACCAGCCGTTGGCGACGGTACCCGTCATCACCTGAATGCCGTCTTGAGCCGCCACGCTCTCCACGAGGCGTTGCCGTTCCCGCGCGCCGGCCTCACCGGCGGCGTCGAAGCGGGCGTAGTTCAAGGCTCCACCGAGAATCGGATTCTCATCGACGAGGATGACCTCCGCGCCGGCCTTCGCGGCGGTGATCGCGGCGCTCATTCCCGCGGGACCGCCACCGATCACGATGACATCGCTGAACAGGTAGGCCTTGTCGAAGTATCCGCGCGGAGCCGCCTCGTCGACACGCCCCAGCCCCGCCTTGCGGCGGATGAACGGCGCCCAAAACCTCCAAGCACCGCGGGGCTTGTAAAATGCCTTGTAGTAGAAGCCGACGGGCAAGAACCGGTGCAGCCATCCGACCCACGTTCCCCGGTCGTGCGCGAGGCTGCCCTCGTAGTTCTGTCCCCGAACATCAAGACCATCGCTGACGGGTTCGACGTCCGCTGGAACGTTTGGACGGCCAGGGAGCTGCACCAGAGTGTTCGCGTCCTGGCCCGCCATGGTCAGCGCTCCGCGCGGGCGGCGGTATTTGAAGGAACGCGACAGCACCCAAATGTCGTTGGCGGCGAGCGCGCTGGCGATCGTATCGCCGCCGCAGCCATCGACCAGCTGCCCTTCGAACTTGAACGTCCGGGTCCGCGACCTGTCGATGAGCAGCCCCGCCGGCGCGGGAAGGCGATTGATTCCCGTCATGTCCCCCCGCCTTTACCGCCGGGTACGGGGAACGAAACCCTTTCCGTAAAGACATCAGAAGACGGGTAGGTCCGGACGATCTCGTCCGTCGCGGTATCTCGCTCCGCGATAAACCAATAGGCGGTCGCGACGTGAAGCCACCATTCGCGCACGACGCCGCGCCGATTGTCCTCGAGGAACACGTGATCCGCCCAGTCCGCATCGCTGACCGTCTCGGGATCCGGCATGCCGACCACCTCCCCGCCGTAGACGAACTCGGAGATGTTCCGTGGACCGTTCAATGGACAACGCATGATCTTCACGGCTTTCCCCCCCGAACCCTACTGCCCCACCGACGACGCGCCGCGCTCCCCGAGCTGTTCGAACGTGTCGAACCGGTCGAGGCGGAACGGCAGCAAGATGTCCGGGACCCGTCCGGTGGCGATGGTCTCCGCCATACGCTTGCCCGAGACGGGCGTCGCCTTGAATCCCCAGGTGCCCCAACCAGAATCGACGTAGTAGTTCCCGATCGGAGTCGATCCCATGACGGGGCTGAAATCGGGCGGCATGTCGGCGAGGCCCGCCCACTGTCGCAGCAGGCGCACTTGGCTCAAGAAGGGGAACAGCTCGAGCATGTGACCCA
>JAGWAU010000045.1 GCA_021296255.1 Alphaproteobacteria bacterium | reverse complement strand
AGTCTGGAGCCCGATCTCCCTCTTGAGGCCCGGTACCTTTCGGCTGGGTCACCGTCTTGAACTCCTGACTTAGCTTAGAGGATTTTCATCGGAACGCGTGGCAGCTACACACCATTCAGAGCTTCAGCAATTTTGCCTTCCCCTGAGATCGGCGGCAAGCATAGCCCCCTATTTTCACGGCATTCGGTCGCACGATAACGGCGCGGTCCCCATCTTGCCTCGTCTCGACAGGAGATTTTTCAGAAATTGAAAAATAATTTTAATAACAATTGGATATTTTTCTTTTCTATCATGTCGTAGGAACAACAGTATTCGAGATGCCGCGATCAGTTCAACGTGCCGCCGTGCTCTGCCACGGTTTTGGCCTGGGCTGGGCCGATGATGAGTTCCCCTAACCGCCGATGAATCCGACGTTCGGTATCGATGATCGTCGATTTCAGGGCCTTGAAGGTTTCTTCCCCCGTCGCTCGCGCCAACGCCTGTCGGAGGCCTTCCGGCGCCTGTTCTTCCACGAAACCGGCTTGAAGAGTTTGTCTTAGAAATCCTTGGGTGTTCCTGAACAGCTGCAAGGCCTCGGTTAGCTCGTCTGCCAATTCACCGTCAATGACCCGAGCCTGTCGTAGCGCGCGGATTGCGTCCGACGTGCTTCCGGCGGCGATCGATGCATGATCGCAGGCGTGGCGGAGAATCAGGTACTGGCACAGGAACTCCAGCTCAAACAGACCTCCGAGCGCGTGCTTGATCTGCCACGGGTTCTCGGTGCCGTGCTCGCGTCCGATCCGCTCATACATCTCCACCACGTCCTGGAGGAGTTTTGCGGGGTCCCGGCGCAGATGCACGACCGTGTCGATGACCCCTTCAATTCGATTTCGCAGATCAGGGGGTGCCAGCACGACACGCGCTCGGGTCAAGGCCATGTGTTCCCATGTCCAGGCCCTGTTGTACTGGTACTCCTCGAACCCTTCTACGTGGACCGCGATTGGCCCGCTTGCACCGGACGGACGGAGGCGCATGTCGACTTCGTACAGCCGACCTTCCGCGGTTGGTGCCGAGACGGCATTGATGACGCGCTTGCTGAGCCGAGAGTAGTACTCGCCAACAGCTAGAGGACGTTCGCCATGGGAATATTTTTCCGTGGCAGGACAATCGTAAATAAAGGCCAGGTCCAAGTCGGACTCCGGGGTGAGTTCCTTGGCCCCGTACTTGCCAAGCGCGACAATGGCGAATGCGCCGCCCGGAATTTCACCGTGGGCTTGCACGAATTCGGTTTTCGCTGCGGCAAAGAGCTCGCCCAACAGAACATCAGCGACATCCGCCAACCTTGGGCCCACATCCGTCACGGAGGCGACGTTCCGCAGGATGTGCACACCAGCCTGGAATGCCTGGTCGTGACCCCATCGGCGAGAACTGTCGAGCACCTCCTCGTAATGCCCGCAGTCGGCGAGCGTCCGAGACAACTCGTGAGCGAGCCGATTCACTTCAGGGATGGGATCGTAGAAGTCTGCACTCAGAACGTTGTCCATGAGGCGGGGATTGCGTGCCAAATGCTCGGCCAGCCTCGGCGCGCTGCCCATGATTTCCGCCATCAGCTCAAGAAGGCCGGGATTGGCGTAGAACAGGGAGAATATCTGAACGCCGGCGGGCAACTTGGCCAGGAACTCGTCGAACTTGAGGATGGCGGCATCGGGATTGGCCGTGCCGGCGAACGCTCGCAGCAGCGCGGGGGTGAGTTCGGTGAGCAATTCCCTGGCGCGTGCGCTCCGCATCGCTCGATAGCGGCCGTGATGCCAGTTTCGAATCAGGGCCGCCGCTGTCGAGGACTCGCCGTATCCGAGTTCGACCAACGTGGAAAGCGTCTCCGGGTCGTCTTCAGTGCCTGTGAAGACGAGGCTTCCGACGTCTCCCAGGGCCGGTGCGTGCTCGAAGAGCCGCGCAAAGTGCCGTTCGACCGTTCGCAACGTACGCAGTGTCTCGGCGACGAATGCCTCGGTGCCGGGGACGCCCATGAAGGTGGCTACGTACGCCAAGCCGTCTTCGGTTTCCGGCACGGTATGCGTTTGCTCATCGGCGATCATCTGCAAACGGTGTTCGAGGCGGCGCAAATATTCGTAGGCGTGCACCATATCGTCGGCGACACTCCGCTCGATGCGCCCGCAAGCCTCGAGCGCCCTGAGGGCCCCGCAGGTATCCGGGACCCTGAGGGTCGGGTCACGCCCTCCGGCGATCAGCTGCTGGGTTTGGGCGAAGAATTCGATCTCTCGGATACCGCCTCTTCCCACCTTGACGTTGTGGCCGGGAACCGTGACCGATCTATGTCCGCGATGCGCGTGAATCTGCCTCTTGATCGAGTGAATATCCTCGATGGCGGCGAAATCCAGATACTTCCGCCAAATGAAGGGGGAGATGCGGCTCATGAAGGCGCGACCGGCGGTGATGTCGCCGGCGACGGGGCGGGCCTTGATCAACGCTGCTCTCTCCCAGTTCTGTCCGACACTTTCGTAGTAACCTTCCGCCGCCGCCATGGACATCGCCAATGGTGAACTGCCCGTGTCGGGCCGCAATCTCAGATCAATCCGGAACACATGCCCGACGCTTGTCCGGGACTGCAGCAGATGTATCAGGTCCCGGGTCAGGCGCACGAAAAGATCCTGAGCCGATTTGTTGCCCGTGTAGGGGACTCGTTCCTGGTCGAACAGCACGATCAGGTCTATATCGCTGGAATAATTCAGTTCGTTGGCGCCGAGCTTACCCATGCCGATGACGGTGAAGCCGCTCTCCTCCGAGGGGTGTTCCTCGTCGCGAAGTTGCAGGTTCCCGGCGTCGGCGGCCAGCGCCAGAAGGTGGTTCACCGCCGCCCCAATGGAGCCTGCCGCGAATTCACTCAGAGCGCGCGTAACCTCGTCCAAAGACCAGGCGTCGGTGATGTCTGCGGCCGCGACAAGAAGGGCCATTTTCGTGCGGGCGTCCCGCAAGGTCGACATCAACGAGCTTTGCTCCGAGTCCCGGATTACCCGGACCGTACCGAGGATCTGGGCGCCAAGTTGGGTCGGCCCCATCTCGAACAGATCCCGTACGAAGGGAATGTTTCGCAACAAACATCGGGAAAGAAAGGGGCTGTTGCCGAGTATCGCGGCCAGAAAGTCATGGCCCGTCGGATCCGCCGATACATGCCGGGCGAAACCGTCCAGTGCCGGGTCCTCGGATGCGGCCGCCCGATCATGCCACTCCTCGAGGCCGTGCTTGAAACGTTCCGACGAGTATGGTGCAGGAAGATCTTTGATCTGTGATAAAAACAGCAATCCGCGCGTTCCTTGACGTCAAGGTATGAGGCACACTGCGAAATAGGGCGACGGCGGTCAAGGATCGCCTATTCCGCGGTTCGCACTTCCAGATACGGCGCAAAAGACCAGTGATCGTCTCAACCGGTAAAGCGATGCTTCGGCTGCTCGCCGCGGTTGCGGCAGGATCCGCTATCGTATTTGCCTTGGCGGGCTGGTTGCTCTGGTCGGGGTCGATTTCGCTGCAGTTTCTTACCCCATACGTGCGTGACGCTTTGAATATGGGCGTGCAAGGGGTTCGGATCGACCTTGAGGATACCATTCTGGCCTGGGTGGACTGGGAGCAAGCGGTCGACATCCGGGTCCGCGGCGCGCGGCTCCTCGACTCGGAGAATCGCGTTATCGCCGGTGTCCCGGAGATCTCGCTAGGCGTGAGCGGCGTCGCGTTGCTCGGCGGACGTCTGGCGTTCACACGGATCGAATTGCTCCGGCCTCGGATCACGCTTTTCCGGGACGAACATGGATCCTTCAGGATCGGGACGGACGACGATGGGGTCCGGGATGCGGGGGTCGTGGTCTCGGCTCTTATCGACGGATTGCGGGTGCGGCCCGAGGCGAACACTCTGACGGAACGGCTGTCCCGGGTAAGCGTACGCGATGCACAAGTTGCTGTGGTCGACCGCGTGCTGAACCAAACCTGGCGATCGACCGAGGTCGATGTTTCCTTGGTGCGAGACGCCGAAAGCATCTCAGGCCGTATCTCCGGCCTGTTGGACTTAGACGGTGTTGCAACGCCGGTCGGCGCAAGCCTGTCGCATATTCGAGACAGCGGCGAAGTAACCGTGAGCTTGGGCTTTTCTGCGCTAGAGCCGCGCAGACTTGCGAAATTTCACCCGACGTTCTCTCAATTGGGAGCTCTCAGGGCGCCAATTGGCGGTACCGTGGACCTCACGCTGAACACCAGAGGAATTGCGGGCAACGTTGCCTTCGATCTTGTGGGAAGCCCGGGACACGTTCGTCTCCCCCGATATTTCGACGATGACCTGGCCTTCCGACAATTCGCGGTCAAAGGACGAATCTTGAACGGCCTTTCCGCTGTTCAATTCAGTGAGCTGTTTGTGGATCTGGGTGACGTTTCCGCCTCGGCCAGCGGGTTGATCGATTTCGAGGATCAATTGGCCGTCACCCTGGAGGGGAGTTTCAAGAACTTTCCCGTGGATGCGTTGGAGCGGTACTGGCCCATTGATCTCTCACGGAAAGCGAGAAGCTGGGTAACGACCAGAGTTCGTGGTGGGACGATTACGCGGGGCAAGGTGCGCCTCGTGGTTTCGCCCGAAGTACGGACCGGGCGCGGCCTGCGGGAAGATGCCGTCGAACTGACATTCGAATTCGAAGACGTTTCGACACGGTATTTGACGCCCATGCCGAAGCTCGTCGATGCACGTGGGTCGGCGCGCATGACGGGGAGTTCGATGGAACTGACCATCGAAAGCGGACGTATAGGCGAAATTTCGATTTCCGAGGGCGACGTTCGAATTGAAGGGTTGAACGTTCAAGGAAAGACGGCCTATATCGGATTTGTCGGGAGGGGGAGGGTTTCCGACGTTCTGGCCGTTCTGGATCGCGAGCCCTATCGGTTCTCCAGGTCCATCGGACTCCGGCCCGAAACGACCTCTGGCTTTAGCGCCACGCGCGTCCGGTTCGATCTGCCATTGAAGGATGGACTTCAGGGTCACGAGGTGAGATACGCCGCGGCGGCAAACCTGCGTGATTTCGGCGTGCCGAACATCGTCGGCGATCACGTGCTGAGCGGCGGCGACCTTGTGGTTCGGCTCGATGGAAACGGGATCGACGCGTCCGGGACGGCATCAATCGATGGGGTGCCGTTCAATCTCGAATGGCGGCGAGCCTTCCGGCCGACGAGGCCAGCGACCGATCTGTTGTCGCTCGTGGCAAATCTGGATGATGACCATCGGCGGGCGCTGGGATTGCCGGCGGCTCCTCGCGTGGCGGGTATGACGCCGATCAACGCTCGAATTCTTACCAACGGGTGGGAAATTCTGGATATCGGCGTGACCGCGGATCTGACATCCGCGCGGCTCGATTTTCCTGAACTCGTATGGAGCAAGTCCGCTGGCGAAACCGCGACCGCAAAGATGAATGCCACGCCATCGGGCGAGAATGGTGGATGGGTGACATCGTTCGAGATCTCAGGGCCGGGTCTCAGGGCCGTCGGACAGGGCGAACTGGATACGGACGACGAATTACGGCGCCTGGACCTCTCACTGCTCGAGTTGGGGGAGAACAATGTATCCGCCTCGGTCAGGCCTCGTGCGCCCGAGGGTTTCATCATTGCCCTCGAAGGCGGCCGCTTCGACATGAGGCCCTACCTTGCGCGCCTTTTTGGCACGGAGGACACTCTGCCGATTCCGCCCCTGGTGCTGTCAATGCGTGTCGGGGAGGTCGTTCTCGGTGACCAGCACAGTCTCACGGACACGAACGTCAGGGCCGTTCACTCTGGCACGTCCTGGCAGGAAATCGAGGCCGAAGGGGTTCTGACCGGCGGGGCGCCCGTGCAGATATCCCTTCGCAGCCGGTCCGGTGATTGGAGTTTGGGCGTGAACTCGAGTGATGCAGGCGCATTCATGAGATCCTTGGGAGTCTTCGACAATGCGGTCGGAGGTCACCTCAAGCTGACGGCAACCATTGACGAGACTCTGCCCTCTCGCCCGCTTTCGGGCATGGTCGGCATCGACGAGTTCAAGGTTGTAAACGCTCCCGTGTTTGCGCGAATTCTCACGGTCGGTTCATTGACGGGAATGGCGGACCTTCTCAACGGGGAGGGAATTTCGTTCGTCCGCTTCGAAGCACCCTTCGACGTTCGGAACGGTCGACTGGAAATCGAAAGGGCGCGCGCCTTCGGCCCTGCACTTGGCGTCACCCTCGACGGAGGGCTGGATCGGAAACGTGATCGGATCAAGATACGGGGAACTCTGGTTCCTGCCTACACCTTGAACTCCGTGCTGGGGACCGTTCCGTTGTTGGGAAATCTATTCGTAGGAAGAGAAGGGGAGGGTGTTTTCGCCATCAACTACGCTGTTGATGGTCTGATCGGAGAACCAACGGTCACGGTCAATCCGTTGTCCGCGCTGGCCCCGGGGTTTCTGCGGTCGATTGTTTCGGGTGATGGGGTGCCGGAGAAGAGCTTGCCGCGGAATGAATAGACGCGGCTCCGCAATACGAACCAACGTCGATCGCCTAAGTGGGTTTGACGCGCGCGTGCCGCTTCTTTCCGGCTGACAGTTTGATCAAACCCTCGGCCCCTAGATGGTCCAGCGTGATCAGTTGGGCCTCGTCTCCGATGACGATGTCGTTGACGCGTCCGCCGCCTCCCTTGATGAGGCGGCGCGCTTCACCACGGCTTGAACAAAGGCCTGCACGATGAAGCAGTTCGAACGCCGCCACGCCCTCATTCAATTCAGCTCGCGGCACATCAATTCCTTGCAGATTCTCGCTCACACCGCTGCCCTCAAACGTATTGCGGGCCGTTTCCGCAGCCATCTGCGATGCCTCCGGGCCGTGGCAAAGACTGGTGACCTCATTCGCGAGAATCTTTTTCGTCTCATTGATTTCGTCGCCCTGCAGACGTTCGAGGCGCTCAATTTCGTCGAGTGGCAGTTCGGTGAACAAGCGCAGAAATCTGCCGACATCCGCGTCGTCGGCGTTGCGCCAAAACTGCCAGTAGTCGTAGGCGGAGAGCATCCTCTCGTTCAGCCACACGGCGCCGTCCGCTGTCTTCCCCATCTTCGTTCCGGATGACGTGGTCAGCAGCGGTGATGTCAAACCGTAAAGTGTCCGATTGTCCACGCGACGGCCGAGTTCGACGCCGTTGACGATGTTACCCCACTGATCCGAACCGCCGATCTGCAAGACGCAGTCATAGCGTCGGGCGAGCTCCAGAAAATCGTAGGCTTGCAACACCATGTAATTGAATTCGAGAAAGCTGAGCGGCTGTTGCCTGTCGAGGCGTAGCTTTACGCTGTCCATGGCGAGCATGCGGTTCACCGAGAAGTGAGGCCCAAACTCCCGCAGAAACGGGATGTACTCGAGAGGATCCAACCAATCGGCGTTGTTGACCATCAGCGCATCCGTAGGACCGTCTCCGAACTCGAGAAACCTTGCGAACACCTGCTTGATTCCTGCCATGTTGGCAGCGATTTCCGCTTCCGACAGGATTTGTCTGCTTTCCTCTTTGCCCGAAGGATCACCGACTTTCGTGGTCCCGCCGCCCATGAGCACGATGGGCCGATATCCAGCGCGTTGAAGGTGCCGAAGCACCATGATTCCGACAAGATTTCCGACATGCAGGCTTGGCGCCGTGCAGTCGAACCCTTCGTAGGCGATCAATGTTCCATCGGAGGCCAGTCGATCGAGCCCGTCCATATCCGTGCATTGATGGACGTAGCCGCGCGCCGTCAGCACGCGCAGGAATTCGGACTTCGGTTGTTGCATCTTCGGCTGCAGGGATTCGTCGAGATACCGGCCCGCCCATCGGTTTCACTACTCGTGGCGACAAACATACGACAGTATATGAAGGGACACGGGTGTCGCGGCGTCCAGCCATGTAACACAAACCCCGAACCGCGACAACACGCGTTGCGGGTGAGATCTTTTGCGCCCGCTTTGTTGGAGAAACCGTCCGATGGATGATTGTTCGTTTTCGACGATGACCGCGCTCGGTTTGATGAGCGGGACATCACGGGACGGAATCGATGCCGCCATCATACGAACGGATGGCGTATCCGTGTTCGAGCGCGGCCCGTCGTCAACGACGCCTTACGACCATGATTTCCGGAAACGATTGGCCGATTTGATCGACGGGGGGGCAAAAGCCTGCGATGTGGAGTCCGATCTGACGACAAGGCACGTCGACGCCGTTGAAACTCTACTTCGAGAAAATTCAATAAGCTGCTCGGAAATAGATGTAATTGGGTTTCATGGGCATACGGTGTTTCATGTGCCGGAGGCGCGTCGGACGCATCAGATCGGTGACGGCGAGCTGCTGGCAAAAGTGACCGGCGTTCCGGTGGTCAATGACCTCCGCAGCGCCGATGTCGCGGCAGGTGGTCAGGGCGCGCCGCTCGCCCCCATCTATCATTGGGCTCTTACGCGAGAGCTTCCGAAACCGCTGGCGATCCTCAATCTGGGTGGCGTGGCGAACGTAACCTGGATCGGCGAGGACTCGCCCGCCTCTCGAACCTCCGACACGACGGGGGCGGTCGTCCCGGGAATTTGGGCGTTCGACACCGGACCGGGAAACGCCTTGCTCGACGACTGGACCGAGATGTGGACAGGTGATCCGTTCGACCGAAATGGCGCGCTCGCGTCCAGGGGCCGTTTGAGCGCGTCTGCCCTGAAGAAACTCATTAGCCATCCGTATTTCTCGCTCCCGCCTCCGAAATCGCTTGACCGCGACGCGTTCTCACTCGAGCCGGTCGATGGACTCTCGCCAGAGGACGGTGCGGCAACCTTGGCAGCATTTACGGCCGAGGCCGTTCGAGCGGCGCTCAAAGGTCTTCCCACGACTCCACTGCGTTGGCTGGTCGCAGGCGGCGGGCGGTACAACAAAGCGATGATGGGTGAACTGGCGGCCCGGATCGGCGGCCCGGTGGAGGCGGTGGAGGCCGTAGGATGGGACGGCACCGCTTTGGAGGCGGAAGCATTCGCCTACCTCGCCGTCCGAGCAATCAAGGGATTGCCCTCAAGCTGGCCCACGACGACCGGCGTCGCGCATCCTTGTGTGGCCGGAGTCGTCCATCGCCCCCAGACGAGTTGAGGAGAACGGCTGGACGGCGCGGACCGCGCGTAATTTTCAGAAGACGGCCGTCTTCAGATACCTTTCGACCTGGGTATTGAGATCGGGCAGCTTCTCTTCGAAAAAATGGTTGGCGCCTGCAACAATCTTGTAGGTAATTTCGATTCCGCGCTGGCTCTGGAGTTTGGCGGCAAGCTTTTCGACGTCTTCGGTCGGCACGATGTCGTCGTCGGACCCGTGAACGATCAGTCCCGACGCCGGGCACGGGGCGAGAAAGCTGAAGTCCAGCATATTGGCGGGCGGTGCGACCGAAATGAAGCTGTTGATTTCCGGTCGGCGCATGAGCAGTTGCATGGAGATCCATGCACCGAACGAGAAGCCCCCGACCCAGCATGCGGGAGCGTTCGGATTGGAGGCCTGGAGCCAGTCAAGCGCCGAAGCCGCGTCGGACAGCTCACCCTGACCGTGGTCAAAGGTTCCTTGGCTCTTTCCGACGCCCCGGAAGTTGAACCTGAGCACCGAGAACCCCTTCCGCACGAACGCATGAAACAGGTTGTACACGACTTTGTTGTTCATGGTTCCGCCGAATTGGGGATGTGGATGAAGGATCAGCGCGATGGGTGATCGGAGTACGTTTGGTTGGTGGTGGTAACGGCCTTCGAGCCGGCCCTCGGGACCAACGATGTTGACTTCGGGCATTCATCCTCCAGGCGCGAAGCGCCGATTGTGATCTCGTCTCGGTACGCCCGCCACGGGCACGCTTAATCATGCGACGGGTTCGCACAGCCACCAGAGGCGGGGCTCCGGACCGGTTCAAATCATTGACTGGTACGTACAGCTAACCTATATCGAAAGAAGTTCAGGTGCCGAATGCCTTTCGACGATCTGTTGTGGGCTCGATTGGAAGGTGTGCCGGCACCCTTAATACTATAGTGGGGAAGCCAATGTTCAAAACCATTGGCGCAGATGTCCGAGCGGTTTTCGAGAGAGACCCCGCGGTACGATCCAAGCTCGAGGTCGTACTTTGTTATCCGGGATTCCATGCCGTCTTGTTCTATCGCGTTGCGCACGCGCTTTGGTCACGCGACCGGAACTTGCTGGGTCGGTTCATCTCCCACTTGGGTCGATTCTTCACCGGGATCGAGATCCACCCGGGTGCCCGGATCGGCCGGGGATTCTTCATCGATCATGGTATGGGCGTCGTCGTCGGCGAGACCTCGGTCATCGGCGACAACGTAACACTCTATCACGATGTGACGTTGGGCGGCATCGCCCCCGCGGTCGACAGTCAGTCTCAGGTGAATGAAAAGCGACACCCGACCCTTGAAGATGGTGCGATCGTCGGGTCGGGTGCCCAGGTTCTGGGCCCGATAACCGTCGGTGCGAATGCTCGAATCGGCGCGAATTCCGTCGTTCTCAAGGATGTCGTGCCTGGCGGTACGGTCGTCGGCATTCCTGCGCGCCCGGCAGGCGCCGCCGCAAAGCGCGAAGCCCCGAAACGCTTTGATCCTTACGGAACGCCCATCGATGAGGAAGCGGACCCGATTGCCCGGAGGATCGATGCTTTGCTGGACAAGGTTCAGTCCCTCAGTTTGCGCGTGGCGGAGCTGGAAGAACAGTCGAGTACCCGGGACACCATGTCATGGCAATCCGACCCCGACGATGCGGGGGACGTCACCTCCGGGGATACGCCCGACTGCAGCAATTAGGCGGTCATCGATTGAGCAAGGTCTGAACCAACAACTTTTGCTCAACGACTTGGCATGCGCCATCCGGGATATCTCGACTACAACGCGACGGCACCGGTACGACCGGAAGTGATGCGGGCCGTCGTCTCGGCTCTTGAAATCGGGGGGAATCCATCGTCGGTACATAAGGCCGGACGCGAAGCCAGGGCCAAGGTGGAAGCCGCGCGTGAAGCGGTGGCCCGACTCGTCGGCGCATCCCCGCAGTCCGTTGTCTTCACGAGCGGGGGTACCGAGGCGAACAACATGGCATTGCGGGGCGCGGCGTTGCGGGGACAACACCTTGTGGTGTCCGCCATCGAGCACGACTCGGTACTCAATGCCGTCAAGGGCGGGGCGCAAACAGGATCATTGATACCTGTTGACCACGATGGTATGGCCGACGTTGCGGCGCTCGACCGGGAGTTGCAGCGCCTGCCCGGCGGGGCGTTCGTATCCGTAATGGTCGCAAACAACGAGACCGGCGTGATTCAGCCGATCGCCGACGTGGTCGAGGTGGCGAGAGCACACCGCGCCACGGTGCACTGTGACGGCGTGCAGGGGCCCGGAAAAATCGCCGTGAATTTCGACCGACTCGGTGTCGACCTGATGTCATTGTCAGCTCACAAGTTCGGTGGTCCCCAAGGCATTGGGGCCTTGGTGGTGCGGAACGGCGCCGAGGCGCCGGCGGGGGCGATGATTTTTGGTGGCGGGCAGGAACGTGGACAGCGGGCCGGCACGGAAAACGTCCCGGGGATTGTGGGGTTCGGCATTGCCGCCGGGAGCGCCTCGGCCGACATCGAAACGCCACGCCGTATCGAAGAGTTGCGCAATGGACTGGAAAACCGGATTCTTTCGATCACTGGCGATGCGGTCATTGTCGGATCCGGTGCGGCGCGCCTGCCCAATACTTCGTGCATTGCCATGCTTGGCGTCTCGGCGGAAACACAGGTCATGGCCTTCGACCTCGAGGGCGTCAGCGTGAGCGCCGGGTCGGCCTGTTCCTCGGGTAAGGTGGCGCGCTCTCATGTCATCGCGGCCATGGGATTGCCGGAGGACCAGAGGGACTCCGCAATTCGTGTCAGTCTGGGTTGGGCCTCGCGGTCCGAAGACGTGGATCGGTTCGTCGAGGCCTGGAAGAAGCTTTATCGGCGGATCGGAAGTCGTACCGCTGCCTGACGGCGGGGCGGTCAAGGCAGTTCAACTGACAGCGGAATTTCGTACCGGCCCGTATAGGATGTGTGGCTGACGATGCCCGTATCCGGCTGCCACAGGTGAAGCTGGCAGGCCGGGGGTTCCATGACGATCTGCTGTTTGGCGCCTTCAAGCATGTTCAGCCCCATCTGGTGGGCGGTGCTTGGTGCCACGCTGAGGACGGTACCGTGCCAGCGGGCCGTGACGGGGCGATGCAGGTGACCGCAGACAATTCTTTCGATATTCGAGTACTTCTCCACGATGGCCCCCATTTCGGGCGCGCCCGCGTCGAAGCCATGCCGGTCCATTGCGTTGATTCCGCTCCTGATGGGTGGGTGATGCATGAATATCAGGGTGGGTTTATCGGGCTCTTCCGCCAGACGGTCCGATAACCATTGAAGCCTCTCCCCGCAGAGCTCTCCGCTGATCTTCCCTGGGATCACGGTGTCCAGAGCGATCAGGCGCACGGGCCACCTGTCGATCACATAGTGCTGGAACCGACCGTTGCCGGGCAGATAATCCCAGTCCGCAAAAGCCCCCGACATGGTATCGCGATCGTCGTGATTGCCGGGGATAACATAGATGGGAACGCCGATGGGCGCCAAAATCCCTCTCAGACGCTCGTACTCCTCTGGGATCCCCCGATCGACAAGATCGCCCGTTGCCAGCACGACGTCCGGTAAAGGTTCAAGAGAAGTGATGTGTTCGACAGCGGTTTCAAGAAATGTTGCTGTACGGAACATCCTATCCATGCGCTCGCCTGGAAGTGCAATATGGAAGTCCGTTATCTGTGCGATGATCATCGTGCGATGATCATCGTGTGACGGCGCGTGGCTGAAGTGGGTGTCGGGCAAGAGCATATATCATTGGCGATTGTGTAGCGCCGGGTGACAACGAATTTCGTCAAGCGACATCTGATCCCCTGATTGCGGATCCTCGCTGTCCGAAATGCGACGCCGAGTCCGCTGCACGGGAGGGCTCTTGCGTGGACTTGCCCGACTGGTCGATGGGAGCCCGAAATGCCAGCCCGTCTAGGCTCTTACGCAAATGCCTTGAACGCGATGATGGTGAAGGTGTCCTTGACGCCCGAAAGACGTTGGATGTTTTCTGTGACAAAATGCCCGATGTCGATATCGTCGTCCAAATAGCATTTCATCAAGAGATCGTACTGCCCTGAGGTCGAGTGCACCTCGGAGACCCGGGCCACGTCGGCGGCTTCTTCAGCGACCCGATAAGCCTCTCCGAGTTCGCATTTAACCATTACGAATATGGTCTGCACGGTGCGGTCTTCGCTTCAGTCGGTACGGGACCGCGCCGGGCGTGCCAGGAAAGCCGGCACGTCGTCCGTGATGCCGAATTTCAAATCTGCTCCGACGTGCGACTCTTTATCACGGCGGGGCTTCTTTCGTTCACGTGTCCGTTTGGATGGCCGTTTCCCGTCGGCGCTTCGCGTGTGATTCTGGGACTTCGACCCCGATCGCGCATTCGATGCCGAGCCATTTTCGGTCGCAGAGGATTGACCGTTCGCCTTTCTCCCACGTCGACGCCGACCAGAAGAACGCCCGTGGTCGATCCTCGAACACTCAGAACCATTTCGGACCTTCAGGTTCTCTATTTCGGGAGCTTCCGCGATCTGAATGGAGGAACCGATGAGGCGTTCTATAGCGGACACGAGCTTACTGTCGTCCGGCGTCGCGATCGTGATGGCGACTCCGGACAGGCCCGCCCTGCCGGTTCTGCCGATACGATGAATGTAGTCCTCGGCGTTGGACGGTACATCGAAATTCAGGACGAACGGAAGGCTCGTGATGTCGAGCCCTCGAGCCGCGACGTCGCTGGCCACCAGCAGGTCAATGTCGCCGCTGCGGAAACCGTCGAGCGTGTCCATTCGCACCGACTGCTGCATATCACCGTGGAGGGCCTTGACATTGAATCCGTGCTTGCCCAGAGACCGCGCCACGATATCGACGTCGCGCTTGCGATTGCAAAAAATCAGCGCCGACTCCACTTCCTGACCGCGAAGGATCCGGCGAAGCGCTTTGCGTTTGTCTTCCTGGCGAACCACGACCAGTTGTTGGTCGACGTTTTCGGCGGGTGACGCCGGCGGATCGACGGCCACCTCTTTTGGATTGCTCAGGAACCGCCCTGCGATGTGCTGGATCTCGGGCATGATGGTCGCAGAGAAGAACAGGGTCTGCCGCAACGGCGGCAACAGTTTCGCGATACGTTCGACGTCGGGGATGAATCCCATATCGAGCATTCGATCCGCTTCGTCGATCACCAGAATTCCGACACCGCTAAGTAACAGTTTTCCGCGTTCGAAGTGGTCAAGGAGGCGTCCCGGTGTGGCGATGAGTACGTCGACGCCGCGATCGATCTTCTTGTCTTGGTCATCGAATGAAACGCCACCGATCAGCAGCGCCATCGAAAGTTTTTGATACTTGCCGTAGACCGTAAAGTTCTCAGCGACTTGATCGGCCAACTCCCGCGTCGGTTCGAGAATCAAGGCCCGTGGCATTCGAGCCCGCGCGCGACCCTTCGCCAGCATGTCGATCATCGGCAAGGTAAATGAAGCCCTCTTACCTGTGCCGGTTTGCGCGCAACCCATGAGGTCGCGGCCCTGCATCACAAACGGTATCGCTTGTTCCTGGATCGGTGTCGGGGACCGATACCCCGCCTCGGTGATCGCTTCGAGAACTTCGGGACTTAGACCAAGATCAGAGAAATTCATATGTTGCCAAATATTGCGGCGTACAATGTGACTGTCGGGCCGCACGTTGGTCGCCGCAATACTCTACACGACTTTAGATGTCAACGGTCATTCACTGGCCGCAGCGGAAATTTCTAGAATTTTCGTTGTGCAGTCGAATACTCCACGACTACGGTTGGTGTTGTGGAAATGGGGTTCGAACCGCGTGGTGTCAAGCACGGGTGTGCTGGATGAATGTTTCTGTTCCCTTGCTGATTCTGCCCGGACATCTTTGCAATCGCCGGCTGTTTACACATCAGACGAACCATTTGTCCGATGTTGCCGATATCGCGGTTGCCGATCTGTACGGCGCCGACAGCGTCCGTAGGTTGGCGGCCATCGCCATCGCACCGATGCCCCGGGAGTTCGTGGTCCTGGCGAACTCGATGGGTGGTGCCGTTGCGTTTGAGGTCATGCGCCAAGTTCCCGAGCGCGTCGCCGGTCTTGCTCTGGTGGGCACTACGGCGCGTCCCGAATGGCCTTCTCAACACGCGCGCCGCCGCCCGGCCGCGGAACTCGCGGCACGCGGCGACTTCAAGTCTATCGCGGAGATGTACGGGCCGGTGTTCTTTCATCCGGAGCGAACCCAGGGTGGTGCTCATATCCGTAAGCTTGAGCTGATGATCGAGGAAGCCGGGTATGCGGGGTTGCGGAATCAACAGAAAGCGTTCACGGATCGTCCCGACAGCAGGCCAACCCTTCCGGACATTTCGTGCCCGACGTTCGTACTTTGCGGTCGTGACGACGTCGTGACACCGCTCGACATGTCGAAAGAGATCGCCGATGGGATTCCGAATGCCCAACTGACCGTCCTCGACACCTGCGGTCACATTCCGATGCTTGAATGGCCAGAGGAGACGACCGGCCTGATACGCCGATGGTTGAACTCGCTCCGGGATCAGGGCGGTTCAAGTTAGGCTTGAACTGTCACAATGCCGGAGCGGTTCCGGTCAAACTGGAACCGAACTAGATATCGAGCTCTTGGACCTGGGCGGCCTTTTCCTGGATGAAGGCCAGCCTGAGCTCCGGTTTCCTGCCCATCAGACGCTCGACAAGCCGATCAGTTCCTTTGTCTTCAGGTTCCGGGACGGTAACACGCAGCAGTGTACGCTTGCCGAGCGCCATGGTGGTTTCCTTGAGCTGGGTTGCCGGCATTTCACCCAAGCCCTTGAACCGACTGATTTCGACTTTGCCTCTGCCGTCGAACTCGTCGGCCAGCAACTGGTCACGATGTGCGTCGTCCCGCGCATACAGCGTTTTGCCGCCTTGGCTCAGACGATAAAGGGGTGGTACAGCCAAATAGAGATGGCCGTTGTCGAGCAGACCGCGCATCTCCTGGTAGAAGAACGTCATCAGGAGTGACGCGATGTGGGCACCGTCGACATCCGCATCCGTCATGATGATGACCCTGTCGTAACGGAGTTTGTCTTCCCGGTACCCTTCGCGCACGCCGCAACCGAGCGCCAGCATGAGGTCCGACAGTTCCTTATTGGCGTGCACCTTCTCTCTTCCCGCGCTAGCGACATTGAGAATTTTACCTTTCAGGGGCAAAACCGCCTGGGTAATGCGGTCCCGCGCTTGCTTCGCCGAACCGCCGGCCGAGTCTCCCTCGACGATGAAAAGTTCCGTACCTTCCTTCTGGGTCCGCGTACAATCGGTGAGTTTTCCTGGAAGTCGCGCGCGCCGGCCTGCCGTCTTGCGGGAAAGGTCTCGTTCCTGCCGTCGCCGTAACCGTTCCTCGGTGCGTTCCACGATGAAGTCGAGCAGCTGCTTTGCGCTTTCGGGTGCGCCGGAGAGCCAATGATCCAAATGGTCCCGGACTACCGCCTCCACCAATTTTTGGGCTTTGGGGCTGGCCAACTTCCGTTTGGTCTGTCCGTGAAACTGTGGGTCGGCAATGAACACCGAGAGGACGCCGGTCATGGAGCCGAGGACGTCGTCCGCCGTGATTTGGCTTGCCCGACGATTGTTCAGGCGTTCGCCGTAATCCCGCAGCGCCTTGGACAGAGCGGCCCTCAATCCTGCTTCGTGGGTGCCGCCCTCGGGCGTCGGGACCGTGTTGCAGTAAGAGCTCAGAAAGGGATCGCCATCGGCAAGCCAACTGACGGCCCACTCGATCCTACCCCCCCGAGAATCCATGGCAACCCGGCCAGTGAACGGGGTTTCCGCGACCACTTCGGACTCTTCGGTCATTGTGGAGAGGTAGTCGATGATGCCGCCCGGAAAGTGGAGTTTTTCCTTGGCGGGGATCTTGTCCTTTTCTTTCAGCAGCGATTCATCACAAGACCAGTTGATCTCAACGCCGCCATACAGGAAGGCCTTGGAGCGGGCTATACGATAGAGTTCCGCAGGCTTGAGCGCCGACTTTTGGCCGAAAATTTCCGGATCCGGATGAAAGGTGATCTTCGTACCTCGGCGGTTGTTGGATGTACCGCTGTTCTCGAGCTTCGATTTGGGCTTCCCCCGGGTATAGCGTTGCGACCAGATCTGTCTGTCCCGCGCCACCTCGACTTCGAACCGGTCCGATAATGCGTTGACGACGGACACGCCGACGCCATGCAGACCGCCCGCCGTATGATAGACCTTGTCGCTGAACTTACCGCCAGAGTGCAGCGTCGTGAGAATGACCTCTAGGGCGGATTTGCTTTTGTATTTCGGATGGGGATCAACCGGGATACCACGGCCGTTGTCCTCGACCGTGAGCATCCCGTCGGCCTCCAGAGTTATCAATATGCGGTTAGCATGACCTGCCACCGCCTCGTCCATGGCGTTGTCGATGACCTCGGCTGCCAAGTGGTGCAGGCCGGCTTCGTCGGTCCCTCCGATATACATGCCGGGGCGTCGGCGGACGGGTTCGAGACCTTCCAGAACTTCGATGTCCTTGGCGGAATACTTGGCATCCCGCTTCTTCGGGCGTTTGCCGCCGTTTTCAAACAAATCGTTCATCGCCATGGACATCCAGCGCGCCTCCGCGACAGCTTGACGGATGGTTGCAGTGGCACACTATAAGGTATGATTTCTCTCAGCAACAACGACATCTAGCCACGATTTGGGCTCGAATAGCGCAAACAGGCACCATGGCACAGCAAGCGGAACCCGCGATTCGAACCGTCCCCATGCCCTCCGACGCCAACTCGAACGGCGATATTTTCGGCGGCTGGGTGCTGTCCCAAATGGATATAGCGGGCGGCACCATTGCCGCAAGACGCTGCCGCGGGCGGGTGGCGACGGTCGCCATCGATGCAATGACCTTCAAACGCCCCATCGCGGTGGGCGATATTGTCAGCATCTATGGTGAGGTCGAGCGTGTTGGGCGTACGTCGATTACGGTGCGCCTTGAGACGATCGTCCAGAGACGTGTTCTGGCCGAGGAGATCTCGGTGACCGAGGGAACCTTCGTCTACGTCGCGATCGACGAGAACGGCCGATCGCGGCCGATCGATCCCGAACAGGCGAAAAGGGCCGGACCGTAGCGTAGGGTCCGACTCTTCTTCGCCCAAATTATCGTATATCGCTTCTTAGACGCTGTAATACATAGAAAATTCTATGGGATGAGTTGTCTGCTCAAAGGCATGAACCTCGTCCCATTTGAGTTCTATGTAACCGTCGATGATGTCGTCGGTGAAGACGTCACCCTTCTTGAGGAAGTCGCGGTCCCCATCGAGCGTATCAAGCGCTTGGCGCAATGAACCGCACACGGTGGGAACGTCTTGCAGTTCCTCCGGCGGCAGATCGTAAAGGTTCTTGTCCATCGGATCGCCCGGATGGATCTTGTTCTCGATCCCGTCGATGCCCGCCATCAGCATGGCCGCGAACGTCAGATAGGGATTGGCAGCGGGATCGGGGAAACGGACCTCGACACGCTTCCCGTTGGGGCTGGACGCATAGGGAATGCGACAGGATGCTGACCTATTCCGTGCCGAATAGGCCAAGAGCACGGGTGCTTCGAAGCCCGGCACCAATCGCTTGTAGCTGTTGGTGGTCGGGTTGGAGAACGCATTGATTGCGCGGGCATGCTTCATGACGCCGCCGATGTAATAGAGCGCGTTTTCCGACAGGTCCGCATATCCGGTGCCGGCGAAGATGTTGTCGTCGCCCCTCCAGATGGACTGATGGGTGTGCATTCCCGAACCATTGTCTTCCATGATGGGCTTGGGCATGAACGTCGCGGTTTTTCCGTACGAATGCGCCACGTTGTGCACGACATACTTATAGATCTGCATCATGTCGGCGGTATGCACCAAGCTCGAGCCCTGGATGCCGAGCTCGTTTTGCGAGGGGGCGACTTCGTGATGGTGCTTCTCGGTCTCCAGACCCATCTCGGCCATGATGGTGACCATCTCGGCGCGGAGGTCGCTCATCGAGTCGACGGGCGGTACGGGGAAGTACCCGCCCTTGGCGGGCGGGCGGTGACCGATATTGCCCCCCTCGAACTGCCGCTGACTGTTGTAAGGCCCTTCCTCCTGGTCGATGGAGTAAGAGCACGCGTTCATGCCAACGTTGAAGCGCACGTCGTCGAACACGAAAAATTCCGCTTCCGGGCCGAACATGGCGCGATCGCCGATTCCCGTGAAGCTGAGATAGGTTTCGGCCCGTTTGGCCGCCGACCGGGGGTCACGCGAGTAGGCTTCACCCGTCGTCGGCTCGATGACGTCGCAGAAGATGATCAGAGAATTCTGGGCGGCGAAGGGGTCCATCGTCGCGGTTCCCGGATCGGGCATCAGCGTCATGTCGGATTGGCTAATGTCCTTCCAGCCGGCGATGGACGAGCCGTCGAACATGACCCCGTCTTCGAACATCTCTTCGTCGACGACGTTCACGTCCATGGCAAGGTGTTGCCATTTTCCCCGCGGGTCCGTGAAGCGAAGGTCGACGTACTTGACGTCGTTGTCCTTGATCAACTTAAGGATGGAATTGGCGTCAGACATGGTTGTCCTTTCTGTGTTCCCTGCTGTGGACGTTGCAACCCTGGAAGAGACGTCAGATGGCCTCGGCTCCCGTTTCTCCCGTTCGTATCCTGACGGCCTCTTCGACGGAGGAAACGAATATCTTTCCGTCGCCGATCCGGCCCGTGTGGGCCGCCTGTCGTATGGCTTCCACCGCACGCTCGAGCATGTTGTCCTCGAGCACGATTTCGATCTTTACCTTCGGCAGGAAATCCACGACGTACTCAGCGCCCCGATAAAGCTCGGTGTGACCCTTTTGACGGCCAAATCCTTTGGCCTCCGTCACGGTGATCCCTTGCAATCCGATTTCGTGCAAGGCGTCCTTGACCTCATCGAGCTTGAAGGGCTTGATAACGGCTTCGATCTTTTTCATGGTGTCGGCTTTCTGATGGACGACGCAAAGCGGATCCGGACAGTCGACGGGCTGGCCGTAGCATGAAGAATGGTTGCACGCAGCGTGCCATTTCTCGGCGACGCCAAATCCGCCAAGAATAGCAGGATTTGCCAGTGTTTCATCGTCCAATGATCACGGTTCTGCCCAATATGTGATCAGAATGCCCAAAAATTAGCCAACTCACATTTCGCACGGGCAATGTGTTTGGCCGTCGCCGGGACCTCGACCGCGGTCGTCAGACAATCGATCGTGACGGCGACCGGCTCACCCTCGTGAGGCGTCAGGTCCTCTCGGACGGTCCGTTCGCGAGCGGCAGGTCCGATGCGGTGCGCCGTCGCAGGAGGCGCAGGTGCACGAGGCTTCCTTCCGCGACCTGCAGTTGCCGCCGACCCCACGAATCCAGCGAAACCGTGTCCGCCGGCATCTCGTCCGAGGTGCGCACCCAGCCTCGCAACGGCACGGGGACGTCGCCTAGGATTTCGACTAGGTCATCGTCGCGCAGATCCATATATGCCGCGCTCTCGGGGTGGATACGGAACACACGGTGCCGGCCGAGGCCGCCGACGCAGGACTCATGCTCCCCAACCACGGTCAGGTCATGCCGACCCGGTTGGGCGGTCATTCGCAGAGATTCGGTGGCCTTGGCATCGAGGTCTCCCGCGTTGGATACGACGACGCCGTACACGTCGCGGGCTACCGCGGTAGAGAGAAACCCGTCCGCAACGTCCGCGGCCACGAGTTCCGGTTCCCGCTCGCAGGGAGCTCCGTAGCCGCCTCCGCCTGCCGTACGGGCTACCACAACGTCGTCCCGGGACAGGGGGACACCGCTCGCTTTACCCGGCGTGGCGAGGGGGATGACCTGGCCGTTTGACCGGATGCTGTAGGCGTTAGGTTCGCCGCTGGTGCCTCCGAGCACGCCGAACGGCGGCACGATGGCCCGGTCCGACACCAGCGAGAACGTCGCCTCCCGGCTGAGAGCCTTGATCTCGAGTTGGAGTCCGAACCCGCCGCGTCGGCGCCCGTGGCCGCACGAATCGGTGCGGATCTCCTCGCGCACGACCTCCAGCGGAAAATGCACCTCGATAGCCTCAGCGGGCAGGATCGGTTGGTTATCGGCCCAGTCAACGGTTCCGAATACGGAGGACCCGTCGTGTTCCACGAAACCGCCGGAGCCGCCGACCGGGACCTCGTAGAAGACGTAGTTGCGCCCAGTGCTATCGTCGACACCCCCGATCAACGTGTGGTTGGACGTTCCCTGCATGTCGCCCGCCATGCGCTCGGGCATCGCCATCGCGAGCGCGGCCGCGGTCAGGGTGATCGTGCGGCGACGGATCTCCGCGTGGGCACCGCAGGGCACGGGTGGGATGGCGTTGACGACGGTACCGGGTGCAGCCGTGAAAGTGAGAGGCGCGAAGATGCCCTGGTTGATCGGGTCCTCGGGATCGAAGAAGGCCTTGAGCGCGATCACCGCGCCGGCGGCGCTGACGGCGAGGGAAGCGTTGACCACGCCGGCGACCTGCTCCGAAGAGCCCGAGAAGTCGATGTGTATGGTGTCGTTCTCTACGGTCAGCGCGAGACGGAGAAGCACGGGGTCGAAGACGCCGTCGTGATAGAACTCAAGATAGTCCTCAGCGTAGTAGGTCCCGTTTGGAAGTGCGCGGATATGCTCGCGTGTGCGGCTCTCGGTCCTCTCGACATTGCGATCGACGCAGGCGATGACGTTCTCAAGACCGTGACGGTCGAGGATTTCCTGGGCGCGGCTCTCCGCCACCCGGCAAGTTGACAGCATGGCGCGAAAATCACCCTTCCGGTTCTCGGGCACCCGCATGTTGTTGAACACGAGGTCCAGCGTGGCCTGGTTGGGTTCGCCTCTCTCGTAGATCCTGATCGGAGGAATGCGCATGCCTTCCTGCAGGATCTCGGTCGCCAGGCCGGACATGCTGCCGGGCACCATGCCGCCGACGTCATCCCAGTGCGAGCGATTGGCGGCGAAAAAGACCAGTTCGCAGTCATCGAAGATCGGGTAGAGCATGGTGACGTCATTGAGATGCGTCCCGCCCCTGTAGGCGTCGTTCATCAGAAAGATGTCACCGGGGTTCACATCATCGCCAAAGGTCTCCAGGATCGCCTCGACGGTCCAGGGCATCGGCACCACATGGACCGGCAGGTCTTCCCGCGATTGAGCGACCAAGCGACCCTTGCCATCGAACAGCGCACACGAAAAATCCTTCATCTCGGTGATGGTCACAGAATAGGCGGTACGGATCATGGTCGCGCGCATCTCGCGCACGATGGCGATCAACCGTTCGGTGACGACTTCGACGGTGATGGGATCGAGTTCGTTCATTTCTCTCCGACCTCAAGCCGGAGATTACCCTGCTGATCCACGCGCAGCACATCGGAGGGCCAGACCACTGTGGTGGATCCCGTCTCTTCGACGATCGACGGTCCTCTGATCTCCGAACCCTGGAGCAGGTCGTCCCGCGCGTAGACGGGACAGTCCAAAGCGCGTCCGCGAAAATAGACGGGCCGCGTCCCACGGGGTTTCGCGGATTCCTCTTCTGGCGTTGCGAAACGGACGTCCAATGGATCGACCGGCAATGCCGTCGAGACCCGCACGTTCACGAGCTCCACCGGCTCGTCGGCATCCGAGTGACCGAAGGTGGCTTCGTGGGCGGCATGGAATTCCGCGGCGAGTACCATGGGATCCGGCGAGGCCGCTCCACACTTGAGATTGAGCGTAGACGACTGCCCGACGTAGCGCACGTCGACAGATTGTTCGAATTCGAGATTCGCGATGGGCAAACGATCAGCCTCGAACTCGCGCAAACCGTCGGCTTGAAGCCCGGAAAAGGCGGCGGTCAGTTCCGGCGTTTCCATGTCCTCGAGACGGCGCACCATGGTCCGCACGAAGTCCCGTTTCAGCGGCGAAACGAGAAGGCCCAGGGCCGAGAGATTGCCCGGGTGAGGCGGGATCAAGACCGAGGTCATCCCGAGTTCACCGGCGAGTTCGGACGCGAACATGGGTCCGGCACCGCCGTAGGCGAGCAGCACGAAGTCGCGCGGATCGTGACCGCGGTATACAGACACCTCTCGGATCGTGCCCGCCATCTTTACCGTTGCCAAGTGAACGATTCCTTCTGCCAGTTCTATGGTGTCCAGATCCGGAAAGGACTCCTTCAGGCGGTCGACGGCGGCTTTCGCTAGATCGGGATGGAGCGCGATTTCGCCTGACAACCGGTCGTCGGCGCTGAGACGGTTGAGCAGAAGATTCGCGTCGGTGACCGTGGGGGCCTCGCCACCATGCCCGTAGCAGGCCGGGCCGGGTCGTGCGCCGGCGCTCTCGGGCCCAACCCGCAGCGTCTCACCGGTAACGTTGGCGATGCTGCCGCCGCCGGCTCCCACGGTGACGAGATCCACCTGGGGAATACGGGTGGGGTATCCGGCGATGCGGCCTTCGGTCGTGTGCCGGATCTCCCCGTCCTTGATCAAGGCCACGTCCGTGCTGGTCCCGCCCATATCGCAGGTAATGATGTTGGCGATGTCCGCGTCATGGGCGATGGTCCGCGCGCCGGCGACGCCACCGGCAGGTCCCGACAGGATGGTGGCCGCGGGGAGTTGGCGAGCACCTCGCGCTGTCATGACTCCGCCGCTCGAATGCATGACCAGCAGTGGATGGGCATAGCCCCCGTCCGATAAGCATTCCTCGACGGAGCCCAAGTAACGGTCCATCACAGGGGCAACCGCCGCATTCAACACCGTGGTGCTGAAGCGTTCGTATTCGCGATATTCCGGAGTCACCGACGACGACGTCGAAATCGGAACGTCGCCAACCATGTCGGCAAGGATGTCCTTTGCGGCTTCTTCGTTCGCAGGGTTGGCGTAAGCGTGAAGAAAGCATATGGCCCAGGCGTCATAGGACGCCGGGTCACAGGACGCGAGCGCCGCGCGCAAGCTCCTGGCGTCGATCATACGGCCGATCGTGCCGTCCGCATGAGTGCGCTCGGCGACCTCGAAACGAGCCGGCCGCGGGATCAGGGGTGGCGGCTTCACGAGCTTGAGGTCGTAGAGCTTCGTGCGTTCGCCGCGACCGATTTCGATGATGTCGCGAAATCCTTCGGTGGTAAGCAAGGCGACGCGGCTTCCCTTGCCTTCGAGGATGGCGTTCGTCGCAACAGTCGTGCCGTGCAGCACACGCCCGACCTGGGTCAGCCGGGTTCCTACCTTGGCCAACGCGTTCATGAAGGCGATGGACTGGTTTCTGGGGTCCGAGGGAACCTTGGCGACCAGCGCCCGCCGATCAGCATGATCGAACAGCACGACATCCGTGAAGGTGCCGCCTACGTCGACACCGACGGAAAAGGAATTCGAGCCCATCATCGAATCCCCGCAGCAGCCTGGTAGGCACCGGGGGCGGGCATGGGGTCCAGTCGTCGCTCGATCCAGTCCGCGACCTCGATGAGGCGCGTTTCCTTGAAGGGTCCGGCCACGACCTGCAGACCCACGGGCAGGCCCTCGTCGCCCAGTCCGACGGGAACCGTGAAACAGGGCCAGCCCAAGATTGTCCACGGTGTCTGGCACAGGCGGGGACCGATGGTGCTCCGGTCCGGCGCGACCTCCGACGTCGAGGGCAGGACGAAACCGTCGACGCCCTTGAGTAGGGCCTCGAACTGGAGACGGATGCGGTGCCGGAGGCGCTGGGTGTGAATGTAAGCCGACGCCGGGACGGCCGACCCGATATCGAGTTGTGACAACAGGCCAGGCGCAAAGTGCTCGCGATGCTTGGCCATGTTGCTCATCTGGGTCGAGGAAGCCTCGGTGATCAGGATCACTGTGTGCAGCGAGATCAGAAGCTCCAACCGCACCGGCAGTCGCGCCCGGCGGACCTCGGCGCCCGCCGTCGCGAGGCGGTCGACGGCGGCAGAGACGTGCCGGGTGACGTCGTCGCTGGAGAGGTCAAAGAAGTCCTCGCATAGAAGCAGGCGCGGAGGACGGTCCGTAGGTGCGGCGGGGAGCTTGAAACCGGTCCGTTTCTGGGTGGCCCGGTCTCGGGGATCCGGATCGGAAATCGTGGCCCCGAACAATGCCACGTCCGTAACACTCCGTCCCATGACGCCGATCATGTCGAAGGAATAGGAGCGCGGCAGAAGACCGTGGCGACTCACGCGACCGAAGGTCGGCGTGAAGCCAACGACTCCCATATAGCTGGCGGGCCGGATAACCGAGCCGCCGGTCTGGGTGCCGAGGGTGATGGGCACCATACGGTCGGCGACGGCTGCGGCGGAGCCGCTCGAAGAGCCGCTGGCCGTCCGATCGGGATCCCATGGATTGTACGTCCGCGACGGATCGCGGCCGGCGAACTGAGTAGTCTCGACCTTGCCCAAGATGACGGCGCCCGCCGCGCGAAGCTTGGCGATGCACGTCGCGTCGTAGCGAGGATTGAACGCACGCATGGGCGCGAAGTTGCCTGCGGTCGGCAGGCGTTCGGTGAGGATAAGGTCTTTGATGCCGACGGGGATACCGCACAACGGACCCGCCGATCCGTTCGCGTATGCCTGTTCCGCGGACCGAGCGGCCTCGCGGGCACCCTCCCTGTCCATGCAGACCCAGGACTGGATCGTCGGCTCCCGGTCATCGATGCGGTCGAGCAGGGCGTCGAGATAATCAACGGGCGACAGGATACCCGACCGCATCCGGTCGAGCGCCTCGGTCGCCGTGAGGTCGGAGAGGCCGGTCATGCGTCTCTATGCTAGTAGTCGCATGAAATCGGGATCTTCGCCGTCGAGTTCGACGGACTCGCTCAGCACCATCGCCAGCTGTTTGGCGGTGGCGTCGATTTCAGAAGCGAGTTCCGCGACACGTTCCTGGCCGAGCCTGGCGAGAAGCGTGTGCCGCAGTTCGGCCGCTACGTCTTCCGGAGACATCGTCGAGCCACCTCGTGGCAATGCTGATCGGCGGGACCGGCCGACTTTAGCGCCATAGTCCCATTCGCGGAAACCTCATCCCAAGGATCTCGTATGCCACCGTTTCAGGGA
>JAGWAU010000089.1:12289-14688 GCA_021296255.1 Alphaproteobacteria bacterium | reverse complement strand
CAAGTTGAGCGATGCCGCACAGGCGCACGCGGACCTGGAAGCGCGCCGGACCACTGGCTCAACGGTCCTGATGCCGTAGACGGGGGCGGCAGGAGCGCGGTTAGCAGAGGACTTTCGATCAGCAACGCCTGCTGCCTGGGGGCTTCTCCCGCACCCCGACCCCTTTCCGGCAGGGGCAAGGGTTTCACACACCCGTTGCGAAGTTGGACCCGTGCCCCGGTTGTCTGTCCTGTAGGGACGCCGGAAAGCGGCTTCAAGGGCGGCCCAACGCTAGTCTGCCGCAGTCAGATACGGGATAGCGCCTTTCGACGACAAGCCGGCAGAGATTACGGCCATGGCGCCGCGCCGCAGGCCGGTAACACTTCCATGCAAGGAATCGAGCATGCTTCCAGAAGCTTTTGACGTGAAGGACAAAGTGGTTTTCATCACCGGCGCGGGCCGGGGCATCGGCAAGGGCATCGCCCAGGTGCTCGCCGAGGCCGGCGCCGACGTGGCGATCAACTCGCTGACGCCGCGCTACGTCGAGGGCGTTGCCGCCGAAATCGCCGAAGCCAGCGGCCGCAGGGTGGTTCCGGTAGTCGCCGACGTCACCAGGACTGCCGGCGTGCAGCAGGCGGTGGATTTGGTGATGCAGACCTTCGGGCGCATCGACGTCCTCATCAACAATCTGGGTGACGCCATTTACAAGCCGCTGGTGGCCCTGCCCGGGCAGGACACGGCCGCCTTGAGCGAAGACGAAATCAACCGCGTCATGGACATCAATCTCACCGAGGCGATCCTGTGCACCCGCGCCGTTGGGCCGCACATGCTGGAACGCCGCTCGGGCAAGGTCATCAACATTTCTTCGTGGACCGCGCGGCAAGGCGGCGGCGACATGGTGGTGTACTCCATCGCCAAAACGGGCCTCGCCGGATTTACGCGAGCGCAGGCCCTCGAATGGGCGCCGTACGGGGTGCACGTGAACAGCATCGCCCCGGGCATTTTCCCCGATCCGGTAACGGTCGGAGATGACGGCATGGAACGAGCCAGGGACATGTCGGCGCGCAAGGTGCCCCTGACGCGGCCCGGCGAACTGCGCGAAGTGGGCTATCTCGCTCTCTATCTCGCCTCCGCCGCCTCCGATTACATGACCGGACAGACCATCTTTCTGGACGGCGGCATGAGCCTGTAGGGCCTTGCGCCTCAAGAGCGGTGCGTCGGTTTCCTCCGGCTGCCGGGCGGGGCCGCCGGGCCTTCGGATCGACTGGGCGCCCCCGTTCGGGTTCTTGCCTGCTCTGGCTTTACCGCACGTGGGCCAAACAGCCCTTGAGCTGAGGGCGCGCCGAGACCAGATGGCCCTGATGCAGGCCGGGTCGCAGGGCGGGCGAAGCGAAACAGTCCGGCCGAGCCACTTCGTCCAGCGGACTATCCATCTTCCTTTTCATCCAGCGGACTACCCATCTTCCTTCCTGGCCCGCACGGTCCTGATCCCCGGCAGGGTCCACCACGTTCTCCAATGAGCCAATGGACATCTCTGTTCACGGCGGGGTGGATAAAACTCGGGAAACACAGAATCACCTCGTTGTCGTGACTGATCCTCCCGAAGACAAGCCGGGATCCGACACCCGGCTCCCGGTTCAGATGCGCGTCTCCTTGATATTTCCCGATGTACATCACAATTGGTACAATCTGAGACGAATACCGACAGGAATGGGTACCCTTAGAGGCCATTGCCGACAGGCGTGCAAAGGCAACTCGCTGCCGCAGCACTCCTTGTTCCGAGCAGCGGCTTCCGGATGCTTGGCCTTCCGGCGGTTCTGTCCGTTAGCGGCGACACGTTCAGGCTTGAACGTCAGAGGAAGCAGGTAGTCACGCGTCATCAGGACTGGATTGCCCGTTTGCCGCGGGTAGCAACTTTAAGAGCTAGCGGGAAAAGCTCCCGGCCGCTGCAGTCGGCCGGTGCGGAACTCCGCGTGACAAGGCAGCTTTTTCGATGGGAGATAGCCCCATGGACGATACGGCAGCGGTTGATGCAGTCTCATCAACCGGGAGCCTTCCTCCCGGCCCTGGCGGAATCGGGTTGGGACGCCTGCGCCACCGTCTCCGGGATGGTGTCGGCTTCTACGATCGCATGTACCGTGAATACGGCGATATCGTCTGTTTCAGAATCCTGTCCCAGAGGTTTTGTGTGGTATACGACCCGGACATGATCGGGGAGGTTCTGGTAACCAAGGCCGCTTCGTTTGGCAAAGGCCTGCTATACAAACGCACCGGAATTGTGACGAATCCTACGTCAATCACGTCGGACGGCGACGAACACCGACGAATCCGCAAACTGCTTCAGCCATCCTTTGCGGCAAGGGCGCTGGCAGGGTACAGCGAGGTCATGATCCAGGAAGCGCTCCAGTTTCAGGAGGGCT
>JAGWAU010000089.1:9099-11975 GCA_021296255.1 Alphaproteobacteria bacterium | reverse complement strand
TCGACGAACCCTTGAGCGACGAAGAGGTGAGGGACGAGTCGTATATTCTGATCCTGGCGGGGCACGAAACGACCGCTTCCGCTCTGTCGTGGTCGTTTTACCACCTCAGCCGCAACCCCGAGGTCCGCGAACGATTGGAAAAGGAAATAGACGAGGTTCTGGGCGGCCAACCGCCGACGCCGGCGGATTACAGGAACCTTCCGTACGCACGAGCCGTGCTCGACGAGACCCTTCGCCTGACGCCTTCCCTCTACATCGTCGGCCGCACAGCCCTGGAAGACTGTGAAATCGGCGGCTACCACATACCGAAGGGGACCGCCGTGCAGCCCTGCTGGCGGATACCGCAACGGAGTGAAGCGCATTTTCCGGAAGCGGACCGCTTCAAGCCGGAGCGCTGGTTGGAACCGCAACCGCCCGATCGCCCGAAGCATGCCTACGCTCCCTTCGGCGGCGGCGCACGCCACTGCATTGGACATGGGTACGCCAAAATGGAAGTCGTATATACGCTGGCTGCCGTCTGCCGTCGTTGGCGGCTTGAGGTTATCTCGGACCAGTATCCCGAAGTGAACTCGATGGGCAATTACAAGATGAAGAACGGCCTGCCGGTTAAATTGATCGCACGAGAGCCCTGAATCTCCCCACCTCAATCGCTGGCAAAATAATTCTTCGTGAATTGGATGGCGGCGTTTTCCAGCGCCGCGGGTCGTGCCTGCAGCGGCTCGAGATGATCCGGTTTCGGCCCGGATTGTCCCAGACAGCCCGACCAATGCGAGGGTGAAGCCAACATCGTCACTCCGGATCTCCGATCATTTCTGTGAAGATCCGCCTCCGACCTGCGCCCCCGGTCTTCCTCCACAAAAGACGAGCGCCCTGCGGCCGCTTTGGCCGGACGTGACACGCCCTGGCTCTGAACTGCACAGGCAACCGTTGCCGTCGCAATCATGGGCAGGTTCCCGGCACCACAGCCCCTGCTCCAATCCCTTCCATCCAGGTCTGGAAGGCGGAATCCGCCGGGATGCAGAGGCCAGTGGACCCGATCTCCAGATTCGCCAGGTTTTGCAGTTCAAGGAATGTCCTGGGCAGCGGACCGGCCAGTCTGTTGTTTCTGAGAATCAGATAATCCAGGTTAGTCAGATTGCCCATCTCAGGGGGCAACGGACCGCTCAAGTTATTCCCATGCAGGGCCAGATACACCAGATTGAAAAGATCGCCCAACTGCGGCGCCCGGGCCGACAGGTAAACCAGCCGGTCGAGACTGCCCAGTTGCGGCGGCAGTGGGCCGGACAGCCGGTTCACACCAATATGCAGGCGGCGCAGATTGATCGCATTCCCTACCTCCGGCGGAATGGGCCCTTCCACCTGGTTGGCAAAGATGCTGAAGAACCTCAGCCGGTCCGAATTGAACAGCCCAGGGGCCAGCATGCCCCCCAGTCGATTGCGATGCAGGTCCAGCACGACAAGGTCGCTCAGATCCCCGAGCTCCGGGGGAATGGGACCGGCCAGACGATTGCCGAACAGGGACAGGTGGGTGAGGTCGGACAGATCGCCCAGTTGCCACGGAATCGGACCCGTCAGGTTGTTACGTGCGAGATCCAGCACCTTCAATCGGGACAGTGAACCCAGTTGCGGTGGAATTGGACCCGTCAGACCGGGGTTGCCCGACAGGTCCAGAGAAGTCAGGCCGGAAAGCCACTCCAGGTCCGCGGGAATGGTGCCCGTCAGGTTGTTGCGCGACAGGTCCAGGCCGGCGACCCTGCCGCGGGCGTCGGTTTCGATGCCGTACCATTCCCTGACAGGCACGTCGCTCAGCCAATCGTCGGCCCTTGTCCATTCCGGTCCTCCCGTTGCGTCGTACAGGGCAATGAGCACGTCGCGCGTCATGTCGTCGGTTGGCGCCGTCACTGTCGGCTCCTGCGTCTCGCCGCAGAGCAGGCCGGAGGTCTGGTAATCGACGATGTCGTCGAGCCAGTCATTCAGGGTCGGATCGTCCGGCACACATAAATCCGTGTTGTCGAAGAAGAATGACGCGATGCGTTCCAGTGCCTGGAGCTCCAAGGGCAACGGACCGGAAAGCGGGTTGCGGTCTACCCTCAAGCGCGACAAGCGGGTCAGATGGCCTATTTCGGGGGGAAGGGGACCTGTCAGCAGATTGTCGTAGAGGGTCAGATTGGTCAGGTTTACGAGATCGCCGATTTCGGAAGGAATCGATCCTGTCAGATTGTTGGCGGCGAGATACAAGTGGGTAAGCCCCGTCGCGTTCGTCAGTTCCACCGGAATGGGGCCGCTCAGCCTGTTTTCATTCAAGGCCAAGAAAATCAGGCTGTCCAACTCCCCGATTCCGGGCGGAATGGAGCTCGCAAGATAATTGTGAGCCAGGTTCAGTTCTCTCAGATCCCCGAGTCCCGAGAGTTCCGCCGGAATGGGACCGCTGAGGTCATTCAGGGCAAGTGCCAGCTCCTGCAGATTGACGAGTTGGCCGATTTCCGGCGGGATCTGCCCGGATAATCGATTAACGGACAAGCCCAGACGGGTGAGTTTGCCAAGCAAGCCGATTTCGGGGGGAATCCCGCCGGTAAGCTGATTGTATATCAGGGTTAGGCTGATCAGATTGCTCAGGTTGCCGATTTCGGGAGGGATGGGCCCCGACAGGCGGGTGTCGGCAAGAACCAGGGTTCTGAGGTTCGCCAGGTCGCCAATTTCCGGCGGCATCTCTCCAACGAGCCCGTCTTCCCGGGAAACGATGAGGGACTCGAGGCGAGAAAGCTTTCCGATTTCCGGGGCGAGCACGCCTTTCAGACCGTTATTGGAAAGCAGCAGCGCCGTGACCCGACCGTCGGCATCGGTTCGCACCCCGAACCATTCGCCCAGCGGGGCTT
>JAGWAU010000089.1:6834-8805 GCA_021296255.1 Alphaproteobacteria bacterium | reverse complement strand
GTTGCCGGACAGCTCGCTTGATGACGGGCCCGTCGAGGGTACGCTCCACGAGCGCGTTGATGAAGGCGAGGCAACACTCGCCCAGGCGCCCCCAGCGCCGATGCCAGGCGTCGGAGGAGCCGCGCAGCCGACCGTCAGGATGAGGATCGACAGAGGGCCGGATGCGCAAAGGTACCACAATTGGCACCACGATGGTGTCGCACACCGGAGCGTCATCCGCGCCGATCAGGGCCGCCCGCAAAGATGCGCTTGTCGAGGATAAACAGTTGTGCCGCGGTCAAGGCAGTTTCGGCACAAGTCGGGGCGACCTTTTCGCCCACGAAGAATCAATAGCGGCGCGGGGACTATGGCATTCCGAGTTGGCGGCGGCGGACGGCAAGGCATGCATCCGGGGAACGTCCCGACAAATTCAATCAAGATTGCAACTGAGGGCCGGCCTGCTGAAGCGAGAAGGGGAGCAATCCTGGCCGAGGAGGGGTCTGACGAACCTGCCTGGCAAATATTGCGGCTGCAATTCCGTGAAGTGCGACGCCTTATTCCGGACGCTCACCCTGTAAACCCGGCGCGTCGCCCAGCGACAATACGAGCCTGACGAGGTCCATTTGCCTCGAAAGGCCCAGTTTCGTGTGGATGCGCTTGACGTGAAATCGCGCCGTACTCACCTTTTGCCCTTTATCTCTTGCTATGTCGGTTACCGACTTGCCCATCGCCAGGGCCACCGCCACTTCGCTCTCAGTCGCCGTCAGGCCCAGCGCCGACGCAACCAACTCTCCATCGAGGTTCGCCACTCTGTCGGGTTCCACCACCAGCACCAGCACCGAGACCCGGCCAATGCCAAAGTTGTTCAGACTGTCGCTGACCGGCAGGACGTGAACCACTTGACGTGAACGAGAGGGCCAGCGCATGACCGTCATGGTGCCGCCGGTCGACTGCAAGCCGAACCTTGGCAGCGCCTCCGCCAGCAACCCCGCCAGAGACGTGTTGTCTGCCGGCACGCGGGCACGCAGAAAGCCGTCCTGCTCGAACAATCCCGGCCCGTGTTGCAACAGATCCCGCGCTCGGGCGTTGGTATCAATGATACGGCCGCGCCGATTCAGATAGATGACCCCGAGGCGCGTGTCCTCGAGCAGGCCGGCCAGCGAGGCGCTCAAGGCCTGCGCGCCGCCCAGCGCGTAGCGCACCTGTAGGAAATGCCGGACGTGGGGAAGAAAGGATTCGATCATCGATATCTGCCGGCTGCCCCAACCTCCCCGCTTGATGGAGTCCGCCAGCGTCCAGAAAATGCTGGAACCCTCCGGGCCGTCCAGGCGCACGATCAGGCCCTTCTGGTAGCCGCCTATAAGCAACGCCTCGTTGTAGGTCGCAGAGGTTCTGCGCTCGTCCTCGGTAAACAGGTCGGTCATGTGAACCAGGTGACTGTCGGGAAGCTGCGTCACGCGCGGCACCCGTTCGTCCTGTGGATAGTAGTCGCTGAAGTACCTCTGTTCCCATTCTTCAACCCGTTCTCCGTCGTAGCAGATTCGTGAGAAGAAGACCTGGCCGTCTTCCTGGGAGAGACCTCTGCCCATGACCAGTGCATTTCCCAGCATGCCGCAGGCTTCGTCGATCCGGCCGGAGGCCGCTGGCCACAGGGCGTCATCCAGGGCAGCCTCGTGAAGGGACAGCAGGACCTCGCCGTATTTGTCGTGATGGCTCACGAAGATTCTCCTCTTGTCAGGGCCTGGCTTCGAGCTCGTTTCCGGAGTCTGCCGGAACCGGACTGTGCGACGACTGGACCCCCGAGTTCCGAGGCTTGCACTGCGCCGGAACTCGCTCCTTCCCGTTATTCTAAAACGTTCCTCAACGTCTGTGCTCCTCAAAAGGCGTTAATTTCTTGGCTGCGCGGCCATTTTTTTGTCTCACCAGCCTTTTTCTTCTCTCCGTGACATTCTTTCGCCCTGACACGAGGGTGAATCAGACCCTCGCAGGCGG
>JAGWAU010000089.1:0-6762 GCA_021296255.1 Alphaproteobacteria bacterium | reverse complement strand
CACGAAATCAATCCAGGCAAAAGCGTCTTGTCCCCGGTGCGGCTCCCTATGCAACGTCACGCGACGTTGCGCCTGGCCTTCCTATGCCGTAAACGCGCCCCGCCCATCGGCCCTTCCCTCGCCGTTACACGACGTCTTCAATCTGGCACGGAGATTGCTCTTCTGGAGGGCGTGGTCGGTACCGCAGCAAGCGGGCCGACGTTGACCATCCCTTTCTGGATAAGGATTACGACCATGACAAAAAGCCCTGTGTTGAATGGCATCGAAAACCTGTGGCAGGAAATGGACAAAGCCTTCACCGGCCTGCTTTCCACGCCCCCCATCGCCGGCTTCGCGGACCCGGCCTCCTATGCCTACCCGTCCATTCGGCTGAACGAGGGAGCGGACGCCCTGTACGTCGAGGCCATGGTCCCGGGCGTCGATCCCGATAGCCTGAATCTGTCCGTGGTCAGGCGCACCCTGACCCTGTCCGGCGAAACCCGGCCCCTGCACCCGGCGTCGGACGCCGAGCCCAGGAGGGGCGTTTCGAGCGCCGTTTCACCCTCCCCATGGAGGTGGACACGGAAAAGGTGAGCGCCGAGTACGCCGACGGCGTGCTGAGGGTCACGCTACCCAAACTGGGTCAGGACACGCCCAGACAGATCAGCATCCAGGCGGCGTGAGAGCAGTGAATACATACCGATTCCGCGAACAATTCTAATGAAGGAGGAATCTGAAAATGACCGAGCACAATGTCGCAGTAGCCGGAACACCCGCCGCAACCCCGGCAGCGCCGGCGAACGGCCACCCTGAGGCCTACACGTCGCCGCCGGTCGACATCTATGAAACGGCGGACGGCTTCGTCCTGGCGGCGGACCTGCCGGGGGTGTCGCAGGACAGCCTGGAGGTGAGCGTCACCCGCAACGTGCTCACCATCAAGGGCCGCTTGACGGGGGATCTGCCGGGCAAGGCGCGTTACCGGGAGTTCCAGCCGGCCTCGGTGTTCCGCCAGTTCAGGCTCGGCAACGCGCTGGACACGGATCTGGTGGACGCCAGGCTGAACAACGGCGTCCTGCGGCTCCGAATTCCCAAAGCCGGGGCGGCGGTCGCCCGGCAGATCGACATCAAGGTCGCCTAGAGCACCTGCGCGTCTGCTGGCGTCAACGTAATGCCTGCCAACGTTTATCCCCATTCTCCCTGGCTCCACTACAAAGCGGGCAGGAGTCGGGGGGAGAGAGAAACGCTTCGAATGCAAACCCGCAGGTCTGACGGCCTATTGGCCCAGGTGAGGCCACGCCGGCATTGTCACACCTTGGCGGCGCTGTAATGGGCGTTGTCCCACCACTTCGGGGTAGCCCCCCGAGATAAGGAGAAGAACATGAAGTGCCAACACATACTGGTTCCCATCGATTTCAGTCAGGATTCAGAACACGCCGTGGATTCCGCCATCGGACTGGCTCAGCAATTCCAGGCCCGTCTGACCCTCCTGCACGCCATCTACATACCCGAGGCAGCCGAGGTAAACCTGGCGGCATACATGGATAAAATCCGCTCCGAGGCGGATCAGAGCATGGATTCTCGACTGCAACGAGTCCAGGACGCCGGCGTCACCGCCGAGGCGGTCACGGCGGTTGGAGCGCCGTCACAGACGATTGTCGACACGGCCCGCGACCGCCACGCGGACCTCATTGTCATGGGAACCCACGGACGCACCGGGCTGCGGCACATGCTCATCGGCAGCGTCGCTGAACGAGTCGTCCGTCTCGCGCCATGTCCGGTCATGGTGGTGCCGCGTGAATCAGCGAAGGATTGAACCCGCGGGCCCCATGCCCCGGCTGTTTCGGGTTGATCCCTCGCCGCAAGTCTGCCGGAGTGGCATAGTTCAACCCGTGGGGCATCCCTGAAACAATCCTGGGCACTTGCCGCAAGACCCCTCCGGAGGACATGCCGGAGGGGTTGCCGGCGGGTTGGCGTGATCGGCAGGATTGCGCTGTCAGTCTGAAATAACGGAAGTGCGGGTGGCAGCGCTGGAGGAGACGAAACCCGATCGCAGCTGCCCTGCGAGTGAAAAAATCGGGCAATACCGAATCCCGGCGATCCGGGCTCCAGGGTCGGCATCCCCTCCCCGGGTTTAAGTTCGGCATTCAGGTAACGCAATCCACAGTCAGTGCCCTGTTTCCCGCCTGAATTCAACACCCTCACCCACTTATGCAGAATCGACAGGGGCAATTGACCCTTTATTTGGGGGGTTGCCCCGGCGTTGACCTTGAGATTCGCAACTGCCTGGGCTCCAATGCCAAACGCGTCGCGATGAACGGTCTTTTGCAGCCTTTCACCCACCTGGACAACAGGAGCTTGTTCCAAATGGCACTGGAGATGAGAAAGGATTGCGAAAACTGTCACGCGCAACTGTCGCACGTAGCGGAGGCATTCATCTGTTCCTACGAATGCACCTTCTGCCCGCAGTGTGCGCGCTCGATGGATGCCATCTGTCCCAATTGCGGCGGCGAGCTGACCCGACGTCCGACCCGCCGCCCTGATTGAGTGGCCGTGTTCTTGGTAGGCCTCGTGGTGCCAGCCACGGTCGGTCCCTTACGGTCCCGGTGATCAATCCTGCGCCGTGCTGTGCCGTGCTTCCGTCATCAAACAGCGTAGATTTTGCCTGCTCGGTTCTGCGATCCACTTGGCAGCCGGATGCCGCTCGTACACTTCCGGCAACATGGCGCCCGCTGCCGGACTGCCCCTTTACTCCGCCGAAATTTGTTCAGAACCGCCACTTGACTCCGGAAACGGACCCTCTGAGCCCGACCCATGCCAAGCCGTCCCCGCCAGGAACTGTCGCAAGTTGCAGCATGTTGTCTTCTGCCGGTTCCTCCCGCCCTGCTTGGCGTTCAACTGTTTGACGTATTCGTGTCAAGGCGTTCACTGACAACCTCCCTCCCCAAGTGAACGTCGCCAGACGTTGCAATCTGCATCATACCGGCGCCTGTTCAGTTCAAGTCACAACGCCATAACTCCATTCTGTCAGGGCGTTTGTGAGCAACTTCGGGGTTGGCATGAAAAATGCCCTTTCCAGTTCCAGCAGGGTGCCAACCGGATGCGGCCTCAAATCGATCAAGCCTCTGGCAGGTGGAAGCCGCGTCCGGCAACGCGATCCTCAAAAAATTTCCGGGTTGTGAGCGCACCAAGCCACCTGCATGGGTCGCCCCAGACCCGGGATCGTTTCCGAGGGCAAGGCTGAATGACCACAAATGGCGCGGGGGATGAGAAACATGGAATGGATAAACATATACCAATTGAAATATTCGCTGCCGATCATCGCGACAGTCGCTCTGGTTTCGTTTCTGACGACGGGCTGCACCGGCGGGAGACGTTCTGCCCGGCTGCTGGACTCCAATCTGACAACGGAAGACGTCAGAGTGGGTACCGTCGCCCGCGTGGAAGCGGCCACCGTCGTGCTAGCGACCGATCAGCACGTGTTCCGATTCGAGGGTGGATCGTCGCGAACGTTCACGAAGTGCAGCGGCAGGGTCTGTGCCGTAAGCCCGACTCCCGCCGGTCTGGGGGCCGCCCTGGAACATGCCCGTGCCGATTCGCGAGCCGATTTCGGCATCCGCCACTTCGCGCAGCACCTGAATGGCTCCCTGAATTTCAAGCCGCTCGCTGTAGCCGACCGAGGCGTTCCGATCGTCGAGGGTTTCGGTCTGCAGACCGGGGAACGGGCGTTCAACGTGAAATTCTACGGCGGCTGGCTTGACGACGGAGTCTTCTTCGTTAACCGGACGGTCAGGGACGTGGGAGGTCAACCCGGCGGACTTGCCACCGTTTTCGACGCCAGCGCGGTCGGCGTGGCGAACCATACGGTTCCAACGGCCTTGCGGGGCATGTCCGGAACCTGGGAGGGCACCATGATCGGCACGGACGTGAGCGACACCGTAACCTTCGGTCAATTCGTGCGCGGCGATGCGACGCTGGTCATCGACGATTTCGCCGATCCCTCCGTCGACGTCGCGTTCAGCAACCTCCACGATCTGGAGACTGGCGCCAGACTGGACAACAGGAGCATCGCGGCCTGGGAGGGTATTCCCCTGGACGGCGGCTCATTCGGAAAAAAGCCGGCCGCCGGCACGGACTACATCCAGGGCCAGTTTCTTGGCGAGAATCACGCCGGCGTCACGGGGGTCTTCCAACGCAGCGAGGTTGTGGGATCGTTCGGCGCCGACCGTCAGCCCGGCGACTAGGGCATTTCTGCGACCGGTTACTCCCGATACCACTCGTGAATGTTCCACATCTCGGAATCCAGGGCGTTGGATCGAATCCCCTTCAGGTCGCTACGGAAAGGCACCACCGAGGCCCTGTCTACCAGGGGAATCAGGACGTAGTTCTGGACCAGCAGATCGTTCATTCGGATCACCTGCTGCTGGCGCCCGGGACCGAGGGGGGTTGTAAGTGATTCCGCAAAGAGCGCGTCATACTCCTCGTTGGACCAGCGAGGGATGTTGTTCGCGTCCCAGCCATTGCCGGCCCACGGGATCTGTTCCGTCACGAAGTGATCCGGCGTGGATATATCGGCGAACATCTGAACATCGGCGAAAAACCTGAAGGCGCTGTCCGGATTATCGTCAGAGGAAAAGAAAACGGACGCATCCGTGTGTTTCAGCACCGTCTCCACCCCAATCGCCTCCCACCATTCCTGAATCAGTTCCTGGGTTCCCTGACGGGCGTCGTTGGTAGAGGTCTGGTAAAGCACGCTCAGGCGCACCCCGTCTCTTTCGCGGATGCCGTCCTGCCCGGGCAGCCAGCCCGCATCATCCAGCACGTCCATGGCCAGTTCGATGTCCTGCACAAGACAATCGTCATTGTTTGGTGAAGCATACGCCGCCGGACGGGTAATGATGTTGCAGACCGGCTGCCCCGTCGGACCGTAGAAATCGTCAACAATCCTGTCACGATCGATGGCCAGGGACAGCGCTTCACGAACCGACGGGTCACTCAGGAACGGGTGGGGATTGGGATCATCGGGAGACCACTCTGACCTTCTGGCCCCCAGTTCCGGGTCCGGGTTGGTGAGATTGATAACCAGCCGCTCGACGAGAGAAGAAAAAGCGAACGCCACCGAAACATGATCGGCATCTTGCAGTTCCTGCAGGGTTTCAGGCAATACCTGCACCCGCCAGGCGTAGTCCGCCTCGCCCGTCAGCACGGCCTGCACGGCATCCTCCGCGCTGCCGCCGCCCTGAATGGTGACTGCCGAGAAGAAAGGCTGATCCGACACGCGAAAGTTCTCGTTCCGCTCATAAGACACGACGGAAGTACCCGCGTCCTCATCGAACTGGAAGTCAACGACCTTGTACGGGCCTGTGCCGATCGGCATCAGGTTCGCTTGCCGGCATTCCTGTGCAGCTCGCGAAGCCTCGCCCAAACAGCCTTCGAACTGGGACTTCTGCAATATATATTTGCCGCCGTCAAAACCGACAAACTCGTCGTAGGGGTACCCAACCGGGTATTTGAAGGAAATCTCCAGGGTCAGGTCGTCAACCGCCTCCATCGTCCGAATGGCCTCGGAATCTGCATCGCAGTCGAAGTCAGGGATGGAACACTTGTAGCGCCAGGTGAATACGGCGTCATGGGCCGTGAACGGGGTGCCGTCGGACCACAGAATTCCGGGTTTCAAATCCCAGGTGATGGCGGTCAGGTCCTGCGGGATGCCGCCGTTATCAACGGTCGGGATGGCTGCGGCCAGGCGCGGAATCAGGCGTCCATCCTCGCTGTAATTCGCCAGCGGCTCCAGGACGAGAGCGGCGGCGTCCAGGTCCTTGTACGCGTCTGTAATGTAAGGATTGGCCGTCGATGGCGCCTGCCAATACCGCAGGGTCAAGGTTTCCTCCTGTACGCCGTCTCCGCAAGAGACGACAAAAAATCCGACCAACATGGCGGCCACGCTGAACCAGTGCCAACAGGTTTTCATCATGCCTCCCTGAACAGTTGATGAAGCAATATCTCTGTTATAAGGATACCTGGTCTCCGTCATTCACCCCTGCAGGGCAAGCGCACTTGCCAGCTTCCCGTCAGAACCCTATCCACTCCAGACACATGGGCTCGACACGCGGCTCGGATCCTCCAGTCGCGGTCCCGACCTGCCTTGTCTTTCCCCCGGGTGAGAATCCTGCGCCCCGCATGGCCTGCCCGCCGCTCACTGTAGCTGAGCCGACACTTGGTGGACGTTTTCTCAGAGGCCTCGGCACGATCACCGAGTCTACATCATTCGCTTTGACCATTATCGGCGGGGTCGACCCGTGCCGGACCGGGATTTTCATTCTCCTGAACCTTTGGCGCTTATGACGACACGTCACATGCCTGTCGTCATTGGCATCTCGGATGCCGCATCAGGTGCCGCCAAGCGCGAAGAAATTGACAGCGCCCGACGCCGGTTACCGAACGCGGGTCGTTCCGGGATATTCCCTGTCAACACGCCGGGGTCCTGGTACTCACCCTCATTCGAGGCCGGGCTGCGAGCCGCCGAAGCCGCCGATGAGGTACTGTTCAGGCGCCGCTTCGGTGGCGGTCCGGCGACCGCTCAGCACGCCGCCCAGCTCATCCGCTGCCGGACCATAGACCTCGCCGATCAGGGTCCCGCTGAATCCGCCGATCGTTTCGTGGGGTGGGGCGTTCGGGTTGGAGTCGTTGCCCACCCAGTCGGCGACAAATCGAGCCTCGCCGATTGGCGCGCTTGCGATGTCGACCACGTTGCCGTCCGGCAACGCGTATCTGGACTCACCTTGG
>JAGWAU010000044.1:42332-57260 GCA_021296255.1 Alphaproteobacteria bacterium | reverse complement strand
CGGCCAGCTTGCTGATCCCGTAAGGCAGAAACGGCACCTGGTAATCGGTCTCGGTGTTGATCTCGTTCATCTCACCCCAGGTCTCCTCGGTACTGAGGAAGATCATGCGCTTGACGTCGAAAAGACGCATGGCCTCCATGACGTTGAGGCTGCCGCCCACGTTGACCTCCATGACCCGCCAGGGATTGCCCATAGTCGGACCTGCGCCCACCGCCGCCGCCAGATGCACGACGGCATCGGGGCGGTGCGCCCTAAAAGCCTGGGCGAGGTGCGGGAGGCTGGTAGCGTCGCCGACGACGGCCGTGACATCCGCGCCGCCGTCCGTCAGCGCCCGCAGCGGTTCGGATATCGCGATGTCGAAGGCGACGACCCCGTCACCGCGCGCGACCAACCTCTTGAGGAGCGCCATTCCCGTGAAGCCGCCGGCGCCCGTCACGAATACCTTCATCTGCCATTTCTCCCGATCGCCCGCGGGCGACGCTACAGCCGATACACCCGCGCCGCCGAGTCGTGGTAAAGGGCCGCCTTCTCGGCATCCGAATAGTTCGCGGTCAGGCGCTTGAACGAATTCCACAGCACTACGTAGCCGCAGCTGATCATGTCGACGGGAAAGTTGGACTCGAACATGCAGCGGTCCGGACCGAAGGCGTCGATCGTGTGCTCGTAGTAGCGTCGCGTTGCCTCCATGAGCTCGACGCTGGTCGGCGACCGCTCCCGCTCGTGCCAGCCGAAGCCGTTGAGATCCATGTTGATGCCGCCGAGTTTGGCAACCACGTTGGGGCAGGTCGCGAGATCGGTAATGTTCCGACTCCAGCTATCGAATATCTCGTCCCGCCTGTCCGCATAGGGGCCGACCCCGAGCGGTCCGCCGAAATGATCGAGGACGATCGTGGTGCCGGGGAAGGCGCGGGCGAGGTCGGCGACCTCGGGCAACTGGGGATGGAAACACCACGCCTCGAAGCTGAGGTCCCGCGGGCCCAGCTCCGAAAACCCCTCGCGGAATTTCGAATCGAGCATCAGGCGCGGCCCCGAATTCGTGCGCGGCGGCGGGAAGTGACCCGTCTCCTCCCAGGTCACGATGTGCCGGATTCCGCGAAAGCGGCCGCCACCCGCGGCGATTTGTGCATCGAGCACGGCACCGACGGCGCTACCCAACGTCAGGTTCGCGTGGCCCACGATCCCCGCCGCGATACGCGCGTCGCCGTAGAGGCCCGAGGCGCTCATGGCGGCGATGCCGTTGACGAACTCGACCTCCCCGACGACCCGCATCTCCTCGGGACCGTCCTTCCTGTACATCGCGGCACACTCGATGAAGACCGTCGAGACGATGTTGTGCCCGGCGTTGATATCCGCCAGGAGGTCGTCGAGCAGGTAATGATGGACCGGCCGTTCGTACCGGAATTCCCAGAAATGATGGTGCGGATCGCAGATCGGCAGGTCGGGCTCGAGCGCTTCCTCGACCGTCTTGTCGATCCATTCCTTGTTCGTCGAATCAACCGTGGGCATTGAAGTTTCCGCCGCTGGAAGTTGCGTGGTCCGCCCGGCCGGACCGTCGAGTAAAGCGGACCGCGCCGCGCCGCCGGGCGCCGCAAACGTTAAGCGACTTTCGAGGTTCGCGATAGGGCCGACGACCCGTCAGGGACGGCGGTGTCATCCAGGTCGTAACGGCCATGACCGGATGGCGCGTGAGCGACGACGAGAAGCCGAAGGGCCTCGCCACTTATCCCAGGCATGTCCGGACCTGATTGGCGGTGAAGACCAACTGGTGGAGCCGGGCCATGACCGGGGCCGAGGGAACCGCCTTCGGACCGGTGACCGGCAGAGGGAGAGCCTCTTCCTTGCCGCCGTCCAACAGTTCGGCCATGGCTTGGCCGAACACGGTGCCGGGCGCGATACCGCGTCCGTTGTATCCGATCGGTGTGTAGAGACCTTCGGCCAGACGATGGATGCGCGGCAGGTGATCCGTCGTCATGGCGAGCTGACCGTGCCAGGATGCCTCGAAATCGACGCCGCCGAGCGCCGGAAAGATCCTCTCTAGATTCCGCTCCGCCCACCGCCGGGAGAGGCCCCGCTCGCCGCCCACAACCTTGCCCATGGATCCGATGATCAGCCGGCCAGACGCATCGCGGCGCAGGGAAAGCATGATGGTTCCCGTGTCCCACAAGCCCTGCCCTCCGGGCAGGATGGCCTTCGCGCGATCACCCAACGGAGTCGTCGCGAGTTGGAAGTAGTGGATGATCGTGAAGGTACGCCTGAGACCCGGCCACAGATCGTCGGAATAGGCGTTGGTGCCCAACACCACCGAGTCGGCCGTGACGGTGCCCCGATCGGTGTGGACAATCCATTTGCCGCTCTCGCGGCGCAGCCCGCGTGCCGTCACGCCCGTCGAGATCCTCGCGCCCGCCGCCAGCGCCGCGCGGGCCAGACCGCGGACGTAGCCCATCGGATTGATCGTTCCCGCGCGGTGATCCAGCAATCCACCGAAAAAGGCCGTGCTGCCGATTCTCTCCGACGCCTTCTCTCGGGACAGCAGGTCCACGGGCGCGCCGAGCCGGTACCACTCCTCGGCGCGCCGCGCGAGATCTTCGTATCCTTTCGAAGAATGTGCGGCATGAATCGTGCCTTTGTGACTCGCTTCGCAACGGATCTGATGGCGCTCGATGAGCGAAAATACGTAAGCCGGTGCCTCGCTCAACACCGTGATCAGGCGCGATCCGCGTTCCTCGCCGAGCCGTGCGCGCACATCCTGCGGCGGCAACCAGACACCGGCATTGACAAGTCCGGCGTTGCGGCCGGAGCCTCCATATCCGACGTGACTGGCCTCCAGGACATGACAGTCGATTCCGCGCTCGGCCGCGTGGAGCGCCGCCGACAGTCCGGTATAGCCGCCACCGACGATGGCCAAGTCCGTGGCGACGTCGCCGATCATCGGGAAAGCATGATCGGCTTCCTCGGCCGTGACGTCCCAGAGCGAGATTCTCGGACGATCGTTCATGGCGACGGATCGATCGGAAAAGCTTGGCATGGCCGACCGCTTTGGGTGGAAGACCACGCTGTATGGAAAACGGTCACGACACCAATCCTGACGGCGAGACGTTGCAGCAGCCTATTCGAACGTTGACAGAAGAGTGAACCCGCGGCAGACGAATCCCCGGGGCCAGCGCAGTGTGGCGGCCGCGGCAACCATGGGCCGTCCGGTGGCCGTCGGCTGCCACGCCGGGGTTGGTTTCAGCCGACTCCACCAAAGCATTTGCTTCAGGAAAGGTCCTTTTTCCCGATGACCCTCGGTCACTCGGACCGCCGGGCGGGGACAACCGCCTTCTCCTGTCTCCCGTCCGGCGGCCTGGACGCCTGAAAGCACTGGTGACCCATGTTGCTCGCCGCCGTCAACCGCTCCGTCCGAGCGCCACGTCCCGCACGGTCTTCTTGAGCAGCCTGAACGGCGGAAGATCTTCGGCCGAACGCCTCGATACGAGTCCCGTCCGGCAACGGTACCTGCCGAACTCCAGCGGCAAGGGACTGAGAACCAACCCCCTTATCCTATCGAAGAAGGCCAGGGACAGCCATGAGAGATAAGGCCCGGCGGCCATATCGAGGGGTTCGGAATATCTGGCCTGCATCTCAAGAAAAGAGAGATACGATCCCGCGTCCGGCACGCTCGTGACAGCCACCGATAGGTTCGAGCGCCAAGTGGCTCAAGTCGATCACAGTGCCGCCCCTGATTTGCCGCCGCTGGACGACGGCGCGGTATTTCCCTTGAGGGGAGAACCGGAGCCCGAAGCCGGGGACGTGCTAAGCGAACTGACCCGATCTTGGCGGATTGAATTCGACGCCGGGGCGCCAAAAGATCTGCGTCCACTCGACAGACAGGTTGCGCGATGCATCACCCTGTCCCTGCGCGACCGCATTGGCGTACTGGAAGATCCGCGCCGCTTCGGAGCGACTCACGTCGAGGCGCCGCCATGGCCTTCGAACAGTTCCTTGCCTTCACCGCCGAACCGGGTTGCGGAGTAGCCGATGATCAGACCGACGATCCCACCCTCGAGCGTAAACCAGAAAGGTGAGGTGAACGCATTCGTGACACCGAACATCGCCACCAACGCGGCGGCCATCGCGTCGTAGGCGAAGAAGGTCAGAACGAAGTTCATCCAAGCGCCGATCAGCGGTGCCTGGAACCACCAAGGCATCGGCAGATGCAGTACCGGGTGGTGCGTGAAAACGCCAGACACGCCGATGAACGCGCCCATGGTGGGATACCACAGCAGGATGCCCCATCGGATAAGCGGGTCGGCTTCGGGCCAGAACGCCGGCATCGAGACGAAACCGATCAACCCGATTGCGAACCCGACCAGTTTGCCGATCGCGATGCGAGCCGTCAGAGAAGGTTTGCCGAATATCATCGCTCATCTCCTCGCAGCAGAATCGATCAGCGACCCTGCGTTCCCGTAGTCTCCCCGGAGAATCCGGTCAACTCTATTATCGCTCCTCCTTGTGCTAGTGTTCGTGGGAGGAGGTCGTGAGCATGCGATCTCCACCGAGGATGAACGAGCCTGACAGCGGGTATCGTTCCAAAGGAGGATTGACATGCAAAGGGTGATAGCTGCTCTCAGTTCCATTGGATTGGTTGCGTTGGTCACGATCGGTGCCGCGAATTCGGTACAAGCACAGGACAAGATAAACCTGGTCCTGGGCTCAGCCGATAACCCACTCTGGACGTCCGCCATCGTCGCAGAAGAACATATGCCCAAGCTTCTCGACGAGTATTCGGACGGCCGCATCACCACGGAAAGGTTTTTCGGAGGCAAGCTCTGCAGCGAGCACAACTGCGTCGAGCAGATGGGCCAGGGCACCGTCGATATCGCGAAGATCTCGCTCTACAACGTCGGCGCTTTTGGACAGACATTCGACTTCATCAATCTGCCGCTGCTGTGGAAGAACGCCGACGCCGTCAAAGACATCTTCGATCGCTGGCTATGGGACGAAGTGCGCGCCCGGGCCGCGGAGGAGTTGGGATTTCATTTCCAGAGCCTCGCTTTCCTGTGCGGCTTTCGCCAACACCTGAACAACGTCCGTCAGGTGAAAACACCAGCGGACATCAAGGGCATCAAGATCCGGGTCACCAAGAGCCCGATCGACTTCGAACTGCACAAGAGCTGGGGCGCCGTACCCGTTCCCTACGATTGGGCACAACTTTACATGGGGCTCCAGGCCAAGATCGTCAACGGCATCTACATTCCGGATTGCCATCTCGTCCTCGACAAGCACGATGAAGTGATCTCCCACGCAACGATCATCGACGGGACGTGGAACGGCCAGATGCAGCTCATGGATCTCAAGCGGTTCCAGAAGTATCCGCAGTGGGCGCAGGACGCCATCGCAAGGACGGGGCGCGAGCTGTTCGACATCTCCTACGAGCTGGACAAGAATTTCAACGAAAGCCAGCGCGCGGAGATCGAGAAGCGTGGCCGCGCCACGATCTACTTCCCCACCGAGGCGGAACTGGATCTCTGGCGCGAGGCGTCGCTCGGCGCGTGGAAGGCGCTGAAGGGCCAGTTCGATGCCAAGCTGGTTCGGCGTATCCTCGAGGAGCAGGAGGGGATGACCAAGTTCCTCGAAGTGGTCGAGTCGCGGGGACTGCTGTAGTCCGGCGCGGAACTCACCGTACATCTGTTCTTTGGGGGGCACGCCGAACGGTGTGCCCCTCCTTTATGTGGACGCGCCGTTGCCATCGCGCAGGAGATGAATCGGCGGAACGGAGCCGGGTGGCCAGCTTGGCGCGATGATCGTTTTCGGGACCGGCAGCCGGCACCTGTCGCTGCTGGCAAGGAAGCCGAGCGCCCTGGACCGGACAGCTTCGCTGGGGGAACGGCGAGTCGAGCGATGCCGATCCGAATCGAACGACAGTTTTCTTCAAAGGATATAGGAAGGACGATCGAACCATGAGGCGCGAAACGATCGGATTCATCGGGCTGGGCAACATCGGCAAGCCCATGGCGGACAACATCGCCCAAGCGGGCTTCGACATGGCGGTCTATGACGTCGCCGGTACGCCGGAGCGAGCGCCAGAGGGCGCGACGGTAGGCGGGTCGGCCGCCGACGTCGCCGGCCAGTCCACTGCGATCTTCCTGAGTCTCCCCACCATCGAGGCCATCGCGGCGGTCGTCGAGGAAATTGTCGAGAGCGACGCCGGTGACGACGTCATCGTGGTCAATACGTCCACGGTGTCGCCGGAAACCTCCGTGGCTGCGCATGAACGGCTCACGGCGCGAGGTATCGGCTTTGTCGACGCGCCGATTTCCGGGGGTGTCCTGAAGGCGCGCGACAGAACCCTGACCGTCATATATTCGGGCGACGAAGCGGCTTTTGCCAGGCTGGAGCCGGTGTTTCAGGCGATCTCCGAGCACATCTTCCGTGTCGGCGATGGAGCCGGACAGGCCCAGCGCATGAAGCTGCTGAACAACTACCTCGCCATTATCGCGATGGTCGCCAACAGCGAAGCGTTGGCCTACGGCGCCGCAGGCGGTCTCGACATGAAAACCATGCTCGACGTGATCAACGTCTCGTCCGGACAGAACTTCATGAGCTCGACCTGGTTCCCGAGATGCCTGCTATCGGGCGTTTACCAGTGTTGGTCCACAGCGGGGATCATTCACAAGGATCTCTCCCTGTTCGTGAAATCGGCCGCTGCCGAACACCGCGGTCATCACGCGGCACGGGCGGCGCTCGATGTCCTTGAGGCTTTTGCCGCCGAAGATCCCGAGGTCGATCAGATGTACATCTACGATTTCATTCGCGACGGGAAGGGCTGACTCCGGACACCCGGACGGGGCAGCAAGCGCCGGGCGAGAAGGACAGCTCGGTCGCCGCCCTCAGGCGGGAGAGAGGTGATACCCGCCTGAGGGCGCCCAGGCCACCAGACGGGAAAGGGATGGGAAAACCCGTCCGGCGTCCGACGGTGTTACCACGTGTACCAAGCTTGTTCCCGGATCATGACGGCGCCCGTCGATAAGCTCCAATACCGTTTTCTTCCAGTTCGGATAAGAAACTCTATGGCCCCGGGGGCGTTGCCGGCAGTCAGCCGGACCAGGAGAAGTGTGCCAGCACACAGGACGGCGTCCGATGCTGCTCCCGGGTGATCGGATTGCTCCGCAAGCCGAGCGCGCCATCGACGCCTCGGTCCCCAGGCGCCTGCGCCTTACTCCGCCTTGGAGAAGTCTCCGGTGTCCGGGTTCATCGTCCACAGTTCGCCGTCGGCGACGTCGAACCAAGCGCCGTGCAGGCTGAGCCGGTTGCTGTTCTCGAGAATCGAGACGTAAGGGAAGGTCCGCAGGTTCGCGATCGAACAGCGTACCGACGCGCGTTCGAGGGCGGTTTGCTGTTCGGCGCCCGTCAACCGGCCGTCGTCCGTTATGGCGCCGGCGGCGGGTCGGAGCGGTTTCATCCAATTACCGACGAAGTCGCCTGGAGACAGTGGTTCCGCCGTCGGATGCAATACCGCCCGGATACCGCCGCAGCGCCCGTGGCCGAGCACGACGATGTGCCTGACCTTCAGGCTCTGTACAGCGAATTCGAGCGCGGCGGAGGTGGCATGACAAGCGCCATCCGGTTCATAGGGCGGCACAAGATTGGCGACGTTGCGGACGACGAAGATCTCGCCCACGGCGGCATCGAAGATGGTTTCCGGCGCTGACCGGGAATCGCAGCAGGCGATTATCATGATCTCGGGCGTTTGCCCGAGCTCGGCGAGCGAGCGGTAAAGGGCGTGTTCTCGGGCATACCGGTTGTCCTTGAACGAACGGTAGCCGTCGAGAAGCGATCCCGGAAAACTGGTCATCGTGTTCGGCACTTCAGATAGTGGGAGTGTTTAGAGCATCCGAGGGGCCGAGTCCCGGGCCTTTGGCTCCTCAGTCCATTCGTGGTGAGACTTCCGGTTCACCACTTTTTGACAAGCCGGTCCCGAGGGCGCCCGCAAACCCGACCCCGCGCGGAGCGTGGCAAACTCCGGCCTGTCACAGGGCGGCGCGAAGGGAGAGATCCGCTGCCGACTTTCATATTGATTTCATTTCGAAATGACACGGTCGGGCTCGACGGCAGGGAGAAGGGAGAAGACACCGGACCGTTCAGCGGAGTTCAAGGAAGGGGACTAGTGAAAAGTTCGGGGTCTCGTCGAGCCTATATGTATTATCTGTGTATCATTCCAATGATGACAAGGCAGTTTCACAATCGCCTCCGCAGCCCGGTTGATGAGGACCATCGGCGCCGATATCAGGGACCACGAGGTGGTCGTCTTAGACTTTACCGATACCATCTACATGGACGACAGCGCAGCCGTCCTGGCCTCGTCGCGCTTCGTACCGATGCTCCCGGTGCTACGCCCGGAGGAGCACCCCGGAACTTCGAATTCTCACACGGTCTGAGTCGTTTGTTGGACGAACCACCGACGGAGCGTAATACCGCGGTGAGGCGAGATCACCTCTGCAGGGAAGTCTTCGATGGAGAATCGGACTTATTTCATACGTTTACCATTCACGTAATGTTCTTCCTTGACTCTCCCGTTGTCGAAACTGAAGAGGCCAAAGGCCGTAGCACATGCCAATCAACACCTGGATTCTATTGGGGTTCGGTTGACTGGAGGTTCGCTAGTTATGGCTAAGGTACTGCTTGTATAATTACGTTATAACAAAATCTTTATGAGATTTTGTGGAAGTCCAAAACCAAACTGCCGGATTTCCAACGCGGTCGATTTTCTAGCGAGACCAAGTTGTCGGAGATGAGAGCACAACTAGCCCAGAAGATGATCAGATGCTCCGTAATAACAGATGGAAAGTAGTATCCCTTTCCTGGATTCTATTGGGGTTCGGTTAGCTGGAGGTTCGCCAGTTATGGCTAAAGTATTGTTTTAACAATTATGTTATAACAAAATATTTACGAGATTTTGTGGAAGTCCAAAACCCAACTTGCGGATTTCTAATACGGTCGATTTTCGAGCGAGACCAAGTTATCGGCGGTGGCGCGCCGCCACTTTCCTGCCACGATTTCCAAACATTGACCGATGTCATAAGATCGGCACATAGTGTTTCCATCGAAGGTTTAACGGGACGGTGTCATGGATCAGATGATCCTGTTTTTGGATTTCTTGTGGTCGTCGTTCCTCTTGCTGGGACCGATGCTGCTCCTTGGTCTCTTCCTGTCCGGACTGATCCACGTGTTCATCTCGCGGGAAGCCATATTGAGATGGCTGCGCCGGGACAGCTTGAAGTCCGTCGCCTCCAGTGCGGGCATCGGTGTGCCGATGCCGCTTTGCAGCTGCTCGGTAGTTCCCGTGGTGGCGGAAATGAGGCGCAAGGGCGCCTCGCGGTCGGCGTGCATGTCGTTCCTGATCACCGCACCCGAGACCGGCGCCGATTCGATCCTGGTCACTCACGCCTTTTTCGGTCCCGTGGCTGCCGTGGTCCGGCCAGTCATCAGTTTCATAACCGGTGTGATGGCCGGCATCTTCTGCATCGGGATGATCCGCGACGGCGACAGGACCGAGCCCGATCCCGGCGACAGCGACCATGACCATCACCACGACCATCACCATCACGGCCACGATCACGATCACCACGACCACGATCACAGCCACAAGACGCTTATACCGGGCGACGACGACTGTTACATAAGCCCGGGGTCCCTTAGGGGATTCTTCGTTACATGGCTGGGCCGCCTGAACGAGGGCATTGGCCAAGCGCGGTCCATGACCTGGGTCAAGCCCGATTTCTACCGTGAGTTCCTTTCGCTTCCAGAAGCCCCGGCGGCACCCAGGGATGCCGAGGGGCGGGACTTCAGCGGCCTCTCGTTCACCATCGTATGCAGACACATCCTGCGCTACGGCTTCATCGAAGTAGCGGACGACATCCTCTTCGCCCTGCTGGTCGGCGTGATCCTGGGAGGAGTGCTCTATCTCGCCATACCCGACAACCTCATGGCCTACGAATACGCCCGCTGGCTGGCATACCCGGTCATGGTGCTGGTGGGGATCCCGCTCTACATCTGCGCTTCCGCCAGCACCCCCATCGCCGCGGCGCTGGTCGCCAAGGGGTTCAGCCCGGGCGCGGCCCTCGTCTTTCTGATGACGGGACCGGCCACCAATACCGGGACGATCGCCATCGTCATCAACCAGTTCGGCGCGAGGTTCGCATCCGTCTATGTCGGTTCCGTGATCGTCGTCACGGTGGCGTTGGGAATCGCTGTCGACCTCCTCATGATCGCCTTCGGCCTGTCGCTCGCGGTGAATCTGGACGCCTCGGATTCGCCCGCCCTGGCAACGATCCAGTGGGCCGGCGCCTTCGGCCTCTTCGCGTTGATGTTCTGGCGCTTCCGGGCGGGGGCGCTTAGGAGCGGCTATCAGGATCTGCTGTTGAACCTCCGACCGTTGTCGGGGCCCATGAAGGGTTGGTGGGCACGGATGACCGGGAATGCGCCCGTCAAGGGTATCCTTCGCCCGCGCACACCGGCAGGGGCTACCGTCTGGCTGTCTCTCATCGCCGTTTTTCTGATGAGCGGCTTTATGGTCGTACGTCCCGGAGAAGTCGGTTACGGGCGCCTCTTCGGTGCCGTGGCGTGGCGCGACCTGCCGCCGGGTCTCCACTATCTCGCACCTTGGCCCTTCGCCCGAGCCGACAGATGGCCGGTCCGAGAGGTGAAGTCCGTCACCACCGGTACGGCAGGCGAATATCTGACGGGCGACGTCAATCTGATGTCGATGTCGCTAAACGTTCAGTATCGGGTGAGCGACCCTTACGTCTACCATTATCGCGTGGCGAACCCGGAACAGGTGATCGGCGACAATATCCGAAAGGAACTGCGGAAGTTCGTGGCGGGGCGGACACTGGACAACCTGCTGAACGTAGAGCGCGCATTGCTCCAGGCCCACATCGAGAACGTGTTCGAGAAGCGTCTCCCTGGTGGAGACAGCGCGCTGCTCGACGCCATCGAACTCGTGAAGGTGAACCTGCTCTCCGTGAATCCCGTCGACGCCGCCATGAATGCGTTTCGGGAAGTCTCGAGTTCCCAGGACGACAGGGAGCGCATTATCGTCAACGCCCAACGCCTTACGGTGTCACTGGTTCCCCGCGCGCACGGAAACGCTGCGTACGAAATCGAGCAGGCCAAGGGCGAAGCGGCGCGGCGAACCATCACGTCCGCGGCGGAAAGCGACGCCATCCGCATGGTCGCCGGTGCCGTTCGGGAAGCGCCCGAAGTGCTTCACAACATGCTTTGGCGGGAGAAGCTGGAGACGTCGCTCGCCGGCAGAAGCAAGATCATCGTCCCGAGCGAAGAAACGCTGAACAAGGTAGCGCTGTGGAAGACATCGAACGGCGGTGCCGCCGCCGGGCTACGCCCTCACCATTCCGCGCAAGCTCGCGGGGATACACCCGCCACCGGAACCGTCGGAGGCCACCATGAGTAGAAGCAAGAGATTTGCGACAGCGGCTGCAATCCTTCTTGCGGCCGTCCTCGTCTATGACGTCTGCTACGTGATCGATGAATCGGAGCGGGGCGTTCTTACGAACTTCGGCAAGATCATTCCGCCGGTAAAGGAGCCGGGCCTGCACTTCAAACTCCCGACCCCGATCTCGATCGTCTACAAGGTGGACCGCCGCGTGCGGCCGCTGGTGAACCTTAAGCAGGAGCTGATAACCGAGGATCAGAAGAACGTCCTGGTGGACGGCTATCTGTTGTGGCGCGTCTCGGATCCCATACGCTACGTGGAAGCCATCCGTACGGAGGCCAACGCCGTAACGCGGCTGAGCGATCTCTACAGGTCCAGTGTCGGTATCGTCGTCAGCAACAAGTCCAGGGATGCCTTCGTGAGCCTCGGCTTGCAGCATCAGGATATCACCAAGGCGTCCCAGGAAATCCTCGAACAGGTCAAACCGGTCGCCGCGGCGGATTACGGCATAGAGGTCGTGAGGGCGGGCTTGGTCGAATACACCCTGCCCGCGGCAAACCGTCCCAGCGTCATCCAGCGGATGATCTCCGAACGCGCCCGCATCGCCGCCCGCTACCGCAGCGAGGGCGAGGAGCGGGCGATAGGTATCGAGGCTTTCGCTATCAACGAGCACGAAAAGATCATGGCGGCGGCGCATGCCGAAGCCACCACCATCCTGGGACGCGCGGAAGCCCATGCGTTGGAGACGCTGGCCGTGGCCTACCGCGAAGACCCGGAATTCTACAAATTCATCCGGGCGCTCGACAGCTACGATTCAATTATCGACAAGAATACCACGCTGATGCTTCCGGCCGACAACGAACTCTTCAAGTACCTGGACGGCAAGGAAATACCCGGGCCGGCAGCTTCGCCGACACAGGCACAAGAGTAGAGGGAATCAGCCATGCCGGAGGCTCTCGAAGCGCCCGCGCCGAGCACGCGCATCATCTACGCGGTTTTCGACTATGTGCGAGACCACAAGACCGTGTTGCTGGCGGCGCTGGCAGCGGTCGTCGTCGTGGCGGTTCTGGCGGACGGCGTCTATATCGTGAAGAAGGAAGAGCAGGCGGTCCTCACGCGCTTCGGCAAGGTGGTCGACCCGGAGGTCCCTCCCGGCATCCACTACGCGTTCCCGGTCGTCGAACAGGCCCATGTGCGCAAGGTCATGCGGATCACCCGGCGGAACGTAGCGACCCGCGACGAAACCGGCAAAGTCTCGTTTTCGATTCTCTCGGGCGACGCGAACCTGTTCGAGGCGAACGTGGCACTGCAATACAAGATCGGGAACCTGAAAAACTACCTCTTTGCGACCGTCGATCCCGAGACCGTTTTGACGCTCATCGTACGCGATTTATCGATCTGATTTTCACGACCAATCGAGACATCATCCAGACCCGCCTGCTGAAGAACGTTTCCGCTTATCTGAAGGCCAACGATATCGGCATCGAGCTGTTGGCACTCAATATCGTGTACCTGCGCCCCATAGAGGAAACCGTCGCCGCGTTCCGGGACGTGAGCGATGCCATCGCCGAGAGCATTCAATCCATCAGCGACGCCAACCGGCGGATGGAAAAACTTCTGGCACGCAGCAGGGGCCAGACGGAAGCGGTGGTCATGAACGCCAAGGCGAGGGCAAGGGAGCGGCGGCTGCAAGCCGAGAGCAGCGCCGAGGTTTTCTCCGACCTGCTGGAAGCGTACCGAAGCCAGCCGTCCTCGGTCACGGTCACGCGGTATTGGCAGCGGATGCGGAATATTTTTCGCGACGCCACGCTGTCCGCCGTGAATCCTGGCGACTCATCGGCGATAGACATCAACATGGTCGAAGGCTTCGTACCGGGCGTCGGCCGCATGCCCGCGGCGACCCCGGCAACGGCGCTGCCCGCCAAGGACAACCTGGCAGGCGCCAGGCGCACTTTGTCCACCGCCAGCGAACAGGGGACCCACGGTTTCGAAAATGTCGACTCCGATCGCTTCCTTATGGACGGACGCTTCCATGCCGCCCGCGGAGAACGTCATCACCTGAGCACAGCCAAGCTGCGTTCGCTGATATTCGACGATCTGTCGATCTTCAGCCACCGCCATGTCGCACCGACGAGCGTCGCTACGGCTGCGGAGAGGAACGAAAGGCCGATGGTGAACCGGACAATCATCGATACGGGCGAAGAGGACGAAAGCGGGCCGGCGCAACCCGGGCATGCGAAGCCGGCCAAGGAAAAGCCGGAAAAGGCGCCGAAAACGCGACCAACTGACACGACGAAGGCGAAGCCGGAGAAGCCGGCGAAAATGGACGGGACGGGGCGGAAGACCGACTCGGCCGCGAACGCCGGAAAGTCGGATGCCCATGCCAAGTAGGCTGGGCGGAGCGATCCCGCTTTTGCTGCTGTTATGCGCCGAAGCCGTGCCCGCCGCGGAGTCTGCAGAGCCCGGCGTGACCAAGGACAGTATCGCCTTCGCTCAGAGCGGCTGTTTCACCGGCGTGTGCGGAACCACGGGCCTCCGGTACCGTGCCGGCATCCGTGCCGCCTTCCACGAGCGGAATCTCCGGGGCGGGGTGAGGGGCAGGATGCTCCGGCTGACGTCGCGCGACGATGCCTATGACCCGAACACGGCCACCGCCAACGCGGCGCACTTCGCGGCGGACCGGGACGTTTTCGCCGTCGTAGGCGGCCTGGGTACACCGACGGCGTTGCGCATGGCGCCGGTCCTCCGCAAGGCCAGTGTGCCCTTCGTCGGCATCCTCTCGGGCGCCGGCTTTCTGCGTGACCGTGCGCGCTTCCCCAACATAGTCAACCTCCGCACCGGTTATGCCGAGGAAGCCCGAAAGCTCGTCGCCCACATGCACGGCCGGCTGGGTGCGCGCCGCTTCGGTGTCATTTACCAGGACGACGCGTTCGGCTACTCGGTGCTGGCCAACTACCGCGACGCGCTGAAGGCCCTCGGTCTCCCGATCCTGGCCAAGGCTTCCTACTCCTGGCACAGCCATACGATCCACGGCACTCTGTTCGCGCTGGAGAAGGCGGATCTCGATGTCGTGCTGATGGCGGCGACCACGTCCAACGTCGTCGATGCGATCGACGCGGCGCGGTCGTTCGGTCACAAGTACGTTTTCGGGTTGCTGTCGATCGTCGACCTCGACCGGATTGCCGGCCGGCTTGAGCGCCGATTCGGTCCGGCGGTGGCCACCCGGGTCTTGCCGGACGTGCGGGACGCCAGCAATGCGCTGGTGAAGCGGTTCCAATCCGCGCTCGCCGCCTGGCGGCCGGAGGCTACCGCGGACGCGTCGAGCCTCGAGGGCTACATACTGGGCCGCTTCGTCATCGCAGTTCTCGGGCGGATGCCGGGCGCGCCGGATCGGGAAGGGTTCCTGGAAACGGCGTTGGCGAGCGGGCCCTTCCTCATCGACGGCTGGGAGATCGGCTTCGCCGACGGCGGGAACGCCGGATCGGACTACGTGC